>NZ_SODI01000001.1:1426303-2139454 GCF_004365915.1 Cryobacterium psychrophilum
CACCAGCGGGGAGTTGCGGCGTGCGCCCACGACGATGCCGGGCTGGTCCTTGTGCACCGCGAGCAGGGTGAAGGCCCCGTCGAGGCGTGCGACCACGGCACGGAATGCCTCGGCGAGGTCACCGACGCGCTGGTACTCGCGGCCGAGCAGCACGGACGCCACCTCGGTGTCGGTCTCGCTCAAGAAGGTGAAGCCCTCGGCAAGCAGCTCGGCGCGAAGCGGCGCGAAGTTCTCGATGATGCCGTTGTGAATGAGGGCGAGCTTGCCGTTGTCGCCGAGGTGCGGGTGTGCATTCACGTCGGTGGGGCCACCGTGGGTCGCCCAGCGGGTGTGTCCGATTCCGGTGCGCCCGTTCGCAATGGGGTGCGCCGCGAGCTCGTCGGAGAGCACGGCGAGCTTGCCCGCGCGCTTCACCGTGGTGAGCTCGCCATTATCGTCGATCACGGCGATGCCGGCCGAGTCGTACCCCCGATACTCAAGCCTGCGCAGACCGCCCATAAGGACCTCGACGCTTTTACTGTCTCCGACATAACCCACGATTCCGCACATAGCGTTGATTTTAGTCGGACTAAGCTTGGGCAAATGTCCGATCCGATGTTCAGCGTGCGCAATAACGGTCACGCTACCCCCTTCGTGGAACTCGACCGGGCCGATTGGGCGGCCCTCGCACCCACCACCCAGCTGCCGCTGAAAGAGACAGAACTCGTGCAACTGCGCGGGCTCGGCGAGCCGCTTGACCTCAGCGAGGTCACGGATGTCTACCTTCCGCTCAGTCGGCTGCTCAACCTCTACGCCGCCGGGGCCCGGCAACTGCACCGGGCCACGAGCGACTTTCTCGGTGAGAGAGCGCAACGCACGCCCTTCGTGATCGGCGTGGCGGGCTCAGTGGCCGTGGGCAAGTCCACGATTGCCCGCTTGCTGCGCGAGATGCTGGCACGCTGGGAGGACACTCCCCGGGTGGAGCTCGTCACCACCGACGGCTTCCTCTTTCCGAACGCCGAACTGGCTCGCAGAGGCCTGATGGAGCGTAAGGGTTTTCCGGAGGCCTACGATCGCCGGGCCCTCCTGCGCTTCGTGAGCGCCATCAAGAGCGGTGCGACCGAGGTTCGGGCGCCGTTCTACTCGCACCTCACCTATGACATCGTGCCCGACGCCCAGATCGTGGTGCGGCGGCCAGACATCCTCATCGTCGAGGGCTTGAACGTGCTGCAGCCGCCCGCGGCCGGACACGGCCTCGCCGTCAGTGACCTCTTCGACTTCACCATCTATGTGGATGCCCGCACCCAGGACATCGCCCGGTGGTACGAGGAGCGTTTCCTGAAACTGCAGCGCGGCGCCTTCGCCAACCCCAGGTCGTACTTTCACCGCTATGCCTCGCTCACCGAAGACGAGGCGCGAGCGCGGGCACGCAGCATCTGGAAGAGCATCAACGAACCCAACCTGTTGCAGAACATTCGCCCGACCAGGTCGCGGGCCACGCTCGTGCTGCGCAAGGACCCGACGCACCTGGTCTCCACCGTGCTGCTCCGCAAGGTTTAGGGCGATACCTCAGTCGACCGTTTCTTCCTCGAGAACACGTTCGACGTCCTCAGGCCGGCGTGCACCGGACAGGCGAAGGGTGGCAAGCAGACCGAAGACGAGGAACCCGGCCGCGGCGAGCGCCGAGTATCTGGTGCCATCGCTGAACGCGTCCCTGGCGGCGTTCCCGATCTCCGGGTTCTCTTCCACGAGTCCGGGGATGGCCCCTCCGGCACTGACCACCACGGTGTCCACGATCTGACTTCGCGCGGACTCTGGCAGCCCGGGGAACTGATCGGCGAGCCTTGTATCGAGGGACGCCCCGACCGAGGTGAAGAGAATCGTTCCGAGCACGGCAATCCCGAGGGCCGAACCGATCTGCCTGGCCGTGCTGGACGTTCCGGACCCCTGACCGCTTTGGTCCACCGGCACGTCCTTGAGTACCACTCCGGTCAGCTGCGCCGTGGCCAGGCCCACCCCGATGCCGTACACGAAGAGGAACGGAACGATGGTGACCCACGATGCGGTCGAGCCGATGGCCAGCCCGAGCCCGGTGACGCCCAGGATCTCGGCGGCAATTCCGACCTGTACCAGGGTGACCGGCGTCACCTTCTGGCTGAATGCGCCCGCCACTCCACTGGCAAAAAACGAACCGATGGCCAGTGCCAGCAGCACGAATCCGGTCTGCAGGGCGTTGTAGCCGAGCACATTCTGCAGCCAGAGCGGCAGCGACAGGATGATTCCGAATTCGCCGAGGGAGACGATCATGGCTGCAATGTTCCCGTTTCGGAACGAGGGAATCGCGAACAGCGAGAAGGCCAGGAGCGTGCTCTTGCCCGCGCGCTGACGACGGATGCCCCACCAGATGAACAAGGCGCCGGACACGACGGTGACCGCACCCGTAATGGGGATCGGTGAGAGCGCGAACGGCCACGTCCAGGTGCCGATGACGGGAGCATGGGCGGTGTTGGTGAGCCACCAGCCGTAGCTGCGTCCCTCGATCAGGCCGAAGACGAGGGACGCGCTCGCGATGATGGACAGGGCCGCACCGACAACGTCGAGGCGGCGCGGCGGGCCGGCGTCTTTCGATTCCGCCACGCACAGGAGCACCCCGACGATGATGATCACGGCGAGGGGAATGTTGATGCCGAACGCCCATCGCCAGGAGTAGTACGTGGTCAGCCATCCGCCCAGAAGCGGACCGACCGCGACCATGCCGCCGATGGTCGAACCCCAGATCGCGAACGCGAAGCCACGTTCCTTGCCACGGAAGGTGGCATTGATCAACGACAGGGTGGTCGGCAGCACCATGGCACCACCGACGCCCTGAAGAATTCGGGAACCAATGAGTACGTTCCCGGAGGAGGCCAGGGCTGCGAGGACGGAGGCCGCAGCGAAGACGCTGATGCCGGTGATCAGAAGTCGCCGGCGGCCGTAGCGATCCGCGAGCGTTCCGAAGACGAGCAGCAGGGCCGCGAAAACGAGGGTGTAGCTCTCCTGCACCCACTGCACCTGGGTCGAGGTGATGTCCAGGTCGCGCACGATCGACGGGACCGAGACGTTGACAATCGTCGAATCAACGATGATCAACGCCACGGCGATGCTAATGAAGACCAGACCGGCCCAGCGCCGGGTGGAAACGGTGGGAGCCGTAACGTTTGACATGAATCAATCTCCTAGCGCAGTGAGTCCCGGCCGAGTTTCGACGGCCACCAGATGGCACGGCCGATGTCATAGGACACGGCCGGTACGAGCAGAGACCGCACGATGACCGTGTCGAGGAGCACACCGAATGCGACGATGAAGGCAATCTGCACCAGGAACAGGATCGGGATCACCGCCAACGCCGCGAACGTGGCCGCCAGAACGACTCCGGCCGAGGTGATGACGCTCCCGGTCATGGCAAGACCACGCAGGATTCCGGGTCTCGTGCCCATCCGCATCGTCTCTTCCCTCACCCTGGTCATCAGGAAAATGTTGTAATCCACCCCGAGCGCCACCAGGAAGACGAAGCCGAACAGCGGCACCGTCGCATCCGCTCCCGGGAAGTCGAACACGTGATTGAACACGATTGCCGACACGCCGAGGGCGGCCGCATAGGAGACGACCACGCTCGCCACCAGCAACACCGGGGCCACGATCGAACGCAGCAGCAGCATGAGGATCGCCAGGATGACCAGCAGAACGATGGGAATGATCCTGACGAGGTCGCTTTGCGCGGTCGTGTTGGTGTCCAGTGCGATCGCGGTCACACCGCCGACCAGCACACCGGCATCCGTCGCGGGGAGGTCTTCCCTGAGGGTGCGTACGACACCTTCGGCCGTCTGGGAATCGGCCTGTGACGAGAGCACGGCATTGATCAGCACCTGTCCGTCTCTCACGACCGGCTCGGCCGGGGCGCCGGGGCCGGTGTTGCCGGTGTAGATCGCCGCCGAGCTGACGCCGTCGGCCGACTCCACGGCCCGCAGCGTGGCATCCGCGTTGCCTCGGTCGGTCACGATGACGACCGGGCTTCCGGCACCGCTGGGGAAGTGTTCAGCGGCCACCTTTTGACCGTCGACCGCTTCGGACTGGGTGAGGATGATGTCGGTCTGCGCCACCCCGTTCGCCTGCAGCTGCAACAGGCCAAGCGAACAGGCCACGAGCAGCAGCACGGAGGCGACCCAGGTGACGCGCGGTCGACGCGCGACGAGGCCTCCGACCCGTCCCCACAGGCCCCGCACACCCTGCAGCCCGTCAAAGGACGCAACGGCGCTGTGCCGGGCGGGGGTGTCGTCGGTGCCGACGCGCGGGCGGAACGGCCAGAAAGCGACGCGGCCGAAGAGAACCAGCAGAACGGGCAAGAGGGTCAGCGAGGCGAAGAGCGAGAAGACAATCCCGATCGCGGCGATGGGCCCCAGGCTCCGGTTCGAGTTCAGATCGGAGAACAGCAGGCAGAGCAGGGCGATGATCACGGTCGCCCCGGACGCCACGATGGGTTCGAGCGCCGCCCGCCACGCGCGTGCCATTGCCGCCCACTTGGACTCGACCTGGCGGAGAGCTTCCCGGTACCGCGCCACGAGAAGCAGGGAGTAGTCGGTTGCCGCTCCGATCACCAGGATCGACAGGATGCCCTGGCTCTGTCCGCTCAGCTGGATCCACCCCCAGCTGGCGAAGGCGTACACCAGCAGGATCGCGGCCGACAGTGCAAAGATCGACGTGAACAGCACGAGAAACGGCAGCACGATGGAGCGGTAGACCAGCAGGAGGATGAGGAAGACGGCGCCGGCCGCCACCAGGAGCAGGAGGCCGTCGATTCCGGCAAACGCGGCGACCAGGTCCGCCGTGAGGCCCGCCGGACCGGTGACATAGGCGGTCGTCGACGAGGTCGTGGACGCGTCCGCGACCGCACGGAGGTCGGCGACAACCGTATCCACCTCTTCCGTGTCGCTGATGGGCACAATGAATTCGACGGCCATGCCGTCCTCCGACGGAATCGGTCCGACCACCGCGGGAGCGCCCGGCGCCTGCGGGGCTTGAACCCCGGTGACCGCGCCGAGCTGCAGCCCCACGTCGGCGTAGGACGCGAGATCGGCCGGGGAAATCGTGGTGTCGGAGACGAAGAGCACAATCGCGGGAATGGCCTGTGAGTCCGTGAATTTCTGCTGCACCTCGTTCACCCGGGTGGATTCGGCGCTGGCCGGGAGGAAGGCGGCCTGATCATTGCTCGACACGGAGGAGAGCTTGCCAAAGGTCGGTCCGCCGAAGGCAGCGGCCGTCAGCCAGATGATCAGAAGAACCACCGGCAGCACAATTCGCAGCCAGCGCGGTGGATTCCAGTCACGGCGTCGAGTTGGATCGGTCATAGAAGGGTCAAGGCCTTTCACGTACATAAATAATCAGCAGCAAAGTGATGAGGAAACCCACCGAATAATTGATCCAGAGGAAGCGTTTCCAGCCACGGTTGGCCGCTTCCGATTCTTCGTCGGAGACGGAGCGGAATGGCATCGCGGTGGCAATGTAGGGCAGCACCAGAAGGGCGGCCAGCGGCCCCGGCCACGTGGTGGGGAGCATCAGGAGACCGGCAACGGCCCACGCCGCCATGGCGAAGCGCACCGTCCAGCGAGCGCCCATGACGGTGGCGACCGAGCGGATGCCGCCGGCCCGATCCGGCACCACATCCTGCACGGCACCGAAGGCGTGGCTCGCGATCCCCCACAGGAAGACAGCGATCAAGAGCAACAGCAGCTCGAAGGTGAGGGTCGCACCGGCCAGCACGAGTCCATAGAGGGCCGGCGAAACGAAGTGCGTGCTGGAGGTGATCGAATCCAGAAATGGCTTCTCCTTGAAGCGCAGTCCCGGAACGGAGTACGCGGCAACGGCAAAGAGACTGACGGCCAGAACCAGCCAGGACAGCGGGTTGCCCAGCAGGACCAGCACGATGATGAAGGGAACGGCGGTGAGTACCGCGACCTGCAGGACCAACCGGTGATCGGCGCGTTGCAGCACGGCGCCTTCGAGACCGCCCTTGCGCGGATTGGCCAGGTCCGATTCGTAATCGAATACATCGTTGATTCCGTACATCGCGAGGTTGTACGGCACCAGAAAGAAGATTGTTCCGACCAGGAGGGCCGCATCGATCTCCCCGACGGTCAGGTAGTAGACGGCAGCGAAAGGGAACGCGGTGTTGATCCAGCTGACCGGACGCGACGCCAGGAACAGCGCACCCATGATCCGGCGGGTGCGGTTAGCGCTCATCTGCGCCTCGCCTCCCGAAGAGAAGCCACAGCGACGGGAGCAGGATCAACCCGGCGAGGGGGTAGGCGAAGTCCTCCACCGGTGCAACGCCGACGAGGAGACCGGACGTGGTGCCCGACGCATAGGCCATCAATCCGCTCTGAATCATCACGTTGTCGAAAACGGCGGTGAGGATCATCACCACCACCCCCGCGGCCACGATAGGCAGCCGCCACCGAACGAGAAGGGTTCGCCGCGACGCCCGCCACGAGCCGAGTGCGGCCAGCAACACCACGGCGGCGACCACGAGGAAGATCAGGCTCAACCATGCATAGGTCACGATCGGCGCTCCCTGACTCGGCTCACAGCCGGCTCGATGCCGCCGATGAGCACCATGATCAGGTAGCAGAGGAACGCAAGAAAGAGGGGTTCCTCAAGTGGCAGCTCCGGTGCCAGGAGAACGCCCGTCATGAAGCTCGTTTCACCGCGGAAGAAGATTCCCAGATAAATTCCCAGCAGGTCCCAAACCAGGAAGAACGCCACCCCGATGACCAGCACCGCCGCCGCGCGCGGCGCATCCTTCCAGAAGAAGAGACGGTATCGCCTGTCGATCAGTACCATGCAGCCGATCACGACCACGAGAATCACGAGGTAGCTCAAGCTCACAGCGGCTCCGGCAATGCCGGCGTGCTGGTATCCCCGCGCAGCCTCTTGATGACAAGTTCGGCACTGATCAGGCACATCGGCAGGCCGATCCCGGGAACCGTCGTGCCGCCGGAATAGAACAGACCATCCACTTTTGCGGACACGTTCTTGCCACGCAGGAACGCGCTCTGACGCAGGGTGTGCGCGGGGCCGAGCGCGCTGCCCTTCCACGAGTTCAGGTCCCGTTCGAAATCCGCCGGCCCCACTGTTCGCCGCAGCACGATGCGCTCGGCCAGGTCGGGAATGCCCGCCCAATCGGCGATCTGTTCAATGACCGTGTCGGCAACGGCTTCGACCATTGCGTCACCTTCACCATTCACTCCGCCCCCACCGATCGTCGGGTCTGCCGGTACGGGAACGAGAACGAAGAGGTTCTCGTGCCCGGCCGGTGCCACCGCGCCATCCGTTGCGCTCGGGCGGCAGACATAGATTGACGCGGGGTCAGGAACGGAGGTCGGCTGGGCGAAGATGCGGCCGAAGTTCTCGGCCCAATCCTCGGTAAAGAACAGGCTGTGATGAGCGAGTGGGGGCAGCGTTCCACGCACCCCGAGGTACACCAGGACGGCTCCGGGGCCGGCGATTTTCTTCTCCCACCACTTCTCCGGATACGTGCGCAGTGCTTCGGGGAGCAACTCGGTTTCCGTGTGGTGCAGGTCGGCCGTCGACACCACGATGTCCGCGTTTGCGTGCCGCGCGACTCCGGTGGAATCGGTGTACCGCACTCCGGTCACGGTGGTGCGCCCGCGCGTGACGCTTGTGGATATCGCGGTCGCGCGAGCGCCGGTGACGATATCGACCCCCTCGTTGCCCGCGAGGCGCGCGATTGCCTCGATGACCTCGGTGAACCCGCCATCCGGGTAGTAGACACCGTCCTCGAGGTCCAGGTGGCTCATCAGGTGATAGAGGCTCGGCGTCATCGACGGGGCCGATCCGAGGAAGACGGCGGGATATCCGAGAATCTGGCGCAAGCGGTTATCGGTGAACGCGCGGGCAACGAACCGATCGAGCGGTTGCAGCAGCAGCCGGGCGAGTCGAACGGTTCGCGTCAGCACATCAGGCACGAGGAGGGTTCGGAACGAGGCGAAGGTGCTGTACAGAAAACGGCGTACCGCAACGATGTAGGTATCTCGTGCCGAGTCGAGGTATTTTTCGAGCGCGGCTGCCGCTCCCGGTTCGATCCGCTCGAAAGTCCGCAGGTTCGTGGCTCTGTCGGCCGCGATATCCACCGAGTCAGAGTGCTTCTCGAAGAACACGCGATACCCGGGATCCAGTCGGGTGAGCGTGAGCTGTTCGTCGCTGGAGGTACCGAGCAGGCGAAAGAAGTGGTCGAATACTTCCGGCATCAGGTACCAGGAGGGCCCCGTGTCGAAGCGGAAACCATCCCGCTCCCAGCTGCCCGCCCGACCGCCGAGTTCACTGCGCGCTTCAAGCAGCGTGACGTTGAGTCCTTCTCGAGCCAGCAGAGAGGCGGTTGCCAGGCCAGCGATGCCGCCGCCGATAACGACGGCTGTTTTCTTGTCGCTCACCGCTCTCAACGCGCCCGTCCGTGCATCGTTGCCGCTATGACAATCGCGAGCTTGCCTGCGTTGGGGACACGAATGCGCGCCGCCAGCAGGTCGGCTGCCGGGGTTGCCCGCAGACGCTGGGTCAACGCGGCAAACAGTCCGTGTGCCGCGTCGACCGCTACGCGGCAGTTCTGTGGCAATTCCGGAATGACCGCCGCCGCCGCGTCGAGGTCGGCCTCGATGTCGGCAACCAGGTCCAACTTCTGTGTTTCGGTCAGGCGATCGGGATCGATGTGCGGGAAGTAGTTTCGACCCAGATCGTGCCAGTCGGCGCGAAGGTCGCGCAGAAAGTTGATCTTCTGAAAGGCAGACCCCAGCCTCCGGGCACCACTCTCGAGCCGTGCGCGTTGGTCGGAATCGCATGGAACCCCGGCCAGGAACGCGTTCAGGCACATGAGCCCGATGACTTCTGCCGACCCGTAGATGTAGTCGCTCACCTCGTCGACCGTGAAGCCTGCGGGGTCGAGGTCACGTCTCATGGATGCGAAGAACGGGCGGGTCAGCTCTGCTCCGAACCCGACAGAGCGGGCCGTGACGGCAAACGAGTGCACGGTGAGGTTGGTGCTGTATCCGGTCTGCAGGGTCGTCTCGGTTTCGACTTCGAGAGCATCCAGTAGGGCACGCTGGGCGTCAACATCCAGTCCTGCCGCAGCGGCCGCCCCATCGACGACCTCATCCGCGATGCGCACGAGCCCGTAGATGTTCTCGATGTGCGGCCTGATCTGCCGACCCAACAGGCGGGTGGCCATTCCGAAGGAGGTCGAATACTCGCGGATGATCCCGGCCGAGCTCATATGCGCGGCGTGAGAATACAGGCTGAGGCCGTTCGCGGCATCCGTTCGCTGAATTGTCATGCGGATCGGTCGCATGCCTTGTGCGCCACTTCCTCGAGTTGCAGGCGCAAGCTGGAGGGGATGGCCGGAGAGTCGATCGCTGCAATGGCGAAATGCGCATAGTCGGTGATCAGGCCCTCGATGAAGTCGCGTGCGCCACTGCTCTGCAGGATCTGCCGCACCCGGTCAGCATCCGACGCGGTGATCTCTGCCTGCGACAGGATGCCCGCCAGTTCGTCGGTATCGCTTCGCTGCAACGCGGAGCACATCAGCAGCGTCATTTTGCCTTCGCGCAGGTCGCTTGTCGAGCTCTTGCCCGTCTCGTCTTCAGCACCAAAGGCCCCCAGAATGTCGTCACGCAACTGGAACGCAATACCAATATTGCGACCAAATTCACTCAAGCCACGCACCGTCGCCTCGCTCGCGTCGGCGAGGATCGCGCCGGCCTGCAGCGGAGCCTGGAAGGAATAGTGCGCCGTCTTCCACTGGGTCATCGACACCACATCGGAGAGCACGGGAACCTGAACACTGGTGCTGAAGGAGACATCGGCGAGTTCCCCGGCCGCGGTGACGAACACGCACTCCTCGAGCAGGTCCAACAGCGCCAGGCGTTTGTTCTCCGCCACACTCAACCGTGCCACCTGTCCCTGTGCCGCGTGAATGAGCAGATCCCCGGCCAAGATGGCGGATGCCTCCCCCCACGTTGCCGCGGATCTCGCGCTCACGCCTCGAGCAGAAGCCTCTGCGGAGAATGTGCCGAGCAGATTCGGTTGTCCCCGCCGCGTCGTGTCGCCGTCGATGACGTCGTCGTGGAGCAGGAAGGCGGTGTGCAGCAGCTCGAAGGCCGTGGCAACAGCAACGGCAGCGGCCTGGTTGTCACCCCCCAGCGCCTCGTAGGTGTTGACCACGAGGGCAGGGCGAAACTTCTTGCCGCCCTCGCTCGCGTGACGCGCGGCAGCCCACAGATCGGCATATTGGCCACCGAGCGTGGCCGCCAGGCGTTGCTTCTCATCGAAGAAGTCCGCGAGGCGCGTTGTCACCTCTGTGACGCGCGTGGAAGCACGAAAGAGGGATACTCGGGGCGTCATCGAAGCACGTCCTCACGTAATGCACTGGTTCCACCCAGCAGCGGCAGCACCTGGGCTTGGAGTACCAGCCACGGGCTGAACGCCCACGGGGCCAGCCGGATCGACTGTCCCAGGCCGACGGCATCAACCCACGCATGGTCCATCACCTCGTCGGGATGCGCCTGCACCGGCCCCGGCGTCCACGCGACGTAAACCGGGCAGACCTCGTTCTCCACGATCCCCGAGGAATCGGTGGCCCGATAACGGAAATCCGGCAGCGCGAGTTCTACGCGTGACAGCTGCAGGCCCAGTTCGTAGTCGGCACGACGGTGAACCGCAGCAAGGCTCAGTTCCGCCGGCTGGGGGTGACCACAGAACGAGTTCGACCATACCCCCGGCCACGCCCGCTTCGTCAACGCGCGCCGAGTCACGAGCACCTCGCCGGCGTCGTTGAGAACGTGACAGGAGAATGCCAGGTGGAGAGGCGTGTCGAACCCGTGCACGGTTGCCTTCGGCGCGGTGCCGACGGGTGTGCCGTCTGCGTTCAGCAGGACAACCTCTTCTACCTCGGTCATGTTCGGCACCGCACCCCCTCCGGGTAATTTCATCTAACTTAGCAAGTAAATAGGTTGGCAAGCATTACGTACAGTAATATAATACTCTTATGCCCGTGCCGCACAACAGGCCTTCCCAGCCCGCGGATTTGATGCTTGACCCTCGCGTCATTGATCCGCATCAGGAACTCGTTGACTATTCGTCGATGAACGAGGCCGAAATCGCGCAGGTCACCCGGGTGCTCGTGGGCATCCGTCGGTGGCGCGAGTCGGAAGAGGCCTTGAGCTTCAAGTCGAGAAATCACATGCGACTCAACGAAACCGACATGAAGGCGCTCCGCTTCCTGGTCGTGTCACAGAACCAGAACGTTGTGGCCACCCCCGGCGCCCTCGCCGAGCACCTGAGCATCTCCAGTGCCGCGACGACCAAACTGTTGGACCGTTTGACGGCCGGCGACCACATCGAGCGCTCACCTCATCCCACGGATCGTCGCGCGTTGATGATCACGATCACCAAGCGAACGCATGAGCAGGTCAGGGATTCGGTGGGCCGAACTCACGCCCTTCGATTCGACGCGGTCGCCCGCCTCACGGGGGCGGAGCGCGAGGTCGTCATCCGCTTCTTGAACGATCTCTGTCAACCCCGGGACGAAACAGACGTAAGTGCCGGCGTGACTGTTCCGGTCACTCCTTCGGAGTAACCTGGCGGTCGACAGAGCAGCCTAGCCCCGCGGCAGTTCGATGCGCACGATCCCGCCCGGTCGGTCTGTGACCACCGCGACACGCCCGCCGAACCGAGCAACCACGTCGGCGACCAGCGCCAGGCCGAGCCCATAGTGCCGCGAGGTCTCCATGGGCGGACGACGTGACGAGAATCGCTCAAACGGCCGGGTATCCACCGGAAACCCCGGTCCGTCATCGGTCACCTCAACCGTGACCAGGCGAGGGGTTCCCGTTATCGTGATTGCCACGGTGCTCACGGCGTGGTCGAGTGCGTTCGCGAGTAGTGCGAGGTACACGCGGCGCAGCGGCGCCTCGACGGCCTGGATGACCGCAGGATCTCCCCGATGGGCCACGTCGACGGACAATGAGCGGTCCTGCGCGGCGGCGACAACGCTCCCGACGGCATCATCGGCCAGTTGGCCCAGGTCAACGTCGACCATGCCGACATCGCGGGTATCGGCGGCGACGAGGAGATCCTCAACGATTCCCGTCAGTGCCTTCGTGTCCTTCTCCACCGCTGCCACCTCGGCCGCGAGCGCGGAGTCGCGATCTTCGCGTGCGAGGGCGCGCCGAAGCATTTGCACCCGGGTGCTGAGCAGGGTCAACGGGGTACGCAGCTCGTGACTGGCATCGGCGACGAAACGGCGCTGCAGCGCGAGAGCTTCGATCAACGGTTTCATGGCGTGCCGTGACAGCAGGTAGCCGGCCCCACCGGCGGCGACCGCACCCACAATCCCGGCAATCACGAGTGACCACAGCAGGCGGCCGATTTCCTCGCCCGTTTCTCGCCGGTCGATGGCGACCTGAACCGTCAGGCCCTTGTCGGCCCGGGTTCTCACGCTGTACGACGTACCGTCGGATTCGACTGTGGAATCGACGACGGAGCGGGTAGCGGTGACATCGCGAAGCGCATCACGGTCGGGGAGTCCCTCCGGCAGCGTCTTCCCGGAGGCAATCTGGCCGTCGCGCATCGTGATCACATAGGTACCGACGGCCGCTTCATCCCCGCGGAGATCCTGCGCGGCGCTGGTCAGGGCACGATTCATCGACTCCTGGATGCTCGCCGACACGATGGCAAAGGCCACCAACCCGACGAGGGCGACAATGGCGACGATGAGGGCCGAAAACTGCAGCGCGAGCCGCAACGATGTGCGGCGCAGCAGGCGTTCGTCCGCGGTGAGGTCACGTCGAACCATCATGACTCCCCCAGCCGGTAGCCGATTCCGCGAATCGTGGTGACACAGCCGCGTCCGAGTTTGCGGCGCAGATAATGCACATACGTGTCGACGACGCCGATGTCTTCCGCGTCAGGGAACACCCGACGCAGCAGCGTTTCGCGTTCAAAGACCTGAGACGGTTCGCGGGACAATTCACGCAACAGGTCCGCTTCACGCTCGGACAGGGCCACCACCTCGCTGCTGGCCAGGCGCACGAGGCGGGATTCGGTGTCGAAAGCGGCGCCGCCCGGAAGCCGAATCGTTGTCGCCGCAGTGCGGTGTCGGCGGAGAAGCGCGCGCACGCGAGCGAGGAGCTCATCGACATCGAATGGCTTGGCCAGGTAATCCTCGGCGCCGCGGTCGAGGCCATCCACTCGATCTGCGGGGTTGCCGAGCGCAGAAAGAATCAGGGTGGGCGCCTCGATCCCGGCGGCGCGAAGCTTGCCGAGAACATCGAGGCCGTCGATCAGGGGAAGTCCGCGGTCGAGCACCAAGGCGTCCCAGTCTTCCGTCAGGGCGAGATGAAGCGCGCGTTGTCCGTCGCGAGCCGTCCTGACGTGATACCCCTCCCCCGTGAAGAGAGTCTCGAGCATGCGCAGCAGCTCGGCGTCGTCTTCGACGACGAGGAGGCGGGGGGTCGGCGGCATAGACAAAGTATAGGGAGGGCGCAGCTACTAAGAATTCTGGAAGAAATCTGGACGATTGTGGAGAACAGCAGACACCCGTCTTGAGAATCGAGTCCAAAATGTCCCTTCGAACTGAACCCGCGCGCAGGTTCAGTCCCGACCGGATCGACCGTACCCGGCGCGTGCAGTCCCGCCGCCGGGCACGCATGGCCGACCTGCTCGCCGTGGTGAGCAGCACCTCCGTGGCGACCGCCGTTGCGCTCTACCTTGCGTACGGCGGCCTCGCCTCCGTCACCGACGCCGCCTCTGCAATCACCTCCGTCGGGATCGTGACCGGCCTGGTGGGAACGGACCTCATTCTTGTCATGCTCGTGCTCGCCGCGCGCGTCCCTCTCATCGACCGCGTTGTCGGCCAGGACAAGGCGATGGCCTTCCACCGCAAGCTCGGCAAGCCCGCGCTCTACCTGATCCTCGCCCACGGCGTTCTCCTCACCATTGGTTATGCAATGGCCGACGGGTCGAGCGTGGTTGCGGAGACCATCGCGTTGTTCAACGGGCCCGACTTCGCACTGGCGTATCTGGGCCTCGGTTTGCTGCTGGCCGTCGTCGTGACCTCCGTGCTCGCGGTGCGCCGCCGGTTCTCGTATGAGGCCTGGCACCTCATCCACATGCTCAGCTATGCCGCCGTGCTGGTCGCCGTTCCGCACCAGCTCAGTTCCGGCGCCGTGCTGGCCGACGGCACGTGGCAACGCGTGTACTGGCTCGGTCTGTACGTGCTCGCGTTCGGTTCGATCGGCCTGTTCCGTTTCATCGTGCCCATGGTGCGAAGCGCCCGCCACGACATACGCGTCGCGAAAGTGGAATCGATCGCCCCCGGGGTGGTGTCGATCCACCTGTCCGGGAGCGATCTCGACCGGCTGCGCACCAAGGGTGGACAGTACGCGATCTGGCGATTCTGGACCGGAACGACCTGGTGGCACGCGCACCCCATCTCCTTCTCCGCCGTGCCCACCACAGGCACTGCTCGCATCACGGTTCGGGACTTCGGTCGCGGTAGCCGGACTCTGGGCCGCGTGCGCCCGGGAACCCGGGTGTCGATAGAGGGCCCCTACGGGGTATTCACGGATGCCCACCGCTCCGCACCCCGACTCGCCGTCATCGCCGCGGGGATCGGGATCACACCCATCCGCTCGCTGCTCGAGGGGTCGTCGCTGCGTCCAGGCGAAGCCACCGTGATCCTCCGTGGAACCGACGACTCGCAGCGTTACCTGTGGGACGAGATCGGCTCCCTGGCCGGCCTGCGCGGCAGCATGATCCACACCATGATGGGAGCGCGGCCGCCCGGTCTCGCGACCTGGATGTCGGCCGAGGCGCTCGAACGCGGGGTCACGATCAGCAGCGCATTGCCGCACCTACTGGATTCTGACCTCTATATCTGCGGCCCGCAGGCGTGGACCTACCTGGTCGTGCGCGACGCGCTCGCCGCCGGCCTGCCCGCAACACAACTCCACGTGGAAAGGTTCGACTGGTGAGACGCCGCGCGATTGCCCTCAGCCTCCTCTCCTCATCCATGGTGCTCGCCGCCGGCTATCAGTTCGGCGTACAGTCCCACGCTATCGACGCGGCCAACCTGGCGAGCGCGAGCGTGGCATCCGCTGCGGCCTCAGGTGCCACACCGGCACCGAGCGACACCACCGCGGGGGCCGCCTCGTCAGCTGCGGGAACCGGCAGCGCGAAGCCGTCGAGTGTCTCCGGAACATTCACCGGCGCCAGCGAGCGGACCCGATTCGGGAACGTGCAGGTACAGATCACGGTCGCAAATAGCACGATCACGGACGTTTCCGCACTGCAGCTGACCAATGCGGACGGGAGGTCTGTTGCGATCAGCAATTATGCCGCTCCCGTGCTCCGACAGGAGGCGCTCTCGGCGCAGTCCGCACACGTGCAGAGCGTGTCGGGTGCGACGTACACCAGCAACGGCTACCTCAGTTCCCTGCAATCGGCGCTGGACCAGGCCGGGATCTGATCGTGGGCGTGCACGTCTTTGCCACCATGGGAACCATGGTGAGCATCCGCTTCGCCGGAGATGTCCCCGGCAGTGAGATTCTCGCCGGGGTGGAGCGGGTGTTCCACGGCATCGACGTGCAATTCAGCCTGTATCGGGCCGAGTCCGAGATCAGCCGGGTCGCCAGGGGCGAGCTGGCCCTCACCGCAACGAGCGAACTGTTTCGGGAAACCTATGCCCGCGCGATCGAGTGGCGCAGACTCACGAACGATGCGTTCACGCCGTACCGACCGGATGGTGTCATTGACCTCTCCGGCCTGGTGAAGGCCGATGCCATCGAGGCGGCAGGGACGGTTCTCGTCTCGGGCGGGGAGGTGAACTGGGTGCTGAATGCCGGCGGTGATGTGCTCTCGTGTGGTGACGTCGCCGGGGAGCCCTGGAGCGTGGGCATCGTCGACCCCGACGATCGCTCTGGCCTGCTGGGGGCCATGCCCCTCTCCCCGGAGCGGCGAGCGATGGCAACCTCGGGAACGGCGGAACGCGGCGAGCACGTCTGGCGGAGCGACCGCTCGAGCCGATATCGGCAGGTGACCGTTGTGGCCGCCGACATCGTGACGGCAGATGTTCTCGCCACCACGGTCCTCGCCGGCGGGGAACAGGCACGCGACGACGTTCTGTCGCGGTTCGACGTGGACCTGCTTACCGTTGACCTCGACGGCGGATTGACCGCGACGCCGATGCTCCGGCAGCGGCGCTGACCCCAGAACTCACCCCATCGCGCTCGCGCGGGAGCGCAGTTCCCGGTGCATTCCATCGAATGCCTGTCCGGTCGTGAAAAACGACTTGCGCACCTTCACGACGACGCTGTAGTTGGGGTCGACCACGTTGGCAATCGGGGCCTCGGCGACCTGGCTGAGCAGCTGGTAGGCATCCATTTCGTGCAACTCGAACATTTCGGAGAGCCACCGGATCATTTCGAGCTGGGCAATGCGCCAGGAATCCTCCATCGGCCTCGAGGACCCGACCACCATCCAGTAGTCATCGTTCTCCAGCCGCGGCCAGAGCGGGCCGTGCCCCTTGATCAACTCGACAACGATCACCGAGTTCATGGCGCCCTCGACGGCCGTGCCGCAGGCCTCGCCTTCGCCCTGGCGGTAGTGCCCGTCGCCGATGGACAGCAGCGCACCCTCCACGTTGACGCCGAGATAGGCGGTGGTGCCGGCGCGCATTTCGGGGGTGTCCATATTGCCCCCGAAGCGCTCGGGCACCAACGATGAGCGCACCTCACCACCCGACGGCGCAACGCCCACGGTGCCGAGCATGGGGGCTAGCGGCAGAGCCACCTCGAAATTGCCAAAGCGCGACTGGAACCCCACCGTGCCCGCCGCGGAATCGACCTCGTAGATCCAGGTGGCCTCCGGCAGCGCCGGCTGAAGCATGGCCGTGCGATCGGTGCTGGTCATCCCACCAAAAAAGGGGATCGTGGCGGATGCGCCCCAGCTGCGGGCAGGCGTCAAACTCACGATATGCACGACGAGGGTGTCGCCGGGTTCCGCCCCGACGATGTAAAACGGTCCCGTCTGCGGGTTGAGGTAACGCACGTCGAGCTTCGTGCTCGCCACGTCATCGACCGAGCGCAGGGCGTGGTTGTACGCATCCTCCGACCACAGCGCGAGCGCCGTTCCCGGACGAACCCGCATGATGGGCGCGGCTCCGCCAAAGGTGTACACGAACTGTGAGCGTTCGGGGGTGAACTCAATTCTTTCCATGTCGATACCTTCCTCTCGCCAGCGGTTAGAACTGAATGCCTCGGGTGAGCGCCCCATCGATCAGCAGGTTGGTACCGGTGGTGCGGCTCGACACCGGGCTGGAGAGAAAAACGACCCCGGACGCGATTTCCTGCGGCGTTCCCATCCGACCTGTTGGGTTCAGTCCCATGGCAAAGGAATACAGGTCAGGGTTCCCCGTCTCGATGCCGGACCAGACGCCACCGGGCTCGTAGGTGTTGCCCGGGGAGACCGTATTGGCGCGGATGCCCTTCTCAGCGAGCTGAAAGGCCAGGCCGGCAATGTAGCCGATGATGGCGGTCTTGAACGTGCCGTAAGGCCCGGACGCGAAGTCGACCTCCCGCCCCGACACGCTCGAGATGGCAACGATGGACGCCGCCTCGCTCTGTTCGAGGTAGGGCATGGCGGCATTCACGAGGTTGACCGTTCCCATCAGGTCCACCTCGAACGAGTCGACCCAGTTTTCTGGCGTATCAGGGATGGCGAGGGCGCTCACGTTGGCCACGATCATGTCGATGCCGCCGAACGTCTTGGCGGAGGAGTCAACCCAGGCGGTGAGGGCCGCGGCGTCGCGGACGTTCAGCACGGAACCGATGACGGTGCTGGGGCTGTCGGCGAAGGTCGCCTCACAGGCGGCCACCTCCTCGGCGTTCCGCGCACAAAATGCCACGTTCGCGCCCTCGGCGACGAATGCTTCCACGATTGCTCGGCCGATGCCCTTGGTACCACCGGTGACGAGCGCGGTCTTCGTTGCAATTTTGAGGTCCATGCGGTCATCCTGCCAGACGGGACTGTTCCCGTCGCCTCTTGTGCGGCCCAGACTTCACACCCAGCCTGCCCGTTCGGCGCTCCACCTTGTTGGGTGGGGGCCCAATGTTCGACGCTAGTATCGAGGACACCATGACAGAACACAGCACTGACGAGCCGGTCTTCGACGGCGACTTCTGGGACGCCCGCTACCGCGAGAGCACCTCCGTGTGGAGCGGCAACCCCAACCCCATTCTCGTGAGTGAGACCTCAGCGCTGCCCCCCGGAACGGCCCTCGACATCGGCAGCGGGGAGGGAGCGGATGCCATCTGGCTCGCCGCCCGAGGCTGGACCACCACCGCCGTGGATATCAGCACTGTTGCCCTCCAGCGCGCCGCCGAGCGCGCCAGCGCCGCCGACCCGGATACGGCCGCACGCATCACGTGGTCCCAGCATGACCTCATCGAGTGGGCACCGCCCGCAGGCGCATTCGACCTCATCACCGCGCAATTCATGCACCTGCCCAGCGCTCAGCGCCTGATTCTGTTCGCGAGGCTCGCCGAGGCGGTTGCCCCCGGCGGCACCCTGCTGATCGTGGGGCACCACCCGTCGGACATGCAGTCCACGGTGCAGCGGCCCCAGCGTCCCGACCTGTTCTTCACGGCCGAAGAGGTCGCCGCGAGCCTCGATCCGGCCCAGTGGGAGATCGGCGTGAGCGACGCCCGGGCACGCACCGTCGCCGACGCCGAAGGCGCTCCCGCGGTCGTGAGAGACTCCGTGCTCCGCGCCCAACGCCGGCCTGTCGCCGAGTGACCGGCGAGCCGCCGAGGAGGTGCGCACCGAAGCCTCGAGCTGGATCAGCACGGCGGTGAATCCGGCAGCAGCGATCATCGTCGGGGCCGTTGTCGATGTCGTCGATCCCCGGCTCGATTTCTCGTCGGTGCGGCACTCGCCGTCGCGGCACTCGTTCCGACCACTGGCACGTGTTACAACACGTGCCACAGTGACCAACGCGTGCCGCGGTCATCCGCTCATCGAACCACGCGTAGCACGACGGAGATTGGGGCGAAAACGGCCCGTTTAGGCGTAACCCCCAGTCGTTTTCACACGGATGCGACGGCGCTATTTGGCGAGGCGCTCGAGAACGATCGCGGCCAGCTTGTGGGCAAGACGGTCGGCCGTCGGCTGATCAGCGGCCTCGACCATGACACGAACCATCGGTTCGGTGCCGGAGGGGCGCAACAGAACACGGCCGGTGTCGCCCAGTTCGGCTTCGGCTTCGATAACCGCTTGCGCGATCACGTCGTCCGAGGCGAGGGCGGAACGGTCAACGCCGCGCACGTTCACGAGGATCTGCGGGAAGACCGTCATCACCGAGGCGAGCTCGGCAATCGACTTGCCCGTTCGCGCCATTTCGGCAACGAGGTGCAGCCCGGTGAGGATGCCGTCGCCGGTCGTGGCGAACCTTGTCATGATCACGTGACCGGACTGCTCCCCGCCCAGGGAATACCCGTGGGCGTTGAGCTCCTCAAGCACGTAGCGGTCGCCGACCTTGGTCTGCACCACGGTGATGTCGTTGGCGGCCATCGCCTTACGCAGACCCAGGTTGCTCATCACGGTGGCCACGAGCGTGCGGTCTTTCAGCACACCGCGCTCCGCCATCGACACGGCGAGAATGGCCATGATCTGGTCACCGTCAATAACGTTGCCGTCGCGGTCCACGGCCAGGCAGCGGTCCGCGTCGCCATCGTGAGCGATACCGATATCGGCTCCGTGCTCGAGCACGGCCTTGGCGAGGTTGTCGAGGTGGGTTGAACCCACGCCGTCGTTGATGTTGAGGCCGTCGGGGTCGGCGCCGATCACGGTGAGGCGAGCACCGGCATCCGTGAACACCTGGGGGGACACGCCGGCGGCCGCGCCGTGGGCGCAGTCGAGCACAACGTGAATACCATCGAGGCGATGCGGCAGGGTGCCGAGCAGGTGCACGACGTACCGGTCTTCGGCGTCGGCGAACCGGCGAACGCGGCCCACGTCACCGCCGATGGGCATGAGGGTGTCGCGACCGATGTAGGACTCAATGCGGTCCTCGACATCGTCGGGAAGTTTGGTTCCGCCAAAGGCGAAGATCTTGATGCCGTTGTCGGGCGCCTCGTTGTGTGAGGCGGAAATCATCACACCAAAGTCGGCGCCGATGTCGGCGATCAGAAAGGCTGCGGCGGGCGTGGGAATGACCCCGGCGTCGAGAACGTCGACGCCACTGCTGGCAAGTCCGGCCGAGACTGCGGCCGTCAGAAATTCTCCGGAGATGCGGGGGTCGCGAGCGACCACGGCTACGGGCCGGCGACCCTCGGCGAGACGTGCCTTGGCACGACGACCGGTTGTCAGTACTGCTGCGCTGGCTTGGGCAAGGCCCAGGGCCAGGCCAGCCGTGAGATCACGGTTGGCCAGGCCCCGAACACCGTCCGTGCCGAATAGGCGAGACATATAGTCCTGTATTCGACGTGTGGATTAGCGCTTAGAGAACTGAGGTGCCTTACGGGCCTTCTTGAGTCCGGCCTTCTTGCGCTCCTTGACACGAGCGTCGCGGCTCAGGAAGCCGTTCTTCTTGAGGATCGCGCGGTTGTTCTCTTCGTCGATCAGGTTAAGCGAGCGAGCGATGCCGAGGCGAAGCGCGCCAGCCTGGCCCGAGGGGCCACCACCGGTGATGCGAGCAATGACATCGTACGAGCCGAGAAGGTCAAGAACCTTGAACGGGTCGTTGATGAGCTGCTGGTGCAGCTTGTTGGGGAAGTAATCGGCGAACTCGCGGCCGTTCACAACGATGGTTCCGGAGCCGGGGACGATGCGCACGCGGGCAATGGCCTGCTTGCGACGGCCGACGGCTGCGCCGGGAACGTTGAGGACGGCGCGGGGCGCCTTGGCTGCGGTCTCCGCGGGAGTCTCGGTCGAGTAGCTCTCGGGAGTTGCGTCTATCTGGTCTGCGATCTGCGCCACGATGGGTTGAATCCTTTTTCTTAGAGTCGAGAAGTCTGGGGGTCAGCGCTACTGCGCGACCTGGCCAAGGGTGTACGGCTTGGGCTGCTGAGCGGAGTGCGGGTGCTCGGGGCCTGCGTAGACCTTGAGCTTCGTCAGCTGTGCACGGCCGAGCGAGTTCTTCGGCAGCATGCCGCGAATCGCCTTCTCAACCGCACGCGTGGGGTGCTTCTCAAGCATCTCGGAGTAGTTGGTTGCCGTGAGGCCGCCCGGGTAACCGGAGTGGCGGTAAGCAATCTTGAGGTCGAGCTTCTTGCCGGTCAAAGCAATCTTGTCCGCGTTCACGATGATGACGAAGTCGCCACCATCCATGTGCGGGGAGAAGGTTGCCTTGTGCTTGCCGCGAAGCAGGATTGCCGCGTGGCTGGCCAGACGTCCAAGAATGATATCGGTGGCATCGATGACGACCCAGTCGTGCTGGAGTTCGCTTGCCTTGGGGGTGTAAGTGCGCGTCACTGTTGTGCTGCTTTCTTCTTTTCGAACGGAGGTGTTCGTGAATCCCGCTCCGGGCGTGTTTTCGTGATGAAAACACTGTCGATGGAGGGCTCACGTTCGTATGTCGCGCTGCAACGCGCAGACATCAAGTGACAACACTACTCGCCCGACAATCCCGGTGCAAGTTGAGGGTTAAAGCACTGGCAGAGCTCGCCGATTGCGGGTTTCCACTGCGCGGATGGCCAGTTCAGCGTCTTCGGGGTACCCGACGTCAAGAAGGGTGAGCCCCTCTGCGGGCATCACTTTGAACTCCACGATTCGGGAACGTTCAATGTTCAGGTTCACGAGACGAGCGGCATCGAGTTTGCCCTCCCCCACGGCCACGCACGCACCCACGAGAGCGCGAACCATGCTGTGACAGAAGGCGTCAGCCGTGAGCGTGGCGATGAGCACCCCCTCCTCGTCACGACGCCAGCGAAAGTCCTGCAGGGTACGAATGGTTGTGGCCCCCGGGCGCGGCTTGCAGTACGCGGCGAAGTCGTGCAGTCCCACGAGGTTGGCCGCTCCGGCATCCATCAGGTCAACGTCAAGCTTTCCCGGATGCCACGTGGTGCGCAGGCGCTGCTGCGGGTCACGCAGGGCATACAGGTCGGAGATGCGGTACTCGTACCGGCGCCACAGCGCGGAGAACCGGGCATCGAAACTCGTGGGAACCACAATGGCGCTGCGCACCACGATGTCGGGCTGCGTCACGAGCACGCCGCTGAGGCGACGCTGCACGGCGACGGCAAGCGGAATTGGCGGGCGGTCCCCGGTGCCGCGTTTCACCCGCACGAGCGAGTCGGCCTGCTCGGGCGTGAGATCGAAGTGGGCGACCTGCCCCCTGGCGTGCACACCGGCATCCGTTCGCCCGGCCACGATGAGGGTCGGATGCGGCAGGTACTTCTGCAGGATCGTCGCGAGTCCCGCCTCAACCTGGCCCTGCACGGTACGGAAGCCGGGCTGACGCGCCCAACCAGCAAAGTCGGTGCCGTCATAGGCGATGTCGAGCCTGATGCGCGTGGTCGCCGGCCAGGGCGGGCCGATACGTGGCGCAGGAAGATTCACAGGGACCAGCCTATGCCGCTTATGTAGGGTTATTGTTGAGGTCGACTTTTGGCCTCGGCCGAATTGCTCCGCGACCATGAACTCCACGCAATCCACGCAGACCAGTCTGGTCGCTTCTCCCCCTGCGGGCACCGGTCTAGGTTCTGCCCTGTCCACGGGCCGGTTGTCCGGCCTCGACGGTCTTCGTGCCATCGCCGTTATCGCGGTGATTGTCTATCACTTTTTTCCCGATGTACTGCCCGGCGGTTTCATCGGTGTGGACATCTTCTTTGTGATCAGCGGCTTTCTGATCACCGGGCTGCTCGTGTCTGAGCGAACACGCACCGGCCGAGTGTCGCTGCGAAACTTCTGGCAGCGCCGTGCACGCCGGCTTGTTCCTCCGCTCGTGCCGGTGCTGCTCGTGTGCTCCACGGCGGCCTGGCTCATTGGGGGCGATGTTCTCGTGGGGCTCGGTGCTCAGCTGCTCGGGGCAGTCACGTTCGGGTACAACTGGGTATCGATTGCCGGCAATGCGAGCTATTTCGCCGTCGACCAGCCCGAGCTGTTTCGCAATCTCTGGTCCCTGGCCGTTGAGGAACAGTTCTATGTGATCTGGCCGCTGCTGCTGCTCGCCATCCTGTTGATCCGGCGACCGTGGATGCGCCTCGCCCTCGTGGCCGTGCTTGCCGCGGCATCGATGTGGTGGATGGCCGGGCTGTACCAGCCGGGGGCCGACCCGACCCGCGTGTACTACGGTTCGGACACGCACAGCTTCGGGCTGCTCACCGGGGCGACCCTCGCTTTGTTGCTCCGACGCCCCGCCGGGTTGCGCAATGAGCTGCCGCGCCTGCGCCCGTGGCTGGGCGGCGCGGCGCTGCTGGGCATTGCGGCTGCCGCCGTGTGGCTGCCGGAAGACGGCACCGCCACGTACCGCGGAGGGCTCGCCGTGGTGAGCCTGCTCACCGCCGTGGCCATTTGGGCCGGCGTGCGTGGCGGCCGGTTCGGTCGCCTGCTCGACGTGACGCCCCTGCGGTACGTGGGCGAGCGCTCCTACGGCATCTACCTCTGGCACTGGCCGGTGCTCGTACTGCTCCAGGTGGCGCTCCCGGGGCAGCCATCCGTATGGCGGCTCGCACTCATCGGCCTGCTCGCGGGTGCGATCACCCTCGGCGCATCCGCGGCATCATATCGCTGGCTGGAGCAACCGGTACGGCGAGACGGCGTGCGTGGCGGCATCCGTCGCGTGTCGCTGGCCTGGCGGCTGCCCGTTCGCGGGCGCGTCCTCGTGATCTCGCTCGTTGCCGCCCTGGTACTCAGTTCCGGCGGGACCGCCGCGGCCCTCGTCACCGCGCCCTCCACAGCGACGGCCGAACTCGAGATCGAGCGCGGGCAGCAGGCCCTGGATGCCGCGAAGGATGCGGCACGGCAGGCCGCCTCGACGCCCGCGCCGCTGCCGGGTGGCGATCTCATCACCGCGGTTGGCGACTCCGTCATGCTCGCCTCGGCCGCGGAACTGCAGGGCAGCTTTCCCGGTATCGCCATCGACGCCGCCGTTTCCCGCGGAATGTATTCCGCTGCCGGCATATTGGCGGAGCTCAACCGAGCAGGCACGCTGCGTCCCGTGGTCGTCGTGGGCCTGGGCACAAATGGCCCGATAAAAAGCGATGAGTTAAAAGCGATCGAGAGTGCGATCGGTTCGGATCGCAAGCTCATCCTCGTGAACGCCTATGCGGACCGGGACTGGACAAACGGTGTCAACGCGTCATTGGCCGACTTCTCTGCCCGCCACCGGCTGGTGGAACTCGCCAACTGGCATGACGCGATCGCGTCCCGCACAGAGTTGCTGTCCGGCGATGGCGTGCATCCCGGTACCGCGGGCGGACAGGTTTACGCGAATACCGTCACCGCGGCCCTGCAGCGCCTGGCCGGGCTGCCACCGCTGCGCCTCCCGGGCGAGAACCGCCTGCTCCCCGCCGCGCTGTAACCGCCCAGCAGGTCTCGGCCGCACGAGAGTGCCCCGTGCGAACAAGGGTGCTCGGCGCACCAGACACTCTCGTCCGCAGGGGGCACACCCGTCGGCGAGCGGGGCCGCTAGAACTGCAGGGTGTAGGCCATCTTGCGGTGAGCGGCGTGAAAGCCCATGCCCGTGTAGAGACCGAGCGCTCCCGTGGGACTGTCGGAATCCACGGCGAGCGTGACCCGGTCGTGTCCGAGCGCTCGTCCGGCCTCCAGCTGCGCCGCGAGCAGCGACTGGGCGATGTGGCGGCCGCGCCATCCGCTCGTCACGCCCACGAGGTCGATGTAGCCGCCGGTGAATCCCTGGGTCTCCCAGACGTTCTCGTTCGCGGTGGAGAGCACGAAGCCCACGACCTCGGTGCCCGCCCACGCCACGAAGGACAGGTCCGGCCGAAACCAGCGACCGTTCACGAACGCTGCCCAGTTCTCATCGCTCATCGGCTGGCTTGCCCAGTGGTCCATGAACGCGTCGTCCCTGGCCACGTGCACCTGCGCGGAATCGGCGGGGGTGAACGCCGCAATACGGATGCCGTCGGCCGGCTCCACCGCTCGCACCGGCTCGTCGAGGGGTCGCTCCAGCGACAGGAAGTAACGAGTGAGGTCGAGCCCGCCGCGTTCGAAGAGGTGGGCGCTCTGCGGCGCGCGTTCGTCGGCGTAGGCGAAGATCCAGCCGGGCAGGGTTTTGGTCGAGGATGCGAGCTGCTGTTTCGCTCGCCCGACCTGCCACGCGAGCAGCTCGCGGCCAATCCCCCGGCCTCGGAGTTCGGGGTGTACGCCGCCAATCAGAATGGACCGTACGAGGGTTTCCTGGCGCGGGGGGAAGAGCACCATACCGTTGGCGACGATGCGGCCGTCGGCGCCGAGGCCCACGAGGGAATCGAGGGCCGCGTTCACGTGGGAGTAGCCGAAGTCCGCGGCAATCGCGCCTCGGGTGGTGAGGTAATTCGGATGATCAACCCGGCCCATGGCCTCGCGCAACTGCCAGATACCGTCGATGTCTGCCTCGGTGGCCGCCCGCCACTCCGCCACGTCGGGATGCACCGGAAGGTCAAGCAGCGCGGGCGCGGTCACTCGTTCGTTCAGGGGCCGCAGCAGCTCGTCAGTCATGATCCAACCCTAACCGCCTCCGCGTCTCAACGAGCGGGGCGCGACCAGCGAAGGCGGGCGGTTAACGAAAGAGGGGCCCGACCGAAGTCAGGCCCCTCTTCAGAAACGTGTTACTACTTGGTGTCCGTGGTGTCCGGGTCAGCAGCAGCATCGGCCTCGACGGGAGCCTCAACGGGCTCCTCGACAGCAGCGTCAGCGACGACAACCTCTTCGACGACGGGCTTCTCAGCCGTCACCGTGGAGGTCTTGGAATGCTTGACCTTGGGCGTTACCGGCTCAAGAACGAGTTCCATCTGAACCATCGACGCGTTGTCACCCTTGCGGAAACCGAGCTTCGTGATGCGGGTGTAACCGCCCTGACGCTCGTTTACCTGCGGGGCGATGACCGTGAACAGCTCGTGTACAACGGTCTTGTCGGTGATCGTCGCGAGAACGCGACGACGGGCGTGCAGGTCGCCGCGCTTGGCGAACTGCACCAGGCGCTCGGCGAGCGGACGCAGGCGCTTGGCACGCGTCTCGGTCGTCTTGATCGACTTGTGCGTGAACAGGGCAGCAGCCAGGTTCGCAAGCATGAGGCGCTCGTGCGCCGGGCCGCCACCGAGACGGGGCCCCTTTGTGGGCTTAGGCATTGTTATTCTCCAGTATCAAAAAATCGAAAGGCAGTCGCGAAGACGAGCCTTAGTTGGTCTCTTCTTCGTAGCCGCTGTAGAAGTGCGCTCCATCGAATCCGGGAACCGAATCCTTCAGGGACAGGCCAAGCTCAACGAGCTTGTCCTTCACCTCGTCAACCGACTTCTGTCCGAAGTTGCGGATGTTCATCAGCTGGGTCTCCGAGAGGGCGACCAGTTCGCTGACGTTGTTGATGCCTTCGCGCTTGAGGCAGTTGTACGAACGAACCGACAGGTCCAGGTCCTCGATCGGAATCGACAACTCGGTCGAGAGCACGGCGTCAACCGGCGCGGGGCCGATCTCGATGCCCTCGGCTGCGGTGTTGAGCTCGCGGGCCAGACCGAACAGTTCGGTCAGCGTGCGACCGGACGATGCGATGGCGTCACGAGGCGTGATCGCGGACTTGGTCTCAACGTCAACGACGAGGCGGTCGAAGTCGGTACGCTCACCGGCGCGAGTTGCCTCGACACGGTAGGTCACCTTGAGAACGGGCGAGTAGATCGAGTCGACCGGAATCTGGCCGGCCTCGGAGAACTCGTTGCGGTTCTGGGCGGATGACACGTAACCACGGCCACGCTCAATGGTCAGTTCAAGTTCGAACTTCGCATTGTCGTTGAGGGTTGCGATAACCAGCTCGGGGTTGTGAACCTCGACACCGGCCGGAGCCGAGATGTCAGCGGCGGTAACCTGGCCGGCACCCTGCTTGCGCAGGTACGCGGTGATGGGCTCGTCGTGCTCGCTGGAGACGACGAGGCCCTTGATGTTGAGGATGATTTCAGTGACATCTTCTTTTACACCGGGAACGGTGCTGAACTCGTGCAGCACGCCATCGATACGGATGCTGGTAACAGCAGCGCCCGGGATCGAGGAGAGCAGGGTGCGGCGAAGCGAGTTCCCGAGGGTGTAACCGAAGCCAGGTTCGAGCGGCTCGATGATGAACCGGGACCGGAACTCCGAAATGTTCTCTTCGGTGAGCGTGGGACGCTGTGCAATAAGCACTGTTAATTCCTTTCGGCGAAGTGTCCGCTATATGACACTTGCAATGACGTGTTTACAAATTCTGAAAGGGTCGAAGCTGGGCGCCTGGTCAGAAACCCGACGCCCAGCCTGAGGTTGAACTGGCTCACCGACGAACGATGAGTCCGATCAGCACAAGGAATTAAACGCGACGACGCTTCGGCGGGCGGCAACCATTGTGCGCCTGAGGTGTGACGTCGTTGATCGAGCCGACCTCCAGGCCAGCGGCCTGAAGCGAACGGATCGCAGTTTCGCGTCCCGATCCGGGGCCCTTGACGAAAACGTCAACCTTCTTCATGCCGTGCTCCTGAGCCTGGCGCGCGGCCGACTCTGCAGCGAGCTGAGCGGCGAAAGGGGTCGACTTACGCGAACCCTTGAAGCCGACCTGGCCCGAAGAGGCCCAGCTGATGACGGCACCAGTGGTGTCGGTGATCGAAACGATCGTGTTGTTGAAGGTGCTCTTGATGTGGGCCTGGCCCACAGCAACGTTCTTCTTCTCTTTCTTACGCGGCTTCCGTACGGCCGACTTGGTTTGTGCCATGAATTTCTCCTGAATCCTAAAGGCGTTAGCGGGCTAGGCCGGGGCCTAGCGCGCCTTCTTCTTGCCGGCTACGGTGCGCTTCGGGCCCTTGCGGGTGCGAGCGTTGGTCTTGGTGCGCTGTCCACGCACGGGCAGGCCCTTGCGGTGACGGATTCCCTCGTAGCTGCCAATTTCGACCTTGCGGCGGATGTCAGCGGCAACCTCACGGCGGAGGTCACCCTCAACCTTGAAGGTTTCTTCAATGTAGTCACGGAGCAGGATGAGCTGGTCATCGCTCAAATCCTTGACTCGGATGTCTCCATCGATGGCGGTGTCGGCGAGGGTCTTGATAGCCCTCGTGCGGCCAACACCGTAAATGTAAGTCAATGCAACTTCCACGCGCTTATCGCGCGGGATGTCAACGCCGGCTAGACGTGCCATTGTGTCTCCTGTTAATGATTGGAGGTCTGTAGCAGTCCCTGTACATCGGCCTCCAACCGATGGTGTCACCCCAAGGGGTTCCCGGAACTGCTATCGATATTGAGTTGCTAAGGCAAAACGTCAACGAGCTCAGTGAGCCCGTTGAGACTAACCCTGGCGCTGCTTGTGACGCGGGTTATCGCAGATGACCATCACGTTGCCGTTACGGCGGATGACCTTGCACTTTTCGCAGATCTTCTTGACGCTGGGCTTAACCTTCATGGTGTTTCCTTCTAGTCGCTGTCTTCGTGCCGAATCTCAGTGATCGTGTCTCAACAATCGGTCGAGATCGGCCGTTACTTACAGCATCCGTTACTTGTAGCGGTAGACGATCCGGCCTCGGGTCAGATCGTAAGGGCTCAACTCAACGATCACGCGGTCCTCTGGAAGGATGCGGATGTAGTGCTGACGCATCTTGCCCGAGATGTGGGCAAGTACTCTGTGGCCGTTGGACAGCTCAACGCGAAACATCGCGTTGGGCAGAGCTTCGACTACCGCGCCCTCGATTTCGATGACACCGTCTTTTTTGGCCATAGCCTCACTGTCGCTCTTTGTATTGATTGCTGGTCATGCGTGGATGTGGTGCTTGAACACGCCGCGAACGACGTTGCCAGACACCAAGGGTCAATCTTATGGTATGAAATTGCCTTTTGGCAATTCAGTCCTATAATCCTTGGGCGCGCCGCACCTCGAGGACCACATGTTCGTAAAGCGGATGCGCCGGGTCAAGCCCGCAGACCTGCTGTACGACGTGTTCCGCGCTCACGGCCCGCAACATCCGCTGCAGCTCGACACTCTGATCGTCGGTGGGAACCGCAAAGCGCAGCGCGGCCCCGATGGCTTCGAGCAGCGCCACCGGCGTCGTGCCCGACTCGGCGATCTCCGCCGCCGGGCCGATGAAGCGCTCAGTGCGGCTGAGTTTGCGTAGCGGCTGCCGCCCCACCCGCAGGGTGGTGTCCAGCAGGGCGGGGTTGCTGAACCGGGTGAGGATCTTCTCCCGGTAGGCACGCTGCGCGTCCTCGTCGAGCCCGTGCTTGTCCACGAGCAGGGCTGAGGTCTCTTCGAGCACCCGCCGGGCGACGGCGACGACCTCCGGAAACTGCAAGGCCTCCGCGATGCTCGTCGCGCCCGCCTCGTGACCGAGGTAGGCAATGGTGGCATGGCCGGTGTTCACCGTGAAAAGCTTGCGCTCAATGTACGGCTCAAGGTCGTCCACAAAGGTGGCGCCGGGAATGACGGGTTCGGCGCCACGGAATGCGCCCCGTTCGATGACCCATTCGTAGAAGGCCTCCACCGTGACGGACGTGCCCGCGTCGGCGGCCTGGTTGGGAACGATGCGGTCCACGGCCGTGTTGGCGAACGCCGCCCGGGAGGCAACGCCCGGCCAATCGGCCTGGGTCACGTGGCCGCGCACCTGCTCGGCGAGCAGGTCGGTCGCGTTGATCGCGTTCTCACACGCGATCACCGCGAGCGGTGCGAGCTCCACCGCACGACGAGCGAGCCCCGCCGCGATGACGGGCGCCACGAACTTGAGAACGTTCGGCCCCACCGCCGTGGTGACGATGTCGGCCGTCGCGATCTCGTCGATCAGCGCCTCCGCGTCGGTTGAACTGTTGATGGCGCGGAAGTTGTCGACGCGGTGGGTGCGGCCGCCCTCGCCCTGTTCGAGCACGTCGTAGGTCGCGGCGGCCTGCAGGGAGTCGATGAGGGCTGAATTCACGTCGGCGAAGACAACCTCGTACCCGGCCTCATGCAGCAGGAGTCCGACGAACCCGCGTCCGATGTTGCCCGCGCCGAAGTGAATGGCTTTCATTCTGCGTTGACCTCCTCGAGCAGGGCAAAGATGTCTTCGGCCGAACTGGCGTCGATGAGCTTCTGCACCTCGTCCTCGTCAGAGAACACGATGGCAATCTTCGAGAGAATCTCCAGGTGCTCGTTGTTCAGTCCGGCGATGGCCACGGCGAACCGCACCGGCTGGCCGTTCCAGTCGATCGGGTCGGCGTAGCGCACGAGCGAGAGCGCGGAGCGCCGGATCGATTCCTTCGCTTCGTTGGTGCCGTGCGGAATAGCCAGGGTGTTGCCCATGTACGTTGAAACGGATGCTTCGCGCTCGAACATGGACGCCACGTAGTCCTCGCTGACCGCGCCGGAGCCAACGAGCAGCGCGCCAGCCTCACGAATCGCCTCGTCCCTCGTGCGGGCGGTTCCGGCAGCAATCACGTTGCGGGGTTCGAGGATTTGGTTCATGAGGTGACTCCTTCATTCTCCTGGGTTTCCAGCAGGCTCACGATGTCGTCGTACTTCGGACTGTTCATGAAATTATCGACCGACACGTGCATGGAGTCCGGTGACTTCGCCCGCGCCCGATCCGTCAGGTCCTGGTGCGTGATCACGAGATCGGCGCTGCCATCGAGATTCGCGATGGCCTGGTTGACCACCGTAATCCCCTCGACGCCGGCCTTCTTGATCTTGTTGCGCAGAACGGAGGCTCCCATCGCGCTGGAGCCCATGCCGGCGTCGCACGCGAAGACGATGTTCTTGATGGGGTGGCTGTCGGCGGCAGCGGCGCCCGCGCCGGCGAGGCCGCTGAGGACGCTGCTGGACTTGCCCTTCATGGCCTCTGTCTTCGAGACGGCCGCGTTGAGGTCGCCGTTGAGGCCATTGGCGATGTCGCGCTTGCGGCTGGACCGCAGGATGACCGAGGCGATCAGGAACGACACCGTTGCGGAGAGGATGACGGACAGGATCACGCCGACGTAGCTGTCCGACGCGGTCTGCAGGAGAACTGCGAAGATGCTGCCTGGTGAGGCGGGAGCGCGCAGACCGGTCTGGAAGGCCACGTTGACTGCAACGCCGGTCATTCCGCCGCCGATGGCTGCGAGGATCAGGATCGGCTTCATCAGCACGTACGGGAAGTAGATCTCGTGGATGCCACCGAGGAAGTGGATGATGATCGCACCGGGCGCGCTCGCCCGGGCGAGGCCGAGACCGAAGAACGAGTAGGCGAGCAGGATGCCGAGGCCGGGGCCGGGGTTCGCTTCGATCAGGAAGAGTAGCGACTTGCCTGATTCGGCAACCTGCTGCACGCCGATCGGCGTGAACACGCCGTGGTTGATGGCGTTGTTGAGGAATAGCACCTTGCCGGGCTCGACCAGGATGCTCGCGAGCGGCAGCAGGTTGTTACTGACGAGCCAGTTGACGCCGGACTCGAGCATGGTGCTGAAGGCGGTCACGACCGGGGCGATTCCGAAGAACGCGCCCAGGGCGAGGATGGCGCCGAGGATGCCGGAGGAGAAGTTGTCGATGAGCATCTCAAAGCCGGGCTTGACCTTGCCGGCCCACAGCCCGTCGAGCTTCTTGAGCAGGTACGCCGAGAGCGGACCGACGAGCATGGCCCCGATGAACATCGGGATATCACTGCCGACGATGACACCCATGGTCGCGATCGTGGCGACAACGCCGCCGCGGACGCCGTAGACCATCCGGCCACCAGTGTTGGCGATGAGTAGCGGGAGCAAGTACACGATCATCGGGCCGACCATCGCCGCGACCGTTTCGTTGGGGGTCCAGCCGGTGGGAATGAAGAATGCCGTGATCAAGCCCCACGCGATGAATGCCGCGATGTTGGGCATGATCATCCCGCTGAGGAAGGTGCCGAAGCGCTGGACATGCACGCGGGCTCCCCCGCTCGTGCTTGTCGTCCCGGTTGACGTCGTCGTCATTGTTCTGCCTTTCGTTTCGGTGATGATTTCGGTGCTGTGTAAGTGGAGTGCACTGCTTTCGCCGTTCGGGTGAAGGTGAGCAGAAGCGCGCGTGCCGCCTCACGGGCGGCTCCGGCGCCGTCCGCAGCGAGGGCCGTGGCGGCGAGTTGTCGGGCCTGGGTCGTGGTGTACCGGACGAGCTCCGCCCGGACATCGGCAAGGGCTGCCGCCGACATGGACAGGCTCGTCGCGCCGAGGCCGACGAGCACGACCGCGAGCAGCGGGTCCGCTGCCGCCTCACCACACACCCCGACCGGTTTGCCCAGAGCCGCGCCTGCGGCCCCGACTTCCCCGACCAGGCGCAGAACGGCGGGGTTCCACGGGTCCTGGAAAGCGGTAACCGTGCCGAGCATGCGGTCGGCGGCGAGCGTGTACTGGGTGAGGTCATTCGTGCCGATGGAAGCGAAGTCGGCGTGCGCGAGAATCCGGTCGGCCAGCAGGGCCGCGGAGGGAACCTCCACCATGACCCCGGCGGTGCGCAGTCCCCGCTCGCGGGCGAGTCCCGCGAAGTACTTCGTCTCATCGACGGTGGCCACCATCGGGGCCATCACCCACAGCTCGGCGTCGGTCACGGCATCCGCCTGGGCGAGGGCCGTGAGCTGGTCCCGAAGAATGTTCTCGGAGGCGCGCAGTGCCCGCAGCCCGCGCAGCCCGAGCGCGGGGTTCTCCTCGCGGGCATTGTTGAGAAAGGCGAGCGGCTTGTCGGCTCCGGTGTCGAGGGCGCGAACGACCACCTTTTTGCCGTGGAACGCGCGCAGCATCCGCTCATATTGAGCGCTCTGCTCGGCGACGGTCGGCGCGGTCACGGAGTCGAGAAAGAGAAACTCGGTGCGGAACAGTCCGACGCCCTCGGCGCCGAGGACCGCGGCCTGCTCGGCCCCCTCGGCGGAACCGAGGTTGGCGAGCAGGGGAATTGGGGAGCCGTCGGCGAGGCGACCCGGCGAGACGGGCGCCTCCGCCAGTGCGGCACGGGCCGCACTGCGAGCGTGCGCGTCGGCGAGCTGTTCGGCCGTCGGCTGGGCGATGACCACGCCGTTGGCGGCATCCAGAATCACCCCGGTGCCCTCTTCAAGGTCTGCGGCGAGCGTTGCGCCGACGAGGGCAACGATGGACTTCTCCCGCGCCAGGATGGCGGTGTGCGAGGTGGGTCCACCGTCGGTGGTCACGAGGCCGAGCACCATGCTGAGGTCGAGCGTTGCGGTGTCGGCCGGGGCGAGATCACGGGCGACCAGGATGAACGGATGCCCCGGGTCGGGAACCCCGGGAGCTGCCACGCCGGAGAGGCTCGCGATGACCCGGCGCGACACATCATCGAGGTCCCCCGCGCGCTCGGATATGTACCCGCCGAGTTCGGTGAGGAGGTCGCGGAAGGCGACGAACGCTTCAAACACGGCACGTTCTGCCGTGGCTCCGGCCGCCAGGCGCACACCGACGTCATCAACGAGGGTGGGATCCTCCGCGATCATGGCCTGCGCCTCAAGCACCTCGCCGGCCGTACCGCCGGCTTGCTCCCCGCGGGCCGTGAGGTCGACGGCAACGCGGTGCAGGGCCGCTGTCGCCCGGGCGCCCTCCTCCTGCGGAGCGAGAGCGCCCGCGGTCATGATGGGTTCCGGCAGCGGTTCCGTCATGCGCACAACGCGACCCACTGCGATGCCGCGGCCAATGCCGATTCCCTGCATTTCGGTGAGCGAGCCCATGGTGTGCCTTACGCGTCGTGATCGGTGAGCAGCAGTTCGGTGAGTTTGTCGAGAACGGCCTCGGCCTTGTCGCCCTCTGCTGCGAGCGTCACCTCATCGCCGTGATTGATGCCCAGGGAGATGACGCCGAGGATGCTGGCGGCGTTGGCGGTCTTCCCGCCCGTCTTGGTGATGGTCACGGGCATCCCCGCAGCGGTAGCCGCCTGGCTGAACAGTTTGGCGGGGCGCGCGTGCAGGCCGTGGGTGGAACCGATTTGGACCGTGCGTTCAAGAATTGCGGAGGCTTTCGTTTCGTGTGTGAGGTCGTTGTCAAGGGCGAGGTCAAGGGCCGCCTCACCGTCGCGGGCAGCGAAGACGGAGTCGGGCAGGATTCGGGCTCGCACTCCGAAGAGGCCGGCCTGCTCCGCGATGGCCTCGAACCTGTCGGAAAGGTGCGGGCCAATGAGCAGCACATCTGTCACCGATAGGGTGTCGGCCAGATCTGATTCGCTTCCCGCCGTCACGTGAACGGCGAGGCCACGCTGAGCGGCGGTGCGGCGCAATCGCAGGGCGACAAAGGTGCTCGAGGCACCGGCACCACAGACAACGTGAATCCTCATTGATTCGCCCTTTCTCGGCTCATTTTGGGTTCCTCCCAGTGTGCGCGGCGGCCCCGTCGGGGGCCAGCAGACACCTTTCCGCACCCCCGGAAGCAGCGGCCCTGCGGGTGAGCGAGCAACCGAGCCGACTCACAAGAGGTGAGTACGATCAGAGGTATGAGAGTTGCCGGAAACAGTCGTGCACAACGGGGCTGGGCGTCGGGACTGCACGCGACGGATGCGAACCATGAGTAGCAAGCAGACGCGCATGCTCGACTATCTGCTGCGCGCTCCCGGCTGGGTGACGGCGGGGGAACTCGCCGATCTTCTTGGCGTCACACCGCGGAGCGTGCGCAGCTATGTCACCAACGTGAAGGCTGCGGCGCATCCGCTGAACCTGATCGAATCGGGCCCGGCCGGCTACCTGCTGAACCGCGACGCGTACGCGGCCTTCACCACAGTGCAACCGCAGCGGCCCGTCGATACCGACACTCCGCAGAACCGTCTGTATCAGCTCGTGCGTCGGCTCACCGATGGGGCGGCGGGGCTCGACGTGTATGAGCTTGCGGCAGACATGTTCGTGAGCGACTCAACGATCGAGGCCGACCTGGGTCGTGTCCGTGCCCTCCTTCCGGACTCAGGGTTGTCGCTCTCCCGTCACGGGAGCGTCGTGTCCCTCGTCGGCTCAGAGACCGACCGTCGGCGGTTGCTCAGCCGAATGTTCCGTGATGAGAGCAAGCGCGGGTTGCTTGAGCTCGCCGCCATCCAACGGGAGTTCGCTTCCGAAAGTCTCGAAGCGTTCAAGACCGACCTCATCACGATGCTCGATACCCAGGGCTACTTCGTCAACGAATTCGGTACCAACAACGTGCTCCTGCACGTCGCCATCGCCGTGGATCGCGTCGGCAAGCGCGACTCCCCCGACGCTGCCGCCCCTGACCCGTCGATAGCGAGCACGACGGCCACGTCGGCAGAAATGACCGCGGCCTTGTCCGCCCTCATCGATACGCACTTTGGTGTCGCGCTCGACGACGGCGACATCGCCTACCTCATTGCCCTGCTCAAGACCCGGGTCGTCACGCCCGGAAACGATCAGCCCACGGAGGTACTGGCACAGACCTTCGCCCGCCCCGACGACCTGGCCGTGGTGCGTCGCATCGTCAGCCAGGCGAGCGAGGAATATCTGGTGGACCTCGCCGATGACGACTTCATCACCCGGCTCACACTGCACGTGCGCAATCTCATCGACCGTGCGCAGGTGCGCGAGTACTCACGCAACCCCCTGACCCGGTCGATCAAGACCTCGTATCCCATGACCTACGAACTCGCGGTCTTCATCGCGAGCGAACTCCAGCGGCACGAGCAGATCCTCATCAATGACGACGAGATCGCGTACATCGCCATGCACGTTGGCTCGCACCTCGAGCAGCAGTCCCACACCGAGGAACACGTCACGTGCGTGATCGTGTGCCCGAACTATTACACGATGCACGTGCAGCTGCGGCAGCGCATCGAGCGCGTGCTCGGTGACGATCTCACCGTGGTCGCCCAGATCACCCGCAGCGACGTGCATTGGGATGACCTGCACGCCGACCTCGTACTCACGACGATTGAACCACCCGTTCCCGCCGCTGGCGTCCTCGTCATTCAACCGTTCCTCACCGAGGGCGACATTGACCGCATCCGCCGGGCCGCCATCCGCGTGCGCCGCCTCCGCCGCCGCGCCCAGATCAAGGACGATCTGCTTCAGTTCTTTGACGAGTCACTGTTCCTGCGCAACTTCTACGTGGGTGACGAAGAGGCCATGATTCGCGAGCTCGGCGCCCGTATGATGCGTCACGGCGTGATCGACGAGGCCTACGTGCACGGCGCCCTTGAACGCGAGCGGATGTCCTCAACGGCGTTCACCGACAACCTCGCGGTGCCGCACGCCATGGCCATGACCGCACAGCGCACGTCCATTGCCATTGTGGTCAACGACTCCCCCATGGACTGGGGCGACAGCCGCGTCACGGTTGTGGCGCTCATCGCATTCAGCGCCGCCGGCCGCGCCTCATTCCAGGCGGTCTTTGATCAGTTCGTCGAGGTTTTCACCGACCGGGCCGACGTGCAGCACCTGATCAGGAGTTCCGTGGACTTTCCATCGTTCATCGACAGCCTCGTGCACCTGATGGACAAGTAGCCAGCCCACCGGCCTGCCACGCACGCCTCGGCACGCGTTACGACCCGCGGCACGCGCTCAGACGCGTGCCGCGGGTTCGGACGCGTGCCGCGGGTTCGGACGCGTGCCGCGACAGGGCGTTAGGGGATGGGGACAGGAACGATGCCGAACTGGGCGAGGCCAGCGGCGCCACCGTCTTCGGCAGTGAGCACCCAGATGCCGTCCTGATGCACGGCGATGCTGTGCTCCCAGTGCGCTGCGGCCAGGCCGTCGGTTGTGGCGATGGTCCAGTCGTCGGGCCGCACCGTGGTCTCGATCGATCCCATCACGACCATCGGTTCGATGGCCACGACGAGTCCCGGCTTGATCTGCGGGCCGCGTGAACTCACCCGGTAGTTGAATACGGGTGGGTCCTCGTGCATCGCGCGTCCGATACCGTGACCCACGTAGTCGGTGAGGATCCCGTAGGGACCCTGGCTCTCCACGTAGTCTTCGATCGCGTCGCCGACCTCGTTGAGCCACCGGCCGGTCGCCAACACTGCAATGCCGTGCCACAGGGACTGCTCGGTGACGTCGGAGAGCTTCTGGCGCTCGGCCACCACGTCGGGTCGATCGGGATCCGGAATGACGATGCTGAAGGCGGCGTCACCGTTCCAGCCCTCGATGATGGCTCCACTGTCGACCGACAGGATGTCACCGGCAACCAGTACTCGACCGGTCGGGATGCCGTGTACGACCTCGTCGTTCACGGAAGCACACACCGTGTGGTTATAGCCCTCTTCGAGCTTGAAGTTGGACTTGCCGCCAAGGGCGACGATTGCGGCCTCCGCCGCGGCATCCACGTCGAGGGTCGTGGCACCGGGAACGGCGGCCGCTCTGGCCGCGGCGAGCGATGCCGCCGTGGCCAGGCCGGGAGCGACCATCAGTCGCAACTGCGCCGGGGTTTTGTAAATTGAGCGACGAAAGCTCACAGATTTCCTACAGACTAGCTACGAAGGGTTCGCAGCCTTTTCGATGGTGTTGGTGGCGTGCAATCCGCGGTCAGCAAGGGCCGCGAGGATCCGGTCGGTCACAACGTCAACGGCACCGAGGCCGTCAATGGTGATGACCAGCCCGCGAGCACTGTAGACGTCGATCAGCGGGGCAGTCTGCTCCGCATAGACGTCCAGACGGTGACGGATGACGTCGGCCGTGTCATCAGCGCGGCCCTGCTCCTCAGCGCGCTTGAGCAACCGAGAGACGACCTCATCGGTGTCCGCCGTGATCAGGACAACAGCGTCAAGTTTCGTGCCCTCGTCATCGAGCAGACGGTCCAGCTCTGCGACCTGGTCGGTCGTGCGCGGGTAGCCGTCGAGCAGGAACCCGGAAGCAGCGTCGGATTCCCCCAGGCGGTCCTTCACGATGGCGTTGGTCAACGTGTCGGGAACGTAGGCGCCGGCGTCCATGAACGCCTTCACCTGCAGTCCGAGTGCGGTCTCGTTCTTCACGTTGAACCGGAAGATGTCTCCCGTGGAGACGGCCGGAACGACAAAGGCTTCGGCCAGACGAGTGGCCTGGGTGCCTTTGCCCGCGCCGGGCGGTCCAATCAGTAGCAGTCGGGTCATTTAAGGAGCCCCTCATAATGTCGCTGTTGCAGTTGCGAGTCGATCTGTTTGACCGTCTCGAGCCCGACGCCGACAACGATCAAAATACTCGCGCCGCCGAACGGGAAGTTCTGGTCTGCCCCGATTACCGAGAAGGCGACGAGCGGCAGTAGCGCAATCAGACCCAGATAGATCGACCCCGGAAGGGTGATGCGGGTCAGCACGAAGTCGAGGTACTCGGCCGTCGGCCGTCCGGCCCGGATGCCCGGGATGAATCCGCCGTACTTCTTCATGTTGTCGGCGACCTCTTCTGGGTTGAACGTGATCGCAACGTAGAAGTAGGTGAAGCCGATGATGAGGAGGAAGTACATCGCCATGTACAGCGGGTGGTCGCCCGAGGTGAGGTTATTCGTGATCCAGACAACCCACGCGGCCGGCGATTGACCGGCGGCCGGCTGGTTGAACTGGGCGATGAGGGCGGGCAGGTACAGCAGCGAGGAGGCGAAGATCACCGGGATGACACCGGCCATGTTGACCTTGATCGGAATGTACGTGTTGTTCCCGCCGTAGGTACGACGACCGACCATCCGTTTGGCGTACTGCACCGGGATTCGGCGCTGCGACTGTTCAACGAACACCACCGCTGCGACGACCAGGAGTCCGACCGCGAGCACGAGGAGAAGAACGTCGAGGCCCTGCGCGGTAGCAATTGAGGTCAGCGAGGCCGGGAAAAGCGCCGCGATCGACGTGAAGATCAACAGTGACATACCGTTGCCGACACCGCGTTCGGTGACGAGTTCACCCATCCACATGATCACGCCGGTTCCGGCGGTCATGGTGATCACCATGAGCATGATGGCGTACCACGCGTCATTCGTGATCAGCTGCGTGCACTCGGTGCTGGAGTTTGTCCCGAATAGGGCGCCGCTCCTGGCCACGGTGATGAGCGTGGTCGACTGCAGAATGCCCAGGGCAATCGTGAGGTAACGGGTGTACTGGGTCAGAGTGCTCTGACCGGAGGCACCCTCTTTGTGGAGGGTGTCGAAGTGGGGAATGACCACGCGCAGCAGCTGCACGATGATCGAGGCCGTGATGTACGGCATGATGCCCAGTGCGAACACGGACAGCTTGAGGAGCGCGCCACCACTGAAGAGGTTCACCAACTCATAGAGGCCGTCGGTGCCCTGGTTGGCTGCAAGACAAGCCTGCACGTTGCCGAAGTCCACAAAGGGGGCTGGAATGAACGAGCCCAGTCGGAACAAGGCAATAATGCCCAGGGTGAAGCCGATCTTCTTACGAAGGTCAGGCGTGCGGAAAATCCGCGCAATGGCGCTAAACAAAAAAGGCCTCCAGTTTGTAACGTAAAACGAGCTTAACGCAGATCGAGCCTGACCGGAGCCACCAACGATTCTCGATTGGTGACTCCGACAAGCTCGACGTGTGCGTCTAAGGAATTACTTTACAGATCCACCAGCGGCGACGATCTTCTGCAGTGCTGAGCCAGAGACCTTGTCGACCGATACGGTCAGTTTAACTGTAATTTCACCGTTACCGAGAACCTTGACCTTCTCGTTGTCCCGGACTGCGCCCTTGGCAACCAGGCTGGCGATGGTGACATCTCCTCCGGTCGGGTACAGCTCTTCCAGACGCTCCAGGTTTACAACCTGGTACTCGACCCGGAACGGGTTCTTGAATCCACGCAGTTTCGGGGTACGCATGTGCAGAGGCATCTGCCCACCCTCGAAGCCGACGCGCACGTTGTAACGTGCCTTCGTGCCCTTGGTTCCACGACCCGCGGTCTTACCCTTGGATCCTTCACCGCGGCCCTTGCGCTGACGGGTCTTCTTTGCTCCGGGAGCCGGGCGAAGGTGGTGTACCTTCAGCACGTGCTCGCGGGGCGCATTCGGCTCGTCCTTGACTGCAGCAGCAGCGGCGGCGGGCGCCTTCTTCGCGGCAGTCTTGGGCGCTGCAGCCTTGGGGGCTGCTGCCTTCTTCGTGGCGGGCTTGTCGGCTACCGTCTTGGTAGCTTCCTTCTCGTCAGCCATTAGTCAATCTCCTCGACCTTCACGAGGTGAGCGACGGTGTTGACGTAGCCACGGTTCTGCGAGTTGTCCTCGCGGATCGTGACGGCGCCAATGCGTCGGAGACCCAGACTGCGAAGCGTGTCGCGCTGGTTCTGCTTCTCACTAATTTTGGACTTGATCTGTGTGATCCTCAGCTGAGCCATCACGCACCTGCCTTTGCTGTTGCTGCAGCGGCTGCTGCTGCGGCATCGGCACGAAGGAAACGGGCCGGGGCCACGTCCTCGTATGCAAGGCCGCGGCGAGCCGCAACCGCACGCGGCTCTTCGAGCTGGCGCAGCGCCTCCACCGTGGCGTGCACGATGTTGATGGTGTTCGACGAGCCGAGCGACTTGCTCAGAACGTCGTGGATGCCGGCGCACTCCAGTACGGCGCGAACCGGGCCACCGGCGATAACGCCGGTACCTGCTGCGGCCGGACGAAGCAGAACAACGCCTGCTGCGGCTTCACCCTGAACGGGGTGCGGGATCGTCAGACCAACGCGAGGAACGCGGAAGAAGTTCTTCTTCGCTTCATCGACGCCCTTGGAGATAGCGGTCGGCACCTCGCGGGCCTTGCCATATCCAACGCCGACGAGGCCGTTACCGTCTCCGACAACGACGAGAGCGGTGAAGCTGAAGCGACGACCACCCTTGACGACCTTGGAAACACGGTTGATGGTGACGACGCGCTCCAGGAACTGGCTCTTGTCGGCATCGCGGCTTCCGCGGTCCTTGTTGGGGTTGCGCTCACGGCCACCACGACGAGCCTCACGAGGCTCGTTCTGTGCGGGTGCCGTTGAAGCAGCGGTCTCCACCGGGGCTTCGGCGACTGCAACGGGTGCAGTTGTTTCGGTCTTGCTGGTTTCAGTGCTCACAGGTTCAATCCACCCTCTCGAGCTCCATCGGCGATAGCTGCGACGCGACCCGCGTACTTGCTGCCACCACGGTCAAATACAACGGACTCGATCCCGGCGGCTTTCGCGCGCTCAGCAACAAGTTCGCCGACCTTGCGGGCCTTGGCGGTCTTGTCACCATCGAAGGTGCGCATGTCAGTCTCGAGAGTGGATGCCGACGCGAGGGTGAAACCCTTGCTGTCGTCAACGACCTGGACGAATACGTGGCGTGCCGAACGCGTAACGACGAGGCGCGGGCGCAGCGCCGTTCCCTCGACCTTCTTGCGAAGACGTGTGTGCCTGCGTCCGCGGGCAGCGGACTTGCTCTTGCCTCTAGTTCCCAGTCCCATGGCTTACTTACCACTCTTTCCGGCCTTGCGGCGAACAATCTCGCCGGCGTAACGCACACCCTTGCCCTTGTACGGCTCAGGCCTGCGAATTTTACGAATGTTGGCGGCGACCTCGCCGACAGCCTGCTTGTCGATACCGCTGACCGTGAGCTTGTTGACGCTCTCGACGGTCAAAACGATTCCGACGGGGGGCTCGACGACGACCGGGTGCGAGAAGCCGAGGGCGAACTCAACTGAGGTGCCCTTCTGCGCCGCGCGGTAACCGGTACCTACGATTTCGAGGCCCTTGGTGTAACCAACGGTTACGCCAATGATCTGGTTGTTGATGAGGGTACGAGTCAGACCGTGAAGCGAACGCGAAACGCGCTCGTCGTTCGGACGGGTGACGAGAACGTGACCGTCCTCGATCGTGACCTCGATGGGCTTGGCGACGACGAGTGCGAGCTCGCCCTTCGGGCCCTTGACGGAGACGGCCTGGCCGTCAGCCACAACCGTTACCCCAGCGGGGATCGGGATGGGCAGTCTTCCAATACGTGACATTGTCGGTTACCACACGTAGGCGAGTACTTCTCCGCCTACGCCCTTCTTCTCAGCCTGGCGGTCTGTCAGCAGACCACTGGAGGTGGACAGGATGGCAACGCCGAGGCCGCCGAGAACCATTGGGATCTCAGTCGACTTTGCGTACACGCGCAGCCCGGGCTTGGAAACCCGCTTGATGCCGACGATGGAGCGCTCACGGTTCGAACCGAACTTCAGGTTGAGCGTGAGGGTCTGGCCAACGCGGGCATCCGTAACGGTCCAGGCTGAAATGTAGCCCTGTACCTTGAGGATATCGGCGATGTGCGCTTTCAGTTTGCTGTTCGGCATCGACACTGTGTCGTGGTACGCCGAGTTAGCGTTGCGCAGTCTGGTCAGCATATCTGCGACCGGATCTGTCATTGTCATTTTGTGGTGCCTTTCTCGCCTGGTTTCGCTCACCCGTTACACGGATGACGACCTGTGGTGGTGAGGGGGCCGGTCGGATGGCCGGCCCCCGAGTTGAAGTTATTGCGCTGGACCTGAAGTCCTCAACAGCGTTGAGGTCCTTACTAAGCGCAAGCTACCCACACTAGTCGAATTTGACGACTAGTTGTGGTGGCTACTTGGTTTCTACCGACTTGAACGGGAAGCCGAGCGCCTTGAGCAGCGCGCGACCCTCGTCGTTGTTCTTGGCGGTCGTCACAACAGTGATGTCCATTCCGCGAACACGATCGATACGGTCCTGGTCGATCTCGTGGAACATAACCTGCTCCGTGAGACCGAAGGTGTAGTTTCCGTTGCCATCGAACTGCTGGTCCGAGAGGCCGCGGAAGTCGCGGATACGCGGAAGAGCAAGGCCCAGCAGACGGTCGAGGAACTCCCACATGCGGTCGCCACGAAGGGTGACGTGCGCGCCAATGGGCTGGCCCTCACGCAGTTTGAACTGCGCGATCGACTTGCGAGCCTTGGTGACCTGCGGCTTCTGGCCGGTGATCTTGGTGAGGTCAGAAACCGCACCATCCATCACCTTGCCGTCGCGCGCTGCTTCTCCGACACCCATGTTGACAACGATCTTCGTCAGCGAGGGGATGCGGTGAACGTTGGTGAATCCAAGGTCAGCGGAAAGCTGAGCGCGAATTTCGCTCGTGTACTTCTGCTTGAGCCGCGGCTGGATTTTGCCAGCCGGAGCCGCAGCTTCTGTTGCTACTGCGGAGTCAGTCATTAGAGGTCCTTACCCGACTTCTTGGCGTAACGAACGCGAACAGTCTTAGCGACGCCGTCCTTCGTTACCTCTTCGGTGCGGAAGCCAACGCGCGTCGGCTTCTTGGTCTCCGGGTCGACGATCGCAACGTTGGACACGTGAATAGCTGCCTCGAACGTCTCGATGCCGCCGGTCTTGGTGCCGCGCTGGGTCTGACCAACGCGAACGTGCTTGGTCACGAAGTTGATGCCCTCAACGAGGACACGGTTCTTCTCGACGTCAACAGAGATGATCTTGCCCTGCTTGCCACGGTCTCCCCCGCGAGCCTGGCTACGGCCGGTGATGACCTGGACGAGGTCGCCCTTTTTGATTCTGGCCATGATTAAATAACCTCCGGTGCCAGCGAGATGATCTTCATGAACTTCTTGTCGCGAAGCTCGCGACCGACCGGTCCGAAGATTCGGGTGCCACGGGGGTCACCGTCAGCCTTCAAGATCACTGCAGCGTTCTCATCGAACTTGATGTACGAGCCGTCTGAACGACGGGTCTCCTTCTTGGTGCGAACGATGACAGCTTTGACGATGTCACCCTTCTTGACGTTGCCGCCCGGGATGGCGTCCTTGACCGTGGCGACGATGACGTCGCCCAGTCCGGCGTAACGACGGCCGGAGCCTCCGAGAACGCGGATGGTCAGGAGTTGCTTGGCGCCGGAGTTATCGGCAACCTTGACGCGTGATTCTTGCTGAAGCATTTTGTTACTCCTCTGTAGTCAAGTAAGCGCGAGGCTTACTTGGCCTTCTCAAGAATCTCGACCAGGCGCCAGCGCTTGGAAGCGCTGAGCGGACGGGTCTCACTGATCAGGACCAGGTCTCCGATGCCGGCGGAATTCGCCTCATCGTGAGCCTTCAGCTTGGACGTACGGCGGATGACCTTGCCGTACAGCGGGTGCTTCACGCGGTCTTCGACCACGACAATGATGGTTTTGTTCATCTTGTCGCTGGTCACGTAACCACGCAGTGTCTTGCGGTAACCGCGAACGAGAGCTTCAGTCTCGGCTGCGACGACCTTATCGTCAGTCTTCGCCATGACTAGGCCTCCTTCGTGTCGACGGTCTCGGCTGCGGCGTCGTCGGTGGACTCCACTGCGGCCTTGGCCTTCTTGGTCTTCTTCTCTGCCTTCTCAGCCTTGGCCGGAGCCTCGACTGCAACGGGAGTGGCACGAATGCCCAGCTCACGTTCGCGCAGAACGGTGTAGATGCGAGCGATGTCGCGCTTCACGGCGCGCAGGCGGCCGTGGCTTTCGAGCTGGCCGGTGGCCGACTGGAAGCGCAGGTTGAACAGCTCTTCCTTGGCCTTCTTCAGCTCGTCGAACAGTCGCTCATTTTCATATGTGTCGAGCTCGACTGGGGCGAGCTCCTTGGTTCCGATCGCCATTATGCGTCGCCCTCCTCGCGCTTGATGATGCGTGCCTTGAGGGGCAGCTTATGAATAGCGCGGGTCAGCGCTTCGCGGGCAACGGCGTCAGTGACACCGCTGAGCTCGAAGAGAACGCGACCCGGCTTGACGTTGGCAACCCACCACTCGACAGAACCCTTACCGGAACCCATGCGGGTTTCGGCCGGCTTCTTGGTCAGCGGGCGGTCGGGGTAGATGTTGATCCACACCTTTCCGCCACGCTTGATGTGACGCGTCATGGCGATACGAGCGGACTCGATCTGACGGTTGGTCACATACGCGGGGCTCATCGCCTGGATACCGTACTCACCGAACGCCACCGTGGTGCCACCGGTTGCGTGGCCAGTACGGCCGGGGTGGTGCTGCTTGCGGTGCTTCACTCTACGTGGAATCAACATGGTTATGCCTCAACTCCTGCTGCGACCGGAGCCGCTGCCGCTGCTGCCGGCGCCTCAGCGCGAGGGGCACGGCGTGGTCGGTCGTCACGACGCTCGGGGCGGGACGACTTAGCGTTGGCCTGCTCGCGAGCGAGTTCCTTGTTGGTGATGTCGCCCTTGTAGATCCAGACCTTCACGCCGATACGGCCGAAGGTGGTCTTGGCCTCGTAGAAGCCGTAGTCGATGTTCGCACGAAGCGTGTGCAGTGGCACACGGCCTTCGCGGTAGAACTCCGAACGGCTCATTTCAGCGCCACCGAGACGACCGGAAACCTGGATGCGAACACCCTTGGCTCCGGCGCGCTGGGCGCCCTGCAGGCCCTTACGCATCGCGCGGCGGAAAGCCACACGAGCGGAGAGCTGCTCGGCGATGCCCTGGGCGACAAGCTGTGCATCCTGCTCGGGGTTCTTGACCTCGAGGATGTTCAGCTGGATCTGCTTGGCGGTGAGCTTTTCGAGGTCGGAGCGAATGCGCTCGGCTTCCGCGCCGCGGCGACCAATCACGATGCCCGGACGGGCGGTGTGAATGTCAACGCGAACACGATCGCGAGTGCGCTCGATCTCGATGCGAGAAACGCCGGCACGGTCGAGGCTGGTGCTCAACAGGCTGCGGATCTTGACGTCTTCAGCGACGAAGTCGCTGTAACGCTGGCCGGGCTTCGTGCTGTCAGAGAACCAACGCGACACGTGGTCGGTCGTGATTCCCAGACGGAAGCCATATGGATTTACTTTCTGACCCATTACTTCGTACCCTCCTCAGGAGTGGTGAGCACAACCGTGATGTGGCTGGTGCGCTTCTTGATTTCGAAAGCGCGACCCTGCGCACGAGCCTGGAAACGCTTGAGGGTCGTACCCTCGTCAACGAATGCCCGGCTAATGAACAGGTCCTGCTCGTCCAGATACGTGTTCGCAGCATCTGCCTTGACCCGGGCGTTGGCGATGGCCGAGGCCACCAGCTTGTACACCGGATCGCTCGCACCCTGGGGTGCGAACTTCAGAATGCCCAGCGCTTCATGCGCCTGCTTGCCGCGAATCAAGTTGACAACGCGACGAGCCTTCTGGGGGGTAACGCGGATGTGACGCACGCGTGCGATCGACTCCACCATTTCTTCTCCTCCTTCACGCCACCGCGCTAGCGGCGACGGCCCTTCTTGTCGTCCTTCACGTGTCCACGGAAGGTGCGCGTGGGGGCGAACTCACCGAGTTTGTGCCCAACCATGCTCTCGGTGACGAACACCGGGATGTGCTTGCGACCGTCGTGCACTGCGATGGTGTGTCCGAGCATGTCGGGGATAATCATCGAGCGGCGCGACCAGGTCTTGATTACGTTCTTGCTCTTGGCCTCGTTCGCCGTGACTACCTTGCGGAGCAGGTGGTCGTCAACGAATGGGCCCTTCTTAAGACTGCGTGGCATCGTCTACTCCTACTTACGCTTCTTGCCGACGGTGCGGCGACGAACAATGAGCTTGTCGCTTTCCTTGTTCGGGTGGCGGGTGCGCCCTTCCTTCTGGCCCCACGGGGTGACCGGGTGACGTCCACCGGACGTCTTACCCTCTCCACCACCGTGCGGGTGGTCGACCGGGTTCATGGCTACACCACGAACTGTCGGGCGAACGCCTTTCCAGCGCATACGGCCGGCCTTGCCCCAGTTGATGTTCGACTGCTCGGCGTTGCCGACCTCGCCGATCGTTGCGCGGCAGCGAGCGTCGACGTTGCGGATTTCTCCGGACGGCAGACGAAGCTGGGCGTAAACGCCCTCCTTCGCGACGAGGCGAACCGACGAACCAGCGGAGCGGGCCATCTTGGCGCCACCACCCGGACGCAGCTCGATCGCGTGAATGATGGTACCGGTGGGGATGTTCTTCAGAGGCAGGTTGTTACCGGGCTTGATGTCAGCCCCGGCTCCCGACTCGATGACATCGCCCTGGCTCAGCTTGTTCGGCGCGATGATGTAACGCTTCGTGCCGTCAATGAAGTGCAGGAGCGCGATGCGCGCCGTGCGGTTGGGGTCGTACTCGATTTCGGCAACGCGAGCGTTGACGCCATCCTTGTCGTTGCGCTTGAAGTCGATCACACGGTACTGGCGCTTGTGGCCACCACCAATGTGACGCGTCGTGATGCGCCCCTGGTTGTTACGTCCACCGGTCTTGGAAAGCGGCCGCAGAAGCGACTTTTCCGGGGTGGAGCGAGTGATTTCCGCGAAGTCGGCAACGGATGAACCGCGACGACCCGGGGTCGTGGGCTTGTACTTACGAATTGCCATTTCTGTTCCTCTTGTCCGCGCCGCTTAGCCGACGGCCGTGAAGATGTCGATGGAGCCGGACTTGAGCGTGACAATGGCACGCTTGGTGTCCTTGCGCTTGCCCATTCCGAACTTGGTGCGACGTGTCTTGCCCACGCGGTTCAGGGTGTTGATCGAAGCGACCTCTACCTTGAAGATGGACTCGATCGCGAGCTTGATCTCCGTCTTGTTCGAACGGGGGTCAACGATGAACGTGTACTTGCCCTCGTCGATCAAGCCGTAGCTCTTCTCAGAGACGACCGGAGCGATGATGATATCGCGGGGGTCCTTGTTAATCGCGGTAGCCATTATGCGGACACCTCTTCCTTCTTGGTCTTGCTCGCCACGAACGCGTCGAACGCGCCCTTGGTGAAGACGATGTCGTCGCTGACGAGCACGTCATAGGCGTTGAGCTGGTCCCACGAGAGGATGTGAACCGTCGGAAGGTTGCGAATGCTTCGCAGTGTCGACTCGTCGGTACGCTCGAGAATCACAAGAACGTGCTTGCTGCTGGCGATCTGCGTGAGCAGGGCCTGAGCGGTCTTCGTGTTGGGAGTCTCGGCCGTGAAGAGCGACTCAACGATGTGCAGGCGGCCGCCACGTGCGCGGTCGGACAGTGCACCCTTGAGGGCTGCGGCGATCATCTTTTTCGGGGTGCGCTGGTCATAGCTGCGAGGCGTCGGTCCGTGGACGATGCCACCACCGGTCATCTGAGGAGCACGGATCGAGCCCTGACGAGCGCGACCGGTTCCTTTCTGCTTGAACGGCTTGCGACCAGCACCGGAAACTTCTCCACGGCGCTTGACCTTGGAGGTTCCCTGCCGTGCCGAAGCGAGCTGCGCGACAACGACCTGGTGGATGAGCGGAATGTTGGCCGCGACGTCGAAGAGTTCGGCGGGCAGCTCAGCAGAGCCGGCCTTCGCACCCTTGGCGTCGAGGATGTCGAGTGCAGTAGTCATATTAACTACGCTCCCTTCACTGCGTTGCGGACGAATACGAGTCGGCCACGAGCACCGGGAACGGCGCCCTTGACGAGCATGACGCCGTTGGCGGCGTCAACCGAGTACACCTTGAGGTTCAGCACGGTAACGCGCTCGCCACCCATACGACCGGCCATGCGCATGCCCTTGAAGACACGGCTCGGGGTCGATGAAGCACCGATGGAACCGGGCTTGCGGTGGTTACGGTGCGAACCGTGCGAAGCGCCGACACCCTTGAAGTTGTGACGCTTCATAACGCCGGCGAAACCCTTACCCTTGCTGGTGCCCATGACATCAACCTTGGTGTTGGCAGCGAACACACCGTCAACGGTGAGTTCCTGTCCCAGGGCGTAGTCAGCGGCATCCGCAGTGCGGAGCTCGGTGATGTGACGGCGCGGCGTGACGCCGGCCTTGTCGAAGTGGCCGGCAAGGGGCTTGGTGATCTTGCGCGGGTCGATGGCACCGGCGGCGATCTGAACGCCGTTGTAGCCGTCGACGGCCTTGGTACGGATCTGGGTGACAACGTTCGGCGCGATCTCGATGACGGTAACGGGAACAAGCTTGTTGTTCTCGTCCCACACCTGGGTCATGCCGAGCTTCTTGCCGAGGAGACCCTTGGTGGTCTTGGTATCTGAGTAAGACATCGCGGCCCCTAGAGCTTGATCTCGATGTTGACGTCTGCCGGAAGGTCGAGGCGCATAAGCGAGTCAACGGCCTTCGGCGTCGGGTCAATGATGTCGATCAGACGCTTGTGGGTGCGCATCTCAAAGTGCTCCCGGCTGTCCTTGTACTTGTGAGGAGAACGGATAACACACACCACGTTCTTCTCGGTCGGAAGCGGCACGGGGCCGATTACCGTAGCGCCCGCGCGGGTCACTGTATCGACGATCTTCCGTGCCGAAATGTCGATGACCTCGTGGTCATACGACTTAAGTCGAATGCGGATCTTCTGTCCCGCCATGTCGAACTCTCTCTCTGTTGAGGCGTCTTACATACAACTGCTTGTTGCAGAGGTTGCATTGGACGCCGTAGTAGCACTGCTGCTGTCGCACCACTGTTCATATGTCAATTTCGACCCACGCCAATGAATTGGCCCGAGCCGATCAGCGCCGGCTCCCAGAGCAGAACCTGGGGAAGGGCGTGAAAAAACACGCCATTCGAACGTTGATTTAGGCTGTGTTCTGCTACCCACGGCCTAACCTGAGCCCCCGACTCCCCACTAAGGGAGTAGAACTCGGCTATGCACTGCCTGGTAGTGATCCCGGGCCGCGCTGACGCGACACCCGGAAATGCTGAACTAGATGAGTCTGCCACACCGGTGGCACTTCATGCAACCCGGGCGTGTCGCCGTCGGCGTGTCGCCGGGTTTCCTGTGTGTACGCACAAAAAAGGGCCGGATCCATGGGATCCGGCCCTTCTTAGATTCGACGGGCTCGACGAGCGAGCCTGCAGAAAGGGGGTGCTACTTGATGACCTTCGTCACCGTTCCGGCGCCGACGGTGCGGCCACCTTCACGAATCGCGAAGCCGAGGCCCTCTTCCATGGCGATCGGCTGAATCAGCGCGACCGTCATGTCGGTGGTGTCGCCGGGCATGACCATCTCGGTGCCCTCGGGCAACGTGATGACGCCGGTGACGTCGGTGGTGCGGAAGTAGAACTGCGGGCGGTAGTTCGCGTAGAACGGGTTGTGACGTCCACCCTCGTTCTTGCTGAGGATGTACGCGGTGCCCTCGAAGTCGGTGTGGGGCGTAACCGAACCCGGCTTGACGACAACCTGGCCGCGCTCAACGTCTTCGCGCTTCGTGCCACGAAGAAGAAGTCCACAGTTCTCGCCGGCCCACGCCTCGTCGAGCTGCTTGTGGAACATCTCGATACCAGTGACCGTGGTCTTCTGGGTCTTGCGGATTCCGACGATCTCGACCTCGGAGTTGATCTTCAGGGTTCCACGCTCGGCGCGACCCGTGACAACGGTTCCACGACCGGTGATCGTGAAGACGTCCTCAACCGGCATCAAGAACGGCTTGTCCTTGTCGCGGATGGGGTCCGGGATGTACTCATCGACGGCCGTCATGAGCTCGAGGATGTTTGCGGTCCACTTCGGGTCGCCCTCAAGCGCCTTGAGTGCGGAGACCGCTACAACGGGAGCGTTGTCGCCATCGAAGCCCTGGCTGGAAAGCAACTCGCGAACTTCGAGCTCAACGAGCTCCATGATCTCTTCGTCGTCAACCATGTCGGCCTTGTTCAGTGCGACGAGCAGGGTGGGAACGCCAACCTGCTTCGCGAGCAGAACGTGCTCACGGGTCTGGGCCATCGGGCCGTCAGTAGCAGCAACCACGAGGATTGCGCCGTCCATCTGAGCAGCACCGGTGATCATGTTCTTGATGTAGTCAGCGTGGCCCGGAGCATCGACGTGCGCGTAGTGGCGCTTGTCGGTCTCGTACTCAACATGCGAGATGTTGATGGTGATGCCGCGCTGGCGTTCCTCGGGAGCCGAGTCAATCGACGCGAAGTCCCGCTGAACATTGATCTTGGACGGGAACGTGTCGGCAAGGACCTTGGAGATCGCTGCAGTCAGCGTGGTCTTTCCGTGGTCAACGTGACCGATGGTTCCGATGTTTACGTGCGTCTTTGTCCGCTCGAACTTGGCCTTGGCCACTGTGGGTCCTCCTCAGGACTCGCGTGCAAATTCACGATTGTCATTAAGACCAATCGGGGATGCGCTGGATGTGTCTACTTATGTTACTCGGGCCAGGTGGCCCAAGCGATTCGGCCCTAAGGCCACCTTGAAGGCTATTCGCCCTTATTCTTGTTGATGATCTCGTCGGCTACAGCCTTCGGGACCTCCGCATAGCTCTCGAAAGTCATCGAGTACACGGCGCGTCCTGAGGTCTTCGACCGCAGGTCACCGATGTATCCGAACATCTCGGAGAGGGGGACGTGTGCGCGAATTACCTTCACGCCCTGTGCGTCCTCCATGGTCTGGATCTGCCCACGACGCGAGTTGAGGTCTCCGATTACGTCACCCATGTATTCCTCAGGGGTGCGAACTTCGACGCTCATCAGCGGCTCGAGCAATACGGGGTTTGCCTTGCGAACGGCTTCCTTGAAGCCCATCGAACCAGCAATCTTGAACGCCATCTCCGAGGAGTCGACGTCGTGTGCGGCACCGTCGAGCAGGCTTGCCCGAACGCCGACCATGGGGTAACCGGCAAGGATACCCACGTGCAGGGCGTCCTGGATTCCGGCATCCACGGAGGGGATGTATTCACGCGGGATACGTCCACCGGTGACCTTGTTCAAGAACTCGTACGACTTGTCTGCAGTGATTTCCATCGGCTCGATCGCGATCTGAATCTTCGCGAACTGGCCGGATCCACCGGTCTGCTTCTTGTGCGTGAAGTCGTGACGCTCGACGGCCTTGCGGATCGTCTCGCGGTACGCAACCTGGGGCTTGCCGACGTTTGCTTCCACGTTGAATTCACGCTTCATGCGGTCGACGAGGATGTCCAGGTGAAGTTCACCCATTCCCTTGATTACCGTCTGGCCAGTTTCCTGGTTCTGCTCGGTACGGAAGGTGGGGTCTTCTTCGGCCAGCTTCTGGATCGCGAGACCCAGCTTTTCCTGGTCCTGCTTGGTCTTCGGCTCGATGGCAACCTCGATAACCGGATCAGGGAACGTCATCGACTCAAGTACGACCTGCTTGTTCGGGTCGCACAGGGTGTCGCCGGTGGTGGTGTCCTTGAGGCCGATGACCGCGTAGATGTGACCGGCGGTCACGAAGGCCACCGGGTTCTCCTTGTTGGCGTGCATCTGGAAGATCTTCCCGATGCGCTCCTTCTTGCCCTTGGTCGAGTTGGTGACGAAGGCTCCGCTGTCGAGGCGGCCGGAGTACACGCGCACGTAGGTGAGGCGACCGAAGAACGGGTGCACCGCAACCTTGAATGCGAGGGCCGTAAACGGCTCCGCAGAATCCGGGTGACGCATGATGATCTTCTCTTCGTCGCGCGGGTCGTGCGCCTCAATGGCAGGCACGTCGAGCGGCGTCGGGAGGTAATCGATGACAGCGTCGAGCATCGGCTGAACGCCGCGGTTCTTGAAAGCAGAACCACAGAGAACCGGGTAGATCTCGCTATTGATCGTGAGCTTGCGAATGGCGCCCTTGATCTCGGCAACCGTCAACTCTTCACCGGCGAAGTAGCGCTCCATGAGGTCATCGTCGGTTTCGGCGACGGTCTCGAGAAGAAGCGTGCGGTACTCAGCAGCCTTCTCAACGAGGTCGGCGGGGATCTCTTCGATGGCGTACTTCGAGCCCATCTCCACGTCACCCTTGGAGTCTCCGCGCCAGGTGAGTGCACGCATCTGAACGAGGTCTACAACACCCTCGAAGCTTGACTCTTCACCGATCGGCAGCTGGAGAACCAGCGGCTTCGCGCCGAGGCGCTTGATGATGGTGTCGACCGTGAAGTAGAAGTCGGCGCCGAGCTTGTCCATCTTGTTGACGAAGCAAATGCGGGGAACGTCGTACTTGTCGGCCTGACGCCACACGGTTTCGGACTGGGGCTCAACGCCCTCCTTGCCATCGAATACGGCGACAGCACCGTCGAGGACGCGGAGCGAACGCTCCACCTCCACGGTGAAGTCAACGTGACCCGGGGTGTCGATGATGTTGATCTGGTTGTTGTCCCAGAAACATGTCGTCGCAGCGGAGGTGATCGTGATGCCACGTTCCTGCTCCTGCGCCATCCAGTCCATCGTTGAGGCGCCGTCGTGGGTCTCACCGATCTTGTGGTTGACACCCGTGTAGAACAGGATGCGCTCAGTCGTGGTGGTCTTGCCAGCATCAATGTGAGCCATGATGCCGATATTGCGGACCTTGCTCAGGTCGGTGAGCACGTCAAGTGCCACGGGGGTCCTCCGGAAGGGTAGGGGTGGGAAAAGTTGAACACTGCCGCCGGTCGGGCACGTCGAGAACAGGTCTCGACGTGCCCGACCAATGGTGCGTGACTACCAGCGGTAGTGAGCGAAGGCCTTGTTCGCCTCGGCCATCTTGTGCGTGTCTTCACGACGCTTCACAGCGGCGCCGAGGCCGTTGCTCGCGTCGAGAATCTCGTTGGTGAGACGCTCGGTCATGGTCTTCTCGCGACGCGCCTTGGCGTAGCTCGTCAACCAACGAAGCGCCAGGGTGTTGGCGCGGTGCGGCTTGACCTCAACGGGCACCTGGTACGTGGAGCCACCGACGCGGCGCGAACGCACCTCGAGGGTCGGGCGCACGTTGTCGAGTGCCTTCTTCAGCGTGACAACAGCATCCAGCTCGTTCTTGGCAGCGACACCGGCGAGTGCATCGTAAACGATGCGCTCAGCGAGGCCCTTTTTGCCGTCGAGGAGAATCTTGTTGACCAGCTGGCTGACGATGGGGGCACCGTAAACCGGATCTGCTACTACGGGACGCTTAGGAGCGGGACCTTTACGAGGCATTACTTCTTCTCCATCTTTGCGCCGTAGCGGCTACGAGCCTGCTTGCGGTTCTTGACGGCCTGGGTGTCCAGTGCGCCGCGAATGATCTTGTAACGCACACCGGGAAGGTCCTTAACACGGCCTCCGCGCACGAGCACCATCGAGTGCTCCTGCAGGTTGTGGCCCTCGCCGGGAATGTAGGCGGTGACCTCGGTGCCGTTGGACAGCTTGACGCGGGCGACCTTACGCAGAGCCGAGTTCGGCTTCTTCGGGGTGGTCGTGTATACACGGGTGCATACGCCGCGCTGCTGCGGGTTGGACTTGAGGGCGGGAGCCTTGGTCTTGGTGACCTTGGGGCTGCGGCCCTTTCTGACCAACTGCTGAATGGTGGGCACTAATTACTCCTTGTTATTGCTGCACGGTGACAGCTTTGTGATGGTTAGCATTCGACGAGCCGTTGCCGGCGCACCGAGTTCATCTGGACCCGTCTTTCCTCACGGAATCGCTTCCGTTCGGTTCGATGGGTATGCCGTGGGGGCTGCTCGGTGAGCAAACCCTGCAGTGTGGCTGCCGCGGCTGTCTATGTGTCGTTACTACTCATGTTTCAGGAGCAGCCCGGGGCACGCTTAAGGCGCACGACAAAGCGCACACCTTGCAACAGTAACCTGCCGGGATGCCTGCGGTCAAATGGGGTGAACCGGGCCGACCAGGCTCAGGATCCGCGACGCCACAGCGGCGAGTCGAGCGTGCTTTCAAGGTCGGCGAGCAGGGCCTGCACCTGCGGCTCGACGAATTCGGCGACGGCCGCACGTATGCGTTGTCGGTGCAACGCGAGCTCTGCGCACAGCCGACGCCCGGCCTCGGCGGCAAACCTGTCGGCAATGGCAACCTCACCGAGAACGGCCGCCTTCTCCTCGGCGCTGAGCGGCTGCGGTGGCGGTTCCGGCTCCGGTTCGGGGTCTGCCCCCTCCGCATCGGGTAACTCGGCGAGCTCGCCCAGGGTGAACAGGTATGGCGCCTCCGGTGCAGTCGGCGGATCGAGGTCGAGGCCCCTGTGCTCGGGATCGAGGCCCTCGTTCGGGCGATAGAGCCGTCGGGCGCGCCTCGCTTCGTCGAGGCGCAGCTCACGAGCGAGCAGCGGCAAGTGCTGCTCCGTGTATTCGTGGACGGATGCATCGACCACGACCTTCATGCGCATCGCGAGTGCGTGCTGCACGGCGTGTGGCACGTCTTCGTTGAGTCCGGCCGCGGCAATGACCGGAGAACCGAAGCATTGGTGACACAGGCGGGCGCGACTGCGATAGGTGCCGGGCCGCCATCTCGGCAACCAGCGCAACCAATTATCAACCTCGTGGCTCACCCGCGCCTCTACGGACCGCTCCATATCACTAAGGATACGCGAAAAAGGCCCTATTCGCCGCGGCGTTCCCACGGCCACAGGGGCCGGCCACCGGAGCCAACATGGGCGGCGAGCAGCCACGAGTACAGCAGGCTCACCAGGAAGGCAAACAGGCCCGCCAGGGTGGCAAAGGGGGCGAGCAGCATCTCGGATGCCAGGGCCGTCGCACTGCGGATATCGCCGGTTCCGAAGAGAACGAATGTTGCGCCGGCCGCCAGGAACAGTACCCAGGTGACCACGCCGGTGACGATCGAGTAAGCGAGCATCACGCGCTGGTTCTCCGGCCTGGTGCGGATCCCGATGAGCACCATGCGAACCAGGACGAACACCACGATCACACCCACGCTGCTCGGCCCCACCAGGGGGCCTGCCTGCGGGTCCGGGATCACGTCGGCGTTAGTGAGCAGGCTTCCGACACCGAGCACGGCAACAACAAGCGACGCATAGAGAACGGCTGCGAAAAGGGCGAGAACAATCGCGTACTTCTGATACTCGCGCACGAAGACTCCTTCCGTCTGGATCGCGACCCCTCGGCGGGATCTATCGGTCCGCCGATAGGGAGTCGCCGTGCGGTGAGCGACTAGTTGGAGAGGTGCGGGCCATCGGCGAGAACGCGCTCGTACTCCGCGCGAGCCTCAAGGTTACGCTTCGTCACGCGCTTTCCACGCTGCGCGATCCACGCGCCGGTCCAGACGGGAACCTCACGGGCGATCACAGCGGCGGTGATTGCACCAAGGTTCAACCACTGGGTCGAGAGGAAGCGTGCGGCTTCGTCGGCGGTGAGGGTCCAGGCCTGCACGGTGAGAAGGGCTGCTCCGATGTAGGAGAAGTACACGACGACGGCCACGACGAAGCCGAAGAGCACGTAGGCCCACCAGCCGCCGCGGTTCACGATGGCCACGAGAATCGACAGGGCCAGGAAGAAGAAGATGACCGGGATGTAGAAGACCGGGCGAACGGCGAATTCGGTGAACGTCGTCGCGGCGACCGAGATGGTCGCGCTCGTGAAGCCGGCAATGACGAAGATCGCTACGGCGTAGAGCACCGTGAAGATGGCTGTGGCGATCAGGGCTATGAAAATGCCGCCACCACGGTTGCTGCGATCGACGGGCTTCTGCGGCGCCTGCACGTAAATGGGCGTCTGGGCCGCGAGGGGCGCCACGGGAGTGGGGTCGGCTACCGGAACGGGCGTCGGCGACGCAACGGGCGCAACGGGCTCGGACGCAGCAGAGGCTGCAACAACGGGGGTGACGACCTCCGTGTCGTCGTTCGTGCGGGCGTGGTCGCGTGCCGCATAGTCGTCGGCGAGGCTCGGTGCGGCAGCGTGCGATCCGGTGCCGTTGACGCTCTCGGGCTCCTCCGTGGCGGCAGCGTAGTCGATGTCGCCAGGTTCGGAGTCGGCCGTGGTTGAGGCAGCGGCGGTTGAGGCACCACCGGTTTCGGTGGCTTCGTGCTCAACCGGCGTCGCAGCATCCGTCTCGGGATTCTTCTTGCCGTCATTGGATGTGATGTCGCTCATGCTGCACTCCTCGTGGCCTGAATGGTGGCTGACCGGGACATAGTACCAAGGCCTTTCTCCGTATGCCCGCAGGCTCGGCGCGTCACGCCAAACCGTAGAGCCTCAGATAGCCGTGCGCAATGGTGTCGCCGAAGAGAATGCCGATCCATGCTCCCACGAGCATCCACGGACCGAACGGGATGCTGCTCTTTCGCCCCGCGCGCCGTGCGGCGAGCAGCACGGCGCCGAAGAGGCCCCCGAGCAGGAACGCCCCGAAGGCGCCGACCGCGAGTTCGCCCCAGCCGAGCCAGCCCAGGTACAGGCCGAGCACCCCCGCGAGCTTGACGTCGCCGAAGCCCATGCCGCCCGGGCGGATGACGGCCAGGGCGAAGTACAGGGCGAAGAGGCCCGCACCGCCGGCGAGCGCCACCAAGAGCCGCTCGGGTTCGCCGGCCAGGAGCGCCGCCGCGGTCAACAGAACCGCGACAACCCAATATGCCGGAAGGAGAATGCGATTGGGCAGCCGCCGGGTCTCGATGTCAATGAGACCGAGCGCGACGCTGATCGCAGCGAGGTAGAGGAACGCGACCAGGGCAACGATGAGGGCGACAGGGGCCTCAGTCGGCACGCCGTTCTGCAGCGCCCACCACCCGACGACACCGAAGAAGACGGCCGTGCCGAGTTCCACGAGAAGGTAACGCGGCGAGATGGGCGCACCGCAGTCGCGGCACCTCCCCCGCAGTACGAGCCACGAGATCACGGGAATGTTGTCGAACGGCCGAATACGCGCTCCGCACTGTGGACACGCGCTCGGCGGCGACACGACGGATTCCCCCCGGGGCACCCGGTAGATGACGACGTTGAGGAACGATCCAATCATCAGCCCGAAGACGGCCGCGAGCACGGCGCCGAGGACCGACACTGACAGGATCACTGTCGCCCCTCCAACGTCACTGCGCCGCCGCTGGGGTGGTCGGGGTCGTGAGCACGTAGATGAACGCCGTGATGGAGCCGGTCACAACGCCGGTGTCGCTGGCTGGCTCGCTCACGCCGACCTCAACGCCAGCGACGTTTGCTGGCTCGCTCATTGACACCGCAGTCACCATGATGAGGCGTTCGCCGTGTTGGATGCCGGACACGAAGTCGAGCACGCCGGCCGCGGAGCCGTCGACGACAAACGTGACCGGGATCGCTGCGAAATTCGCGGCTGTGATGCGCGGGTCCACGACCGGGGCCGCGGGCGCTCCGGCCACCGCTGCGGTCGCCTCGCTCGGCGCCGGAGCGACCTCCGACGTGCCCGATTCGGTGGATGGAGCCGGGGCAGCCACCGCCACCCCGGCCAGGGTCGGGTCGTAGGCCTGGGCATCATTCTGCGTGATACTCGAAATGACCACCTGGCTGGCCTCGGAGATAGCATTGAGCTCGGTAATCAGCGCCGGGAACTCGGCGGAGCTCGGCACGGAGAGTTGCAGGGCGGCGAGGTCAGCCTTCAGTGCGCCGAGGCCCTCGAACTGCTTCTTCAGCGTCTCCCCCTGCACTTCATGCACGGCGTTCTCAGAGGTGGCGGCTGCCAGCTCTGCCTGTGCTGTACTTGCCTCGGTGAGTTTGGGTGAAATCCCGAGTACCCAGCCGAGCAAGACGATGGCAACGATGACGAGCGCCGTGCCGATGACCCACAGCCTGTTCTTATCCACGGTTACTCGCCTTCCGGAGTTGAGAATCGCTGGGCAAGTGCTTCCTCGTTGACGTGAAGCACCCAGTCCACCGAGTAGGTACCTTCTGCCGTGCGTGAGGTGAGGCGGGCCTGCGAATCCGCGTATCCGGGCAGGCTTGACATCACTTCCAGCCACGGCGGCAGCGACGATACCGCCGGGGACGTGAACCTGATCGTGATCGTGGCCAGTCTGGGGTTCAGCAGCGGAGTGGTTGGCTGCTCGTAAGCCATGAACGGGTTTGCACCGTCGAGGGTGACGGACGCGATGCCCACATCAGCGGGGAGCAGCAACTGAATATCGGCGACGTATGCCGCCCAGTCGAATTCGGTTGACGCAGCGAACCCCCGCGCGGCCCGGGTCATGTCGAGGGCGGTTTGCACCTTGTGCACCTCGGCGTATTGGACCTGCTCAGCGAGCAGCTCCGCGGTGCGTTCCCGCTCGGCGGCGAGCTCGGCCTGCGTCGACGTTGCCTGCAACGTGGAGGCGCCGATCCCGGCGCTGACCACGAGCACCACGGTGACGAGCAGGGCGCCGAGACGCCAGCGTGTGGCCTTGTCGCGCTTCATCAATCGGATTTCGGGAGGAAGCAAGTCCATGCGCGGTTCCGCACCGAAGCTCATCACCTCGGCAGAGTGTTTCTTGCTCATACGGTGCTCCCCAGTGCCAGACCGAGCGCCACGGCAAACGCGCCCTTGTTGTTGTTCAGCGTCGTTGCGTCGACGCCGCGCCCCAGTGTTACGGAGCTGACCGGGTCCGCCGTGAGGCTGGGAAGCCGGGTCAGCGCCCCGAGGGCTGCCGGGAAACCCGCCAGTTCGGTGCCACCGCCAGTGAGCACGAGGCCCGTCACCGGTATGTGCTGACGCGTGTTCGCGAAGTAGTTCACGGTATTGCGCAGGCTGTTGAGCAGTTCGGTCGTGGTCTCCGCGATGATGACGGCCTCCGGTGTTGTTGCCGTGGCGAGCGGGACCAGCCCGGTCGCTCTCTTAGCGACCTCCGCCGCATCCGCGTCAATCGACAGGCCACGCATCAGGGCCTGCGTGACGTCGCCACCGCCCGCGGGAATCAACCGTACGAATTCCGGAACGCCTGCCCTGGTGATCACGATCGAGGTGGTCGCTAGGCCCACGTCGATGAGCGCCACGGCCCCCTCGAAGGTCGAACCGCGTGAAATGGCACGGCTCAGCGCGAACGGGATCAGATCGACTTCGACGACGGTCAGTCCCGCCAGTTGCACCGCCCTGATGTTGCCGAGCACCGCTTCCTTCACCGCGGCAATCAACAGCCCGTTGATTTCCGGCCCGTTCTCGCCCGCGCTCTCGGAGATGGGGTAGAAATCGAGGAGTGCGTCGGCGACCGGCACGGGCAGCAGGTCTTGCACCAGGAACGGCAGCGTTTCGCGGATGCGTTTCAGCGACATTTTGGGCACGGCCAGGTCTCGCGCGAGGGCGCGGTGGTTTCCGATGCCGAGAACCACGCGCTTGCTCTTGAACCCTCCGGCCGACCACAGGGTTTTGAGCGCGGTGGCGACGGTGTTGGGTTCGACGACCTCGCCGCGGCTCACCGCCCCCTCGGGCAATGGCACCTCGTGGTAGCGAACAAGCTTCGGGGACGCCTTTCCGGCATCCGCTAACTCCACGGCACGAATGCCGGAGGTTCCGATGTCGATTCCTACGATGTTCTTTGTCACTGCTGGTTTCTCCTCATCAGCCGGTCACTTCTCTCCGCGAGCTGACCGCGCCAAGTTGCGGGGTCGTCGAGCTCGGGCTGACGCCATCTGTGTGGCGACTCGGTCGAGCGACCGGCCGGGATACGGAACATGACCACGTTGAAAAACGAGCCGATCAGTGGTCCGAATGCCCCGACGCCAGTCGCGGCGGCGCTAGTCACCGCCGGCCAGTTGGCGACGACTCGTGAGGGCACCGAGTTGGGCGCCAGTAACTTTTGATACCGTCACGCCGCCCGCCAGGTCAACGCCCGCAATTCCGACCGGGACGAAGCTGAGTTGTGCCTGCTCACCGAACTCAATCTCGCCGCCGTAGATCTGCCCGCGGAACCCATTCCTGTCGCTGTATACCTTGCAGGGCGTATAAACCATGGCGGAAATCGTGGTGCCGAAATCGGCTTCGCTGGTGAGACGGATCTCCCCGTTCAGGCCCGCAGGAGGTGTGCAGGTGGGCGTCCCATCGGCGACCTTGTCGGGAACGATGAATGCCAGCTGGCGATCAACCGCGGAAGTGAAGTAGATCTTGTCGAACGTGAACTGATTGGCGATGAAGACTAGGTTCGTGTTCAAGGCGACCGTGTCCATCGCGTTGCTCGTCGTGACTGCCGTTGTGGGGCACTTGGTGAGAAAGTTAACCACCGTAGGATGCGTGTATCCCTTCAGGTCAGTCCAGGCCACGTCGCCCTTCTTGATAGCGCACGGACCGGTCCAGCTGACGAAATTGTAACCCTGGGCGATCCACTCTGCCTGGCTGTAATTGACGTCGACCCAGTTGGGAACCACTGGCAGCGCAGCTGCCGGGCCCGACGTAACGGTGCCCCCTATAACACTGTTCGTGATGGTCGCAAGACCATGCGCGGTCACGTCAACTCCGATATTGCTCTTGTTCATCGTGACGTCTTTGGACACGTGAACAGATCCGGCCACGTCGCACATATCTAGTTTCGCGCTTCCATCGCCGAGGACGAGGTCTCCGCCGATCTTCGCACCGTTTGTACATTCGACGTCGCCGGTTCGGACCATCACGGATGTCGCCACGCTATTGCTTGCGGATGACAAGACAAACTTTTTTAGGACACCATTGACCTTGTGCGCATAGACGGCGACGCCATCCAGCGGAACCTGAACGATGATGGGCACATAAGTGAAGATGGCCTCCGTTACCGCGCTGTCCCCCGAGGTCTTGCCCGCGACACCAAGACTCTGCGCCGCACCCGTGGACGTGATCCGCATTGAGGTCGTCGTGACGTCCGGGCACCCCTTGGTCCAGCCGAGAACGGGGTCAAGGTGTTCGAGCAGCACTGAAAACACAGGCACAGTCGATACGGCGCTTGTGAAGGTGCCGTTCGCGTCAGCCATGCAGCCATTTGTTGTCCGAAGGTTTCGGATGGCCACGTCTACACCTGCGTCAGCCGCCGCCCGTGCCTGAACGGATGCCTTGCTCGTGCTGGTAAAACCCAAAGCGTTGATCGTCGCGGCGCTGATCGTGACGGCGACAATGGCGGTCACAGCCATGACGCCAAGGACCGCGATAAGGGTGCTACCCCGTTCGTTCTGACGAAGACCTCTTAGGTGTCCTACGGGAAACATTTCGGCGACGCTCCTATCGCTGCATTCGGCTGGCGGGTGACCGCAGAGGTGCGAACCAGAACGGCCTTGCCGCCCTCCACCTTCGCTTCGAGAATGAGGTCGACTTGGCGACCCGTCACGGTGAAAACGGGCGTAGTCCCAGCGGAAACACGCTGCATGCCGTCGCCGAGGAGAGTCCAGGTTGCCACCGTTGTTGAGGTTTGGTTTGTCGAGATGGCGCTGGTCGAGGTGGTCGTTCTAACCGACCCGTTGTCGTAGGCCCAGGCCTGACAAAACCACGTCCCGGCTGAGTCTGAGCGCATAGTGCGAGCCATGATCACTTCCGGTACCGCGCCGGCGGGGCTGTGCCAAAGAGAACTGGCGTTCCGAACGCCGTGGCCTACGGAACGTGTAACAAGCTGACCGCTATTGCTGGCCTGCGTCGCGTTGTCAACGGTGCGTTGCGCTTTCATGGTGTTGATCAGAAACCCTCCGGCGATGAGCAGCACTACGACCATCAGCGCGGAATAAACCAACAGCTCGATCAGGGTGAAGCCACCGTTCGAGGATGACCGGCCCACACCGCGTGTGATGTTCATGAAGGAGCTCGCAGGTAGATCAAAGTCGTCGCGCTCACGGTCGCACCGGTGGACGGGATGACCGAGACAGTGACTTTCACAGTTGCGGGATAGTCGGCCAAGGCTGCCGAGCAGGGGCCCACCGTGCGAACAGGCTGATAGCTGACACCCCGGGCGTCGGGCACAACGTCGATAACGGCGAGATGAAATGCCGTGATGGCAGCGCAGGTGTCTCCAGCCCCGCGCGCCAGTTCCATCTGCTGGCTAACCAACTGTGTCGCTGTGGCGGTCGTCGAGTTGACGACCGTTGTTTTCATCGAGGTGACGAGGAGAGGAAGAAAAGCAATTGCCAGAAGCCCGAGCAGGAACATCGAGACGATTATCTCGATCAGTCCAAAACCAGAATCGTTTCGCACGGAGTCGGCGTCTGCGGCGTTGTCCACTTCAGCCCCCTTCTACGGATTCCATCACCATGGATTAGTAGAGCGATGGGGCGCCGGTGCGCGGCGCCCCATCGCTCTCAAAGCAGCGAACGTGTTACGGCACTAGTGCTCCAGCTGTGCACGTGGCCCCAGCGACGGCCGCACCCTTGTCAGTAATGGCAGCAAGGTGGCCGCCCGAGAGGGCGGAGCCGGAAATGCAGAAGGACGTGTTCTCGGTGTCCCATGAGATCACGACGGGGATGTCGGCGCTTTCCGTGAAATCTGTGACACCAACCATCATGAAGGGGGCCGCCGTTCCACTAACAAGCTGCGCCACCACAGCGGTCTTGGCGTTCGTGATCTGAGCCAAGGTAGCCTTGTCCTTCGCAGTGTCCTGCTGGCCGAGGAAGATCGGAATCGCGATCGCGGCAAGAATTCCGATGATGATGACGACCACGAGGAGCTCGATGAGCGTGAATCCCTGGTCTTCTTTGTTGAGGGAAGCGCGCTTGCGGGCGAGCGGTCCGGTGAGCTTACTGAACATATGTGAGTTCCTTCTCTGTATACCGGCCGTGAGAACCTTCGCGCGCCTGAGGTGAGCTTAACGCCTGTAGCACTACCAAATGTGAGCATTATGCAAATCAATCCCCAAATAGAGGGTAGAACGTTATTTGATGTACTCGAAGATGGAAAACATCGGCATATACAGGGCTACGATCATGCCGCCGATGACGACGCCGATGAACGCGATCATGAGCGGCTCGATCAGAGCGGTGAGCTGCTCCGCCGTTGACTGCACTTCCTGGTCGTAGAAGTCCGCGATCTTGCTGAGCATCGTTTGCAGCGCTCCGGCGTCTTCACCGACGGCAATCATCTGCACAACCATCGGGGGAAATACGGGTTCTAGTGACAGCGGACCGGCTATCGACATGCCCTGGCGCACCGATTCCTGCACCTTGCGCAGGGCAGCTTCGATAACCCAGTTGCCCGAGGTCTCCCCCACGATGGTGAGCGACTGCAGAATGGGCACACCGGCGCCGATCATGGTGGAGAAGTTGCGACTGAAACGGGCAATTGCGAGCTTTTGCATGAGTGGGCCGAAAACCGGCACCTTGAGTTTGACCGGGTCGACGATCTTGCGCACGCGCTCGGTGTTCTTATTGGCGCGCCACCAGATCGAGAACGCGATGCCGGCCACGATCAGAAGCGGCAGCAACCACGTCATCATCGAGGACAGAACAACCAATATCTGTGTGGGCAGGGGCAGCTGCCCCCCGAATCCTGCGAACATCTTCTCAAAAACGGGCACGATGAACGTGAGCATTCCGATCACAGCCAGGACGGCCATGATCAGAACGATGGTGGGGTATGCCATGGCCGACTTGATCGTGTCTTGGAGCTTGCCCTCCGACTCGAAGTTGTTGGCCACCGAGTTGAGCGAACTCTCGAGGAAACCGCCGGTTTCACCGGCCTTCACGAGGTTGATCATGATCGGCGGAAAGACGGTCGAATGCTTCACCATTGCCGCAGACAGGGATCCCCCGGACTCCACGTCGTTGCGCACGGCGGTCAGAATCCTCGCGAGTTCCTTGTTCTCGGTCTGCTCGGAAAGGATGTTGAGCGTGCGCAGCAGAGACAGCCCGGCCGAGGTCATGGTCGCCATCTGACGGCTCATGACGGCGAGGTCTTTGAGGCCCACCCGTTTGGTCATGCCGGGTATGTTGATCTCGCGGCTGAGCCCCGTGCCCACAGCCACTTCGGCGACGGAAATGGGGGCAAGCCCCATGGTGCGGATTCGCGTCGTCGCCGCGCTCTCCGAGGAGGCATCGAGTCGCCCCTTCACGACCTTGCCGGCGGCGTTGCGCCCCTTGTATGCGAAGGCGACTGAGGTGGGCATCTTTTAGCCGTTTCCGGGCGAGTAGGAGTCGCCGAAGTCGATACCGCCCGATCCCATCGAGCCCGCGTCCCCGTCCACGCGGCGAATCAGCTGAGTGAGCCCCTCAATGTCCTGGGCCTTTTCCTCGGCTGAATGGCGGGTGATCTGGCCGGCATTCACGAGATCGGCGAGGTGCTGGTCCATCGTGTGCATCCCGAGAGAGCGACCGGCCTGCATCGCCGAGGCGATCTGGTACGTCTTGCCCTCGCGAATCAGGTTAGCAATGGCCGACGTGCCCACGAGCACCTCAGTGGCCACAACGCGACCCCCGCCGACCTTTTTCACCAGGGCCTGGCACACGACGCCCTGCAGTGTCGCCGCGAGCTGGGCGCGCACCTGCCCCTGCTGGTGCGGCGGGAAGACGTCGATCACGCGGTCGATGGTCTGTGCCGCGTCTTGCGTGTGCAGCGTTGCAAAGACGAGGTGCCCGGTCTCGGCGGCGGTCAGCGCCACGGATACCGTCTCCAGGTCTCGCAGCTCACCGATGAGAATCACATCGGGGTCCTGGCGAAGAACATGCTTGAGCGCCGCCGCAAAGCTGTGCGTGTCGTGCCCCACCTCACGCTGATTCACGAGGGACTTCTGGTGCCGGTGCAGAAATTCAATCGGGTCCTCGACGGTGACGATGTGATCGGCCCGAGTCTGGTTCACGAGGTCGATGAGCGCAGCGAGGGTGGTTGACTTACCCGAACCGGTCGGTCCGGTCACGAGCACGAGGCCACGGGCCAATTGCGCGAATCGGGCAACGGAATCCGGCACCCCGAGCTCGGCCAGGGGCTTGATCTCACGAGGGATCAACCGAAAAGCACCGCCCACCGAGTTGCGCTGCAGGTAGTAGTTGACACGAAAACGAGCTCCCCCGGCCGTATAGGCGAAGTCCAGCTCGAGTTCACGCTCGAACTCCTCCCGCTGATCGCGCGTCAACAGGCTGAAGAGAGCCGTGGTGACCTTGTCGCCCATCCACTTCGTCGTTCCCTCAACCGGCCGCAGGGCACCATCCAGACGGATGCTGGGCGGCGCGCCGACGGTGATGTGCAGGTCGGAGGCGTCCAGTTCGAGCACGATCTTGAGCGCACGCAGGAGGTCTTTGTCGGGAGTCAGCGGTTCTTCCCGCAAGCGGGAACGAAGGGTGGTGTCGTCGGGGGACGTCAGGTATTCTCGCTCCCGGGTTTCGGCAGTCGCAGCGCCGTCATCGTCGTGGCCGACGACATTCGCAATCACTGGGATTTCATAGATCGGATTGGTCATAGTCCTTATCCAGTGCTCTATGCGACAACGCGCAAGATTTCTTGTATGGAGGTCAGCCCAAGCAACACCTTGGCCCAACCATCTTCCCGCAGGGAAATCATTCCCTGCTTGCGCGCTGCCCTCGCGATTTCGGCGCTGGAGGCACGTGCCACCGTGAGCCTCTCGATTTCCTCCGAGACGGTCATCACCTCGTGGATCGCGATGCGGCCGCGGTAGCCGGTTTTGGAGCACGTCGCGCAACCGACGGGGCGATAGATGCGGGGCGCAGCAAGGTCGGGGTCGACCCCGAAATTGAGAAGTCTCAGTTCATCCACATCCCGGTCGTCGGGTGCCTTGCAGCGATCACACAGCCGTCGCGCGAGCCGCTGGGCGACCACGCAGTCGATGGCCGAGCCCACCAGGAACGGCTCAATGCCCATTTCGGTGAGTCGTGTAATGGCGCTGGGAGCATTGTTCGTGTGCAGCGTGGAGAGCACGAGGTGTCCGGTGAGCGCCGCTTCGATCGCGATCTGCGCGGTCTCGTGGTCGCGAATCTCACCGATCAAAACGACGTCAGGGTCGGAACGGAGGATCGAGCGCAGGGCACTCGCAAAGGTGAGGCCGGCCTTGGGGTTCACCTGCACCTGGTTGATGCCTGCCATCCGGTATTCCACCGGGTCCTCGACCGTGATCACATTGACCTCCGGCCGGGCAACGGAATTCAGCGTCGTGTACAGCGTTGTGGACTTGCCGGATCCGGTGGGCCCGGTCACCAGGATCATGCCGTAGGGCTTGGAGTACGCCGTCTTGTAGGCGTTGAAATTTCCCTCAAGCAGATTCAGGTCACGCAGGCTCACCTTGGCCATGGAACTGTCCAGGATTCGCATAACGATCTTCTCGCCCCAGACCGTCGGCAGCGTGGCCACACGCAGGTCGATCTTGTGTCCGCCATGGCTCACCGACATGCGACCGTCCTGCGGCTTACGGCGCTCAGAAATGTCGATGTCGCTCATGATCTTCAGCCGGGAGATCACCCCGTTCTGGATGCTCTTGGGTGCTCGCTGCATCTCATGCAGCACGCCGTCAATGCGGTATCGCACCACGAGGCTCTCTTCGGCCGGTTCGATGTGGATGTCCGAGGCGCGGTCCTGAATCGCCTGGCTGACGAGCAGGTTGACGAACCGCACAATCGGAGCATCGTCGTCGAGGGACTCCGACACCCCGAAGGCTGCCGTGTCGGCCGGTGCGTGTTCTTCTTCCAGGGTGGTCGTGAGGTTGGTGAGCTCATCGTCGGCACGGTGGTAGCGGGCGATGGCGGCCATCAGGTCAGCGCGTTCCGCCACAACCACCTTCACCTGCAGGTGCGATGCCTCGCGCACATCGTCGAGGGCGAACACGTTGCCGGGGTCGACCATGGCCAGCAACAGGCGACCGTCGACGATCGCAATGGGAAGCACCTCGTGGCGACGGCACACCCCGGGCGTGACGAGGGCGACGGCCAGCCGATCCACCGGGTAATCCACGAGCTCCACGAAGGGAAGATCGGCCTGTTGCGCCCGGGCCTTGGCGAACTGCACCTCGGTGATCACACCGCTGGCCACCAAATCGCGAACGGCGCTCTCGTCGGCCGGATCCCCCGCCAGAAGCGTGTCGAGCACTTCAATGGGGAGCAGGCCGTGCAGGATCAAAATTTCGGTCAGGGTTGCCACGGGCCTCCCCCGATCAGATCACTTAGCTGTGAGCCTATATCCAATGCCGGCCCCTGACGATCCTTTTGTAACCTATTTAGGGGGGATAAGGCGATCAATCGCCGCTCGCCGCCTCAAGCAGGTCGCCGAAGTGAACATTGGGAAAGACGACCGGGCTGGGTTTCGAGAAGAGGTAGCCCTGCCCATAGCGACAGCCCATCTCCGTCAGGAGGTCTCGTTGCCCGGTTGTTTCAATTCCCTCCGCGACGACGTCGAGGTTGAGGGAATCACCCAGACGCACGATGCCCTCAACGATGGCCCTGTCGTGGTCCGAACGCTCAACGTCTCGCACGAAGGTCAGGTCGATCTTGAGCAGGTCAACGGTGAATGACCGCAGGTGGCTGAAAGACGAATAGCCGGTGCCGAAGTCGTCGATGGCCAGGCGCACGCCGAGTGCCCGAAGTTCCTGGAAGGTGCGAGCGGCGGAGTCGATCGCCTCGAGCACCGCGCTCTCCGTGAGTTCGAGCCACAGCTGGTCCGCCGGAAGGCCGGTTTCCTTGAGCATGCGTTTCACGAACACGCCGAAGTCGTCCTGCACGAACTGCCGCGGGGACACGTTCACGCTCACGGCCATGCGCCCGCCCAGAGACGTGGCTGCCCGGCACGCCTGGCCCAGCACGGTGGTGCCGATCCCCTTGATCAGACCGACCTCCTCGGCGATCGCGATGAACTCCCCCGGGGAGACGAGGCCCTTGTCCGGGCGACGCCATCGAGCGAGCGCCTCCGTGGCGACGACCGTCTGCTGCTGCAGATCGACGATCGGCTGGAACCAGGTCTCGATCTCGCCGAGCTGCACCGCGTCGCGCAGGGCCAGCTCGGTGTCGAGCCGACGCTCGATCCGGCCGCGCAAGTCGTCGTCGAACACCTCGTAGCGTGCCCGGCCTCGGTCCTTCGCCAGGTACATGGCCTGGTCCGCGTTGCGCAGGAGCAATTCGGCATCGTCATGGCCCTGACCGAAAGCGATGCCGATGCTGGCATCGACGGATGCCATTTGGTCACCGATCAGCACCGGCTCGGCGATGACCTTCTGCAGGGCATCAGCGATCTTATTCACGTCCCGGTTGCTGCCGACATCGGGGCAGATCACGACAAACTCATCGCCGCCAATGCGGGAGACGGTGTCCGTTGACCGGGCGGTCATCCGCAGCCGGATGCCGACCTCGGCGAGCACGGCGTCCCCGGCGTAGTGACCGAGACTGTCGTTGACGAACTTGAAACGGTCGAGGTCGATGAACAGCACGGCGACGCCGTGGCCGTTTCGGGCGGACAGCAGGAGGGCCTGGTTGAGCCGGTCGAGCAACAGACGGCGGTTGGGCAGGTTGGTCAGCGGATCGTGGAACGCGAGGTGCTCCACCCGCGCCTCGGCCAGCCGGCGGGCGGTGATGTCCTCCAGCTGGTACAGGAGCCCCCCGGTGTGCTCTCCCTCGCTGATCTCGGCAATGCTGACCTTGACCCAGGTTTCTTCCCCGTCGCCGCGTCGCATCCGCCGGTCCATGCGCTGGCGAGTGAACGGTCCGTCCGTGAGGCGGGGCCGATCGTCACCACGGTCTCCGACGGGCATGAAGATCTCGTCAATGTGAGCTGCGACCACGGCGGCAGATCGCCCGGCGAGGTCGAAAAACCGCTTGTTGGCCTCCAGCACCTCGCCGTCGAGCGAGACGATCGCCGTGCCCAGCGGCGAGGATGCGAAGGCCGCCTCGAAACGGGCCCGCGCGGCGGCGGCTGATTCTTCGGCGTCTCGAAGTTCGGTGATGTCGGTCACGGTGCCCAGGTGACCGGTGGCGGCGAGGGAATCCTGGTCATGGATCGGGGCGGTACTGACCTGGACCCAGTTCACCCGGCCCGCCGGGGTGCGAAAGCGCAGGGCCGTCTCGTAGCCGATCCCCGCGGCGACGGCCTCGCCCCACTCTGCGGACACCCGGTCGAGGTCGTCGGGGTGCATGGCCTTCACCCATCCGTCGGCCAGGGATTCACGCAGGCTCAGGCCGCTCAGTGCCAGCCACTGGTCGTTCGCGGTGAGGAGCCCGCCCGCGGAATCCAGCTGCACGATGCCCACAGGAGCGATCTTGATGAAGGTGTGAAGCGTGTCGGCTGCCTCAGCAAGCTCCCGGGTGCGGTGACCGACGGCATCCTCAAGGGTGTGGTTGACCGTCGCCAAAGCGTGCATCGCCTCGTCGCGCTGCCGGTCGAGTTCCCGCAACTTCATGGCGGCGATCCAGGTCAGGACGATGCCCAGTACCGTGACACTCGCGATCAGGATGGCGACGCCGGACACCGCGTCGAACCAGCGCTGACTTTGGCCCCAGAGACGCAGCCCGCCGAGTAAAAAGGGGCCGATAAAGAGGAACGGCACGAACCTGCGCGTCATCTCCCCGGCGCTGCCACGATCGCGAAGCAGTCCGACCAGCCCGACCGTGGGATTCTGCAGCAGGACGGCCACGGACAAGGCCGCAATTCCCAACGCAGTGTGCAGCGCGACACTCGTGAATCCCGCCACGGTGTACAGCGACGAGACGCCGTAGGCATAGCCGAGCAGGGCGATCAGGCTGACCAGGAGCGAGGCGTGCGCGAAGACCTGCATCAGGGTCGTGCGATTCAGCCTGCCCGCTATGACGGCCTCGCCGACCAGAATCATGCCCACCGCCGTGCTCGGCGCCATTCGCGGTTCCCGGCCGGCCAGGTCGATCCCCGGCACCCAACCGGCAATGCCGAACGTGGACCCGATCGCGTACCCGGCCAGGGTCACCAATGCCAGCGCAATGGCGACGACGGCCAGGCTCAAGCTCACCGACCGCTGCGTGACCAGGGACAGCGACAGCAGGATCAGCGCGACGGCAGTGGTCGGTTTCATTGGGACAAGGCCCGGGAGCACTGTCGTGAGCGCCGTGGTCTGCGTGTACCAGCCGATCAGGACGAGGAGGCCCACGGCCACGACGAACACCGCCCCAACGCGTCCTGCTACCTGCATGCTGTTCCTCTGTTCTCCCCTGTCAGAAGTGCACACGGTCCCGAGAAGCCTACGCGGCCTCGGGGCACCACAGGAGCGCCGAGGAGGGAGCCGGAACAGCGACGTGACACTCGGTGTCAGTTGAGCCGCATCAGCCGCCCTTTCTCCGGGTTTCAGGTGGCAAAAGGTGAGCCGGAGTGTCATACTCGAGCTGCTTCCCGCTTATGTTCACATTTTGGCGACACGAAGTCGCACAGTCCCGGCCCACACATTGGAGTGTCCGAATGACGACCGTTCTCAACCCCACCCGTCCGGCTCGCCCGGAAACCACCCCCGTCACGGAACCCGCGCCGCGCATAGCGATCGCCGACCCGGCGGCACTCGGACTGGGCGCGTTTGCCCTGACCACGTTCGTTCTCAGCCTTGCCAACTCCGGGCTCATTCCCACTGCGGGCGCCGCCGTGATCGGCCTCGCCGTGTTCTACGGCGGAATCGCCCAATTCGCCGCGGGCATGTGGGAGTTCATCAAGGGCAACACCTTCGGCGCGACCGCGTTCACATCATATGGGGCGTTCTGGCTCGCCTTCTGGTGGCTGCTCACCCATCCGGAGACCGAGGCCGCTGCCGGCGCCGCCGGAATCGGCGCGTTCCTGCTCGCCTGGACCCTCTTCACCGTGTACATGACCATCGCCGCAGCGAGGACCAATGTCATGCTGCTTTCCCTGTTCATCGCCGCCACACTGACCTTTCTGGGCCTCACGATCGGCGCTTTCTCGGGTAGCGCGGCCATCCACCAGCTGGCCGGCTGGATCGGGATCGCGACCGCGCTCATCGCCTGGTACGGCTCGGCTGCCGTGGCGGTCAACTCCACGTGGAAGCGCGCCGTCTTCCCGCTGGGTCCGCTCGCGTAACACGTTGCGGCCCGTTCCCCGGGTACGAAAAAGGCCCCAATCTTGCGATGGGGGCCTTTTCGTATCAGGTGCTAGTTGTACGTACCGGGAGTCAGGTCATCCGACGGGAAGCTGTCGAAATCAACGAAGCTCAGGTCACCCTCGGTGAACGTGGCATCTTCGGTGAAGATGCGGTTCGGGTAACGCTCAGCCTTGGCTTCCTCAGTTGCCTCGACGGTGACGTCGCGGTAACGCGGGAGACCGGTTCCGGCCGGGATCAACTTACCGATGATCACGTTCTCCTTGAGGCCCATCAGCGGGTCGCTCTTGCCTTCCATGGCCGCCTGGGTCAGAACCCGGGTGGTCTCCTGGAAGGAAGCGGCCGACAGCCAGGACTCGGTGGCCAGGGATGCCTTGGTGATACCCATGACCTCCTGACGAGCCGAAGCCGTCTTCTTGCCCTCGGTGAGCGCGCTGCGGTTGAGGTCGTTGTACTTCAACCGGTCAACGAGCTCGCCCGGAAGCAGGCCGGTGTCGCCGTGCTCAACGACAGTCACCTTGCGAAGCATCTGACGAACGATGACCTCGATGTGCTTGTCGTGAATCGGTACACCCTGCGAACGGTAAACGTCCTGCACACCGCCCACGAGGTGCTTCTGCACCGCGCGAACGCCCTTGACGCGAAGAACTTCCTTCGGGTCGACGGCGCCGATGATGATCTGCGTTCCGAGCTCAACGTGCTGGCCGTCCTCAACGAGAAGGGTCGAACGCTTGAGTACCGGGTAGGCAATCGCTTCATCACCGTTGTCGGGCGTGAGAATGACCTTACGGCCCTTGTCGCTGTCCTCGATGGTGATGCGTCCGGCGGAGTCAACGATGGGCGACGCACCCTTGGGGGTGCGAGCCTCGAAGAGCTCCTGAACACGCGGCAGACCCTGGGTGATGTCGTCAGCGGATGCCGACCCACCCGTGTGGAAGGTACGCATGGTCAGCTGGGTGCCGGGCTCACCGATGGACTGCGCGGCAATGATACCGACGGCCTCACCGATGTCGACGAGCTGGCCCGTGGCGAGCGAACGGCCGTAGCAGACCGCACAAACACCAACGGACGACTCGCACGTCAGCACGGAGCGAACCTTGATGGTCTCGATACCGGACGCGATGAGCTGCGCGATGAGCACATCTCCCACGTCGGCGCCGGCCTCGGCCACAACCACGCCAGCGGCGTCGACCGCGGGTGCGGCCAGGCTGCGAGCGTAGACCGCGTTCTCAACGTTCGGGTGAACGCCGAGCACGCCAGCGGAATCCCGGTCACCGATCGGCAACTCGAGACCCTTGGTCGTGCCGCAGTCGTCTTCGCGGATGATGACATCCTGCGAGACGTCCACGAGACGACGGGTGAGGTACCCCGAGTCAGCGGTACGAAGAGCCGTGTCAGCCAGTCCCTTACGAGCACCGTGAGTAGCAATGAAGTACTCGGCGACGGACAGGCCTTCGCGGTAGCTCGAGATGATCGGGCGAGGAATGATCTCACCCTTCGGGTTGTTCACGAGGCCTCGCATGCCGGCGATGTTTCGCACCTGCAGCCAGTTACCACGAGCACCAGAGGTGACCATACGGTTGATCGTGTTGTCAGCCGGAATGTTCGCCTGCATGGCCTTGGCCACGTCTTCAGTTGCCCTGGTCCAGATCTGGATGAGCTCCTGGCGACGCTCGAGGTCGGTCGTGAGACCCTTCTCGAACTGCGCCTGAACCTTTGCGGCCAGCTTCTCGTACGTGCTGACGATCTCCTTCTTGTTCGGAGGCGTCAGGATGTCGCTGAGCGCGACGGTCACACCGGAGCGAGTAGCCCAGTAGAACCCGGCGTCCTTGATCCGGTCGAGCGTGGCGGCCACTTCGACCTTCACGTACCGCTCGGCCAGGTCGTTGACGATCGTCGACATGGTGACCTTGTCGGCCACCTGCTCGAAGTACGGGTAGTCAACCGGAAGCGCCTCGTTGAAGATGGCGCGACCCAGGCTGGTGGTGACCAGTACGGTTCCAACAGCCTGCCCATTGACGAGCTCCACGCCTTCAGGCTGCGTGCCCTCGGCGAAGTACTTGTCGGCAAGACGGATGCGAACCTTGGCGTTCAGGTCGAGTGACTTCTGGTCGAAGGCCAGGATCGCCTCGGCGACGTTGGTGAAGGCACGGCCTTCGCCGATTACGCCTTCCTTCATCGTCGTGAGGTGGTGCAGACCGATGATCATGTCCTGTGTGGGCAGGGTTACCGGACGACCGTCAGACGGCTTCAGGATGTTGTTCGAGGCGAGCATCAGGATGCGTGCCTCGGCCTGGGCCTCAACCGAGAGCGGAAGGTGCACAGCCATCTGGTCACCGTCGAAGTCGGCGTTGAACGCCGCGCAGACGAGCGGGTGCAGCTGGATGGCCTTACCCTCAACGAGCTGAGGCTCGAAGGCCTGGATGCCCAGGCGGTGCAGGGTCGGTGCACGGTTCAGAAGAACCGGGCGCTCGCGAATGATCTCCTCGAGCACGTCCCAGACCTGCGGGCGTGAACGCTCAACCATACGCTTGGCAGCCTTGATGTTCTGAGCGTGGCTCAGGTCGATCAGGCGCTTGATCACGAACGGCTTGAAGAGTTCCAGGGCCATCTGCTTGGGCAGGCCACACTGGTGCAGCTTCAGCTGCGGGCCGACGACGATGACCGAACGGCCAGAGTAGTCAACGCGCTTTCCGAGCAGGTTCTGACGGAAACGACCCTGCTTACCCTTGAGCATGTCGCTCAGGGACTTGAGGGCGCGGTTACCGGTACCGGTGACCGGGCGACCACGACGACCGTTGTCGAAGAGTGCGTCGACGGCCTCCTGCAGCATCCGCTTCTCGTTGTTCACGATGATCTCGGGGGCACCGAGGTCAAGCAGACGACGCAGGCGGTTGTTGCGGTTGATCACACGACGGTAGAGGTCGTTGAGGTCGGACGTGGCGAAACGGCCACCGTCAAGCTGCACCATCGGGCGCAGCTCGGGCGGGATGACCGGCACGATGTCGAGCACCATCGCGGCCGGCGAGTTGCCGGTCATGATGAACGCGTTGACCACGCGAAGGCGCTTGATGGCGCGGATCTTCTTCTGACCCTTGCCTTCAGCGATCTGCAGGTGGAGGCTTTCGCTCTCGCTGACGAGGTCGAAGGCCTCAAGGCGCTTCTTGATGGCCTCGGCGCCCATGAAGGCCTCGAAGTACATGCCGAAGCGGTCCTGGAGCTCGTGGAAGACGGAGTCTTCGGGCTTCAGGTCGCCGACCTTGAGGGTGCGGAAGTCTTCCCACACGCGCTCGAGGTGTGCGATCTGCTCGTCCAGAGACTTGCGAATCTGGCTCATTTCCTTCTCGGCGGCGTCTTTCGCGCGCTTCTTCTGGTCGCTCTTGGCGCCCTCGGCCTCAAGCGCTGCGAGGTCGGTTTCGAGGCGCTGCAGGCGATCGGCGATGCGCGAATCACGGCTGGTCTCGAGGGTCTTGAGCTCAAGGCGCAGCTCGTTCTCGAGTCCAGGCATGTCCTGGTGGCGACCGTCTTCGTCGACCGAGATGACCATGTAGGCGGCGAAGTAGATGACCTTTTCGAGGTCCTTCGGAGCCATGTCGAGCAGGTAACCGAGGCGAGACGGCACACCCTTGAAGTACCAGATGTGGGTAACCGGAGCGGCGAGTTCGATGTGGCCCATGCGCTCACGGCGCACCGACGACTTCGTGACCTCTACGCCACAGCGCTCACAAACAATGCCTTTGAAGCGCACACGCTTGTACTTGCCACAGGAGCATTCCCAGTCCCTGGAAGGGCCGAAGATCTGTTCGCCGAACAGACCGTCCTTCTCGGGCTTGAGCGTGCGGTAGTTGATGGTTTCGGGCTTCTTGACCTCACCGTGCGACCAACGACGCATGTCGTCAGCGGTGGCCAGGCCAATGCGAAGCTCGTCAAATGTTGTTACGTCGAGCAATTTCTCTCCCTTGGAAAGTTTTCGAGTCTCAGTGGCCGGGCTTAGATGTCGTCGATGGTCGACGACTCAAACCGGGTGGAAATGTTGATGCCGAGCTCTTCTGCGGCACGGAAGACCTCGTCATCCGTGTCGCGCAGGCTGACCGCGGTGCCGTCGGACGAGAGGACCTCGACGTTCAAGCACAGCGACTGCATTTCCTTGATCAGAACCTTGAAGCTCTCGGGGATACCGGGCTCCTGGATGTTCTCACCCTTGACGATGGCTTCGTAGACCTTGACGCGGCCGAGGATATCGTCGCTCTTGATGGTCAGGAGTTCCTGCAGGGCGTAAGCGGCTCCATATGCTTCGAGCGCCCACACCTCCATCTCACCGAAACGCTGTCCACCGAACTGCGCCTTACCACCCAGCGGCTGCTGCGTGATCATGGAGTACGGACCGGTCGAACGAGCGTGGATCTTGTCGTCGACGAGGTGGTGCAGCTTCAGGATGTACATGTAGCCGACAGAGACCGGGTCAGGGAACGGCTCGCCGGAGCGGCCGTCGAAGAGCACAGTCTTACCTGACGAACCGATGAGGCGTTCGCCGTCACGGGTCGGGGTCGTGGACTCCAGGAGACCCTCGATCTCGATCTCGAGCGCGCCGTCGAAGACCGGGGTTGCGACCTTCGTGCCGGGTGCTGCGCTCCAGGCCTCTTCCGGAAGACGAGCAGCCCACTTGGGCTTGCCCTCGACCTGCCAGCCCTGCTTCGCGATCCACCCGAGGTGGGTCTCGAGAACCTGACCGAAGTTCATTCGTCCCGGAATACCCAGCGGGTTGAGGATGATGTCGACCGGGGTTCCGTCGGCGAGGAACGGCATGTCCTCGATCGGCAGAATACGGGAGATGACACCCTTGTTGCCGTGACGACCGGCGAGCTTGTCACCCTCGGTGATCTTGCGCTTCTGGGCGATGAAGACAACAACACGCTGGTTGACGCCGGAGCCGAGCTCGTCGTCGCCGTCCTGCGAGTCGAAGACCTTGACACCGATGATGGTGCCGCGCTCACCGTGGGGAACCTTGAGCGAGGTGTCGCGAACTTCGCGGCTCTTCTCGTTGAAGATGGCGCGAAGCAGGCGTTCCTCAGCGGAAAGCTCGGTCTCGCCCTTGGGCGTGACCTTGCCAACGAGGATGTCGCCGGGGCGAACCTCTGCTCCGATGCGGATGATGCCACGCTCGTCGAGGTCGGCGAGGAAGTCGGGCGACACGTTGGGAAGGTCGCGAGTGATCTCTTCCTTACCCAGCTTGGTGTCGCGGGCATCCACTTCGTACTCTTCGATGTGAATCGACGACAGGGTGTCGTCCTTGACCAGGTTCTGGCTCAGGATGATCGCGTCCTCGAAGTTGTAGCCTTCCCACGGCATGAATGCCACGAGCAGGTTCTTTCCGAGTGCGACCTCGCCCTGGTCCGTTGCCGGACCGTCGGCGATGACTTCGCCTACTTCAATGCGCTCTCCGGCATTGACGATGACGCGGTGGTTGAAGCTCGTGCCCTGGTTGGAGCGCGAGAACTTGCGCAGGTAGTACGTCTGCGTTCCGCCCTCGTCGAGCTGGATGGTGACGAAGTCAGCAGACACTTCGCCGACCACACCGGCCTTGTCGGCGGTGAGTACGTCGCCGGCGTCGATGGCCGTGTAGCCCTCCATGCCGGTTCCGACGAGCGGGCTGTCGCTGAGCAGCAGCGGGACAGCCTGACGCTGCATGTTGGCACCCATGAGCGCGCGGTTTGCATCGTCATGGTCGAGGAACGGGATGAGCGAGGTTCCGACCGACACCATCTGGCGCGGTGAAACGTCCATGTAGCCGATGTCTTCTGCGGGGAAGAGGTCAACCTCTCCACCCTTCTTACGGGCGAGGACGCGGTCTTCTGCGAAGTGCGAGTCCTTGGTCAACGGAGCGTTGGCCTGGGCGACGATGAAGTCGTCCTCCTCGCTCGCGGTGAGGTAATCGATCGTCTCGGTGACCTTGTTGTTGACCACGCGACGGTACGGCGTCTCAATGAAACCGAAGGCGTTGATTCGCGCGAACGAAGCGAGCGAACCAATCAGGCCAATGTTCGGGCCTTCCGGGGTTTCAATGGGGCACATACGACCGTAGTGCGAGGGGTGAACGTCTCGCACCTCGACGCCGGCACGGTCACGGGACAGACCACCCGGGCCCAGCGCGGACAGGCGACGCTTGTGCGTCAGTCCGGCGAGCGGGTTGTTCTGGTCCATGAACTGCGACAGCTGGCTGGTTCCGAAGAACTCCTTGATCGCGGCGACGACGGGGCGCACGTTGATCAGGGTCTGCGGGGTGATCGCTTCGATGTCCTGCGTGGTCATGCGCTCGCGAACGACGCGCTCCATGCGGGACAGGCCGGTGCGCACCTGGTTCTGGATGAGCTCACCAACGGCACGGATACGACGGTTACCGAAGTGGTCGATGTCGTCGATGTCGATGTTGATGTCGGTGGTCTTGCCATCGCGCAGGCCAACAATCGTAGAACGGTTGTCGTGCAGCGAAACGAGGTACTTGATGGTGGCCAGGATGTCCTGGAGCGTCAGTACCGAGTCGCTGAGCGGAGCCTCAAGGCCGAGCTTGCGGTTGATCTTGTAACGACCAACCTTGGCCAGGTCGTAGCGCTTGGAGTTGAAGAAGAAGTTGTCCAACAGAGCGCGGGCAGCTTCAGCGGCAACCTGCTCGCCTGGACGCAGCTTGCGGTAGATGTCCTTGAGGGCTTCTTCCTTCGTGAGGATGTTGTCCTTCTCAAGGGTGAGCTCGATGGACGGGAAGCCCTTGAACTCTTCGAGGATCTCTTCGCTCGAGAGGCCGAGGGCCTTGAGGAAGACAGTCACGGACTGCTTGCGCTTGCGGTCGATGCGCACGCCAACCTGGTCGCGCTTGTCGATCTCGAACTCGAGCCATGCACCACGGCTCGGAATGACGCGAGCGGAGTAGATGTCCTTATCGGAGGTCTTCTCCTGCTGGCGATCGAAGTACACGCCGGGTGAACGCACGAGCTGCGACACGACGACACGCTCGGTGCCGTTGATCACAAAGGTGCCCTTGGGCGTCATCAGCGGGAAGTCGCCCATGAATACGGTCTGAGTCTTGATCTCACCGGTGAGGTGGTTCATGAACTCTGCGTTCACATAGAGGGGTGCGGAGAAGGTCTTACCCTTTTCCTTGCACTCATCAATGGTGTACTTCTCCGGCTCGAGCTCCGGGTTGGTGAAGGAGAGCTGCATCGTTTCGCCGAGGTCTTCGATGGGAGAGATCTCTTCGAAGATCTCATCGAGCCCGGTGTGATTCGGCAGGTCCTGGCGTCCGGCCTTCTGGGCTTCAGCGACGCGCTTCTTCCAGATGTCGTTGCCAACGAGCCAGTCAAAGCTCTCGGTCTGCAATGCAAGCAGATCCGGAACAGTGAGGTGGTCGCTAATCTTCGCGAACGAAAGACGCTCAGCTGAGCGGCCGTTCTTGGGTGAGTTGGTGGTTGCGTTGCGCGCAGCAGCCAAGGAAATAACCTCCGTGGACCCCGTCAGGTCTAGTTACTGTTATTGGTGAAGGACTCCACAGACCCTGAACGAATGAATTCTTCGCACGGAATGTGCCGCAAGGTGGCTTGGGCACGCAAAGCCGACCGCAATATGAAGGCAGAGTTTGTCTGGGAGCGCAAGGATCAACTATACGCGCCCTCTTGCGGGATGTCCACTCCTTTGTTGACCTTTTCTGGATTCTCGGGTATAACCCAGTTTTCGGCGAGCGCCCGAAGGGCGCAGACTGGAGCCATGAGTAGCGAGCGTAATGAGTAAGGGCGAGCAGGAGCATCCGTCGGCCGTCTTGAAGTTGAGCGGGCACCTGGCCGTGATCGAACCCGACCGGTTCACCCCCGGCAGTTTTCAGCTGGTGGTGGATGGTACGCCGCAGTCCCATGTGAACCTGGAGCATCCCGACGAGTTGTTCTTTGAATACATTCAGCGCATCGGACACGTGATCGACCTGCTCGGCGACCCGCATGAGCCGATCACGGCCGTGCACCTCGGCGCGGGGGCGCTCACCCTCCCCCGCTACGTGGAGGCGACCCGGCCCGGGTCCCGCCAGCAGGTGGTGGAGATCGAAAGCGACCTGATCGACCTCGTGCGCGCCGAGCTGCCGTGGGACAAGCGCGCGCAGCTGCGGGTGCGGCACGGAGACGCCCGCGAGGTGCTCGGCAAGCTGCCGGCCGGCCTGCGCGGCACGGTCGACCTTGTGGTCATCGATATTTTCTCCGGGGCACGCACTCCCAAGCACGTGACCAGCAAGGAGTTCTTCGCCCTCACCTCTCCCCTGCTGTCCCAGCGTGGCGTGGTTGCCGTGAACGTAGCTGACGGACCGGGCCTCGCGTTCGCTCGCGGGCAGGCCGCGACGCTCTCCGCCGTGTACGAGCATGTGATCGGCTTCGCCGAGACGCAGGTGCTCAAGGGGCGCCGCTTCGGCAACATCGTGTTCATCGCGGCGCACACGCCCATCGACCTCAACTGGATTCCGCGCCTGCTCGCCAGCGGCCCGCACCCCGCCAAGGTGATCGAGGGCGCGGAGCTGGCCCAGTTCATGGCCGGTTCGCTCGTGGCCACGGACGACACCTCCACGCAGTCCCCGCTGCCGGGACGCACGGTCTTTCAGATCGGCCACTAGCGCGGTACGTAAACTCGGACTTTTTCGCGACTCGCGGCATCCGGTGGCGGGAAAGGCCGCGTGTCGCGAATTTGTCCGAGGTTACGCGCGCAAGCGGCGGATCTCAGGAAATCGCGACGAGACGGGGATAGGGTGAAGAGTCCAAATTTTCCCGCGGCCACATGGTCGCCGACTGTCAGGAACACACCCTGAACATCATCACCGGTTACGACGCGATCACCCTGCGTGAAAAAGTCGACCTCACCGCCGCCACCGAACGCCTCGACGACCTCGGCAACATGCGCAGCCTCTCCGCGCTCAACGAAAAGGTCAGCCTGCTGCGCCTGCTCGGGCGCCTCGACGAGGCCTGGGAGATCGCTAACGAGGCCTGGCGCTTGTCGCGCTTCACCGGCGACCGCGAGCATGCCGTGGCCAGCCGCATCCGGCGCGCCCAGGTGCTGCAGTACCAGGGCAAGCTCGACGAGGCAGCCACCGAACTCAACCACTGCATTCTCGACGCTGAGACGCACGAGTGGACCAATGCGTCCGCCGAGGCCCGCCAGCACCGCGGCAAGGTGCTCTACGACATGGGCGAGCTCGACGCCGCCCTCGCCGATTTCACCGCCGCGGTTTCTCTGCGCGAAAAAGACGGCGCAACCGCTGACGAACTCGAGGGTTGCCTGATTGCGGTGGCCGTGGTCGAATCGTTTATCGCGGAGCGCACGCACCGCAGCTAAGAAGGGTCGCGGCCATGAGCATCCGTCCTCGCCTGGCTGGCAGCCTCGCCCTCGCGGCTGTCCTGGCCCTCACGGCCTGCTCCGGCGATAACCGCGTCACGCCGACCACATCGACTCCGGGGTCTGAGAGCTCGCCGGCGCTCACCTCCACCGCACCGGTGCGGCCCGTGGGTGAGCCGGTCGCGATCGCGAGCGGGCTGAACGCGCCCTGGTCGATCCTGCGCCTGCCCGACGGTGGCACGCTCATCAGCGAGCGCGACACCACGCTCGTGCGCGAGCTGCTGGACGACGGCACGTTGCGCGACGTCGGTTCCGTCACCGACGCGCGTGCCTCCGGTGAGGGCGGCCTGCTGGGCCTGGCCTTCCTGCCCGGTGACGACTGGGTCTACGCGTATTTCACGACCGCCACCGACAACCGAATCGACCGGATGCCGCTGCTCGGCGACGCGGGCAGCTACGGCCTCGGCGCGGCCGAGACCGTTCTGTCGGGGCTGCCCACGGCATCGAACCACAACGGAGGGCGCATCGCCTTCGGTCCCGACAGGCTGCTCTACGCCACCGTCGGCGACGCCGGCACCCCTGGCCGGGCGCAGGACCTCGATTCGCTCGGCGGAAAGATCCTGCGCATGTCGCCCACCGGCGCGGTGCCGCCCGACAACCCCTTCAACACGCTCGTGTATTCGTACGGCCACCGCAACCCCCAAGGCATCGCGTGGGACTCGCGCGGTCGCCTGTGGGCGAGCGAGTTCGGCCAGAACACCTGGGACGAACTCAACCTGATCGAGCCCGGCAACAACTACGGCTGGCCGGAGGCGGAGGGGCGCGGCGGCAACCCGGACTACGTGGATCCGGTTCAGCAGTGGGCGACCTCCGACGCGAGCCCAAGCGGAATCGCGATCGTGGGCGACACCCTGTTCATGGCCAGCCTGCGCGGCGAGCGCCTGTGGAGTGTCGACGTCTCCCCCGGCGTCGACTCCACCACAGTGACCCCCGCCGCCTGGTTTGTGCACGACTACGGTCGCCTGCGCGATGTGGCGTCGGGCCCCGGTGGCACACTGTGGTTCATGACGAACAACACGGATGGCCGGGGTCGCCCCTCCCCCGGCGATGACCGGCTTCTCGAAGTGCGCCTGGAGCGCGCGACGGATGGCTGATCTCGACCGGGTGCACCACTGGGCCCACGCGCTCATTGCTCTGCACCTCGACCCGAGCTGGTCGTTTGCGTTCGACAACGCCAAGAAGCGTGCGGGGCTGTGCAACTTCACGCACAAACGCATCACCGTGTCACGGTACCTGGCCGCCCGGTATGACGACGACGACGTGCACCAGATCCTGTTGCACGAAGTGGCCCACGCCCTCGCCGGACCGCGTGCCGGTCACGGCCCCAGGTGGCGGGTGGTGGCGCAGAACCTCGGCTACGACGGCAAGCGCACCCACGATGGCGAGATAGCCGATGAACTCGCCCCGTGGGTAGGAACCTGCCCGGCCGGTCACGCGCACTACCGGTACCGAAAGCCCACCAGGGCCCTCGCCTGTGGCCTGTGCGGCCGCGGATACCGCGCCGAGAATGTGATCACGTGGGGGCATCGGCACATCACGGCGGCAACGCGGCGGCGGGCGGCGGCATCCGCTGGTCTCTAGTTGTTGCGGGTGGGTAAAAATTGACCAGCGGCCTTGATCCGCACGACGAACGCGAGTTGACTTGGAACAGCGCAGCGCGCTTGAAGGAGAAGGACAGCCCCATGACCGTCACGAGAATCAACACCGCGTCTGTGCACCGCAATGTGGCCTTCGCACAGGGAACCCTCGTGGATCCGGGCCGACGCCTCATGTTTATTGGCGGCCAGAATGGCGTAGACATCCAGGGGGCCATCGTGGGCCCTGACACTCTCAGCCAGGCCCGCCAGGCCTTGCGCAATCTCTTGGCCGTGCTCGCTGAGGTGGGCGCGACCCAGGAGAACGTGGCCAAGCTCACGGTGCACCTCACCGAGAACGCCGACCTGAGTCAAATGTTCGCAGCGGCGGAAACGGAGTGGGGCCAGCACCCCACCGCCATCACGGTGCTGCGCGTGGCCGGTCTCGCCAACCCCGAGTTTCTGGTGGAGATCGACGCCGTCGCCGCGCTGTAGGGCTAGCGGCGGAGCGCGGCCACGTCGTGGCTGTTGTCGAGCCGGGCGGCGAGGCGCACCTCGGCGTCGCGGCCGAGCGCCACGAGCGCCTGGCCGCTCTCCGAGGCGCTCACCAAGTGCCGCGCGGCCTGCTTGAGCCCCACGAAAGCCGCGGATGCCGCGGCCGCCTCGGGCGAGCAGTGGTCGATTCCGAGACCGATGAGCGCATCGATCACCGCGCCGGAGGCCAGGAGGTCTTCCACCGCGAAGCGCACCGTGCCGTCGGCGCGCAGACCCCCGGCGGCGATGACGGCCACCCCGAACCGGTCGCCCTTCTCGGACTGCCGGGCAACGATCCACTCGGCCACGGCCGTGCGATTGCCGAACCCGGCGGTGATCACCTGCGTGTCACTGGCCGCGGGCACGACGGGCGCGGCGGCATCCGCTTCGGGCAGCACGTCGACGACGACGACCACATCCACGAACGGCTCGAGCGCCTGAAAACCGGCCTGGCCCCAATCGAAACGAACCTGGTACTTCTGCTGTGCGGGGGCGTGGGTCATTGCTTCAGGCTATCGCGAGCGATTCACCGACGCGGTCGCGGGGGCATGAGGGCGTGGGCGCGCCCGGAATGGGTGGGCGCTACGCCGGTTGCCGTAGCGATCACCGAAATCGGGGGCGGCGACAGGTGGGCGGTCGGGAACGCGGCGAGGGGGTGGGTGCGGCGGTCAGCGGGCGTCGTAGCGGGCCAGGGCGTCGGCATCCGTGGCGTGGGTCATGGCGCGCCTGGCATTGTCGAGGGCGATGACCGGGTCGGCCTCTGCCTCGGCGAGCGCCAACTGCCGCTCCGCCTCTGAGAGCCGGGTGCGGGCGCCTGCCTGCACGCGGCTCCGGTTCCCGCCAATGAAGTCGCGGGTGAGTGAGATCTGACCACGTGCCGTGAGCAGCGCCCCCGCGAGCGCGGTGCGGGCGTTCTCCAGACGCAGCTGGCGGTTGCGCGCCTCGGAGCGCATGACGTCGAGCCCATCCATGACCTCACGTAGGCGGGCCAGGTCCACGGCCGGATCGCTCAGCCGGTCGGGCCCACCCAACTGGGCGAGCACCCGGGTGGCCTCCGCAACCACCCGGTTGAGGTTGGCGCTGGTGTCGGCCTCATCGTGGGAATCGCGCAGCCCGCGCGCCTCGGTGAGCTCGATCGCCGCGGCATCCGTCGCCCGGCCGAGGTTGGCGAAGCCGATGTGCAACTCGTCTTCCCCGCTTTCGATGGCGTCGAGCAGCTGCGTAGCGGTGAACAGGCCATGTTCGGCGGCGCTCATCTGCTCGCCCACCGGTTCGCCCGCGGTGAGCCGCGCCGCGGCGCTGGCGGCGGCCTCGCGAGCGTCGTCGAGAGCTGCCTGGGCCCTGGCCACGTTGGTGCTGATGGGCGCGAGGGCGTGCGCGGTGTAACTCAGGCCAAGGCGGTCAATGCTTCGCGCACCGTTCTTCACGCGGTCCGCTGACCGGTCGAGCCGACGCACCAGCTGGTCAAGCGCCTGCGGTGCGGTGCGTTCCACGCCGCGTTTCTTATCGAAGTTGCGGGTCTGAGCCACGAGGCGTTGGGTGGCCTCGTCGGCCACGGCGCGAATCTTCTCATTCCATCGATGAATTTCCGCTGCCGCATCCGGTTCGACGTCATCGAGTTTCTGCTGCAGGGCGAAGGCCTCCGTGAGCTGACGGCGGGACAGGGTGAGCGCTGCGGCAAACTCGCGCGTGGCGTTCTCGCCGAACTGGGCGATGGCGAAACCGAGCTCGTTCGTGGCGTCTTGCACGAGGTCATCCGCGCGAACGAGGCTGATCGAGGCGGACCGCACGAGCTCAGCGGCGGCGTCGCTCTCCAGTCGCAGGCGGGTGCGGGTGCGACGACGGGCGAGGCCAACGAGCACGGCTATGCCGACGAGGACGAATCCTAAAACCACCAATGAGGGCAAGAAAACGTCCATGGGGCGAGTCTAATGAACCGGGACGGGCGCTAGAGGTCGTCGGCGCTGGGGCGGCGCATCTGCTGGCGAATCATCTCGAAGTCGTGGCGGGAGATCTCGAGCAGGCCCTGCCGTAGCTGGCGCCCCCAGCTCGGGTTGCCGCGAGTGAGCTCGAGCACCGACAGGAGCGGCCGAATCGACGTGGCCACGGCATGCGGGTCGTAGTCGGCGCGCCGGCGCCACGGCTGAAACTCGGTGCCGGGATCACCGATCGGGGCGACGGCGGCATCCGTTATGCGGGCGATGGCCGTGAATTCCCGCAGCACTTCGCCCTCGAACGCGGTTTTCGGTGAGTAGTACACCAGGCCGTCGGCCTCGCCCATGCCGGCGAGCGTCACGCGCGCGGCCTGGCTCGCATGGGCCATGCCCATATGAACGCCGCGCAGCACCTGCTCGCGCTGGGCGACCCCCAGCCAGAAACGAATTGCCACGTATCAGTTGTACAACATCCGGCGGGACTCCACACTAGTGAGCATGCGCGTACTCCTGAAGAAGGTTCTCGATTGTGATCCGGATGCCGCCTGGCGCGCCATCCGCAGCCCCGCGGTTTTTCGAGAGGTCAGCTCGCCACTGCTCGCGGTGGACTCGCTCGAACCGGGCGGTTTCCCCACCGTGTGGCAGCCGGGCGATCACCCGGCCACGTTTCGCGCGCTCGGACTCGTTCCGATGGGCACGCAGGTGATTCGCCTCGCCGAGCAGACCGAACGGCCCGATGGGGTGCGCATCCTGCGCGACACCGGCTACGGCGTGTCAGGCGCCCTCGCGGCTGTCACGCTGTGGGACCACCGCATGGCGATCGCGCCCGACCCGGCTGGCACCGGAAAGACGCTCTACCGCGACCAGCTGATCTTCAAGGCCGGGCTTGGCACGATCGCGCTGTGGCCGAGCTTCTGGGCGTTCTGGCAGGTGCGGATGCTGCGCCTCGAGCACCTGGCACCCACCTGGCGCCACGACGTGGGAGTCGACGCGCCCGTACCCGTGGAGAACGACGGAGAGTACGGGCAGGCCTGAGACCTGCGCCCGCTGGTTCGGTTCACCGGCGTGCGACCGGGACAATCTCCGTCAGGGGCCCACCGGGCAAACCCATCGCGGCGGCGACGGCGCCGGCGGTAACCTGTTGGCATGAGTTCTTCTCTGGGGGCATTGCAGATCGCAGACTGGCGTCGTCGCGTTTTCGGACTGTACGCGGGGGTGCGCCAACTGAGCGTGCAGAGCCCGGAGGCCGGGCATGAGCTGTGGCGATCGGGTCGGGACGAACTCTTCGCGGGGCATCCGTCATCACCGTTGCTGCCCGACGATCGAGCCGCGTTCACGGGTCTGCCCATCGCCGGCTACGACCCGGACTGGCGCTTCGAAGTGGAGGTGCACCGGGCCGATCGCCCGCTGCGCATCACCGTGGACACGGGAACAGACGGCGCCGTGCCCTTCGACCTGGTGGGAACCGTGCGATTGCCCTACCTCGGGTCGCTCGACGTGTGGCGCCTCGGCAATTACGGCGGCGGCCTGTTCCTCCCGGTCAAAGACGCGCTCGCCGGCAAGCCCGGCGGCACGTACGGCGGAGGTCGCTACCTGCTCGACACGGTCAAAGGCGCCGATCTGGGCCCCGGAGCCAACGATGACACGCTCATTCTTGACTTCAATTTTGCGTACAACCCCTCCTGCGCCTACGACCCGATGTGGGCCTGCCCGCTCGCGCAACCGGGCAACACGATCGACGTTGCCGTGCCGGTTGGTGAGCTCTACAACGGTGAGGTCTACGCCGCTCACGCATCAGATACGCACAGATCCTGACCGGCGTCCTCACGAGCGGGCGATGAGATAGTGTCGATGTGACGCTAGTCAAAGCTGTGCCCTGAAAAAAAGACGGAGGTGACATGACGGTGAATCGCGGAACGCGACCGGATTCAATCGCTTTCGTATCCCCTCTTGTCACGTTGATCGCCCTGGTGGCCTTGCTTTTCGGCGTTTTCGCCATCCACTCGGAGGCGACCGGACAGGATATGCACATGGCGGGGTCGTCGCCGTCTGTTGCGGCGAGCGCCGCGGTCGACGCCTCAGCAGCGGCTGCCGTGAGTTTGGTCGCACCCGTCGTCGCGGCACTCTCTACCGGTTCGCACGGGGGAATGCTCGATTGCGCTCTGCTTGCCATGGCATGTGTTCTGCTGCTCGTGCTCATCGCCCTCGTGGTCCTGACCCGGTTGCCGGCCACCTACCGGCTACTCCTTGAGTCCGGTGGCAGGCCCGCCAGCATCGTCACGGTTCCCGTGCCCCGGCCCAGTCTCACCGCTCTCTCCATCCGTCGCGTTTAGACCGCACTGTATCTCTGCGGCCATTTTTGGCTGCGTGCTCTGCCGTACTCACGGCCACTCGGTCTCAATCTTGACGATGAATGGATGCAAATGCTCAAATCACGTACGTATTTCGCTGGAGCCATAGCCCTGGCCGCAGCTCTCGCCCTCAGCTCGTGCGCTGGCGGCAGCGCCGCCACGGACTCCACGACCTCCTCAGCTGAGGCCTCTTCGGCGACCTTCAATGACGCCGATGTGACGTTTGCGCAGATGATGATCCCGCACCACGAACAGGCTGTCGAGATGAGCGACGACCTGCTGGCCAAGGACGGCATCGACCAGGCGATCGTCGACCTCGCCACCGAGATCAAGGCCGCACAGGAACCGGAAATCACCCAGTTGAACGACTGGTTGACCGAGTGGGAATCAGAAGACAACAGCATGTCGGGAATGACCGACATGGACGACGGCGCTGAGGGCATGATGTCCGACGACGACATGATGGCTCTTCAGAACGCCACCGAAACCGACGCGGGCCGCCTGTTCCTCGAGCAGATGACGGTGCACCATGAGGGCGCTGTCGAGATGGCGCAGCTCGAAATCGACAACGGCGAGAATGCCGATGCCCGGGCCCTGGCCGAAAACATCCTCACGACACAGACGGCAGAAATCGCCGTCATGGCAGAGCTTCTCGCAACCCTGTAGCGGGTCGCTCAGGCGGGGCAACGTCGCCGGTCATCGACCGGTGAAGCCCCGCGTGCGTGCCTGTTCTTATCCAAATCTCCCAAGGACTTTTTTGATGCACTTTTCACCATTTGCTCGTTTCCCTCGTGTTGCCCCGGTGCGCGCGCGTGGATAGTACCGGCCACATTGCAACCGCACCGGCAGTCCCCGGTTTGCTGCCGACGATGTCTCGGCGAGATATTCGTGCCCTCGAGAACCGTATGCGCGAGAGCCGATTCGCGCCACCCCTGCCGAAGCCGGCACGAACCGCGCCGAAACGAGCATCGATTGGCCGGCAGACGGCCACCGGTGTTGCCATGGCGATGATCGCGCTCTTCACCGTGAGCGCGTCCCTCCCCGCTCTGGCTGTCTCCCCGCAAGCACCACAGGCATCGGCGCCCTCGTCGGCTGACTCTGCCGGCGAGCAAATCCTCCGCTTTTCCAGCACGGCGTCGGCGCCGATCCAACGTGACGGATTCACCGTCACCGATGTTCCCAAACCTGCGTCATACACCGAGCTCGCCGCAAACGGCAGGTGGGCCAGCCTCGATGAGAGCCAGCTCTCCGACCTGGGATGGGCGCTGCCCGTACTGGGCCGCGTTACCAGCCGCTTCGGCCCGCGCCCGAACAGACCGGTCGCCGGGGTCGGCGGTTACCACAAGGGAACCGACATCGCCGCTCCGTGCGGCCAGCCGGTGTTCGCGGCGACCGGAGGAACCGTTGTCCAGTCCGGCTACCAGGGCTCCTATGGCAAGTGGTTACTCATCGACCACGGAGATGGCATTAAGAGCGGATACGCCCACAACAGCACCCTCCTCGTCAACGCCGGGCAGACCGTCACCGCCGGCGAGGTCATCGCCCTGGTGGGGACCACCGGTTCGTCCAGCGGATGCCACGTACATTTTGAGACCCGTGTGGATGGAACGCACCTAAACCCGCAAACGTTCATGAGTTCCCGAGGAGTATCTCTTGACTGAGCCCGCAGCAGTTGCACGCGTCATTCGTACAGGCATCGCGACGATGGCAATATTTGCCATGCTCGCTGTCGCAGCGCCGGCCAGAGCGGAGGAATACCCCACTTGGGCGGAGGTCGAGAGTTCTCGGTCATCCGAAGCCGCCAAACAGACGCAGATCAAGGCAATAACCTCACTGATCAACGGCCTGACGGCTGAAGTGGATGCTGCGCGTGCTGAGGCAGACGCGCGAGCGACCGAGTACGAGGCGGCGCAGAGCACCTTCGATGCGGCAAGCCTCAAAGCGGCGACCCTTCAAAATAAAGCAGATGAGGCGACGGCGCTGGCTGATGTCTCTGCCGAGCAAGCCGGCCGTTTTGCGGCCCTCCTCGCCCGGTCCGGACCCGGCGACATGTCGATGACCCTGTTCCTGGAACCAGATGAGGCGGGTGACCTGCTGAATCAGTTGGGTTCCATGAGCAAGATGACCGAGCGAATGAGCCTGGTCTATGAGACGGCAACAGCGAACCGAAATTCCGCGACGGCCGCGACCGATCAGGCCAAAGTAGCCCAGGAAGCGCGGGGAGAATTGGCAGCTGCCGCCGAGACAGCGTTAGCTGGGGCGGTGGCCGCGAGCGACCGCGTAGAAACGGCACTCGCCGACCAACAGCAGGTGGCCGGAACACTGCAGGCGCAACTCACCGTGCTCACCGAAGATCGTGCCGCGACGGAGGCCGACTACGCCACGGGTGAAGAGGTGCGCCGTGCTGCGGAAGCCGCTGCCGCCGCTGCGCGCGCAGCCCAGGCCGCCGCCGCCGCGCGGGCAGCCCAGGCCCAAGCCCAGGCCCAAGCCCAAGCCGCCGCCGCGGCCGCGGCCGCGGCCGCAGCGTCAGCGTCCGCATCCGCCCGCCCGGCGCCACCCACCGGCAGCAGCGCTCCCGGCAACCAGGGCTGGGTGTTGCCGGTGTACGGCTGGATCAGCTCCGCCTACGGCCCGCGCCTCAGCAGGCCGGTTGCCGGCGTCGGGGCGTTTCACCACGGCACAGACATTGCCGCCGGGTGTGGACAGGGAGTGTACGCAGCATCCGCTGGGACGGTTGTCTATGCCGGCTGGCTGGGCTCCTACGGCAAGTGGGTTCTGATTGACCATGGTGACGGCACGCAGACTGGGTACGCCCACAACAGCTCCGTGCTCGTCAACCGCGGGCAGCAGGTTTCGGCGGGGGCGACAGTCGCGCTCGTGGGGACGACCGGTGCGTCCTCGGGCTGTCACGTGCACTATGAAACACGCGTCAACGGTGCGCGTGTGAACCCACAACCCTTCATGAGTTCACGAGGAGTCACCCTTGGCTAGATTCAGCTTGTCCCACTGCCAGGCCCGGATGCTGTCAGTGGCGCTTGTGAGTACCCTTGCCCTCGCTGGCTGCGCCACCCCAGATGCCGGGAAGGGCGCCGCTTCCGAAGAGAACGCAACGGTCAACCGCGCGTTCGAGCATGTCCACGGCCTCGGCGCCGACCCCTTGACGGGAAACACGTATGCGGCGACCCACCAAGGAGTGTGGCTCATCCCGACCGGGCGTCTCCCGGACACGTATCTCGAAGGAACGCCGCGCAGCACCACGGTCGAGCCCAGCCAGATCGCCGGCGGAGCGCAGGACACCATGGCATTCACCGTTGCCGCTCCCGGCCACCTTCTGGCGTCCGGCCACCCCGCACCGACGGAGCAGACCGACCTGAACCTGCCAAACCTTGGACTTATCTCCAGTACCGACGGTGCCAATTCCTGGACCGCCCTCTCCCTGGAGGGCGAAACGGATTTCCATGATCTCGCCGCGGTGCCCCTGGACGAGACCTTGCGCGTCTATGGGTACGACGCCGGTGCGGGGACCATCCTGGTGAGTGATGATTCCGGCGCCACGTGGTCCACCGGAGGGGCACTGCCCCTGCGCGACCTGACGGTAGATCCGTCACGACCTGATCGGGTCTTCGCGACGACAGCCGAGGGTCTCGCGATGAGCGACGACGCCGGTCGCACGTTTGACCTCGTGGATGGCGCTCCCGTGCTTCTGCTGGTCGAGGCCGCCGATGCCTCCGCCGGCGGGGGGTTGGTAGGAATTGACCCGCAGGGCACACTGTGGCGGCAGGAGGGCGCTGCCGGAACGTGGACAGAGGCAGGCGCAATCGACGGCCCTCCCGACGCCTTCACTTTTGTCGGCGGCTCCTCGCCCTGGATCCTCGTCGCGGTCGCCGGTGGCGTTGCTGCGAGCGATGACTATGGCCTCACCTGGACGGAACTGCTTTCATGATGGTCACGTCACTCACTTCATACCCCCACGGGTATAATGGGACCAGGCTGCGCAAGCCGAACGAATGAATGAATCCCAGGACGGACGGAGAATCTGATGATGTGGGGAACAGCAAATATGGGGTGGACCTGGGGATTCGGGCTGTTGGCGGTCGCGGGCGTTGCCCTGATCATCTATGTGGTCGTTCGTGCGCTCTCGAACAACACCACGGGGAAGGCCGGCCCGCCCTCGACACCGAGTCCGCCCGCGCCTACTCGCGCCCGGCTGATTCTGGATGAACGCTTCGCTCGTGGGGAACTCACCCAAGAGCAGTATAAGGATCAGCTGCGCACACTGGACGAGGGTTAGCCGTGCGCCCGATGACTCGGCGCAACGCCCTCATCCTCGGCGGGGTGGGGATCGCCGGCGTGGCTGTCGGAGGAACGGGACTGCTGATGAATCAAGGAGCGCCGTCTCTCTCGCCGTCGGACATCGACGCCGGCGGCGAGTTCATCGAACCCACTGAGCTGCGAAGCGCAGGCGGCGCTCTCGCCGTGACTCTCGAGTCTGCTCCCGGGCAGGTGACCATAGCGGGGCGAACCGTACGGGCACTGGGCTATAACGGCGGCACGCCAGGACCCACACTGCGCGTTCGAGCGGGCGACACCCTCAGCGTGAGCCTGCGCAACGGCCTGACAGACCCGAGCAATCTGCATGTGCACGGCCTGCACGTCTCCCCCGAAAACAACAGCGACAACATGTTCGTCACCGTCCCGGCCGGAGAGTCCTTCGATTACCAGTACGACCTGCCGGCCAATCACCCGCCGGGCGTGTATTGGTATCACCCGCACCAGCACGGTTTCGTCACCGACCAGGTGTTCGGCGGCCTTTTCGGTGCCATCATCGTCGAAGACCCGGACCCCATCCCCGCGGACCGCGAGCGCCTCCTCGTGGTCTCTGACATCACCATCAGCTCGGCAGGAACAGTTCCCGCCGCAACGTCAATGGAGAAGATGTCCGGCCGCGAGGGAGAACTCGTTCTGGTCAACGGGCAGCTCAACCCGGGTATGACGGCTCGTCCCGGCGAACGGGAACGGTGGCGCATCGTCAATGCCAGCGTGTCCCGCTACCTGCGGTTGCGCCTCGACGGGCAGCGGATGACCCTCCTCGGAATTGACTCCGGACGCTTCGAATCTGCCCGCGACGTCGAGGAGATCGTGCTGGCGCCGGGAAACCGGGCAGACCTGCTCGTGACCGGAGCCTCCGGAACGTCCGTTCTCCGCACCCTCCCCTACGACCGCGGGTCCTCCGGAGGAATGATGGGAGGAGGCTTTTCCCCTGCTACGGATGACGTCGCCCTGGCCACACTCACCGTGGCGGGTGAGACCGCCGACGAACCGGCTGCGATACCCCGCCAACCCACTCCGCGCGACCTACGCAGCACAACCGTGACCGCGCGGCGCGAGCTGGTCTTCGCCATGGGCATGGGCGGTATGGGCGGCGGGATGATGACGCCCACCATCAACGGCCGCGTCTTTGACCCGTCCCGAGACGACGAAACAGTTCAGTTCGGAAGCGTCGAGGAATGGCTTCTCACCAATACCAGCCCCCTGGATCATCCACTGCACCTGCACGTCTGGCCCATGCAAATCGTCGAGCAGGACGGCCAGGCCGTGGAGACCGCGATCTGGCAGGACGTCGTCAACATCCGGGCACGCAGCACGACTCGAGTGCGAATCGCATTTGAAGACTTCAGCGGCCGAACCGTCTATCACTGCCACATTCTCGATCACGAGGATGCCGGAATGATGGGAATCATTCAGGCACGCTGAACCCACCCGATCGCCCCCGGCCGACACGTGCCTCGTAATAAAGTTCTGTCAGGATACCCCCGCAGGGTATATCGTGGGCGTTATGACCTCCAAGCACAACCATCCGGAACCATCGGCTGCTTCGCCTGCAGAAACGGAGGGACTCGAGTCCCCGCCCGATCATGAGGAGATGAAGCAGGCGTCAATGAACCACTCTGGACACGGTGGGCATGGAGACCACGTCGGCCAGTTTCGGCGATTGTTTTGGACCATGTTGTTCATCGCCGTGCCCGTCGTCGGTTTCAGTTCGATGTTCGCCACGCTCGTGGGGTACACGCTGCCGCCCAGTGGATGGATGAACTGGATCTCACCGCTCCTGGGGACCCTGATGTACGTCTGGGGCGGTCGGCCATTCCTCACGGGTGCCCTCTCAGAGCTGAAGAGTCGCAAACCGGGAATGATGCTCCTCATCGCTCTCGCGATCACGGTGGCCTTCCTCGCGTCCTGGGGTGCCAGCCTGGGCATCATCGATCGTGAACTCGATTTCTGGTGGGAGCTGGCCCTCCTGATCGTCATCATGCTCCTTGGCCACTGGGTTGAGATGCGATCCCTGGCGCAGACGTCCACCGCGCTGGAATCTTTGGCCGCCCTTCTGCCTGATGAAGCGGAACGCGTCGAAGGCGACCTCGTCGTGCTCGTTTCCCCGACAGACCTCGTGCTGGGCGATGTCATTGTGGTGCGCCCTGGTGGGCGCGTACCGGCGGACGGCCTCATCACGGAAGGCACCGCAGACGTTGACGAGTCGATGATCACCGGCGAATCGCGCGCCGTCTCCCGCGCACCGGGCGACCACGTCGTCGCCGGCACGGTCGCAACCGATTCAGCGCTTCGCGTGCGCGTCACCGCCGTCGGCGATGACACCGCCCTGGCCGGCATTCAACGCCTGGTAGCCGAGGCCCAGGGGTCGTCATCCAAGGCCCAGCGCATCGCCGACAGGGCAGCCGGCTGGCTGTTCTGGTTTGCGCTCGGAGCCGGAGTCGTGACGGCCATCACCTGGACCCTGCTCGGGCAACCTCAGAATGCGGTCATCCGCACGATCACCGTTCTCGTGATCGCCTGCCCCCACGCCCTGGGCCTCGCGATTCCCCTCGTGGTTTCCATCGCGACGGAACGCGCAGCGAAGGGCGGCGTTTTGATCAAGGATCGCCTTGCCCTTGAAAGTATGCGCACCGTCAATTCCGTTCTCTTCGACAAGACCGGCACCCTCACCAAAGGCGAGCCCACCGTGTCGCACATCACGGTTGTCGACGGGTACACCGAAGATGACCTTCTGGCGTGGGCGGCCTCCACGGAAGCCGACAGCGAGCATCCTCTCGCCCGCGCCATCGTGACCGCCGCACAGGGCAAAAACCTGACGGTCCCCCGAGCTACCGCCTTCCGCACATCCGCTGCAGTCGGCGTCTCGGGCACCCTGGAGGGACATGAGATAAGTGTGGGCGGTCCGAGCATGCTCGAGAGCCACAGTGCCAGCCCACTCGACCTCACCGAGGAGTGGAAGAAGCAGGGCGCCATCATTTTGCACGTGCTTCGGGACGGTGCCGTCATCGGCGCCATCGGCTTGGCCGACGAGATTCGGGAGGAGTCCAGGCAAGCGGTCGACGCACTTCATGCCCTCGGAATCCAGGTTGTCATGATCACTGGCGATGCTGAAGCCGTGGCACAATCAGTGTCCGCCGAACTCGGAATCGACCGCGTTTTCGCAGGGGTTCACCCCGAGGACAAGGCCAAGAAAGTTGCCGAGCTGCAGCATGAAGGCAGAAGAGTCGCCATGGTCGGCGACGGCGTCAATGACGCGCCCGCACTGGCGCAGGCGGATGTTGGCATCGCCATTGGCGCCGGCACGGACGTGGCAATCGCGTCTGCCGGTGTCATCCTCGCCAGCGACGATCCACGCTCGGTCCTGTCGGTCATCGAGCTGTCCCGGGCCACGTACCGAAAGATGAAACAGAACCTGTGGTGGGCCGCCGGCTACAACCTGATATCCGTCCCCCTCGCTGCGGGCGTTCTCGCCCCGATCGGCTTCATACTGCCCATGGAAATCGGAGCGCTCCTCATGTCAGCATCGACCGTGGTGGTCGCCGTCAACGCACAGCTTCTGCGGCGCCTGGACCTCCGTCCGGAGTCCTCGGTGGGCACACGCTAGCGGCGGACTACGCGCCGATTGAACGGGGACTCAGGAGGCGCTGCCTGCCGGCAGATGGGCCCGCGGGGCCCGCGGAGTGATTCGTGAGGTAGGGTGGAGGTACTTGCGAGTGCGTAGTTGCGCTTGCTGCGTCGTAGAACGCCCTCTTCTTTTCGCGGCAGCCCCCAGGGCCGGCCCGATTTCGGAATGAAACATTCTTACGGCGAACGGATGTGCCCTTCGGCACCTTCGCCATGTGAATCCTCCTGGTTCCGGCAGCCGCATGCGCGGCCTCGGTTCGGGCGAGGAGCCTGATGCCCGAAAGGCACCACTTTGACTGAAACAACTTTTAGCGCGCTCGGCGTGCCCGCCGCCCTCGTGAGCGTTCTCTCGTCGCAGGGAATCGACAACGCGTTCCCGATCCAGGTCGACACGCTTCCCGACACCCTCAAGGGCCGCGACGTTCTCGGCCGCGGAAAGACCGGATCGGGCAAGACCCTCGCCTTCGCCCTTCCCATGGTCTCCCGCCTCGGCGGCAAGCTCGCTGGTGGCAAGCGCCGCCCGGGTCGCCCGCTCGGCCTGATCCTCGCACCGACCCGTGAGCTGGCCACCCAGATCACCAACGCGATCACCCCGTTCGCCGAGGCCTACGGCCTCAACACGACCACCATCTTCGGTGGCGTCTCGCAGAACCGTCAGGTCTCCGCCCTCAAGTCCGGCGTCGACATCGTCGTGGCCTGCCCCGGCCGCCTCGAGGACCTCATGAAGCAGGGCTTCGTGAACCTCGACGCCGTGGAGATCACCGTGCTCGACGAGGCCGACCACATGGCCGACCTCGGCTTTCTGCCCGTCGTCACGCGCATCCTCGACAAGACGCCCGGCAACGGCCAGCGCATGCTGTTCTCCGCCACGCTCGACAACGGCGTGGACAAGATCGTTCGCCGCTTCCTGCACGACCCGGTGATGCACTCCGTCGACGAGGCCAACAGCCACGTTTCGGCCATGACCCACCACGTGTTCGAGGTCTCCGGCACCGAGGCGAAGAAGGACCTCGTTCAGAAGCTGGCCTCGGGCAGCGGACGTCGCATTCTCTTCATGCGCACCAAGCACCAGGCCAAGAAGCTCGCCAAGACCCTCATCGACGCGGGCATTCCCGCCGTCGACCTGCACGGCAACCTCTCGCAGGTGGCCCGTGACCGCAACCTCGCCGCGTTCAGCGCCGGCGACGTAAAGGTTCTGGTGGCAACGGATGTCGCGGCTCGCGGCGTGCACGTTGACGACATTGAGCTCGTGATTCACGTTGACCCGCCCGCCGAGCACAAGGCGTACCTGCACCGCTCGGGCCGCACCGCCCGTGCCGGCAGCGCCGGTGACGTGGTCACCGTTGTTCTCCCCGAGCAGAAGCGCGACACCGACTCCCTGCTGCGCAAGGCCGCCATCAAGGTGACCCCGCAGCGCGTTGATGCCTCCTCAGCCGCCGTAGACGCCCTCGTCGGCGACGTTGCCGCCTACGTGAAGCCGCTTCCTCGTGTTGAGCAGCCGCAGCAGCAGCGCCAGTCGCAGGGCGGCCGCTCGCAGGGCGCCAACGCCCAGCGCAAGCGCGTCAACCGTGACGAGCAGGGCAACGGCCGTGGCGGCCGCGACAACGGCGGCCGCGATGCCGGCACCCGTGAGGTTCGTGGCGGACGCTCGAACAGCAGCGACGCGGCTTCGGCCGGTGGCGCTCGTCGCACCAGCCGTCCGGCAGGTGCCGGACGCAGCCAGAACGCCCCCGCAGGCAGCGCGGCGGGTCGCTCCGGCGGACCCCGCGTGGGCAGCCTCCAGGTCGGCGGACTCGTTCGCGGCTCCGGCTCCGGCGGAGCGGGTCGCTCGGATCCGCGCCGTTCGAAGGGCTAAAGTATTCGCTTTCTCTAGCTGCTAAAAACGGGCCGGTCTCTCACGAGGCCGGCCCGTTTTGCATGCCCGTGGACAAAACGGGTGCACAAATGCAGGTACAGTCGCTACATGAACTCCACTGTTGTCGTTCGACCCGTTGAAGAAGCAGATGCCGACAGCCTGGGCCGCGTACACGCGACCTGCTGGCACGAGACCTATGATCACCTGCTGAGCTCGGCTGCCCTGTCCCAGCTGCGGCCAGAGCGCTTCGCCGCCCTCTGGCGCCGGTTCACCGCTCAAGGACCGGACTACCGTCAAGTTGTCGCTGTCGTGGACGACGACATCGTCGGATTTGCCTGCAGCGGTCCGTCTCGCGACGCGACGTCCCCGGTGGACAACGAGCTCTACAACATGTACTTGTTGCAGGCCTCTCACGGCTCCGGTCTGGGCCAGAAACTCTTCGATGCCGTCGTGGATCCCGGCGAATCGATGCTGTGGGTCGCCGCCGACAATCCTCGCGCCCATTCCTTTTACGCCCGGAACGGCTATCGCCCCGACGGCCTCGAACGCAACGAAGAGGTACTCGGCGAGCATCTGCACGAGGTTCGACTGGTGCGCTAGCCCGATCGGTGGCGGGGGCGAACTAGGCTGAACGGATGTCTACCGCACCCACCATTCCGGTCATCCTCGACGTCGACACCGGCGTCGACGATGCCCTCGCCATCCTGTTCGCCGTCGCTCACCCGGGCCTCGACGTGCTCGGCATCAGCTGCGTTGCCGGTAACGCTTCCCTCGAGCGCGTTGTGCAGAACACGCTGCGCATTCTTGACGCGGCTGGCGCGCCCGATATTCCCGTGGCGGCCGGGGCCCGTCGCCCGCTGCTCGAACCGGCGCGTTCCGCCGCGCATGTGCACGGCGAGGGCGGACTCGGCACGCTGCGGCTACCGCCGAGCGACCGCGCTGCGGTGCCCGGCAGCTCGATTGAGCTCATGCGCTCCCTCATCGAGGCGAGCCCGCGGCCGATCACCCTCGTGGCGCTCGCCCCGCAGACCAACCTCGCCCTGATGCTGCGCCAGTACCCCGACCTCGCCAACAACATTGAGCGCATCGTGTTCATGGGCGGCTCGGCGAGCGTGGGCAACGCCACCGCGGTGGCCGAATTCAACGTCTGGCACGACCCGGAGGCGGCCGCGATCGTGCTCGATTCCGGCATCCCCACGTTCATGTACGGGCTCGACGTGTTCAACCGGGTGGGAGTTGCCGAGCCGACGGCATCCGCTCTGCTGAACGGCGAATCGCCGCTCGGCCGAATCGTGGGCGCGCTGCTGACCAACCGCATCATGCTCGGCGCCGACCGGGCGAGCGAGTACTCGGGGCTGATCGGTGACGCCGGCGCCGTGTGCGCCCTCGTGGACCCGGGTGCGCTGCGCACCGAGCTGCGACCGGTGAGCGTGCAGCTCGCCGGGTATGGTCGGGGCCAGACTCTGGTGGACCTGCGGCTGCACCCGGGCGAGGACATCGTGCACGGACTGCACGAGGAGTGGGCGGCCGTGGAGGTTGCCCTCGATGTGGATGCCGCCCGCTATGAGCGCCTGTTCCTCGACACCCTCGGCCTGAGCTAGCGCAGCACCCCGAGGACTTACGGCCCTGTTCGGCGATCCTGAGGAGCGATAGCCTTGTAAAAAATGGAGGTGTGACCATGTACGGATGGGGTGGCGACAGTTGGGGAATGGGCGGCTGGATCGTAATGGCCGTGTTGATGGTCTTGTTCTGGGGAGGGGTGATCACCCTCGTCATCGTGGTTCTGCTGAGGCGCCCGCGCTCCGACCAGGGAACGACCGCTCTGCGCCCTTCGCACCATGATGCGGAGCGCATTCTGAACGAGCGTTTCGCCCGCGGAGAGATCGACGAAACCGAATACCTCGCCCGCCGCACCGCGCTGCGGCGACCGGAGTGACATTTGTCCGACGTGGTATCTGCAGAGAGCGGACGTGATCTGCGACGCCAGCCGCTTTAAGAACGGATGCGCCGGAGCCAGTCGGCCCGGCGCATCCGTTTCTTAGGTGCTGGGCTAGCGCAGCAGACCCACGGAGGCCATGGCGGATCGCAGCAGCGCACCGCGCCCGCCCTCCATCTCGGCGGAGACGGCCGGGGACGCGGCTTCATCGGGGCTCATCCAGGTGATCTCAAGCGCGTCCTGGCGGGGGTCGCACGTGCCGGTGACCGGAACGACGTAGGCCAGCGACACGGCGTGCTGGCGATCGTCGGTGAACGCGGAGATGCCGGGCAGCGGGAAGTACTCGGCGATGGTGAACGGCACCGGGCTCGCGGGCAATTGCGGGAAGGCCATCGGGCCGAGGTCTTTCTCGAGGTGGCGAAACAGCGCATCGCGCAGCGTCTCGCCGTACAACACCCGCCCGGACACGAGGGTGCGCGTCATCTCGCCGGTGGGCCGGGCGCGCAGCAGCACGCCCACCTCCACGACCTGGCCGAGGCCGTCAACCCGCACGGGCACGGCCTCGATATAGAGAATGGGCAGGCGACGCCGAATCTCGGCGAGCTCCACGTCTTTCAGCCATGCGGGGTTGTTGCTCGGAACACTGGAGTCACCCTTGGGTAGCCAGTCCGGGTCGGGGTCAGGTGTGCGCACGCTCATGAGTTCATTCTCGCGCACCGCGGACCCGATTGCGCACGGCGGCCCCTCCTCGCGGGCGGGCGGCGAGCCACCCTGCGTCCAGTGGCGCCCAACGCACCCTCCCGGCCACCCGGAAGGCGCGAACTCCGCCGGCGTCGTGGGCGTCACGCGTGCGGTCAGCGACGGATGCTGCGCATCGCGCGGGTGAGCGCCACCGGTTCGCCGTTTGGCGCGACCCCCGCGGCGAAGGCGGCGTACTCGCGCGTTCCCACCGCATACAGGGCCACATGCCCCGTGGTGTCGGCGTGGATCCCCCACCCGTAGCGTTTGCCGAGGTCGCTCGACCGGAGGCAGGCGCGACCCACGCTGAAGTATTCCTCCCGGGCGTGGGGGCGATCGGCCGCCGCAATCTTGGCCCGGTCGGCGTGCACCGAGAAGATCACGTCGGCTGAGGTGTATTTGTAGGGCGATTGGGTGATCATGTGCCACATGCGCGAGACCACGGTGCCCGATTTTGCTCCGCCGTGCGGAACCATCCCGCCCGTCGCGGTGGAATCGGGTGCAACGGCAATGAAAGTATTGAAGTAGTCAACGCCGCTCATGCGTTGATAGTAAATCGGAGGGCACCAATGGACAACCACAATGTCGCGCCAATCGACACCAACGCCGTACTCTGGTCCGCCGCCGGCGCCGAACGCGTCGGCCGACCGCTGCTGCTGATCCTGCACGGCTACGGCTCGCACGAGGGCGACCTCTTCTCGCTCGCCCCGCACCTACCGCTCGAGCCCGTGATCGCGGCGCTGCGCGCACCGTTGCCCGTCGGCGACGGCTGGTCCTGGTTTCCGATCACCGACCCGAGCAGACCCGCCACTGTCGTGGAATCCGCCGTTGACGCTGCCACCACCGCTGTGCTCGACTGGCTCGACAATTTGGCCGAGCCGCCGGCATCCGTGGGGCTGCTCGGCTTTTCGCAGGGCGGGGCCATGGCGTTGCAACTGCTGCGCCGCGCCCCCGACCGCTTCACCTTCGCCGTGCAGCTCTCCGGCTTCGTGTCGACCGGAGATAGCACGGGCGATGAGCGGCTCGCCGAGCGTCGCCCTCCGGTGTTCTGGGGGCGAGGAACGGCCGACCCGGTCATTCCCACGGCCGCCGTGGACCGCACGCAGGCCTGGCTACCCGGTCACAGCACGCTCACGGAACGTATTTACGAGGGAATGGGGCACTCCGTGTCGCAGGCCGAGCTCGGCGACGTCGTGTCGTTCCTGCGCGAGCAGTACTGAGCCGACGGGATGCCGCGCCCGGTTTCGGCGGGCGCTACGCCGGTTACCGTAGCGGCCACCAATTCCAGGGGCGGCCACAGCGGGCACCGGGCAGGTGAGCGGATGCCGCGGCATCCGCTCACGGGGAGTTAGTTCTTGCGGGTTTCCTTCGCGAGCTCCTGCGCGGCCTTGCGCTCGATGTGCGCCTTCTTCGCGGCACGCTCGGCGTCGCGGTCTTTCGCAGCGATCTGGTCGGCACGAACGCCGGCCTGGGTGGAACGCTCCAGTACAAGCCATGCCGGCGGCTGCTGCAGCAGGGCGCTGATCTCGGCGGTGGTGAGGGGTTCGGTCGCGCCGCTGCGGGCGAGTCCGGAGATCGACACGCCGAGCTTGGCGGCGACGACCTGCTTGGGGTGCGGTCCGTTGGCGCGCAGTTCAACGAGCCATTCGGGCGGGTTTTCCATCAGTGCAGCGAGTTCGGTGCGGGTCACGAGCGCGGTCTGGAATTCAGCGGGTGCCGCGTCGAGCAGAATCCCGAGTTTCTGGGCCGCCGTGGCAGGCTTCATGGTCTGGGGCTTCTTTACGGACGTCATCCCCTAAGCGTATAGCCTGAGACCACCCCCTTTGGGGCATTTTAGTGTTGCAGAAGAGGATGCCGTGAGCTTTTCCATTGCCTTCGTCGCCGGAGTGACTCCCACCAAGTGGACTCGCATCTGGGCCGAGCGCCGACCCGAGGTTCCGCTCGAGGTTTTTCGTACCGAAACCAACGAGCAGGTAAGCGTTCTCCTCGACGGCCGCGCCGAGGTCAGCCTCGTGCGCCTGCCCATCGACGAGAATCAGTTGAGCGTCATCGGTCTCTACAGCGAGGTGCCCGTTGTGGTTGCCGCCAAGGGCCACGAGATCGCGGATGCCGACCTCGTCGCCCTCGCGGATCTCGCCGACGAGCACCTGCTGCAAGACCCCGACGAGGTGCCCGCGTGGCGTGACATGGCGACCGAGGTGCGGGACGGCATCCGTCGTGCGCTGCCGGTCATGAAGGACATGGATGAGGTGATGGAGCAGGTCGCGGCCGGCGTGGGCATCATCATCGTGCCGCATTCCATTGCGCGCCTGCACGGTCGCAAAGACGTGATTTCTCGGCCGGTCGACGGTGTGCCGGAGACGCAGATCGCGCTCGCGTGGATCACCGCCGACACGAGCGACGACATTGAAGAGTTCATCGGCATCGTGCGTGGACGCTCGAGCGCGAGTTCCCGCGCCACCGTGCCCGAGGAGGCGCAGGAGCCGGGCGCGCGCCCTCCGCGCAAGCCCAAGAAGACCGACAAGGCCAAGGCCGCCGCCAAAGCCCTGCGCGTGGCCGCCGCCCAGGCCAAGCCCGCCGCGAAGAAGAAGTCGGAATCCGCTCCCGGTCGCACCCGCCCCACCCGCAACCCCCGTAAACGCCGCAGCTGACCCGCGCCCCAAGCCGTTCGCCGTGGCGGCACTCATTAAGACCGCTGGCACTCGCAGCAACCAGTGCCGCGGGTCTTAACACGTGCCACGACACAGGACGCAGGCCGCGGCACGTGCCGCGGCCGCTACGTGGTGTGCAGCACCGAGAGGATGTTGCCGGCCGGGTCGGTGAACCAGGCGATCTCCGGGTCTCCCCCACGTTGAATCCCCTTCACGTCTTGCTCGAAGACCCCGTCGTAGCGCAAGAATTCGACGCCGCGCTCGGTGAGTTCGTCGACGGCCACGTCGATGTTGGCGACGACAAGGTTGAGAATGGTGAAGTTGGCGGGCTCGTGGTCGGGCTTGGGGTAGATGATCATCTCGGCGCCGCCGGGAAGCTGCAGGCGCAGCATGCCCATCTGGCCCTGGCGCACCTCGAGGCCCAACGTTTCGCCGTAGAACGCGACCGCGGCCTCAATATCATTCACGGCGAATCCGCCGAACGCGTGCTGGATACCGAGTGAAACTGTCATGTCAGGCTCCTTTGCTTCGAGGTGGGAACGATAAAACCTAGCGCGAACTGATCGACGCGAACTTGCGGATGCACAGGGGCACGAACACGAGCAGCATCACCGCGATGCCGATCAGCGACGTGAGAATGGGGTTCTGCATCGTCCAGATGTCGGGCACCGGGGCCGTGCCGAGGTTGCCGAACAGTTGCCGCACCGCCTGCACGAGCGAGGACACCGGGTTCCACTCCGCGAAGATGCGCAGGGGTGTGGGCAGGGTCTCGCTCGGTACGAACGCGTTCGAGATGAACGTGAGCGGAAAGAGAATGAGGAACGAAGCGTTGTTGATCACCTCGGGGCTTTTCACGCTCATTCCGAGCAGCGCCATCACCCAGCTGAACGCGTAGGCGAAGAGCAGCAGCAGGCCGACCCCGGCCAGGAACTGCTCGGGGGTGGAGTCCACCCGCCAGCCCACCGCAAGCCCGGTGAGCATCATGATCACCATCGAGATGCTGTTCAGCACGAGGTCACCGTTGGTGCGGCCAATGAGCACCGCCGACGACGTCATCGGCAGGCTGCGGAACCGGTCGATGATGCCTTCTTTGAGGTCGAGCGCCATAGCGGAACCCGAGTACGTGGCACCGAAAACAACGGTCTGCGCGAAGATCCCGGCCATCAGAAACTGGGTGTAGTCGGTGCCCTGCACCGCAATCGCGCCCCCGTACACCTGGCTGAACAAGAGCACGAACATGATCGGCTGGATCACCGCGAAAACAAGCACGTCGGGCGACCGCTTCACCTTGATCAGGTTGCGCTTCGTCACCGTCCACCCGTCGGAATACCACTCCGAGAGCGGGTTCCAGGCGGGCTCCGTCTGCGCCGGCGTCTCGATCACGGCGCTCATGCGGCCTTCCCCGCTTTCGTCTTGGCGGACTTCTCGGCATCCGGGTCGTCGTCCTGGCTGAGGTCGGCCTTGTGCCCGGTGAGCTTCAAGAACACATCGTCGAGGGTGGGCCGGCGCATGCCAGCGTCGTGCAGTTCGATCCCGGCCGCACCGAGCTCGGCGAGCACGTGCTGCAGCGCCTGCGGGCCGTCGTTCACCGCCACCTCCACGCCGCGCCCGTCGGTCGACACCGTCGCCTCCCCCACACCGTGACGCATCAGGATGCCGCGGGCCGCGCCGCTATCACCGGCGTCGACGAGTGCCACCTCGAGTCGGTGCCCACCGATCTGTGCCTTGAGCTGGTCGGATGTTCCCTCGGCGATGACCCTGCCGTCGTCGATCACCACGATGTCGTCCGCGAGCTGGTCGGCTTCCTCGAGGTATTGGGTGGTGAGCAGCACGGTCGTGCCGTCGGCAACGAGTTTTTTGATGATGCCCCACAGCGCAATGCGACTGCGCGGGTCGAGTCCTGTGGTCGGTTCGTCGAGAAAGAGCACCTTGGGCTTGATCACGAGTGCTCCCGCGAGGTCGATGCGCCGCCGCATGCCTCCGGAGAAACCCTTGACCGGGCGGCTTCCCGCCGCGGTGAGCTCGAAGAGGTCGATGAGTTCCTGCGCGCGGTGCCGCGCTGCCGCGCCGCCGAGGTGGTACAGCCGACCGACCATCTCGAGGTTCTCGAAGCCGGTGAGGTTCTCGTCGACGGCCGCGTACTGACCCGAGACACCGATGAGCCGCCGCACGGCCTTGGGGTTCTGCACGACGTCGATTCCGTCGAGGAAGGCGGTGCCGGCATCCGGTCGAATCAGGGTGGTGAGCATCTTCACGACCGTGGTCTTGCCGGCTCCGTTCGGGCCGAGCAGGGCCTTGACCGTACCGCGTGGCACCGAGAGGTCGAGCCCGGCGAGCGCATGCACCGGGCCGCTCTTGGACTTGTACGTCTTGGTTAGGCCAGTGGCCTCGATGATCACGGCGCGGTCCTTTTCCTGATGCGTCACGGGTGACTCAAATGCTAGTCACCGGGCATTCCCTTGACAACCGGTTGGGGTCGGCGGAATGCGTCGGCGGCGGCCGAGATTGCCCCGACCCGGGCCATTCCGGCGGCCCCGGCGGTGTTGGCCAGGCCGACACCACCCATCGCGTCTGCGACACCTCCGCCTGGCTCACCCGGTGCGCCAGGCGGTGTCGCTGGTTGCCTGCTCCTCCGCGCTGGGGAGCACCCGTCGGAGAACGTCGGCGAGCGTGACGACACCGACGAATCGCTCGCCCTCCATGACCACCGCGAACTGCTCGCTCGCCTCACGCAAGCGAGCGAGGGCCACGTGAACCGGGGTGCCGACAGCGATCACGAAGGCAGTGCGAGCCACCTCGCGAGCCGGACGCGCGGCCGATTCGAGAAGCGTGTCGCGCACGTGCACGACACGGGGCTGCGAGCCCGAGAGTGCGGGGTCGGCCGCCACGAGAATGCGCATGTGGCCTGACCGCGCCGCCGCGGTCTGCACCTCAGCCACGCTCGCGCCGGCCGAGACTGCCGTCGGCTCGCTGTTCGAGGCGATGAGCTGCTCGATGTGCATCGTCTCAAGCTCGATCACGCTCGAAATCTGGGAACGGAACGACGATTCCAGCGACCCCACGCTGGCGGAGTACTCCACGAGGTGTCGGATCGTCTCGGCATTGAGCCCGCCGATGGCGGCACTCTCGACCGGTTCGACCCCGGTCGCCGCCACGAGGCGGTTCGCGATGCTGTTCACCCACCTCAGCAGGGGCCGGAACAGCCACACGAAGGCGCGCGCGGGAATCCCGATGAGAATGGCCGAGCGCTCAGGATGCGCGATGGCCCACGACTTCGGTGCCATCTCGCCGACCACGAGGTGCAGGAACGTGACCAGCAGGAGCGACAGCGCAAAGGCCGCACCGTCGGCCGCCCAGGAGGGCATGCCCCACGATTCGAATACCGGGCCGAGCCATCGGTCGACTGCGGGCTTGGTCACGGCTCCGAGTGCGAACGTCGCTGCGGTGATGCCGAGCTGCGCGCCCGCGAGCATCAGAGTGAGTTCGTTCACGCCGCGCAGGGCGGCCCTCGCCGACCGGCTCGTCGCCGCCGACTCTTCGAGACGATGCCGCCTCGCGCCCAGCAGGGCGAACTCGATGACCACAAAGAATGCGCTGAGGGCGATGAGCAGCACGGTCACGATGATGATGACCCAGGGATTGCTCATCGCTCGACCTTCTTGTCGGTCTCGGGCGCGGCGGCGACCTCAACCAAGCTCACCCGCACCTCGCTCGGCACGTGCCGATCGACCTCGAGAATATCAACATCGAGCCGGCGTCGAATCGGTTCATCGAGCACCAGATCGGCGGGGTCAAAGGGGAGAGCGATCCTCACCCTCTCGCCCACACGCGGCAACGCACCGCTCTCGGCGATGAGGAGGCCCGCCACCGTCTCGAAGTCACCGCGCGGCAGGTCATGACCGATGGCGCGCTCGGCCTCATCGACGTGCACATCGCCACCCATCAGCCACATATTGTCGCCGTCCGGCGTCAGAACAGAGGTTGCGCCGGTGTCGTGCTCGTCGGTGATCTCACCAACGAGTTCCTCGGCGAGGTCTTCGATGGTGAGCACGCCCGCGAAACCGCCGTACTCGTCGATCACACACGCGAGTTCGTTGTGCGTGCGCGTGAGTTGAGCCAGGGCATCCGGCAGCCTCATGAGAGTGGGTACGACCATCGGCGGCCTCATGATCTGCGCCACCGGCGCGTTGTCTTCGACCCCGCCGCCGAGCAGATCAGCGAGTTGCGCGACGCCCACCGGTTCACCACGAGCATCGACGACCGGATACCGGGTGTGGGCCTTCGCCATGAGGGTGCGCAGCTCGCCCACCGTCGTCTCAGGCCGAACGGTATCGACGCGTGCGCGCGGAATCATCGCGTGCTCGACGTCGCGGTGCGGAAAGTCGAGGATGCGGTCGAGCAGGTACGACAGCTCGTCGGGCAGGTCACCGCTCTCCCGGGAGTCAGAGACGATGCGTTCGAGGTCTTGGGCGGTGGCACTCATGTCCACGTCGTGCACCGGCTCGATGCGCAGCACGCGCAGCAGCAGATTGGCGGCGTGATCGAACACGGTGATAAGCCATCCGCAGGCGGTTAGATAGATCGTCGTCGACCGCGCGAGTCCCTTGGCCAGAGGTTCGGGGTTGGCGATGGCGTAGTTCTTCGGGAACAGCTCGCCGAAGATCATCTGCACGATCGTCGAGGCCACGAGCGCGAGCAGTGTTCCGACCGTGATGCTCACCGCGGCAGGAATCCCGACTCCTCCGAGCAGAACTCCGAGCGACCGACCGACGAGCGGTTCCGCGACGAAACCGACGAGCAGGCCCGTCACGGTGATGCCGAGCTGCGCACCCGAGAGCATGAACGAGGTGCGGCGCGTCACGGCGAGCGCGCGCTTCGCCGATTTGTCGCCCGAATCCGCCTGTACGGAGAGCTTTCGGCGGTCGACCGACATGTAGGCGAATTCCTGGGCGACGAAGTAGCCGTTCACCGCGATGATCACGAGAATCACGAGAATGCCCAGGAGAAGAGTGAGCACCTCGCCGATCATCGGATGCCTACTGAGCGCGTTTCGCGATCACAACAATGGTCGGGGTCAGAAGATGACCCGGCAGAACTGGTCGTGTGGTCCACGTGGGTGACAGTGCCTCCGTCGAAGATGCTTTGATCAGCATCCTACAGCGCCCAGCTCGGGGCACACCGCCAATCGCGGCCGACTCACGGTGGGAGCCCGCCCCGCCAACATCGCCGACACCGTCTTGGCGCGGGTCGGGCTTCCCGTCGTTCGCTATCGCCATCCCGCGGTGCCCACGCCCGGGCCACATCACCCCTGACTCACGTCTGTCGCCGCGCCGACCTGGCCTTTTGGAACGCGACGCAACGCGCGCCGGTTGCTACTTCAGGAGATCCGCGACCGGGAGCATCCATCGCCGCGCCACGACACAGGTCAGCGGATGCCGACGGCCAGATCTCCTGAAGTAGCAACCGAAACCAGGTCAACACCGGCGGGGCGCGTCGCTACTTCAGGAGATCCGCGACCGGGAGCATCCATCGCCGCGCCACGACACAGGTCAGCGGATGCCGACAGCCAGATCTCCTGAAGTAGCAACCGAAACCAGGTCAACACCCTCGGCTCGGCCGACTCGCGCCGCTACAGGCGGGCGAGGCGCTCGATGTCTTCGAGGAACTCGGCCGCGACCTCCGCCGACACGGTGGTGCGGGTGGAGAGGATCGCGTCGACGTAGTCGGAGGTGCTCGGACCGGCCAGGGCGGTGGCATCCGCGTCGGAGTGCAGCGACTTCTCGAGCGCGTTCTGCGAGGCCCGGTGCGCGGCGTATTCGATGTCGGCGGGCGAGAAGCCCTCGCTCTGCTCCACGAGGGTGTCGAGGTCGACGACTCCCGCCACGGCCGAGGGAATGTAACGCTCCCAGATGGCCTCGCGGGCGGCCACGTCGGGCAGCCCGATGGGAATGACGTAGTCGAAGCGTCCGTGGCGGAGAAACGCGGAGTCGAGCGCGCGAATGAAGTTGGTCGCACACACGAGCAGGCGGTCGGGCTGGTCGCGGAACGCCGGGATGATCTTCAGCAGCTCGTTGGTCACTCCCTGCATGGCCGAGGGCGGGTCGCCCTGGCGCTGCGCGGCGATCTCTTCGACCTCGTCGATGAAGACCACGGCGTGCTCGAGTTCGGAGATCTTGAGGAACGTCTCGCGCAGCGCACCGGCGAGGCCCTGCGGATCGGCGGCCAGGCGCGACGGGAACACCTCCACGAACGACCACTCGAGCCGGGAGGCGATGGCCTTGGCGAACGTGGTCTTACCGGTACCGGGAGGGCCGAAGAGCACCACGGCCTTCGGCGCCGAGACACCGTACTGCTCGGCGAGGTCGGGCTTGGCCAGCGGAAGCACGAGGCGGCGTTCGAGCAGGTCTTTCTCCCGCTGCATGCCGCCCACCTTGCTCCACAGGTCGCGGGGCAGTACGCGTCCGCCGAGCTCGGTGAGCAGCTTGAGTTCCTCGCGCTGAACGGGAATGTGCCGCTCGAAGTAGCGCAGGTTCTTCTTCACCTCGAAACCGCGGTTGATGAACGCGTCGACTCGGGTCTCGGACTCGGGCATGAGCGCCGACAGTTTCGTCATGCCGTCGGGCGCCATGCGGGCTTCGAGGGCGGCGAGCATCGCGGTGCCGATGCCCTGACTCTGCCACTTCTGCGCGGTGGCGAGAAACACGACCCAGCCCTGTGCATGGGCGGCCCGGCTGACGGCGGCCCCCACGATCTCGTCGCCGTGCACGGCGACGACCGCGTAATCCTTCTGGCACGAGGCGAGCACCTCGGAGAGTCCGTAGACCGGCTCCGTGTCGGATGCCTTGATCTCCTCCCACAGGCGCAGAATGCCGTCGAGGTCGTCGGAGTGAAAGTCGCGCAGGCGCCAGCCGGTCATTCTGTTCCTCACATCATTGGGTGTTCTGCCAATCTACGGCACCCCGCGCCGCGCCCCGCCCGTCGCACCCTCCCGCTGGTCGAGCCCCGTCGAGACCCCCGCCACGAGCCAACGCCCGTCGCCGCCCCCGAAATCGATGGTCGCCACCGAAACCGGGCGCGGCCACGCCGTGACCGAATCGCACAACGAAGCGGCCTTGACCACGTTCAACCCGACGCGAAGCGGATGCCGTCCACCGCCCAGTCGTTTCCGCCCCGCTCAGTGTGACGACGGTCTCCGTCGGCGAAGTCCAACCGCCACGACGCCCGCCCCCAGCAGCGACAACACCGACACTCCTGCCATCCCCGTCGAGATCCAGTCCGCTCGCCTGACGACCATCTCACCGTCGGTCGCGGTGAAGCTGCACTGCACTCCCAGCGGGAAGCGCGTGATTGTCCCGACGATGGGATACGCCTGATCAAAGCCCACGCCTGCCGCCGGCAGAACGTCGACGATGCAGGAGTAGGTGGGGTCACGCACCGAATACACTCCGGCGAGCACGGGTAGGCCGAGCAGCAGAGCGACCACGCACAGCGCCCCGATCGTCCCGCCCCTGACTGACATGCCCCTATGCAATCAGATCGACACCGGTCGAGTAAATCGAACAAAGCTCGCCCGAGGCATCCAACGTGGCGCAAACGCAAACGCCGACGCCCTGACCGCTCGCACCCACCTCGCTGGTCGAGGAGCCGGCACGCACTTCGTCGGCGTCTCGAGACCCGGCGACCCGACCCCGAAAACCGGCCCACCAGGTCTCGACTGCTCGCAAGCTCGCGCTCGACCAACGCGCCCACCTCGACCGGTCCCACTGGAGCGCCGACGCCGCAGATATCGTTCTGATATCCGCGCTCTCCTTCTCAGGGCTGCACGGCAGCGGATGCCTCGCCGGCTCGGAACGCCCCGTGCCACACACGGTTCGTAGTATAGAACCACCAATTGAACATCACAGGTTTGCACCTGACCTCGCTCAGAGTGCACACCACGTCTGGAGATCATCATGGCAACGTACGATGTCGCACATCGCTCAGCAATCGTCACCGGAGCCGGTTCCGGCATTGGGCGAGCCGTAGCTTTGGAACTGGCCGCGAACGGGGCATCCGTTGTCGTCGCCGACCTGAATGCCGAGGGAGCGGATGCCGTTGTGGCCGAGATCATCGCCGCCGGCGGAACCGCCGTCTCCTTCATCGGAGACTCCAGCGACCCGGCGATCGCCGAGGGCGCCATTGCCGTCGCCAACGAGATGGCGCCGCTCAAGATCGCCGTGAACAACGCCGGCATCGGCGGAGAAGCCGCCCCGATCGGCGACTACTCCCTCGAAGGCTGGCGCAAGGTGATCGACGTCAACCTCAACGCCGTGTCCTACGGCCTCAAGTTTCAGCTGCCGGCCATCGCGGCCAACGGCGGCGGCGCGATCGTGAACATGTCATCGATACTCGGCTCCGTGGGCTTCCCAATGTCGAGCGCCTACGTCACGGCCAAGCACGGTCTGCTCGGCCTCACCCAGAATGCCGCCCTCGAATACGGCGCCCAGAACGTGCGCACCAACGCCGTCGGCCCCGGGTTCATCCACACTCCGCTCGTGGACGCCAACGTGGATGCCGACACCCAGGAGTTCCTGGCCGGCAAGCACGCACTCGGTCGCCTCGGCAACCCCGAAGAGGTCTCGGCACTCGTGTCATTCCTCGTCTCCGACGCCGCCTCGTTCATCAGCGGAAGCTACCACCTCGTAGACGGCGGCTACACCGCCCAGTAGCCCCGCCCCCCTCCGCGCTGGTCGAGGAGTCGGCACGCCCTTTCGCCGGCGTCTCGAGACCCCGCAACCCAGCCCACCAGGTCTCGACCACTCGCAAGCTCGCGCTCGACCAACGCGCCCCTCGCGCTGGTCGAGGAGCCGGCACGCCCTTTCGCCGGCGTCTCGAGACCCCGCAACCCAACATTCCCCCTGTGGATAACGCCCCACCACGCTGGCCCCGTGCCACGATCCCTGCATGCCCTACATGTACATTCTCGAATGCGCCGATGGCTCCTTCTATGTCGGCAGCACCTGGGACATCGACCGCCGTCTCTGGCAGCACAACGCCGGCGAGGGCGCCGTGTACACGAAACGCCGGCGCCCGGTGAAGCTCGTCTACCTCGAAGAGTGTTCTCAAATAGCGGATGCCTACGCCCGCGAGAAGCAGGTTCAGGGCTGGAGTCGCGCCAAGCGCATCGCGCTGATCGAACGCAGGCGTGACGATCTCCCCCGGCTCAGCGTCCGCCACAGCAAGACCAAGCCCTCGGCCCCGCAGCCTCCGCCGTCGTGACCGCTTCCCCCCACCGGTCGCACCCACCCCGCGCTGGTCGAGGAGCCGGCACGCACTTCGCCGGCGTCTCGAGACCCCGTGACCCGCACCAGATCTCGACCACTCGCAAGCTCGCGCTCGACCAACGCGACCACCCCGCTGGTCGAGGAGCGCGCACGCAAAGGGGCCCAACGGCTCGCGCAAACCAGGTCTTATCCCCCTTGCGATGCCCCCACCGGTCACCACACGTGGGGCCGGGTATACGCGCACGGCGCGGGTTGGCCCGCAGCATCGCCCATATCGCGTCAACGCGAGGCGCCGCGCACAAAGAAAGGCCCCGGACTTCCGCCCAGGGCCTTTCAGAGAAGCTGGTTACGCGTTCGCGCGCTGGCGACGAACGATGTTCAGCACGATCACCAGTGCGGTGCCGAGGAGAAGTGCACCCGCGGCGGACCAGATGAGGAGAAACGGAACGTCGAAGCCGGTGGCGGCCAGGTTGTCTCCGGTGGTGCCGGCGCCTGCATCAGCTGAGGCGACGGTCAGGGTCGCGGCGCCGACCGTGCCCGAGGTGAGGCCAGTGCCGGTGACGGTGTACGAACCGGTGGCATCCGTCGGCAGGGTGACGGTCAGTGTGACTGCGCCCTGGGCATCCGTGGACTTGACGGTCGTGACCGTCGCTGCCTTGAAGTTCGAGAGCGTCGCGGAGCCGCGGCCGCTCACCGCGAAGGAGACCCTTTCGCCGGTACCGGGGCCACCGAACGAGCCATCGGCGAAAATGACGTCGAGGGCGGCGCCGGCCGTCGCTGACCCATTGACGGCCACCTTGTCCTCGGGCACATACCCGACGGCGTTAGCCGCGGCCGGTACGGCGAAAATTGCCAGAACGGCGAGTGCGATAACCGCGAAAGTCTTTTTTGCCATGAGTAATTTCCCCCTAAGTGTTGGATGAGTGTCCAGCCGACACCAAAAGCGCCACATGGAACTCTTCTACCCTACGGGTAGATTCACAGGAGATCCCCAATTCGGGTTTCGTGACTGTTAATTCCGGGTGTAGTTTGTGCAACGATTTGGCCGGAGAAGGGTTTCGCACCGAGCCAGCGGCAGTGCAGAACAGTGGATGCACCCTGCGCCCGCTCCACGCCGATGCTGCTCAGCAGCGAGACGACTTCGCTACTGCCGCAACGCCCCCGCCTGCGCCCGGTACCACTCCACCGTTGAGCGCAGCCCATCCTCAAGCCCAATCGACGACGTCCACCCGGCCGCAGCCAGCTTCGACACGTCCAGCAGCTTCTGCGGGGTGCCGTCGGGCTTCGTCGAATCCCACTCCGTTGCCCCGGTGAACCCAACCACCCGAGCAATAGTCTCCGCGATCTCCCGAATCGTCACATCCGACCCGGTTCCCACGTTCACCTGCTCCGGCCCGTCATAGTTCTCCATCAGGTGCAGGCACGCCGCGGCCATGTCATCCACGTGCAAGAACTCACGCCTGGGCGTGCCGGTTCCCCAGTTCGTCACCGACGTCGCGCCCGACGCGGCGGCCTCGTCATACCGGCGAATCAACGCGGGCAGCACGTGCGACCCCACGGGCGAGAAGTTGTCGCCCGGTCCATACAGGTTGGTCGGCATTGCCGAGATCCACGGCAGCCCATACTGGCGCCGCACGGCCTGAATCTGCAGAATCCCCGCGATCTTCGCAATCGCATAGGCGTCGTTCGTGGGCTCCAGGTGCCCGGTGAGCAGCGAGTCCTCCCGAATCGGCTGCTCGGCGAGTCGCGGGTAGATGCACGACGACCCCAAAAACAGCACCCGCTCCACGCCGGCCGCCACGGCCGCGTCGAGCACGTTCACCTGAATCTGCAGGTTCTCGCTCAAGAAATCGACCGGATACGTGTTGTTGGCCAAAATGCCACCCACTTTGGCCGCAGCCAGGACAACATACCGAGGCCGAGTCTCCGAGAAGAAGGCAAAGACCGCAGCACGGTCTTTCAGATCCAACTCGGCCGATGTCTGTCCCACCAGGTCGGTGAAGCCCTCAGCCTCGAGCAGGCGCCAGATGGCCGACCCCACGAGACCACGGTGCCCGGCAACGTAGAACGTGCCAGAGCGGTCTAGAGCGGCGGGAGTAAACACCATTACGCAGTGACCCCGCTCAGTACGGGCGCGGTGCCCCAGCTCGCGAGTTTGACCTCGTCGATCCAGCGTCCGCCGGCGTGCTCGAGCGCGGTGATGTCAGCATCCACCATGATGCGGGCAAGCTCTGCCGTGTCGACGGTGGCCTTCCAGCCGAGCTGGGCCTCGGCTTTCGAGGCGTCGCCGACGAGGGCATCCACCTCCGTGGGGCGCAGGTAACGCTCGTCGAAACGAACGTGCTTCTCCCAATCCAGGCCGGCGTGCTCGAACGCGGTCTGCACAAAGTCGCGCACGGTGAAGTTTCCGCCGGTGGCCAACACAAAGTCTTCGGGCTCATCGGCCTGCAGCATGCGCCACATGCCCTCCACGTACTCGGCCGCATACCCCCAGTCACGCACGGAATCGAGGTTACCCAGGTACACGTGACTCTGCGTGCCCGCCTTGATCGCCGCGACAGCGCGGGTGATCTTGCGCGTCACAAAGGTTTCACCACGGCGCGGCGATTCGTGGTTGAACAGAATGCCGTTCACGGCGAACATGTCATAGGCCTCGCGGTAATTCTTGGTAATCCAATAGCTGTAGACCTTGGCTGCGCCATAGGGCGAGCGCGGATAGAACGGGGTGTCTTCGTTCTGCGGCGGTGGCGTCGCGCCGAACATCTCCGAACTCGACGCCTGGTAGAACCGGCAGTGAATACCCGACATACGCACGGCCTCAAGCAGGCGAATCGTGCCCATTCCCGTCGTATCCGCCGTGTGCTCAGGCTCGTCAAACGACACGCGCACGTGCGACTGCGCGGCCAGGTTGTAGACCTCGTCCGGCTTGATCTCCGCAAGCAGCGTCGACAGGCGCGAGCCATCGCTCAGGTCGCCATAATGCAAAAACAGCTTCGCGCCGGTATCGTGCGGGTCCACATACAGGTGATCAATACGTGACGTATTAAAAGTGGACGCCCGCCGAATCAGGCCGTGCACCTCGTAGCCCTTGGCCAGCAGCAGCTCAGCCAAATAGGAGCCGTCCTGCCCCGTAATGCCTGTAATTAACGCGCGTTTTGCCATGACTCCCCCTGTGCCTAAATGCAATCTCCGGCAAGTTTACCGTGGCCGCAGGCCCGGATTTTCGACGTGCCGTCGCTGAGCAGGTGCTGCACAAGTCGACGATTCGTCATTATCCCTCGCTTTTGTCACGCTACTGGGCTACTTTCCCAGTTACGTGCTTGTGCTTACCCCACTCGTTCTGCGTTCGACCCGACGATATTTCGTAGCCCGAAGGATGCCCCTCATGCCTCACACGACGAGCCGCCCGCTCCAAAAATGGCTGGCGAAGCACGCCTCTTCCCCTGCGCGTGGTACCGCGACACTCGATCGACTTCGCGCCAAACTCGCCGCCACTCCGCCCGCCTGTCGGTACTGCGGCGGAGAGGTTTCTGCCCAGCGCAAGGGTAGCGAGGCACGGTGGTGCTCGACTGAACATTGGATCGAGGACGTCAACCTCGTTCTGTAACAGCGTCCAACGAACCACCAGCCGAAACCGTCGAGGCGAAGTGCGTTGCTGTGCCCTAAACTCACTGTGGGGGGCCTTCGCCTTTAGATGATCAACACTGATCTCCCGTTCAGAATACGAACTAGGTAGGTCAATCGTGCTTCACGCTGAGGTCAAGGAATTCCACTACTCCACAGTCGGTCATGTTCCCTTCGCCATTACGAACCTAGAGCAGGCCACAGCATGGCTCATCGCCACCTCAAAAGGCGGCCCGACGCCGATCGCTGTGCGTCTCGCGAATGCATACTGTGTGGCGCTTGCCGAAGGGGAGCAGAGCTATCGGACGCTGTTAACGACAAGCGGCATCAATTTTCCCGATGGAACCCCCGTCGTGAAGGTGATGCAGCTCAATTGTCGGGGCAGCCAAGCAGAACCTGGCCGAGTGCGCGGGCCATCTCTTTTCACCAGAGTCTTGGAAGAAGGGCAGCATCAGGGTCTCCGGCACTTCTTCCTCGGTGGGTCCCCGGAAACGTTGGCGGCACTCGAGACCAACGTAAAGTCACGCTTTCCTGACGCAGAAATCGTCGGAAGCTACTCCCCTCCGTTCGCACCCATCTCGGACAGCTATGTCGATGACTGTGCCCAAACCATCGAACAGACTTCGGCAGAGGTGGTGTGGGTCGGTCTGGGTACGCCGAAGCAGGACTTCGTCGCCTCCGCTCTGGCTCCTCGGTTAGGCCTCCCCGTGGTGGGGGTTGGTGCCGCCTTCGATTTCGTCGCGGGAACAACGCGAGAAGCTCCCGTTTGGATGCAGAATTCCGGAACGGAATGGCTCTTCCGATTTGCCTCTGAGCCTCGCCGACTGTGGAAACGATACGTCTTTGGAAACATTCGCTTCCTTAAGGCAGTAATTTGGCCTCGACAGAAACACTAGACGGTTTGCTGACGAACACGCAGAGAACCCTGGTGATAAGCCAGACGCCTCCTCCCCTCCACGGTTCCACAGTCATGACAGCAACGTTGCTTGGCGTGCTGGATCGCATAGGAATGAACCCACGCTTGCTCGACCGCAGATTCAGTCGGTCCATGAATGAGGTCGGTCGAACTTCGACTAGAAAGATCCTTGCAGTATTTTCTCTCATAGGACGCCTTATCCGCACTCTCGCAGTCACCCGGCCGACATCATGCATCTTTTTCATTACCACCCGACCAGGCTCTTTCCTGATCGATTGGGTCCTGAACGAAATACTTACCCTCGCTAGGGTCCCTATAATCCACTACATTCACACCCAGGGCTTCGTGGACCTTGCGGCCCGCGGACGAATATGGGATGTACTTGTCCGCAGGCTGTTGGGGAACGCGCAGATGACCATTTGCCTAGGCCCATCATTGGTGCCTGATGTCAGTGCGTGGGTAAAAGGTCAACTCATCTGCATTCCAAACACTACGAGCGGGTCGCCCACCGCGGGCGTGAAAAACCACGAAGACCACCCGCAAAAGGTTCTGTTTCTATCCAATCTGATCCCGTCCAAGGGCCCCGAGGACTTCATAGAAATGGCGCTACATGTCCGGCGTAACTCACCCGCCGCTGTACTCCAAATCGTGGGCGCTGACAGCGACCCTGAATTTACTTTCACACTCAAGTCGAGGGCAGCCCAACTCGGACTTGATCACTGCCTTCAGTTCTTAGGCCCAAAATATGGGGAAGACAAGTGGCTCTTGCTACAGGACGCGACCGTCTTGATTTACCCCAGCCACTACGACGCGCAACCCCTAACGATCTTAGAAGCCTTTTCGTGCAGCACCCCAGTCATCGCGTATAGGACAGGCGGTATTCCCGATCTGATTTCTAGCGACGTCAACGGCTATCTCGTAGATCCGGGAGACCTGGAGGCCCTCGCGGGTCACTGCAATAGTATTCTTAGCGACGTGGCGCTTCGCAAGAGGCTCAAGGAATCTGCGTTGCTGAGTTACCTTGAGGACTATTCCTTGGCAGCCTATGAAGCATCTTGGCAGTCCGCCATGCGCTCGGCATTCGCATGACTTAAATCACTTCCGTTCAATGCAGGCGTTTTGACATTCTGTTATAGAGAAATGATTCCCACGCCGAGGTTACAATCTCATCGATGCCGCGCTTGGATTTCCATCCAAGGGCCAATTCTATCGCGACGGGATCGGCCACAACACTTCCTGGATCGCCAGCGCGCCGTCCACGTATCTCAGGGGTCAAATCCATAGCGGCCGCTGTAAGAATCGACCGAATCATTTCGCGCACGGATGCGCCAAAACCTGTACCGACGTTGTAGACCTCGTGTCGTGGTGGCCCGTCCTTAAGGCTGTCCATGGTCGCAACGTGCGCGTCCGCCAAATCAAGAACATGGATAAAGTCACGCACACAAGTTCCGTCGGTAGTCAGGTAGTCATCACCGAAAATAATAGGGGGCAGCCCCTGAACGATGCGGTCAAATACCATTGGAACCAAGTTTAGGACGGCTGTATCGCCAAGTTCGGCCCACCCAGCGCCAGCAACGTTAAAATACCGCAAACTGGCCGCGCGCAGTTTCTGGGCCGTGGCAGCGCCAGAGATGAGCCATTCACCGGCGAGCTTCGACTCTCCGTACGGGTTTATTGGTTCAGTTCGAGCCGTCTCCGGGATTAGGCCATTGTCAGGCGCACCGTAGACGGCCGCCGATGAAGAAAAAACGATTCTTGAGACTTCGGCCGCCTCCATCGCAATTAGAAGATTTGCAAGGGCGCCAACATTTTGTTGATAGTACCAAGCCGGGCGTATCACCGACTCACCTACCTGCTTTCGCCCCGCAAAATGGAAAACCGAAGTCACCGAGTACTCACGCAGTATCGCTTCAACCGTACCGATCGAGTCAGCGTGCGCTAAGTCAAGTTCGATAATCGGAATGTCAGGGACGCGCTCCCTGTTGCCAGTGATGAGATCATCCACTATGACGATTTCATCACCGCGATCGCGAAGTAATCGCGCAACATGCGATCCGATATATCCGGCCCCGCCCGTAATGAGAATGCTCATTCTTTCATCCTAAATGATCGTTCAATAGTGCAGTTTGCGTCAACCGGCCACCGCGTGTGCCTTGACTAGAGACTCCTCCGACTGCCGACGCATGCCTTGGAAGAGCCCGATCACGATTTCGATGCACGTTCCATTGAGCCGGCGGAGAGCCCCAATCCCACCATCGAACAGCGCGCACATGAGCGTAGTACACGTCGAATCTGTCTTGACGAAAAGTGGGCTACGACTCGAACCGCACCCGTTCGGCGAAGCGTCTTCTAGCCCACGTAATGATTGAGCGAAGGTCGGTTGGAGCACTCATCGGCAACGCCTGCAACTTTGCGCTTGGCCGAGGAAACCGATCCCGATTCCTGACCCGAGCAAGTCGCCCATCCCGGCCGCTGACAAGTGCGTACTGCAGACTTATTGGTCGGACGGTTCGATAAAGAAGGAGAACGGAGTCGACACAGCCGAATTCGCTGGCGCGTAATTTGCGAAAAAGCGCGAAATCCTCGGCTCGCCGGCAATTTTCATCGTACCCACCCACTGCCAAGAATGCTGCCTTGCGAAACATAGAGGCTCCGTGTGCAACTGGCATCTTCGAACGACGGATTCGTGCTTGGATTTCCGCGGAGGCGACCGGCCAATGATGCACTATCGGACCACCCCAAGTGCCAAATTCAGCGAGGTGCCCACTTAGGACAGCCATTTGTGGATGCTGGATCATCTCCTCAAATTGCATTTGTAATCGATGTGGGAGGGACAAATCGTCGGCGTCTAAAATCGCAATTAGATCTGCCTTCGACCGTCCGATGCCCGTATTTCGCGCTGCCCCCGCCCCCATGTTCATCGGTTGAACTAGCATTTGAATTTTGGGGTCCTCGAGAAAAGGTCGGACCATATCCGGAGTCCGATCAGTTGAAGCATCATCAACGATAATCAATTCCCAGTCAAGAAACGTCTGATTTTGAACAGACCTTATTGCATCGCCGATTGTGTACTCTGAGTTGTACGCCGCCATAACGACAGAAACCGAAGTCAAAATACGCACCGTTGCAGGGCGCCTTGCCGGCGTTGGATCGCAACCCTGATGCCACATCGATCATTCAACGGAGCCCTCGGAATCCTAAATCTAACGTACCTGCGAACGGTGGGACCAACGATAGAAAGATCACCGAAATCGCGAAGGGACGCTTGGCCTTCGCGCGGAGCGAGCATGTCGTTCCGATCCGAACGATGGAGTGGTGAACGAATGACATCTATAGTCGTAGTGTGCTGCACCCCTCCGATGACCGATCGGTTCGACGGGTCAACTCCAGCCGTTCCGAGGTGGAACCGCACGAGTCTCTTGTGAAAAATCATGATTGCCCCCTAAGCCATTGCGCCGTCTACTTTGCTGAGCTTAGCCTGTCGTCATTCTTTGGGCCACTCAACTCAATCCCTCTTCGTTACCGACTTGGTAATTCCTAGAACAAGAGACGCTTGACCAGAACGACCATGGAGATGACTCGAAGGAATTGGACTGCGAGCGCCGCCCACGCCGCACCTTCAACTCCTGCGACCAAACTCCCCATTGCTACCCCGGCCAAGAGAGCCACTCCAAATATAAGTCCGATGACGGCCGTCGCGTGCGCTCCTCGGTATGCCTGAGCCAAGGATGACAGTGGAGACGCTACTGCGGCAAATATCGTCCCAACGACGACCAGAACCAACAGATTGCCTGCATCCGAGTAGCCCGACCCAAAAAGGACTCCCATGATGGCGTTGGACCAAGGGAGCGCACATATCGCCATTACTGTCGCCACTATCGTGCCAACCGACAGATAGGCGAGGAGGCGCCTTGAAAATTGGAGCCCACCGCGTGCAACGGCTGGCATGACTGCGCTTCCGATGGCGCTCGCGACTAGGAAGATTGGGATCGAGACCTTGCTCGCCGCTGCCATAATGCCAGCAGACGACGTTCCCGAAAGCAAAGCGACGATCGGGATATCAAGGTTTCTGGCTTGACTGGCAATATTAGTCAATGAGTACGGAAGTGCCTCCCGCAGAATCAACCGCCAGGCGATAGTTTCAGTTTCCCAAAACTGACTTTGGCGCCGGATGGAAAAATGGGCATGGAGCGCTCCTCCAAAGCTCCCCACCAAGAGACTGATTCCAAATGTGAGCTCAGAAGCCAGGTCAAAAGATGAGAGAGAAATGAAGCACAAAACAGGTAAAATCCGTCGAATCGCGATGGAGACCGCAGGCGTAACGACGGCTTGTTGAGCGATGAACACACCAAGTTGCGCCTCGACATTTTTCTCAAAGGCAACCCAAGCTATCACCAAGACCGCCCACGGCGTCCAGCCCACTGCCGAGCATGCGACTAAATATAGCGCGCTGAGAAGCAGTGCGAATATAGAGGTAGAAACTTGGTTTATCCGAAGCGCAGCCGCCACCCTGGATATGTCGCGATCGACGGCGAATGCTTTGACTATAAAAGTTGACAGCCCTAGGTCAGCCATTACGCCCAGAAAAGCGGCGATGCCGATGAGCGCATTGACCTCCCCGAAAAGCCCAGAGTCGACGGATCTCGCGAAGAGCACAAACAGCATTGCTTGGCAAAAGCTTCCCCCGCCGCGTGATATCAACACCCAGGTTGCTTGCCGTCTCACCGGGCCTTCGTTCGGCTTCGCTCATTCGCGAATCGATACACATTCAGGCTCATGCCAGCTAAAGTCCCATCCTAGGTTCAACGACCCTTAGACCAATTATGGGCACACCAGCGATCCCCTTCAATCAAACACTCAACCGAACGGAAGCGCCAGTACGGTAGCCATCAAGAAAACGCGGCGTGACAGTTCGAGGTTGTATGGTGCAGGGTAAGTCCAGACAGCGAAGTGTCGCGAGAGTCTTCGGGCGATTCACAATCATCGTGCTCGGGTGCCGGAGTTTTGCAACTGCGAAATTTTCGAACCGTCGTGGGCAGGCGACGACCTTTCGTCGGAATGGCCTTGGTCCTTTGACCCTGCAGTACTGAAGGAAAATCCGTCGTGGTTGCGCGAGCACGAACTGCAGGCTTCGGCTGCGCTTAGGCTATCATCGTGTACCCGCGATGTTTGTGTCTGAGACTGGCCCCGCGGCACCCCGCAGTCAAGCGACCCGCGCCGTGCAACCCCGACTCATGCAAATTTTTGTCGACGATGGAGACTCCCCAATTCATCGCCGCGGTTAGGTTTCGACGCCGTTGACCCCTTCGTCGGAGCCAGCGATTCCAAGCGTCGCCTACGGAGTAGTCTTAAGGAACATTGAGGAGTCCGCCTCTACCGCAAACAGGAACGGCGTAGCCGCCATCGGGGGAACAACCATGAAGCTGGAAGGCCAAAGCGACGCTTTCACACCCCTAAAGTCGCTTGAAGTCTCGACACGTTCCGACGTGACTCCAGCCGACGAAACCATGCAAGGTCGAGGCATGAGACTCGTGCATTATTACCGTGATTTGTCTCGCCCATCAGGTGTAACAGCAGCTATAGCTGGATGGCAATTGGCCAGCCAACGTGCTGGTGTGGACACAATTGCCCTGCACAATGGCGAGGAGGGCGAGTGGGATCTTCGGAGTGAAATCGTGCCCCACTATGGTCGGGGTCGTCAGGGGCAAATACCACGTCTGGATGGATATCTCAGTCGTAACGATATTCTCGTGCTGCACGAAGGTTGGATTACCTCTAACTATGCCGCCGCCGCAACAGCGCGCCGATTGGGGATCCCCTACATAGTCGTTCCGCACGGCGTCTATGAGCCTGGAGTGCGTGAAGGCCTCAAGATGCAGTGGTCGGGTCGCGACCAGTTTGAACGACATTATTTACGTCGTGCGAGCGCCGCGCATATCTTTTATCCCACCGAGGAACCACACGTACGCGCCCTAGCACCGCGTGTTCCGACCTTTTCTCTACCCACCGGCTCCAAGCCGGCAAGTTCTCAGTGGACCGGAGGAGACGGCTACTACGCTTGGTTCGGTAGGTACGCCATGGGCCACAAGGGGATCGATCGCATGCTCTACTCGTATTCCATGATGCCGCCGTCTAAACGATTACCTCTCAAACTTCGAGGTATCGATTATGACTCCGGTCGGGATGCGACGAGAAACCTTGTATCCAAGCTCGATCTTGACAAGTGGGTCGCCGTTGGCGGACAGCTAGAATCCGCCGAGAAGGACGACTTCCTGAGCCGCTGCAGCGCTTTCTTGTTTCCGTCCCGGTGGGAGAGCCAGGGAATTGCATTAGTGGAAGCCCTCGCAATGGGCACTCCGTGCGTCGTGAGTGATTCCATACATATGTCGGCCAGTTTGCTCTCTTCTGGTGCTGCTTCCGTTGTTTCGTTTGACGATTTCACGCGGGCCTCTGACGCGATGGCTCAGGTCATTCACCAGCGCAACTTGTCCGTGCAAGCACGCAGCTATGTTGAACGAGAGTTGTCTTGGCCCACGCTGGGCGTTCGCTACGCACAGGAGGTAGCAGCTCTCGTATGAGCATTCGAGGCTCGAGAACCGAATTAAAGGGCTCGAAGTCTGACCCTACGATTGCAAACAAATTGCCCGTGGTCGCCATCGTTGGTCTATCTTGGCTCATGCTTAGTGAGGTTGTTCGGGATAACAACCTGCAAGGCCCGCTTACCGTTGGCCTCGCAGCCCTGGTTAGCGTCTTCTTGCCCCTCGTATTTGCGCGACGGCACTCGTGGCGTCAATTGGGTTCTATGCAGACGTGGATCAGTTGCCTCTTTGGGTTTTTCCTTGTTTGGGTGATTTTCAGACTCGTTACTGGTGACAGCGGCTTAAGTCGTAACGGAATACAGAACGTAAGCGTGTACGCAGTCTTTGTCGTTGTACTTCTCGCCGTCACTACTTCAGCGAAAAGTATCAACACGTCTCAGTTGATCTCAACGACAAGAAATCTTGCGGCAATTGGGTCGTTGCCCTTTTTCGCGCTGGCGGCGGTGACCGATGGGTTGAGCGGCAGGTTTATCGGAACCGGCAGTATCACCGCTATCGCGGCTATCGGACTAATAATGAGCGTCGTCGTGCCACGTACTCTCTGGACAAGACTTTTCATTCTTGCCTTCTTCCTCGTAATTTTTGCTTCCCTGTCAAGGACGTACATCGTGTACGCAATCTTCTGCCTGACGCTGCCGCCCTTGAGATTGTCAGCTCTTGGTTCGTTCCTCAGACGGTGGTTTGCCAGAGCGGCGGCAGCTGCAGTAGCGGCAATCGTTCTTATGACGCAATATGCTCCTCTTAGAGACAGATTTCTAGTAAATGACGGCGCAACAATAGCGGGACTGTCGGTCGGCACGTCCGGGCGTATCAATATTTGGGCGGCGGTCAGTTCGCATATGGACGACTGGTCCCTGACGTTTGGACACGGTGCGGGCCAAGCCGAGGTACTCGTCGAGAGAATCTTCGTCGTCATCACGCAGCCTCACAACGACTACCTCAGGCTCCTATACGATTTTGGTCTTATCGGCTTGTTGCTTTGGATTATACCTCTCGTTTCTGCCCTCATTTTTACTTTCAGGATGTCGTCCAAAATGCGCCATTCCAACGAAATTTCGCTCTTTCTCGCAACTTTCCTCTTGCTGGGGCTCCTCACGACCAGCGGGCTTTTGGACAACATGATTATCTACGTGTTCGTGATGGCACCCATAGCGGTTTTTATCGGTGCTTCACTACACGAGGCTGCGAATACGAACCGACGAATTTCACACAGCATCGACTTACCGAGGGAACGCTCGCGAACCTAGGTTCAAGTCGGCGGAATGGGCGCCCCAAGGTCGGTCTAAGCCTCGATCCACCGGTCCGCCTTGATTGATCGGCGTCGCTGAATTCACAACCCGGGTTTTGGTGGCGGGCAGGGCGAAGCTGCCGGCCTTGCTGCCGGTGGTGTTCCAAGTCTTCGTTCGCCGTGTGGCTGGTGGTCAGGTGGCGGCGGTTTGCGGCGGGCCGCAGGCCGCCGCGAACGCGGCCGTCCATCCGGGTTCCCACGGCCAGTTGGTCGGCAGGTGCAGGGTGATTTTTCGCGCGGAGGTGGAGATGCGGGCGGGGACGCTGATGAGTTTGCGGCGGATTGTGCCGCTGCGTGCCTTGCCCAGATCTGCGTCGGCCAGCGAACCAACGGCGCGCGAAAGGTTGAACGCGATCGTGGCCAGCACGAGCCAGGCCGCGTTGGCCGTGAACACACCCTCGGCAGGTGCGCCAGCGCGCTGTCCTTAAGATCTGCGTTAATCTGCTCGATCTTATGCAGACGTCTGCATAACATCGATTATCTTGATGTTCTGGTTATGCCGATGTTCTTCCTAAAAAGCTGGTCAGAGCCAGTTCCCTAGTGAATACTTCGGCATAATTGGGTGAATAGATCCATGCTTGTCCTTTCCGATTCTTGAAAGGACAGAAGTTATGAGTAACCCATCTAACGTCGTAGTTGTTGGTCCCCTTGCTGTTTTGAAAGAGCAGCTCGAGGATGAGTTTCTTCACCTGGGATATGCTCCGTCGACGGTTGCACGACAGCTGCAGCTCTTGGCGCATGTGTCCTCGTGGATGCAGGGCCGTGGAGTCGAGATTTCGCACCTCTCGTGGGTGGATATCGGCATGTTCTGTTCAGATCATGATCTGGCCTGCGTGCATCGGTACGCGCCGCCGCCCGTGATGGTCTTAATGAGAATGATTCAACCGGAGCTGGCCCCGACGCGAGCGGCGCTGCCGGGCACTGTGCTGCCGCTCGAGTCGGAAGAATTGTTGGCGTCGTTCGGCGTCTATCTTCGCGATGAACGAGCGCTGATGACATCGACGCGGGTGCTGTATCTGTATCAGGTTCGTTTGTTCGCGCTGTGGTTCGTTGGCCGATTCGGCCCGGATTTGTCTCGGATGACGATTACGGCTGTCGACGAGTTCTTCGCTGCTCGAGGCACGTTGTGGTCGACGTCGGCGGCACGCTCCTCGGTCATTGCTCTGCGCGCGTTCGCGCGGTGGCTGTTCCTGATAGGGCGGTCGACGACGAATTTGTCGGCGGCCATTCTGACCGTCAAGGACACATCGCAGGATGCCTTGCCGAAGGCGTTAGCGTCTGCCGATTTAGCGAAATTGCTGGCTATAACGATGTCGGCAAGAGACCGAGCGATTCTTCTTTTGCTCACTCGGCTCGGTCTTCGCGCCCATGAGGTCTCAGGCCTAAGGATTCACGATTTCGATTGGCGTGCCGGGACAGTCCTGATTCATGGCAAAGGAAACGACTCCCAACTCATGCCAGTTCCGGTTGAGGTCGGTCAAGCGATCGCCGACTACCTCTCCGAATCGTTAAGGGCTCACTCGTCCCATGGAGAAGTGTTTCTGGGCGCCTACGCACCGCACCTGCCTTTGGGCCGATGCGCGGTCACGATGGTCGTTACGTATCTAGCCAGGCGGGCAGGGATCGCTGGTCGGGTCGGATCCCACCGCCTCCGTCACACCGCTGCAACAGCGGTCCTCACGGGCGGAGGAACGCTGGCCGAGGCGGGGCAACTTCTCCGTCATCGGAGCGCTCAATCGACGATGATTTATGCCCGAACGGACCTGGAAACGCTGGCTCAACTCGCGCGGCCCTGGCCTGGGCGCGCGGGCCAGGACAGCGCTCATGAATGAGCTGTTGCGCGCAAGCGCTGCTGACTACTTGTTGTTGCGCAAATTGCGCGGATACCAGCCCGGCGATCAGGTCTGGTTGCTTCGGGACTATCTCGACTACCTCGACACGCACGGTTTCACAACCATCACGGTGGCCAATGCAATGGCATGGGCGTGCTTGCCTGCACACGCCCAATCACGGTGGCACGCAGAGAGACTCACAGTCCTGCGCCTTTTCGCCGGTCACCTCCATGCCAGCGCGCCAGATAGAGCTGAACTCATTCCGCTGGGACTGCTCCCCAGCCGTGTGGTGAGGGCCTCGCCGTATCTTTATAGTTCGAATCAGGTGGAGGTGCTCATCGCCCAGGCCGGCACGCTGAGACCAGTGCTCCTCGGGCACACGTTGGCGACGGTCATCGGGGTGATGGCCGCCACCGGGATGCGCACAGCCGAAGCGCTGAGTTTGAATATGACCGACGTTGACTCGGAGCTTGCAACAATCGTGGTCCGGGGAAAGGGCGGCCGGCAACGGATACTGCCAGTTCAGGCCTCGACGATATCGGCCCTGGCCCAGTACGTCACGACCAGCCGTGCCATTATGAAGCCCAGCGATAACGCGCTCTTCCTGAGTCCAGCAGGAGCGAGACCGCTTGCGAATACGATTCAGCAAGCATTTCGACGCGTTGCCACGGCCTGCCAATTGCAGCCGGGCTTAGGACAACGAAAACCTCGCCTCCACGACCTGCGACATACCTTCGCGGTGAACACCCTGATCGACGCCCATCGGAGCGGTACTGGAATTGACGCGCGCATCGCCGCGCTGGCGACTTACCTCGGTCACGGCAGCCCGATCCATACCTATTGGTATCTCTCAGCCAGTCCCGAACTGCTCCACATCGTCAGCGAGCGGGTCGAACAATACGCTCCAGGAGATCGATCATGAGCACTTTTACCGCGACCCTTCAGTCCTTCTTCACCACGTTTCTGGTCGGCCAGAAAGCGGCCAGCCACCACACCATCGCCGCTTACCGGGACACCTTCAGAATGCTGCTGCTCCAGCTTCACGATGCGACCGGAACGGCACCCGACGCGGTGGAATTCACCGACGTGAACGCCGAAGCGATTACATCGTTCCTGACCTATCTAGAAATCGTTCGGAAGAACACGATCCGCACGCGCAACGCACGCCTCGCCGCACTGCACGCGTTCTTCACCTACGCCGCCTATCGACACCCCGAACACGCTGACCTGATCGCCCGAGTCTTGGCCATAAAGACCAAGAATACGAACACGACAGTTCTCACATACCTCACCCGCCCAGAGGTTGACGCGCTCCTCACCGCGCCCGATCAGAACACGGCGACCGGGCGGCGAGATCATGTGATCATCCTGGTATTCATAACTACCGGACTCCGTGTGAGCGAACTGACCGGGTTGACCCAGCAAGACCTTCAGCTGAGCAAACCTGCACACCTGCTTTGCCATGGCAAAGGTCGCAAGGATCGCATCACGCCCCTGAACAAGGAGACCACGCGTGCTCTTCAAGAATTCGGCGCAGGACGGCCCCCTGCGCTCCCGCACGATCCCCTTTTCACAGCTCAAGGCAGCGCTAAGGCGCTGGGTCGCGACGCGATCGCGGCTCGACTTCGGCTCTATTGCGCCGCCGCAGCCACTACCTGCCCGAGCTTGAAGAGCAAAACCGTTACACCCCACACGCTGCGCCACACCACAGCGATGAGGATGCTCGATGCGGGCATTGACATCACCACCATCGCCCTCTGGCTCGGCCACGAATCCACCCAAGCGACTCAGGCTTATCTCCACGCCGACCTCGGCATGAAAGAGCGCGCCATGACAAGGATCGCTCCGATCGGAAGCAAAGGACTCCGATTCGTCCCCAAAGGGCGGCTGCTCTCCTTCCTGGAATCCCTGTAGTTATGCCGAAGTATTCACTAGGGAACTGGCTCTGACCAGCTTTTTAGGAAGAACATCGGCATAACCAGAACATCAAGATAATCGATGATGGCATGCTGCCGGTGGGTCTGGTCCGCGGTGACAGTGTCCAGGTCGCTCGTGGTGAAGAATGCATGAAACGGGTGCGTGTCGAACAGGGTCGGCAGCCCTTCGGTGGCTTTCTGATTCAATTCCGGGATCCGGCGCACGACCAGGCGCCCCACGATGCGTTCGGCCTTCTTGCGCGAGCTGAACGCGGTGAACGGGACTTCCGCAACCTCGGCGGACGATATCCAGGCGCCGGTAGCCTCGTCCCGGATCGCGTCCGTGTAGTTGATCGTCGCCCATTGGTCATCGGTGATCGTGCCGATAGCGCGCTTCACAGCCGGGTCCATCCGGGCCGTGATGGAGACTTTCGCGCCAGCGCGGTGTGCCGCGGCGACGACCGCGTGTCCGTAGAACGCACTGTCCGCGCGCAGCAGCACCAGGCCGGCAGACGTCTGGGTGCGGAGGCGTTTCACCGTGGCAAGGACGTCCCCGACGAACTTTCCCGCGCCGCGCGGGGAACCCGCCGCTCCTTTCCGCAGCCGCGACCCGATGATAATCGGCGCGGCCTTGGGTGAGGAGACGATGCCGATCAGAGCGTTCAAGCCGCGCACTCCGGAGTAGCCGTAACCGGAGCCTTGCTTCTGATATCCGTGGACTTCCTTGATCGTGTCGTCGATATCCACCAGGGCATAATCATCGATTCCCGCCACGATCGGGGTGTGTGCGGCGACGTTGACCAGCCATCGCCAGGCGACGGCGTCCAACTGCCGGACGTGACCAAACGTGAACGACCGCAGGAACGACCCCAACGTCGACGGGGCATACGTCCCGACGAAGAGTTTCTTCATACCGCCGTGCCGCAGCAACGCCATGTCATCAATCGAATCGGCACCAGCGAGCATCCCCGCAACCAACGCGGTCACTTTCAACCCGGAGTTCGCGCCGAAGTACCCCGGCAAGGTCAGCCACGCGTCGGCGAGGTCGCTGAGCCCGGTTTTCACCGCCAACGCCATCGCGGGGACCAGTCCCGCGGCCGACACGAGATTTGTGTCGTCGAAGGTGGCTGACAAGCGGCTGGAACTGTGGAAAAGTTGCATCTACGAGATGCCTCTCGAATCGGTTGAAATGAACCCTAAGTAAGTTCTATTTTTCCTGATCCGAGTGGCATTTTCGGTTTAACGCGCCGCTACAACCTCAACTCGACCGGTGGATCGAGGCTAAGGGACCCGAGCGAGGGTGTCAGATGGTCTGTGTTAGGGGCTGCGGATCTAACGGAAGGATTGCGAAAATCATGGTCATGATAATGGATCGGAAAGAACTACATAAGCCACCGAAGTCCCCGGCGCAGCGTGCGGTGGACGCCCACCCGATGAGTTCTTCATGCCCGTCCGGCGTTGCGTCGAAGCGTTGTGGCGACGCGTTTACCCAACTGGGTGATCAACGCCGCGTCGTGAAAATCTTTGTGAGTAGCGACGCCGAGGACGAGATTTTGTCGAGGATGAGACATGCTTGAATACAGCCCTTCATATTGGGGTCAGCATTCAGGGGCGCTTGCAGACAAGTCAGTGAAGAGACGAGAGCCAAGCTCCTATTAAGTCATGTTGGCGCTCCTGAACGCGACAATACGTTCAGGGATCGACCAGGTCGACGCATCGAGACAAAGACAACCGAAGCGTCAGACAAGCTCGAGCAACGGGTGGGCGGGCTCGGCACGCGGTCCATAATCCGTCGCGTCCGCCCTGCGCGACTAAATGCCACGATTGCAACGACTGTTCAGATACTGGCGGCCCCGAGCACGCCATTACTCAAAGTGTTCCACGACCCACCTGAGAAACTCGGCGTGCACGTCAACGACTTCCTCGCCACCAACGTCGTCGTCCGCATTTTCACTATCGGAGGCGTCGTCGACAAGATCGCACGCGTCATCACTCGCCGCCTCCCGAAGTTCCCCATTCTCGGAGCTCTCTGTTCCACACCGCATCGTCACCGGCTGCGCCCGAGAACACGGGGTCGATGAAGGCGATAACCTCGGCGAGTTGCTCCTCGAACAATTCACGGCATCGGCTCTCGAGTTCGTTCTTACGTCGCCACGCCGACCACTTCGGTTGCGCGATATCTCCGTAACCGGCGGTCACGTCCGAGAGCGGGCCGAGGCTCACGCCGCGATGCCGAGCGACGCCTTCTGCCGCCGTGCGGAGGTCCCCCGCGCGAAAGGTGAGGGCTCCAGCCAGGCTGCTCAGATCCAGGAAATCCCGCCATCCGGTGCTCGTCACACCTCGTTGAAGGACAGTGACCGCCTTTTCGGCGATCACTGTCTCGGGAGGGTGGCCGGAAATTGCAAAATCCCCACCAAGGAGACGCGGGAGGCGCACGAGGCGAGGTGCTGGCCAAATCGGGTCGCCGATACTGATGTCGAGATGCAGATTGACTCGAGCAGTGTGGACTCGAGTGGGAACATGTACGCGAAGGCCAGAGTATTCATCGGCGTCGCGGATCTGCTCAACACGGATTGCGGTCGTATCGATCACGAGAGCATCATCCATGATGACGTTGGCGACCTCCATGACCACGTCGCGCAGATGCCTCTCGTCCAGCATGAAATCCATGGCCTGCATGTCGATATCCCGAGTGGGCCGACGGAGCCGGTACGCGGCCAGGAGCACGCCACCCTTGAGAACGAAAGACTCCCGGTACTCGGTGAGCGTCAGCCGTTCCAGAAAGCGTTCGAGCACGTAGAGGGTCAGTAGCTCGCTGGTTGCGCGCCCCTGCCCGCGCGCGAGACGTTGCAGTGCTGTGTAAATTGTCGCGGGGTCACTCACGCTAGATACTCCAATGCTCTGAGGATGGGACCCCGTGAGCGCGGTAACTTACTCGCCATCTCCAGTAAGGCTGCTGGTTGCGAGCCACGCTGGCGCAACCAGGCTCGGAGGGCTTCGGTGGCGATCTCGTACCCTTCGGTGCCGCGCAGCCGGAATGCGTCGACGATGGACCGCTCCGGCGAATACAGACCGATGCTCCTACCCGTGCCGTCCAGGGGGATCTCTGTGCGACCAAGAGTGAACGTGTCGGCGTCAAAAATGTGCCAACTGATCGCTGGTGCCGTGGTGGGCGCGGCCTTTCCGCGCGGTATAGCGATGTCGGTTCGCGCGGGGATGGCATCGGTGAGCCCATGGTGAGCCAGTGCGCTGGTGAGGCAGATCGTCGACTCGACGCGACGCATGACAGCCTCAACCAGGTCAAGGTCCTCGGTTTGAGAATCCATTCTCTGATAGAGCCCACGGGCTATCTGTTCGACCAAACCCGCATCCCGCAGACGGTAGAGGGTGCGGGAGCTGACCCCTGCTCGGGCAACGTCCGATTGTCGGAACGGTGACCGCGGGAGTGCGGTCGGTATCTTCATGGCACCTCCATATTGCCTAGTTTAGCTCACAGATACGATTATCTATAGTGCTTTATAAGCGTTCCGGTAAATGCAATCCGAGATGACCGACCGTCACCAAATCGGAGAGCACGGCGACAGAAGCGCGGCTTGCCGCGGCGGATGCGCTCAAGTCGGAAGAAACCGCCGCGTAGATCAAGCGAGAAGCCTCTTCTCTGCCATCTACAGTTCCTCTGTTCCAAACACTGTCAAGGGCCATGAAGAACTGCCCACTGGCGGACACGGAAAATGCCCGCTGATGGCCATGAAAACTGCCCACTCATGGCCAACAGATCTGCCCACCAGGAGTTCGGCGGCGTTGGCCATGCGCGGAGCGAGTGTTAGCTCATCGGCGTCACGCCCTGCCCGGCGAGGGCCTGCGTGAGGCGGATCGATTCGCCCGACGTCTGACAGACGTGAGCGTGGTGAAGTAGCCGGTCGACGGTCGCTGTCGCGAGGGTTTTGGGCATGAGCTCGTCAAAGCCGGCAGGATGTAAATTCGACGAGACCGCGATGGACCGTTTTTCATAGGCCGCGTCGACGAGCCGATAGAGCCCCTCGGCCGCGTCTGTCCCCACGGCGAGGAGCCCTATGTCGTCAATCACGATGAGGTCGGCGCGGAGGATGCGCGCGACGACTCGGGTGACGCTGTCGTCAGCGCGGTGGGCGCGCATCAATGCGCCGAGGTCCTCGAGGCGGAACCACGCCACGCGCATGCCGGCCTCGACGACTTGCTGGCCGAGGGCCTCGAGGAAGAACGTTTTCCCCGTTCCGGAGGGACCGCAAACGACAACATTCTCTTTCCGGCTGATCCACTCGAGAGTGCGGAGGGCTTGCTGCGTCGGCAGCGGGATCGATGACACGGCCGGGTCCCAGGTGTCGAAGGTTTTCCCTGTGGGGAACCCCGCGGCTTTCCGGCGGGTGGCGAGCATCGATCGGGACCGGCCGGTGACTTCCTCGACGAGGAGAGCTTTGACGACTTCGGCGGGTTCCCACCGTTGCGTGCGCGCCGTGATCAGCAGCTCCGGCGCTAACGCCCTCGCGTAGGGCATCTTCAGCTGCCGCATCAACGCCTCCAGGTCGGCCGGGAGCGCGGGGGCGGCGGTCGGGACGGGGCTCATGCGCTTTCCTCCACGGTGTCGTCGATAACGCTCGCGGGCGGTTGACCGATCGCGGCCCAGCCTCGGGTTCCTTGGGTGAGGGACTGGGTTTCGCTGGCCGTGTGGGTGCTCGCGCGCAACCCTGCCGCGTTCAGGATCGAGGCGAGGTCCTTGTGCGCGAAGCGGCCATGGATGGCTGCGGTGCCCAGGGCCTGGTCGACGTCTGCCTGCCCGGCGATCTTCGCCAGCGCCACGGCCTCAGCCATCTTCTGCGTGATCCGCATCGTCCCCACCGCGGCGGCCTCGAGCAGCCAGGTCCGGGCGCCGGCGCCGATTGCGAGGAACTCCAGTTCGGCGGCGTTCTTCCCTTTCACCGCGTAGTCGCCGGGGATTTTGGGGGCATGATCGGGGAAATGAGCATCGTCGATGGCGGGGCTGCCCGGCCGGGCGCGCTGGTGCCGGGCGACCTCCACGGGCCCGTCTCTACCCTCGTGGACGACGATGACCTGCTCAGCCAGGCCGAGGCCGTGGCTGCGCACGAACACTCGCGCGCCGAGCAGATAGGACGGCACCGAGTACTGAGCGTTCTCGAACGTGACCATCGGAGTGTTGTCCGGGACGCTGCGAGACATACCGAAGGAGATGGTGTGCGCGGCGTCTGGAACACGGTGCAACCGGGGCGCTTCCTCCAGAAGCATCGCGGTGGGCTTGCGGCGAGTGGCGCGATGCTCACGGTTGTTGACCAGGTCCATGAACTCCTGGCAGGCCGTTTCGATGTCAGCGAAGGAGTCATACTCGGGACGGAGGTTGGTGTCTTTGGGGACGATGTCGGCCTTGGCGAGCTTCACGGAGGACTCGACACCGCCCTTGGTCGCGGGGTCCGCTGGCTGGCAGGTGAGCACCGTGACGCCGTAGTGGCGGGCGAAGTCCACCGTCGCGACGTTCCGGACCGGAACGCCGGCGATGTGAGACACGGTGACAGTTTTCTCATTGTCGGTCAGGACGTAGGTCGGGGCACCGCCAATGATGCGGAACGTGCGATCCAGCGCCGCGTAAACACTCGGCGCCGTGCGATCACGCATCACGATGACGACCCGGAACCGCGACCACGCAAGCCACGCGATGTAGAGCACGGTCTTCTTGCCGTCCATCAGTGGTCCGTCGCCGAAATCGTACTGAATCCACATACCTGGCTCCGAGATCCACGGCCGGTGCACGCGGGTGTTGCCAAGGCGGTAGGCGGCACGAACCTGAGCGAACGCGCGGCGAGTCGAGCGGTCCGACCCGGTGTAGCCGAGAGCAACGAGTTTGGTGTGGGCGACGTCGGAGCGCAGCTTGCCTTTGGATTTGTCCATCCATTCCTCAAGCTTGGGCATGAACGGGTCGGTGATCCGGCCGCGGTTGACGGGGTTAGCGATCGGCTGGCCGGCGTCACGGGCCGCGACATGGCGGGCGACGGTGTGGTGCGAACACCCCGTCAGCTCTGCGGCGCCCCGCAAAGATTTGGTCAGATCATACGCAGCGAGAATTTCTGGCGAGTAGCCCTTGAAGGTAGCACTAGTCCGACGACACGGTAGCAAGATTCCGGGAACACGGTAGCGCTGATGCTGCCAATCTGCTCTGCTGTGGAAGGACAACGCGCAAGGCGTTGTCCTTCCATTGTTAAGGGCGGGTCATGGCGGATTATCGGAAAATATTGGGGTTGCTGCTCGAGGGGCGCAGCTACCGCGACGTCGTCGAGATCGTGGGGTGCTCGCATCGCGACGTGGCTCGGGTGCGGCAGGAGGTCGAGGCTCGAGGCCTGACCGCGACCGTTACGGTGAGTGATACCGAGTTGGCGGAATGGTTCCCCGACGGGCGTCGGAAAGTCTCAGACGAGTACGACCAACCCGACCTGGCACGGGTGCTGGCGGCGATGAAAGCAAACCGGCACTTCACGTTGCTGCTGGCCTGGCGCCGCTACGTCGACACCACAGATGCGGGCAAGAAGTACGGGTACTCGCAGTTCTGCGCCCTGTTCACCGGTTATCTTCGCACCCACGATCTCGTCGCGGTGCTCCGCCACGAGCCGGGACGGGCGATGTTGGTGGACTGGGCCGGCGACACGATGGACATCGTCGACACCATCACCGGTGAAGTGGTCCGGGCCATCTTGTTCGTTGCGGTGCTTCCGTTTTCGGGGCTGATGTTTTGCCGCGCCTACGCGGATATGAAGTCCCCCGCCTGGCTCGACGCCCACGTTCACGCATTCGCCTTCTTTGGAGGCGTCACGCAGATCATCGTGCCGGACAACCCGACGACGTCGACCCACCGAACCCACCAAGGCGATGCGGAGCGGGTCGTGAACGCCCGATATCAGCAACTCGCTGACCACTATCAGACAGCAATTGTCCCGGCCAGACCGAAAAAGCCGCGCGACAAGGCATCAGCCGAGAATGCGGTGAACGTCGTCAACAAACGCGTCATCGGCTATCTCGAAGACGATGTCTTCACGACCCTGAGCGAATTGAACACCGCAATCGAGGAACGGGTGCGAGAGATCAACCACGACATTCGCCGCGCCGACGACACCACCCGGTGGGAACGCTTCGACACCGAAGAGCGCGAGCTTTTGGGCTCGCTGCCTGATATCGGGTTCGAGGACGTCGAGTGGAAAGAGTTGAAAGCTGCCCGGAACTACCACGTCACCGCGGACACGCAACGCTATTCCGTGCCCTTTGCCCTAGCGGGCAAGCTGCTGCGGGTCCGGGTGACATCGTCTCGGGTGACGATCTTCGACGGCAACGACAGCATCTGCGAACACCCAAGGCTGACAGGTCGGAAGGGCCAGTACTCGACTCTTCCCGAGCATGTTCCGCCGCAGCACCGCGATATCGACGGGTTGTGGTCGAGGCGGTGGTTCATTGACCGGGCGCGCAGCGCCGGGCCGGCGACCGTCACGGTGATCGAGCAGATCCTCGACAGCCAAGCAATCGAAGCGCAAGGATACCTGTCCTGCCAGAACATCCTCGACGGCCTCGGCAAGAACAACCGAGAACGCTTGGAGGCCGCCTGCCAAGACCTCGTCAACCGCAAAGCCCATCCGACGTATTCCACTCTGAAACGGTTGATGGCGGCCATTGATAGTGACGTGAAAAAGCCCCGACCGGTGACCCCGGCGGCCTCGACACGCAAACGCAGCAGCACTGTCGTGTTCCGCGACACCGTCACGGACGTCTATGTCCGTGACGCCTCCCACTACGCCCGAAACGAGGACGGAAAGTGACGTTCACCAGCGTTGACTATGACAAGTTCCGCGCACTGCGCGTAACCCACGTCGCGACCCGGCTGGAGGAACTCATCCAAGACGAAGCCAACGACACCCTCACGCCAGAGCAGCTGTTCCTCACTGCGGTCGATGACGCGTTGGAATCCCGACGCGTCAGCCGGGTCGACAAACTCATCCGCCAGGCAGCCCTCCCCATCCCTGGCGCCACCGTCGCTGAGGTCGACTACCGCGAGGGACGCGGCATCACCGCCGTCAGAATGCGGCGCTATGCCGCCCATGACTGGCGCTTGGATGCGACCAACCTGCTCATCATCTCGCCTACCGGTGGCGGGAAAACCTACCTCGCCTGCGCGCTGGCCATCGGCGCTTGCCACAGTGAGCACTCCGTTCTCTACTCCCGGATGGACGACCTCGCCCGGAGACTCGTCATCGCTCGCGGCGACGGCATCGCGCATCAGAAACTGTTGAACGAGCTCTCCAACATCGATTTGCTGATCATTGATGATTTCCTGACCGTCGGCGTTGACAGCGACGCAGCCAGCGACTTGTTCGCGATCCTCGCGAACCGGGAGCACCGACTGCCGACGATGATCGCCTCGCAGACCGGACCCGCGCATTGGGTCGCCGAGCTGCCCGACCGCGTCGCGGCGGACTCAATCGTGAACCGCCTCGCCAACAACGCCCGCATCATCAACCTCGGCCAGATCGACATGCGTCAGCACCGAAACGACCAAGCCCGCGCCGAGAAGAGCTACTGGGAGTAACACCGGAGCGGCTCGGGCGCCAAGCTCGGGCCGCTACCCCCTCGTCAGAACAGCGCTACCACGTGCTCGGACGTGCGCTACCGCCAGGGGCTACTCGTCAAATTTCCATGATTTCTACGTCTACCTTCATAAGTGGGCCTCTTCCTGAGCTGTTTGATGCGTCTAGATACCGCAATCAAACCCCAGGGAGAGGTTCCGCCGTTTTAACGGGCGGGTTCAGATAAGGAAGTGGGCAGATCTCATGGCCACCAGCAGGCAGTTTTCCTGGCCGTCAGTGGGCAGTTCCGTGGCCGCCTATGGGCAGCTTGTCATGGCCGCCGACAAAAGTACGTGGCTCGCCTAAGTTATCCACAGGCGGGCACGTCGAAGTTCTCCACACTTTGCCCCTCATCGCTGTATTCATCGTGGCGGGTGCGTAGCCTTCTTTCACCGCACAGTGCGATACCCCGTCGGGTCATCACCGCAGGAGCGACCCTTCCATTGGCACCTGGAGGTCGACCATGTTTAAGCCTGGCCCGATCGAGCCCATGTTCAACGCCCACATGACCGCCGAGGAGATCGCCGCCACGGCCTTCCTCGCCGGTTATAAAGGCGCCACCCGTGCCCTGTACATCGGCGATCTGCGCATCTTCTTCGAATGGTGCTCGGTGAACGGAGTTAGGCCACTCGGGGCTGAGCGCGTGCACATCGAATTCTTCGCTCGATACCTTGAGGAAGTGCGCGGCAATGGTGCCGCGGCGACCTTTCGCCGGCTGTCCGTTCTCAAGGGCTTTTACCGAATCGCGGAGGCCGATAACCGCATCAAGCACTCTCCCATGACGTATGTGCGCATGCCCAGAGTAGTCTGGGACGAAAACGCCGCAATGGGCCTTGACCGCTCCCAGCTGCGTCAGCTTCTTCAGACAGCTCGAGCGAAGTCGACGACCGACGCCGCGCTCGTGATTCTCATGGGCATGCTCGGCCTTCGCGTGAGTGAGGCCTGCAGCGTGCAAATTGAGGATTTCACCGAGACTCAGAGCGGGCATCGAGTGCTGCGCGTCATGGGCAAAGGCGGGAAGCCGGCCACGATTCCTCTGCCCATGCCCGTACTGCGTGCCCTCGAGGAGTGCGCCGGAGAGCGCACAGCCGGCCAGCTTCTTGTTACGAACATCGGCACGGCCATGGAGCGTCGATCGGCCTATCGCCGCATCAAATCCCTCGGCAAGCAGGCCGGCCTGCCGGCGGGGCTGCATCCACATACCCTCCGCCATAGTGCGATCACTGCCGCTCTCGACAGCGGAGCGACGCTGCGGGACGCGCAGATTTTCGCTCGACATGCCGACCCTCGAATGACCGTGCGCTATGACCGCAATCGCGGCAACCTCGACCGGCACGCCGCGCACGGGCTGGCGGCCTACCTTGACGACGATTCGTAGCTACCCGGGAGAGGGTCGGGCGGCGTCGACGCGGAAAGACTGGCGATTTGTGGTCTCGACAAGCTCGACCAACGGGAACAAGCTCGACCGGGCGGTAGTTAGTAGGCGCCATCTCGTTGTAGGACGGCACGGGCGGTGCGCCAGAGAATGACCAGGTCGCCGGTCATGGACCAGTTCTCCACGTAATAGAGGTCGAGGCGCACGGTCTCGGCCCAGGAGAGGTTGGAACGGCCGCTGATCTGCCACAGACCGGTGATTCCAGGCTTGACCAGAAAACGACGGTGCACGTGGTTCTCATAATCACCGACTTCACGCTCTAATGGCGGACGCGGGCCGACCAACGACATCGACCCCGCGAGCACGTTGAACAATTGCGGCAGCTCATCAATGCTGTAACGCCGAATGAACCGGCCAACCGGCGTGACCCGTGGGTCGTTGCGCATCTTGAACATGACCGTGTTGCCTTCGGTGCGTGCCTGGTTTTGCAGACCATCTAGCAGGGTCTCAGCATCCGTTACCATCGAACGAAACTTGAACATTCGAAAACGTGAGCCGTTGATACCCACCCGGTCTTGCCTGAAAAACACGGCGCCGGGGCTGCTCAGGCGCACAATCAGGGCGACGACAAACAGGAACGGCGACAAGACCAGCAGCAGGCTGGCCGAGCCAACAATATCGAACGCGCGTTTTGCGAACAGAGTGCGGCCCTCGTAGCGCGGGGTTTCAACATGAATGAGCGGCAGGCCCGAGACCGGCCGGGTGTGAATGCGCGGGCCGCCGATGTCGATCAGCTGCGGAACGACGACCATGTGGTAACGACCGGGTTCCAGCCCCCAGCTGAGTTCGCGCATGCTCGTGGGGGTGAGGTCGCTGCTGCTCGTGACGACGACGGTGTCGGCATCCGTTGTCTCAAGCGCGGAGTGCACGTCGTCGAGGCCGCCGAATATGGGGATATCGGTGCCGGGCAGTTCGGCGTCTTCCGGCCCCGTGGTCACCACGGCACCCACCACGCGGTAGCCCGCACCGGGCGTGCTGCGCAGCTCGCGGGCGATTCGGGCTGAGGAAGCCAGCGTGCCCACCAGAATCACGCGGGCGGTGAAGTGGCCATCCATGCGCTTCACCACCAGCCACTGGCGCCAGACCCAGCGCGAGAAGATCAGTACGGAGACGCCGAGGGGGAACGCCAGCAGAATGTAGCCGCGGGCGATGTCGATCTTGAACAGAAACGAGATGATCGCGATGATGCCAAACAGGCGAATGGATGCGTTGACGATGAGTTTGTACTCGTCGGGGCCGGTGCCGAGCACCCGGTGCTCACGGGTGCCGAAGACACTGAGCAGAGCCATCCAGCCGGCAATAAGAATGATCGAGAACGAGGTGTAGGTGACGGCGAGGTAGCCGACGTCGCCGCTGAACTGAACGTCGGCGGTGTCGAAGCCGAACCAGGCCAGCTGCACGCCGAAGACAACCCAGATGAGCACCAGAAAGTCGGTCAGGGCGAGGCGGGCGGCGTACTGGTCGCGCCAGTCGCGCGCATGCGGGTTGCGCGTCGTCGCTTTCGTTGCGTTCGACATTGCACTCTCCCCGGGTGGCGACCTCTGTCACCTAGGTTGCAGTCTACTAACAGTGAGTAGACCCCATTGCGAGGGGCGGTCGGGAGGTGAGTGGTCTTGACAAGCTCGACCAACGGCTTCAAGGGTCGACCAACGGCTTCAAGGGCTCAACCAAAGACTTTGGCAGGGTCGACCCACGACTTTGAGAAGGTCGAACAATAGGGGTGGACGTTGTCGTCGTGCTCGGCATGTCACATCAGCGTGCTCACCAACTCGCCAATAGGTGCAGTCGCTGCGTGAAACCAAACTTCGCGGGCGCGCGGGGCGACATTCGTCGTGGGACGCGCGGACAGAGAAATGGCCGGGAGCGTGTGCTCCCGGCCATCATGGTGCTGGTGTGGCTAGCGGTCGGCGTCGGCCTTGGCTTCGGCGTGCATCGGCGCGTCGGCGTTCGCAGCGCCGTTGGCCTGGAGGTGCTCGGCGATCTTCTGAATCTCGGCACCGTACTCGCCCGCGAGACCGTTGGCCTCGATGGCGTCGGCGGCAGCCGAGCGGTCGCCGGCCGGGGCATCCTTGAGCGCCGTCAGGTCGTTCTGCAGCTCGGTCGGCAGGTTCGCGAAGAGCCCGGGGTTGCTCAGGAGAGCGCCTGTGATCCTCTCGGCCGTGGCCTCGGCCCGGCCGCCGCGCCCCTCCTCGGCCTCGCCGGCGTCAAGCGACACGAGTGCGCGCATGGCTGCGGCAAGCGGGTGCTTCGGGTTGTCCTGCACGGCCGTGGCGACCTTCTGCGCTTCCTCTCCGTAGCCACCATCGAGGGCGGTGGTACCGATCTGCGCGGCGAGCGCGTCACGCTCGTCGTCGGATGCGGCGTTGAGCTCGGTAAGGTCGGCCTGCAGGTTCGCGGGCAGGCTGGCGAAGAGCTCGGCGTGGCTCTCGAGCGTGATCGACACGTTCTGCGCCTTCTCGCCCACGCTGTCGCCCGAGCGGATGTCGGCGCGCAACTGATGCTTGACCGCGGCGATCACGTCGTCGGTGTTGCTGGCCGAACCCTCGGCCGAGGCGCTGGTCTTGGTGGAGGCGTCGGTGGCCTCGTCGGCGGGGACTGCCTGAGCGCCGACCGCACCGAGGCCCAGCAGGGATCCTGCGGTCATCACGGTGACGGCTCCGCCGAACAGCTTCTTCTTGAGGGGAGTGTTGAACGCCTTGGGGGTGTGGTTCTGGGGCATCTGTCGTTCCTTTCGATAGCTCGTGACATCCGACGGGTCGGCTGCCACCTGGGCATGGCCCGAGCATAGGTATCGATTTGTTGCCGAGGATCCGAAAAGGCTGAGTACTCAGGTTTGGGCGGAGTGGCTTTTCGGGGGCCACGGCCGGTCACCGGCTGTCCCGCGAGGGCTCCGCGGAGGGTGTGGTGGGGATGCTTTCGGCCCGGGAGGCTCAGCTTTCTCCCACCACTTTCCCATGTGCGGGCCAACGGGCCTTGTCGAGGGAGGGCTCGTGATGGCGACGTCCGAGCTGAACTCCGGCGAGAACGCCGACGCCCTCAATTGAGAAGTCTCAGACGGCGGAGATCGCCGAGATGACGAGCCTGATTGCGGCACTCTAGCCCGTCGGGGTCGCGCGCCGTGCAGCAGCCGGTGCGGTCGACGACGAATCGCCGTGCGGCATCCGCGTGGAGAAGCCAGAATGGCAGTGTGGTGATCATGGGCGAGACCTTGGGCCGACTTCTGGTGGTTGAAGATGACGAGGAGATGGGGCGGCTGCTCGTGCGTGGCCTCACCGAAGACGGATATGTTGTGGAGTGGGCACGCACCGGCGTGGACGCACTGATCGTGGCCGGCGAGCAGGAGTTCTCCGCGACCATTCTCGACATCATGCTGCCGGGAATGTCCGGCTTCGAGGTGTGCCGGCGCCTGCGGGTGGCGCAACCGTTGCTGCCGATCCTGCTGCTCACCGCCCGTGACGCGGTGGACGACCGCGTGCGCGGGCTCGATGCGGGAGCGGATGACTACCTCATCAAGCCGTTCGCGTTCACTGAACTGAATGCCCGATTGCGCGCCATTCGCCGGCGGGAGCAGCTCGTTCCGACCCAGGTGCTGCGCGTGGGAGCCCTGCGCATCGACAGCCATGACCACGAGGTGACGAGCGACGATCGCACCATCTCGCTCAGCCCGAAGGAGTTCGCCGTGCTGCGCCTGCTGGCGGAGAACGTGAACAGCACCGTCAGCCGCGAAAGCATCCTCACCGACGTTTGGGGATCGAGCGACTACACCGACGCGAATGTCGTGGACCAATACGTGAGCTACCTGCGTCGCAAAATGGACCCGGAGAACGACGGCGTCGCCATCGTGACGGAACGCGGCATCGGCTTCCGACTCCACATCGTGCCGTGATGGTGCTGCACCGGCTTTCGATCCGCACGCGGATCACGATGGGAACGCTGCTGCTGGCGGCGCTGTTTTTCGGCGGCGCGGCGTTCGTGGTGCACTCGCAGGTGCGGGCGGTGCTCGTGAACGCGTCGACGCAGCTGCTGAAGAGCGCCGCCTCGCCGTACGTGTCGGCCATCGCGCGGGAGGCGGGAGAGATGGACAGTCCCGGCGGGGGGCAGCTCATCACCGTCGTCGACCCGAGCGGAGCGGTGGCCCTGTCGAAGTTCCCGCGGTCTCTCGAAGAACAGATCGGCAGCATCCCCACCGACGAGAGCGACCCGCAGACGATTACCGCCGGCACGGCCAACTACCTCGTACTCGTGACGAACGTGCCCGCACCGGCGGGAACCTGGCACGTGTATTCGGCGGTGAACCAAGCCGCATCCCGCCTCGTGCTCGCTGGCATCACCGAGCAGCTGGGGATCGCGCTCGTGCTGCTCACGCTCGTGTTCGGCGCCGCATCGTGGCTGCTCACCGGAGCCGCGTTGCGCCCGGTCGCCCAGCTGCGGCGAAGCGCCGACTCCCTCATCGACTCGAATTCGTCCGAGACGCTTCCGGTGGGCCCGGCGAACGACGAGGTGCAGCAGCTCGCGCGAACGCTCAACACCCTGATTGTGAGCCTGCGTGCCGCGGCGGAACGTGAACGCCAGCTCGTCTCCGACGCGAGCCACGAACTACGAACGCCAGTCGCCATTCTGCAGGCGCAACTCGAACTCATTCGCACCGGAGACCAGTCGACGCTCTCGAGCGATCTGGCCGCGGCGGAACGTGCCGTGCACCGCCTGGGCGGCCTGGTGTCGAGCCTGTTGGCACTCTCACGCATCGAGGCCGGATCCGAAACGGGGCTGGCGACGGTACGGGAGCTGGCAGATGAGCTGGTTGCCGCCGTGGACCGGGCCCGGTCCACGGCCCGATCCACCGACATCACCATCGACTTCGAGCTACCGTCTACCGCCGACGGGGCTCGGCAGGTGCCGATCTCAGCCGACGAGTTCGGCCGGATCGTCGATAATCTCCTGGGCAACGCCATTCACGCGATGGGAGATGCCGGTCTCGTCACGGCGTCCCTCACGGCAACGACGACGGGGACCGTTTTGACCGTGCTCGACTCGGGCCCGGGAATCGACGAAGCATTTCTCCCGCGAGCACTGGACCGGTTCTCGCAGGCCAAACCCTCCCGAGACGGGGCCGCCGGCACGGGACTCGGCCTCGCCATTGTGGCGGCCGCGGCGCGTGCCGCCCACGGCACGGTCACCCTCAGCAACGTTGCCGGCTCGGGCGTGAGCGTCGTTGTCAGTCTTCCGGATGCTGTGGGGGCGACCGAGACACACGGGCCGGGCAGGAGCTAGCTCCTGCCCGGCCACCACCCACGGCTCCCCCGACGAACTACTGGATCGAGCGCGGTGCTGCGGACAGCTGCACGACCGCCGAGATGGCCTGCCACACCACAAATGCCTCGATGACGAGGGAAAGCAGCCCGAGCGGCTCGAACCAGTTACCGATGTCGTCCATGGCACCGGGCATTCCCACCGTGCGATTGATGGTGAATCCGATGAGCACGGCGGCGGCCAGCGCGGCGGCGGCCGCGAAGTCCAGCCTCGACCCGCCCGTGATGAGCCGCTCCATGATGACGAACGACGCCACGATCAGCAGGAGGTACACGTAGCCGAGGTACGGTGTCTCCGCGAATTTTCCGGGGAGGTCAAGAATGTGCACCGCGGCAATGCCGGCCAGTCCGAGTGCCACGGCGATCCGCCGACTCAGGAGCACGGCGCTGTGGTTCTGGCCGGTGATACCGGTCTCGACTCCTTCGATAACACTGGTCATGATTCCTCCGTAGCGTTGCGTTGGGGTGCCCCTGTGGCTGTATGGGAGTAAGGCTAGATCGCTGGGGAACGGCGCGTCGGGGCATCCGTTGTTCCTGTGAGCATTCACATCGAAAAGCGGAGCGTCTCAGGTAGATTCGGAGCCTCGGCAGTCGTACGGCCGGAGATCACCAATTCGGGGAGGCCTCATGAGCAGCCTCCTTGATCGAACCTTTCGGGTCAGCTTGATCCTGAAGGGTCTCGACGGGGTGCTGGAGCTGATTGGTGGGGTACTGCTCCTGGTGGTTGCGCCGGAGCAACTCGGAGCGATCACCCGGTTGCTCACTCAGCATGAGATCTCCGAAGATCCGCACGACGTGATCGCGAACAGCCTGCTGAACCTGACGGCTGACCTCAGCGTGTCTGCCACACTCTTCGGCGCGGCCTACCTGCTGCTGCACGGCCTCGTGAAAGTGGTGCTCGTGTGGGCAGTGCTGCGGGACCAGCTCTGGGCCTACCCCTGGATGATCGGGTTTCTCCTGGTCTTCATCGCGTACCAGTCGTACCAGATCGCCACGGCACCCTCCTGGGGAATGATTCTCCTCACCGCGTTTGACATCTTCATCGTGTGGCTCACCTGGCGGGAATATGGCCTGCACCGCACCCGGCACACCCCCGCAGCAGACCGCTAGCTCACTTCACCGGGAGCTTGATGTTCGACACCTTCTTCGGCCTTGCGCTGCATCCCTTCATCGTGCACGCGACCGAAGTGATCGTGCCGACCGCTGCCCTCGTGGTTCTGGTCGCGGCGCTCTGGCCACGGTTTCGCAAATGGGAGCGGTTTCTCCCCCTCGCACTGGCCCTCGCGGCCCTCGTTCTCGTGCCGCTATCGACCGAGTCGGGCGAAAGCCTTGAGGCTCGCGTCGGCGGTTCTGCGCTGATTGAGACCCACGCGGATCTCGCCGAGGGCCTGCTGCCCTGGGTGAGAGGCGCGCCCGGAACGCGGTAGCACCGCCGGCACGCGCTCGGACCAGTGCCAGGGGCCGGCAGGAGTGCCACGGCGACGGAACCGGCCACACGGAGCGGGTCAGCGGAGGCCGCGGCGGCCTCGAGAGGCGCGCCGCGGCATCCGTTCGTGAGTGCGGGTCAGGCGATTCCGGCGAGCACGTAGGGCACCGCGTCGCGCTTGCGGTGCGCGTCGAGCAGCTGCGCGCAGCGGATGAACCCGAGGTGCGAGTACGCCTGCGGGTGGTTGCCGAGGTGCGTCTCCGTGGCCGGGTCGAACTCCTCGGAGAGCAACCCGGTGGGGCCGGCGAGGCTGATCAGCTGGTCGAACAGGGCCTCGGCCTCGTCGAAACGACCGGTCAGCATGTACGCCTCGATGAGCCACGTGGTGCAGATGTGGAACCCGCCCTCGAGGCCGGGCAGACCGTCGTCGTAGCGGTAGCGGAAGACCGTGGGGCCCACGCGCAACTCACGCTCGACGGCGCTGACGGTCTGGTAGAAGCGCGGGTCCGACACGTCGAGCAGTCCGGAAAGCCCGATGTGCAGCACGGCAGCGTCGAGGTCGGGGCTGTCATAGGCCACGGTGTACGACTTCACGTCGTCGTCCCAGCCCTCGCGCAGCACGTCTTCACGAATCGTCTCGGCGAGCAGCTCCCAGTGCGGTTCGGGCGTACGGCCGTGGCGGGCAGCCACGCGCAGGGCCCGGTCAACCGTCACCCAGCACATGGTCTTCGTGTACGTGTGGTGACGCGGGCTGCGGCGGGCTTCCCAGATGCCGTGGTCGGGTTCATACCAACGACTGTCGACGGCCTCCACCATCTGCGAGAGCAGGCCCCACTGAAAGTCGCTGATCTCGCCGGTGCGTGCCGTCAGGGTATCGATGAGCTCGGCAACGGGGCCGAACACGTCAAGCTGCACCTGGTTGTCGGCGGCGTTTCCGATGCGCACCGGGCGTGAGCCCGCGTAGCCGGGCAACGACTCCAGGCTCGCCTCGGTGGAGAGCGACGATCCCGAAACCGAATACAGCGGATGCAACCACTCAGCTCCCGGGCTGCGCTCAAGAATATCGTCGAGCCAGACCAAAAAGCCCTCGGCTTCGGCGGTCGAACCCAGGTCGGCGAGCGCCTTCACCGTCATGGAACCGTCGCGCAGCCAGCAGTAGCGGTAGTCCCAGTTGCGGGTGCCGCCGATGCCTTCGGGAAGGGAGGTGGTGGACGCGGCCAGCACTGCTCCGGTCGGTTCGTAGACGAGCGCTCGCAGCACGAGGGCAGAACGGCCCACGAGGGCAGGCTTGACGCTCGGCAGGTCGAGGGAGCTCACCCAGGCGCGCGACGCGGAGGCAACTGCCGCGCGACGCTCGCGTTCGGTCGAGGCCTCGGGGGGCACGGGCTCGGTGTCGCCGCACCGCATGTTGAGCACGACCGGTCCGTGGGAGAGGTCGACGATCGCGGTCGCGGTGGCGTTACGACCGTCGGACGTGATCGCGAAGTCCATGCCGGGCGAGGAGAGCGTGATCGGATCCGGCGTGCCGGTGATGTGCACGCCAAGCGAGTCCGCGTGCATGTTGAAATAGGCCGCCGCGTAGTCCGGGCGGGGGGCAAAGATCACGCGCGCCGATCCGGTGCCGGTGAGCACGCGTACCAGGCTGGTGATTCCGAGAGGCGACGGTTCGATGTAGTCCGTCACCGTCACATCCGCCCACCGGGTCTCAACGATCATGGTGTTGTCGAGGTAACGCTGTCCGAGCACGCGCGACTTCTTCACCGGTTCGATGGAGAAGTGGCCGGCCTCGTCGCTGCCGAGAATGCTCGCGAAGAGTGAGCCGGAGTCGGGCAGCGGATGCGTCATCCAGCAGATGCGGGCATCCGGCGTCACGAGGGCGGTCGTTGTGCCGTCGCCGATCATGGAGTGGCGTTCGATGGCCACGACTTCCTGGCCGAAGAGCCAGTCCTTGCGCAGCTCGAAGAGCAGGGCGAGCATCTGGGCGAGGACCTCGGGGCCGCTGATGTGGTGGCGCGCCACCGACTGGCCGGGACCCACGCGCACACCCATGTCGGGACCGTGCAGGGTGCTCATGGCATGCTCGTCGCTCTCCGCGTCGCCGGCGAAGAACGCGGCACTCACGCCAAGCCGGGAGCGGAGGCGATCGAGGGCAACGCCGGAGTCTTCGACTCCCCCGCCTCCGGGCGAGGACGAGGTGAAGAACTCGGAGTCGAATTCGGCCCCGTGGTCTCCCACCAGGTGCACCTCACGCGGGAGGCGCGAATCGGCCGCGAGATCGCGCAGGGGGCGGCCGGACAGCACCGCGGTATGCGTGTTGGGCAGCGAGGCCAGCGCGCGCAGCGCCGTCGCCGATTCGGCGAGCGGTTGCGAGGGCACCGACGAATCACCGTGGTACGACAGGGTGCCGCCGTAGTTGCAGGCCACGAGCAGCGACGGCGTGCGGGCAAGCTGCTGCAGGTCCTGCAGGAGGCCGAGTGACAAGCCGGCAACAGAGCGTGGGAGAGAACTCGAACGAATCAGGCGTTGTGGCATGGCGTGTCCTTGGGGCTGGGGTACGGGGGCATCGGCTCAGCGTTGTGCCGCAATCGGAGAGAGTCCGCGCCTATTAATAGTGTCATCGACTGCGCGAATTCGGGAATTTCTGAGGTATTTGTACAGATTTTTACTGCCAAACAGGTCGGATGGCGGTTCTTCGGGGGTTCCCCGAACGTTAGACCTTCTTCACGAGGCCTGATTTCAGCTGCATCGGACCAAAGCCGTCGACCTTGCAATCGATGTCGTGGCCGTCAACGGGAGTAATGAGGCGAATGTTGCGCACCTTGGTTCCCACCTTGATGGCGGCCCCGCCGCCCTTGAATTTGAGGTCCTTGATCACGGTCACGGTGTCACCGTCGGTGAGAACGGTACCGAAGGCATCCTTGAACACGGGCTCGGTCGCTTCTTCGACCGGTTCGTCCGACCATTCGTGGGCGCACATGGGGCAGACGAGCAGGGCACCCATCTCATAGGCGAGGTCGCTGGAGCATTCGGGGCAGGGAGGCAAGGTGTCATTCACCTGCTTAACGTTACTCCCGGACTCCGGCGAGTCGTAACTCACAGGGGCGGGAGCGGCAGAGGTGAGGCGGTGGGGCTGGGCGTGCTGGTGGGCTTGGGCGTCTTGGTGGGCTTGGGCGCGTGGGGCTTCTCGGTGGGGATCGGGCCTTCACTGGTGCGCACGGTAATCGTGCTCCCCGGATATGCGCGGCCGGGTGAGAAGGAGACGACCGTTCCCTGGGGTGCGTCTGACGCCGTCGTTCCCCCGTCGGACAGGGTGAACCCGGCGCTGCCCAGTGCCGTCTCGGCATCCGCGAGCGACAGGCCAACCAGGTCGGGAACGGTCGCTTTCGCCCCGTAGATCATGGAACGGTTAGGCGTGGCGAAGGCATCTCCGCCATATTTGGCGTTGGCGACGCTCATGACGTCGGGCCACATGCGGTGCCGCGCGGTGGCGGCCGACCCACTGTCGAAGCTCACCCGACGCTGGTTGATCTCCCCGGTCACGCTCACGACGCCGACGACCGTGGCGACGTTGCTGCTCGCCCCGCTCATCCAGGTGTCCTGGCTGCCGTCGGTGGTGCCGGTTTTCGCGATCATCGGAACTCGTGGTGATGTTGCCGCATAGGACTGCCGGGCGGTTCCACTCGTCATTACGCGGTGCATCGCATAGGTCATGCCGGCGGCCACCTTCGGGGTCACCGACTCGGAGCAGTCGGAGTGAGAGAGGGGAATCTCGTCACCATTCGGGCCGGTGACCGTGTCGATGGCGACGGGGCTGCAGGTGGTACCGCTGTTGGCGATGCCGGCAAAGGCAGCCGCCATGGTGAGCGGCGCGATCTCGTTGGTGCCGATCACGGTCGCCGCGCTTTGCCGCAGCGGATCACCGTCGGCACGGTGAACGTCGAACTTTTCTGCGGTCTTACGAATAGCGCAGAGGTCGAGTTCTTTGGCCATGCCGATGAACCCGGTGTTGATCGAGCTGATCGTGGACTCCAGGGCGCTGTAGTGCGGGTTGTTCTCGCCGGACGAATCGTTGCGCGGGTTCCATCCGGGGTATCGCTGCGGGCCGCGGCAGCTGTCCTGAAAGGTGCCCCAATTGCTCGTGCGGCTGGAGTCGACGCGCTCCCTCAGGGCATGGCCGGCGGAGAGCCATTCGGCCAGAGTGAAGACCTTGTACGTGGACCCCGGCTGAAACCCGCTTGATCCACCGTGCGCGAAGTCGGTGTTGTAGTTGATGGCGGTAGCGGATGCCCCGCGCGACGCCACATCCGGATTCTGGCTGTACGTCTTGTTCTGGGCCATGGCGAGCACTCGGCCTGTGCCGACCTGCACGCTGCTGATGACGCCACCGACGTCCCCGCCGGGATACGACTGCGGCACATTCTCGGCCATCGTCGTGACGGCGGCATTCTGCAGGTCGAGGTCGAGGGTCGTGTAGACGTCGTATCCCCCGCGGCCGAAGTTGACCAGGCGGCTGTCGGCATCCTCTCCGAAGGCGGGATCGTTCTGCAGTTCCTTGACCACGTAGTCACAGAAGAACGCGTTGGCACCCGCGGCCTGGCATCCGGTACTCGGCTGGGTAATGGTGGGGGTGATCACCGTAGCGACGGCGTCGTCGTACTGGGCGATACCGATCTTGTCGTGCACGAGCATCTCGCCGAGGATGTAGTCACGACGGCTCTTGTTGGCGGCATACCCGCCGGCCGCACCGTTGCTCTCACTGTTGGGCTTGTCGAGCTGGAACTTGACCGGGTTGTTCACAATGGCCACGAGGCTCGCGGCCTGCGGAAGCGTGAGGTCAGCCGCCGAGGTATCGAAGTAGTGCCGCGCCGCGGCCTCGATGCCATAGACCGCCCCGCCGAAACCGATGATGTTGAGGTACTGGCGAAGGATGTCGCTCTTCTCGTACTTCTTCTCCACGCCGATGGCGAGGCGCATCTCCTCCAACTTGCGACCCGCGGTCGTCTCGGTCGCGGCGACGTAGCACGCCTCACTGTCGGACTTGTTGGCGATCAGCTCGCACTTCTGCACGAGTACGTTCTTGACGTACTGCTGGGTAATGGATGACCCGCCCTGGGTCGCACTCCCTGTGGCGGTTTTCAGAACGGCACGGATGGTGCCCTGAATGTCGACGCCGTTGTGCTCATAGAAGCGCGGATCCTCGCCGGCCACGGCGGCGTCTTTCACGAACTGACTGATCTGGTGCGAGGCGACCTCGACCCGGTTCTGGTCGTAGAACGACGCCAACAACACCGGGGAACCGTCGGCCTGTTTCGCGTAGATATTGCTCCTCTGAGAGAGCCGACCGATCTCGAGGCTGCCGGGAAGGCTATCGAAGGCGGTGATCGCCGTGCCGGCGGACAGGCCGCTGAGAGCGAGGACCGGCGTCACGCCGATCGCGGCCAGCACCCCAACCGCGGCGCTCATGGCAATGAAACCCAGAAGCGCAATCGACTTCCTCCCGCGTTTGCGGCCTGTCGATTTGTCACGCATATGGAGAATGTGTTCCTTCTGGGTCACTCATGAAAGCGGTATTCACCCTTCACCGTACGCGGGGCAGACTGGACGACCCCTGAGCGCTCTCGCGGAGGCCGCCCAATCGCCTACTCTTCGACAGAGTTCACGAACGCCACGCTCGCTTGTGACACCGTGTGGCGCGCGGCATCGTGAGTGATGGTCGGCTCGCCATCGCCCGCCTGGGCTCCGTAGTCGCCGAAGTACGAGTGGACTCCCCCGTTGATCACCAGATAGGTGGAGCCTGACGGTAAAACAGCCTTTGACGCATCGATCTTGGCGACAGTTGCCAAGCCGTCGTTCGAACCCGAGATTGACGTGACCTGTGCCTGCAGCCCGCCCAAGTCGGTGGCCGGGTAGGAGGCGTAGAGCAAGAGGCCGACGGCCGGTTCGGTCGGCGCCTCGGCGAACGCCTCCGCATTCATCGCAGCGACCGTGCCGCCGAGCGAATGCCCGCCGACCACCCAGCGGGTCACGGTCGTGTCCTCGTCACGAAGGGACGCGAACACCTGCGTCGACAAAAAGGCGATGCCGAGGGGCTGCTTGGGAATGACCACGAGGTGGCCGGCTTCGGCGATCGGCCGCAGCACAGCGGCGTACGCCCGGGCGTCGACGAGCGCTCCCGGCTGAAAGAACACCCCGACGGTGCTTTCGGTGCTTTCGGTGCTTTCGGTGCTTTCGGCACGCGTCGGTGTCATGACGATCCGGTCGACGGTCTCGGTGACAGTCACAGCCTGGTCGGAGTTCATCGCAGACAGCGCTGGCTGCTGCGCAGACGAGGGCACGAGCCACCAGACCAGTGCGATCACGCCGAGCGACATGACGGCGAGAGCGCTCCTGGCAACCTTGCGCTTGCGGGGCGTGACCCGGCGCATCGGCCAGGAACGCACCGCGAAAACGGCGCTGACCACGAACGCCAGAACGAGAAGCACCAGGTACGCCGGATGCCCGTGCACGAGCATCGACCCGGTGGCCACCGCTGCCCATGCGGTGACAATCACGCCCAGCGCCGACACCACGCGAGTGACCCAGAAGAAGGCCTTGTCGCCGCGGGTGAGTGTGAGATCCATGGTTCTAAAGTAGCCGGGTTCATTCTTCGCGGCCGGCCGCTCGACCTCCCGCTGCCGACGTTGATCGAGATGATCTGCGGGCGTTCGTGAACGCCATGGGTGCCTGCTAGCTGATGCCACCCATGCGTTCGAGGGCCGCGCGCATGATCTGCGCCTCCGGGGTGGGCGCAACGTGGTGATTCACGTAGATTCCGAGCAGCCACTGCAGCACCTCGTCCTCGCTCATGGCCACGGCGGCCCAGTCCACGTCGGGGACCGCCTCGGTGCGCGGTTCGCCGGTGGCCGGGTCAAGCCAGGCACGGGCGATCTGCTCGCCGGAACGGTCGGGATCCGCAGACCAGACGAGGGCGATGGGGTGGTTGTCCCCGTCGATGTGTTCGTGGTCGACGCTTCCGGAACCCAGCCATGGGAGGGTGAGCAGCTCGCCGGTGATGCCCACCTCGATGAGCTCGAGCTGGGTCGGTTCAGTTTCGGGCACGTAGAGGGTGAACCCCTGCTCGAACCAGTCGGCGGCATCCGCGATCGTGTCGAGCAAGTCGCCCAGTGAGTAGACCTCCTGGGCCAGGGTGAGCGCCCACTTGAGCAGCACCTCGGCCTGGTCGCTGGGCCACGGGCTCTCGAACGGGTCGTGGGTGCCGTGGTAGTGAAATGCGGGCCCGGATTCGTCGAGCACAATGTGTAGCTGGCCCTCTTCGAAATCGACGGACAGGTTGAGGGCATCGCCGTCGCTCTCGCCGTCGTCGCCTTCCCAATCTGCGAAGAGGTCGGGGTGGGCGAGGGCTTCGGGCAGCGGGATCGCCGAGGCGAGCCTCTCCCCCAGGTCGAGCACGGCACGAAACTGGATGGTCGGCAGGCGCAGGGTTTCGTCGGTCATCACTCGTTCACTTCTTGGGACATAGAGCAAGTTTATCGAAAGCGGGGCGGTGGTCGGGCTGGCGGTTCTGCGCGCGTCGTTGCGGCGTCGGGGCGCGGCGGCGTTGCGCGCGGCGGCGTTGCGCGCGGCGGCGTTGCGCGCGGCGGCGTTGCTACTTCAGGAGATCCGGCCGGGAACATCCACTCGCCCGCGAGACTGCGCGGCGGTCGGGTGCTGTCGACCGCGGATCTCCTGAAGTAGCAACCGGGGGGCGGATGCCGAGGGCGCGTTCGGAGTGCGGCGCTGGGTGCGCAGGGTGCGCTGGGTGCGCTGGGTGCGCTGGGTGCCCATCTCCGGGCCGAGGAATGGCCGGTAGGCGGGCTGCGTTGGCGACGAGAACCGGCGTCAGCGCCGCCCGTGAGGGCGCTGGCGGGCTCGTTTGCGGACTTCGGCTGGCAGAATTACTTACTAAGGTCTATAAAGAAATAGGTGAGCAACTCTCGCGTTTACGTTCGATTCGCGCTAAAATGGGGGTATGTTCACGACGGTGAAGTCCGGAGCTGAGATGGTCGCCCTGCTACTGCAGGCCGGCGAACTCGTCACGGCCGCCCTCGCCGGAGTGCAGTTCAGCCTCCTCGATGATGACGATGCACTCGGCGTCATGGCGGCGCTGGAGGCCGTGGGGCGTCGGGTGGATGGTGGCCGGATCAGCTCCGCCGCCAACGTGGCTTTTCGCGCCGATTCCGGGCTCGGTCATGACTCGCTCGCGTGGAAGAACGGATGCCGCGGCAAGTTCGAACTGATCACCGGGGTGACGCGTATCTCCAGCAGCGAGGCGAAACGGCGGATGCGCCTCGGCGGCACCATCACCGGGGTCTCGTCCGCGACCAGCGGACTGGTCGGGCAAGTCATGCCGGTGCGGCACCCCGCCGTCGCCGACAGTCTGGCCGCCGGGGAACTCGGCATCGACGCCGCCGACGTGATCGTCACCGCACTGGAACAGATTTCGACCCGGGTCGCCCCGGACGACCTCGACCGGGCCGAACGCGCCCTGGTGGCGTCGGCGACGGGGGCGATCACCCCCGAGACCGAAGGACTCCCGGGCGCGGGGATCGCGTTCAGTGCCGACCTCATTCGGGCGCAGGCCCACGAATGGGCGGCGATGCTCGACCCTGATGGGGCGGCGCCGAGCGACGACAAGACGGCCGCGAAGAGCACGTTCGGGTTCGGGCTCCTGCGGGATGGGCTGTATCCGCTGCGCGGCGGCGTGACGCCCGACCTTCGCGGCGTGATGAACGGGGTGTTCAACACGTTCCTCAGTGCCCACGCGGCACCGGCGTTTCCGTCGGCGGAGGACCAGGCGCGCCTGGAGGCCGGGGAACTCATCCCCGGCGCCGAAGAAGCCGTCGATGACCGTACCGGCGGGGAGAAGTGCGCCGACATTCTGCGGGCGGTGTTCGATAAGACCGCGCGTGACCCGAAAACCCCGACCATGGGCGGCGCGGCGCCCGTCGTGATGGTGCACGTGAACGCCCGCGACCTGAAGAACGGTCGCGGCGTCGGCTGGATCGACGGCGTGGACGCCCCGATCAGCCTCCGCAGCGTAAACCAGCGGCTGTGCGCGGGCGGCTACCAGCAGGTCATCATCGGCGACGACGGCCACGTACTGCACCTGGGAGCGAAGGAACGATTCTTCAGCCCCGCCCAGCGCCGCGCGATCGCCGCCCGCGACGGCGGCTGCGTCATCCCCGGCTGCAAAATCGCCGCCGCCTGGTGCGAGGTGCACCACGTGATTCCGTGGCAATCCCACGGACTGACCGACGTGGAAAACGGTGTGCTGCTGTGCTGGTTCCACCACCACACCATCGACACCGCCGGGTGGGACATCCAGATGATCAACGGGAGGCCCCACCTGCGCGGCCCGGTGCTCTTCGACCCCACCCGAACCTGGCGGCCCGCCGCCGCCCACCGCGCGAACACCCCGAGTGCCGATCCGCCGTGGAGCAGATCCAGACAGTAGGCACGACTGAGGCGAGGCGATCGGGCATTCCGTGTGGTCGAAGGGTGGCGGCATCCGTTATCTGGCGGGCAACCAGAGGATGCCGAGGCACCAAGGCTGATCTGATCGCGGACTAAACTGCGGATCGCACGCTCGTGAAGTTCCCAGGGATGGCTCGGGACGGCTCGGGACGGCTATCAATCGGTGCGCGGCCTGAGCGCTCACTGTCTGACCGTAAGGGAGACAACTTGTCGTTGACGGCGATCGAGATTGCGGGTTTGACCAAATCGTTCGGTTCCCACCGGGGGATCGTGGATGTCGACCTCCGGACTCGACCCCCTTCTTCAGCACGAGTTCATCTCGCTGTTGGAGGAGACAGCCGCAGATGGACGAACCGTCTTTCTCTCCTCTCACGATCTCGATGAGGTGCAACGCACGGTGAACCGGCTGGCCATCATCAAGGAGGGCCGCATCGTCGTGACCGACACGGTCGATGGTCTGCGCGAGCGCGCTCCCCGCACCGTCGAGCTGACCTTCGATCCCGGCGTCGACGTGACCCCGATCACCCGTCTCGCGGGCGTGACGGTCAACCACCAGAGTCCAGGCCGACTGGCACTCACCCTGCGCGGGCCCGTCGCGCCACTGCTGCACGTAGTGACGCCGTTGGAGCCCCTGGACATCGTGGCCAGACCGGCCAACCTCGACGAACTTTTTCTCGACTACTACGGTGCCACCGAAGCCAAAGCCGATGCCGATACCGACACCGCGAGCCAGGAGCCAACCCATGAGAAGTGACATCGCTCGCATCGACCTTCGACTGCGTCGACGCTCCATGATCTGGTTCGCCGTTGGCCTGGCGGCATATGCCTATCTGATCGTGGCCATGTACCCGCTCGTGAAGTCGGACCAGTCGCTGGGATCGCTCACGGCAGACAACCCCACTGTCGCTGCGCTTCTGGGCGTCAGCGGCTCGCTGACCTCACCGGTCGGATGGATCAACGGCAACCTGTACACCAACTTCTTACCGCTGATGATTCTGCTGGTGACCATCGGGTACGGGGCGTCCTCGCTAGCCGGTCAATCAGAGGCCGGGTCACTGGGGCTGATCGCCACCTTGCCGATCAGTAGGCGCAGTATCGTTCAGCAGAAGGCACTGGCCCTGGCCCTGCTCGCCCTTCCGCTCACGCTCGTGACCCTGGCGTGCATCCTCATCGGGAGGTTCTATGACCTCTCGCTTCCGATTGGGGCCGTGGTGGGCACTACCTTCGCCGTCTGGCTGATGTGCGTCGACTTCGGCCTGGCGGCTCTTCTCATCGGCGTGCTGAGCGGAAGCCGCGGCCTTGCCATGGGGCTCGCTTCCGCTATCGCGGCTGCCTCCTTCCTCATCAGCTCCCTGGCCCCGATCGTGGACGCGGTGCACTCCATCCGCTGGATGTCCCTGTTCTACTGGGCGGTCGGCAGCAACCAGCTCACCGATGGCCCAACGGTCATCGCCTGGGTGGTGCTCGGTGCTGTCGCGGCGTTGCTCCTCGTCGCCAGCGTCCTGCTGGTCGACCGCATGGACATTCCCTGACCTGAAGACGCGAGCGCGACGATCGTCGGCTTGCGGCACCTCTGCTGTTGACCCCGTCGTCGCTCAGCAGGAACGTGATCGAGTCGGCAAGCCGGTCAGCCGTCGCTATCGAGGGAATCGTGCGGTGGAACGGACTCAGCCGAGCCTCCCCGCCCTCCCCCGGTGCGCCGCCGAGGCCGGGCGCGGCGTTCTGTCCTAATATCGAACACGAGGATCACATAGTGTGATGCTCCCTCGCGCGGTGATAGGAAGGCCGAGTCCCAGATGACTACACAAGCTGGCAGCCAAGCCGGTTCTCAGACGCTCGACCGCGGCATCCGCTTGCTCGAAATTCTGGCTGCCGCCGACCGCAATCTGTCAATCGCCGAGCTCGCCGGCGCGTTGGAGGTACACCGTTCGGTGGCGTATCGACTGCTGCGTACGCTCGAGGAGCACGACCTCGTCATACGCGACGATGGCGGAAATTTCACCCTCGGAGTCGGACTCGTCGCGCTCACCTCCGGGGTGGCACGCAACCTGCAGCAGGCCGCACTGCCAGTGCTCAACGACATCGCCAACGAGCTCGGGATGACGTGTTTGATCGCCGTGCTCGCAGACGGCGGCGAAGCCGTGACCCTGGCGAGCGCTGCACCGCGCCAGACGGTCGCCGTGGTGTCGTACCGGCCCGGCCACCGGCATCCGATCACCCGCGGCGGCCCCGGCAAGGCAATTCTGCTGGGGCTGCCCGAGAGCGCCTGGCCCACCGACCTGAGCGCCGAACTGCGCGCCGAAATCGTGCTCAGCCGAACCCGCGGGTACGCCTCCAGCCATGACGAAGTCGTGCCATCACTGCTCTCGGTGGCGGTGCCGCTGGCTCTGCCCGGACAGCCGCCCGCGTCGCTTGCGGTGATCCATATCTCACTGCCACGCCCGGAAACCGAGATCGCCGAGCGCCTTCGCCTCGGAGCTCAGGCCGTGGCGCGCGCCTACGGAGCCTGAACCACACGTCACACGGCGGTCACCCGGGCACCGAGCAGAATCGGCCGAAAGAAGGCGGCCAGCTCCGCGGTTGCCGCCAGCGGCAAGACGTGCGCCACATACTGGTCGGGACGAACCACCACAACGGCGCCCGATCGGTCAATGTCGCGCAGGTCGAAAATGTCCTGCTCGGGGTCGGCGGCGTAGAGCTTTTCATAGTCGATCAGCTCAAAGGGGCCCGTTCGCGGCAGGAACACCGCGGGAACCCTCGTCACGTCGACGTCTCGGTGTGCCTGCTGGTAGATGACCTTGATATCGAAGACGCTGTCGATGTCGGCGCCTTCGGGAGTGTGCGCCAACAGCGGGGAATCAGGTGACGACTGCAACCAGGCCGCCCACTCGGTGAGCGCCGAGGCCGCACCCGGGGTGGCAGCATCCGCAAAGGCATACAGGCGCCAGCGCCCGTCGGCACGGTGGTGATGGCCGAGCTGCACCGGATTGGCGTCGGCGACACGCACCACCTGGGCAGATTTGAAACGCTTGCCGATGGGGAACCCGTCGGCGAGCGCCTGGTGGGTGGCCTCGCCGATCAACATCGACGGCGGGTATTGCGTCATGAAGCCGGCCGGGAACTCGGCCGTTCTCACGTAGAAATCCTCGAGCTCCGACGGGTCCGCGAGGTCTTCCTGCCTGGTGGCCATCAGCGTCGACCACTGCTTGTCGAAGTCAATGAGGTTCTTGGCGATCACCTGACGCTCTGCCGAGTACGTGCCCAGCAGGCTCTCCGGGCTGCGACCGGAGAGCACGGCACCGAGCTTCCACGCGAGGTTGAAGCCGTCCTGCATCGACACGTTCATGCCCTGACCGGCCTTGGCACTGTGCGTGTGGCAGGCGTCACCGGCGATGAAGACCCGCGGAGTTCTGGTGCCAACCTCGTGCGGCAGCAGGTTGTCGAACCTGTCGGTGAGGCGGTGGGCGACCTCGTACACGCTGTGCCACGCGACGTTCTTCACGTCCAGTACATAGGGGTGAAGGATCTCGTTCGCCTTCTTGATGATCTCCGCAATCGTGGTCTTGCGCACGGCGCCCTTGTCGTCCGGGCGCACCTCGCCCAGGTCGACATACATGCGGAACAGGTATCCGCCCTCGCGGGGAATGAGCAGAATGTTGCCGCCAGCGCCCGACTGGATCGCGCACTTCGTGCGGATGTCCGGAAAGTCGGTGACCGCAAGAACGTCCATGACACCCCACGCATGGAACGCCTGGTCGCCGGCCATGGTGCATCCGATGGAATCGCGCACGGCACTGCGTGCGCCGTCGGCGCCGAGCACGTATTTGGCGTTCACGATGCGCTCGGGGCCGTCGACGCCGTGCCGGAGTGTCACCGCGACGGGGTAGTCACCGTCGTCCGCGACCTCGAGGCTCTGAAACTCGAAGCCGTAGTCGGGCGTCATGCGGGTCGGTGCGTTCTCCATCACCTCGGCGAAGTAGTCCAGAACGCGCGCCTGGTTGACGATCAGGTGCGGGAACTCGCTGATGCCGGTGGGGTCATCAACGGCGCGAGCCGTACGGACAATGCGCGACGGGTCACGGGGATCGGGCTTCCAGAACGCCATCTCGGTGATGCGGTACGCCTCGGCGATGATGCGCTCGGCAAACCCGAAGGCCTGGAAGGTCTCCACGCTGCGGGCCTGGATGCCGTCGGCTTGGCCGATGGCGAGGCGCTCCCCGCGACGCTCGACGATGCGCGTCGTGATGCCGGGATACTGCGACAGCTGGGCCGCGGCGATCATGCCTGCGGGACCCGATCCGACGATGAGCACGTCAACGTTCTCGGGGAGCTGGGCGGGGCGGTCTATTCCCACGCCCGCAGGGTCTTGTATGCGCGGGTCTGTGGACACGTATCCGTGGTGGTGGAATTGCACGGCATTCCTCACTTCTCTGTGGTGAATCGAACGGTATCATCAGTGGGAGTTCTATAATCGAACTGGTGATTCTAATATCGCTTTTTGTATCATACGGCGGCCCTCTCGAGAGAACAAGCACTTCGCCCCGTACCCGGCTTCGCGTAGCGTGTGAAATACCGTCCCGTTGAGCACCATCCGGCCGAATGGATGACCCGCACCATGCACGTAGAAGCCATTGGAGTATCGCCGCTCAAGGGCGGCCGCCATCGCTCACGGGAGCACGTTCTGCTCCAAGCGGATGGCCCGGCCGATGACCGCGTCTTTGCGTTCATCGATCTTGATGCCGGACAGGTCGTGAAAACCGTTGAGCATCCGTCCCTGGTGACCTGCCAAGCGCATTGGGACGACGGGACGCTGTCGTTGCAGATCGACGGGCGGTGGATCACGGCGGCGCCCGAACCGAGCGGGCACCATGTCGCAATCGACTATTGGGGCCGAACCGCGTCACTGGAGGTGGTGGAGGGACCCTGGGCCCGGGAATTCTCCCGGTTCCTGGGACGAAAAGTGGTTCTCGCGCGGAGCGCCGCCGCGGGTGAGGTGGTCTACGGCGCTGCCGTCACAATCGCCACAACCAGTTCACTGCGTCACCTGACCCGCGAATCCGGAATCGATGTCGATGAGCGCCGGTTCCGGCCCACCTTCACGATTGACACCGGCGAGTGCGCTGCGCACGTTGAGGATGCCTGGGCCGGCCGCGAACTCGAGCTGGGGAGCGCTCGGCTGCTCGTGCAGGGCGGCGTTGCCCGCTGCGCGGTCATCGACCTCGACCCCGACACCGGCGCTCGCGGAACGAACCTGCTGAAGACACTGGCCGGCTATCGACTGCAGTCCGGTGATATCAACTTCGCCGTCTACGCCGAGGTCGTACACCCGGGGATCGTTCACCGGGGCGACCGGGCCACGCTGCTGCCCGCGCCCATCCCGCGAACCTGACCACCGCCCTCGCGGTGGCCAGGCTGGGCCGCGATCACATCACACTGTCGAGGAATGCCTTGGTGCGCTCATTCTGCGGGTTGTCGAGCACGCTGGACGGCGGACCGGATTCCACGACGACTCCCCCGTCCATGAACACCACTTCGTCGGCCGCCCCGCGGGCGAACCCGATCTCGTGCGTCACCACGATCATCGTCATCCCATCGGCAGCGAGCTGACGCATGACATCGAGCACGTCCCCCACAAGTTCCGGGTCCAGCGCACTGGTGGGCTCATCGAACAGCAACAGTTTCGGATCCATTGCCAGGGCCCTGGCAATGGCCACTCTCTGCTGCTGCCCACCGGACAGCTGCGCCGGGTAGGAGGCGGCGTGGTCGGCCAGACCCACCCGATCAAGCAGCTCCAGGCCCCTGGCGTTCGCGGTCTGCTTGGGCAGTCGCCGCACCCCCGTGGGTGCCGCCGTGATGTTTTCGAGCGCCGTCATGTGCGGGAACAGGTTGAACCGCTGGAACACCATGCCGATGTCGCGGCGCTGCCTGGCCACTTCCCGGGGGTTCATCTCGTAGATCCGGTTGCGCCGTTCGGCGTAGCCGACCAGTTCTCCGGCCACCGAGATTCGCCCGCCATCGACCCGTTCCAGATGGTTGATGCAGCGCAGGAACGTCGACTTACCCGAGCCGGAAGGGCCGAGAAGACACATCACCTGGCCGGCGTCGACGGTCAGGGAAATTCCCTTCAGCACCTGGACTGCCCCATAGTGCTTGCGAACCTTCACAGCGGAGAGCAGCGGTTCAGTCCTGGTCATCGTTCATCCGCCTTATCTGTCGTTGTCGCCGCTTGTGTCGCGGCCGACCTTCCTGTCACGGCCGTGGCTTGCGTCCCGGTCGTCGTTCGTGCCGGGCGCAGTGCGCTCCACACTCGTTCCAGCGGCGTCCGAGGCCGCTGTCGTGCATTGCCACGCCCGTAATGACGTTCCAGGTAGTACTGGGGAATCGAGAGCACCGACGTGAGGAACAGGTACCAGCAGCTGACGACCACGAGCAGTTCCACCTGGCGGAGGTTCTGCGACGAGATCTGAGTGGCCACCGTGTACAGCTCGAGCACGGCGATCACCGACAGGAGCGACGTGTTCTTCAGCATCGAAATTGTCTCGTTGCCCATGGGCGGGATGATGACACGCATGGCCTGCGGCAGAATCACCTTGAACAGGGTCAACGCCGGGCTCATGCCCACCGAGTACGCCGCCTCATGCTGCCCCTCGTCCACGGAGAGCATCCCGGCGCGCACAATCTCTGCCGAGTACGCCGCCTGGTTCAACGTCAACGCCAGCAGCCCGGCCGTGAACGCCGGAATCAGGGTGTTGGTGTCGATGGAGAAGAGGTTGAGATCGGTGAACGGCACGCCCAGGGTGATCTGGGAGTACAGCAGACCGAGGTACCCCCAGAAGACGATCTGGATCAGCAGCGGAGTGCCGCGGAAGATCCAGACGTACAGCCACGCGAGGGAGTTCATGACCGGGTTCGTCGACAGTCGCATGACCGCGAGGATCACGGCCAGGATTGTCGACACGATCATCGAGACGACGGTGAGCACCAGGGTGAGCACCACGCCATCGAGGATGCGGTTGTTGAAGAGGTACTCGCTGATGGTCGAATGGTCAATGTTCTCGTTCTCCCACAACGACGTCGCGAGGGCCACGAACGCGCCGCCGAGCACCACCGCAGCAGCCCAGCGCCACGGATGGCGAAGCGGCACGGCAACGATGTCGTCAGGATCAACGTCGGCCGCAGTCACATCCGACGGGCGCTTGGGCGCAATTACTCCGTTGTTCATCATCAGGTCACTTTCCGAGGTTGAGTCCGGCAGCGTCGACCGCATAGTCGCCCAGGTCGTACTTCTCGAGAATCTCCTGGTAGCTGCCGTCCGCGATGACCGACTTCAGGGCGAGCAGGAGGGCCTCGGACAGTTCGGCGTCTGCCTTCAGAACACCGATCCCGGTGTAGACCGGGTTGTACCCTGCCGGGTTCTCCGGGTCTCTGACCATGTCAAACATCGTGCCGCCACCGGCCGTCTGTGCGGCATACGCTGCGACGGCCGAGTCGACGACATCGGCCACAGCCTTGCCGCTTCGAACGGCCGTTTGCACGTCGGTCTCGAGCGGGAGCTCCACCACGCCAATCGGGCCGTCGCCGAGTGACGCGCACTGGTCGTCATAGCTGTGCAGAATCTGCGCCTGAACGGTGGCCTTCTGTACCGCGACGTCCTTGCCGCAGAGGTCAAGCACGCCGGTGATGTTCTCGGGGTTCCCCTTCATCACCAGGATGGAGAAACCGGCATGGAAGTAGTCGACGAAGTCGAGGGTCTCCTGCCTGGCCTGGGTGTCGTTCAGCCCGGCGATGATGATGTCGTGCTTTCCGGACTGCAGCGACGGAATGATGCTGTCGAACTGCTGCTGGCGCATGTCCACCTGCACGCCGAGTTTCGCGCCGAGGGCGTTGGCGAGGTCAACGTCAAAGCCCGTCAGTTTCTGGTTGTCGTCAAACATCTCCATCGGCGGGTAGATGCCCGTCGCGGCATTGATCACACCGGCGTCAGCGTATTTCGCGGGAAGCGCTGCCGCGGCCGCCGCATCCACATCGCCGGCCGATCCGGAACCAGCCGGTACGGCAGTGGGGTCGGGAGTGGCCGCGCACGCTGACAGGGCCAGCATGCTGGCGAAACCCAGGGACACGGCGATCTTCCATGACGACCGGTTGCTGTGGGTGGTTCTCATTGTTGTTCTCCAAACGTGTGTGTGTTGCGTGACTTCAACGGAGTGAAAAGAGGTTCAGAGGCGGTTGTGTGTGAAACGCCCGGCAAGCAGGGTCGCGGCGACGGGCATCCGCCTCAGTTCGTCGACGGATGCCGTGAACGGGTCGCTCTCGCAGATCGCCAGGTCGGCAACATCACCGACGGCGATGCCGGAACGCCCGCGGGCAGAGGCCGCGAGCGCCGCCGCCCGGGAAACCGACTGTTCGGGATGCCACGGCTCGCGCCCATCCCTGGTGCGTCCCACGGCGGATGCCATTGCCGCCCACGGATCGAGCGGCGCCACCGGGGCGTCCGAACCGAATGCCAGCTCCACACCGGCTTCGAGCAGGCTGGCGAGGGGAAACGCCCGGTCTGTCTCGCCAGCCCAGAACCGGTCGGCCACATCCCGGTCGTCCATGGCATGTTCGGGTTGCACGCTGGCCACAACACCGAGTGTTGCGAAGCGTTCGATATCGGCACGCATCAGCAACTGCGCATGCTCGATGCTCCCGGTACAGCCGACGGCCTCGAAGGCGTCAAGCGCGTAGCTGTTGGCCCGGTCGCCGATGGCGTGCACGGCAGGACGGATTCCGGCCTGCGCCGCCATCTGCATCCAGGACTGCAGTTCCCGTGGCGGCACGGTCGATAACCCCCGGGAGCCGCAGGTGTCTTCCAAGCCGGGGTATTCGTTGACGCAGAGAGCCGTGCGGGTGTTGAGCGATCCATCGGTCAGAACCTTGAATGGCCCGACCGTGAGGAGGCCGTCCGTGCCGTCGATGACGGCGCCCGTTCTAAGCCCCAGCTCAATCGCGCGTTGCAGATGCGCGGCGTAGATGCCGAACTCCACCCGCAGCGACGTGCTGCCCCCGTTGATGCGGCGGCGCCACGTGTCGAGGTTCCAGGCCATCTCCAGATCCACGATTCCCACGACACCCCGCGCGGCGGCGTTCACCGCCGCGCCCTCCGCCCAGGCATCCATGCTTTCGTCAGCAACCGTGCCGATGGCCGACACCACGGTGAAGCACTCGTCCTCCCGCAGGAGTCCTGTCGGGTGGTCGGCGAACCCGTGAAGGGCCAGCGCGGCGGAGTTCAGCCAGCAGCAGTGCAGATCGCCGCTGACCAGTATCACCGGAACGGTCGGTGATGCGGCGTCCAGCACCGCGCGGCTCGGGGCATCCGGCCAGAGTCCGTCGCGAAAGCCGCTGCCGACGATGGTGTCCGACGGTGCGACGTGTGCGGCGTGCCCGGCCACCAGCGCGGCCGTCTCCGCGGCGCTGCCGCATGTGGAGAGGTCGAGTCGGCTGGAATTCTGCGCCCACTGACTGAAGTGCACATGGTTGTCCCAGAGACCCGGGACCAGCCAGCGTCCGTCGAGATCGACGGATTCGGCCGACGACAGGGCGCCGGTGCTTCGCGAAATGCGCCGCAGCACGGGCTCATTGGTGTCGGTGTCGCCGATCTCGACGTCCCAGCTGACCTCGCTGCCCGGAAGCCTGCCGTTGCGCAGAACGAGCGTCATGCCTTACGACCCGAGGTTCAGGCCGGCTTTGTCGATGGCGTAGTCACCCAGGTCGTACTTCTCAAGAATCTCCTGGTAGCTGCCATCGGCAATGATCGAGTCGAGCGCCAGCACGAGCGCACTGGTCAACTCGGAGTCCTTCTTGAGCACGCCGATCCCGGTGAAGACCGGGTTGTATCCGTTGGGGTTGGCGGGGTCGCGCACCACCTCGAACATCTCGCCGTCGCCGGCGGTCTGTGCGGAGTAGGCGGCCACGGCGGAGTCGACGACGTCGGCAATGGCTTTGCCGGAGCGCACGGCGGTCTGCACGTCGGTCTCGCTGGGCAGTTCGGCGATCTTGATCGGGCCCGGCCCGGCCTGCGTGCACTGGTCGTCGTAGCCGCGCAGGATCTCGGCCTGGATCGTCGCCTTCGACACGGCGACGTCCTTGCCGCACAGATCGAGCACGGTCGTGATCTTCTCGGGGTTGCCGGCCAGCACCATGATCGAGAATCCGGCGTGGAAGTAGTCGACGAAGTCGAGCGTTTCCTGCCGCTTGGCGGTGTCGTTCATGCCGGACATGATGATGTCGCTCTGTCCGGATTGCAGGGCCGGGATGTTGGTGGCGAATGCCTGCTTCTCCAACGTCAGGGGCACACCCAGCTTGACGCCGAGGGCCTGTGCGAGGTCGAAGTCCAGTCCGGTGAGGTTCTGATCCTCATCGAGCATCTCCATGGGCGGGTAGGGATAGTCGGAAGCCACGCGGATGACACCGGCCTTCACGTATTTCTCCGGAAGCGCCGCTGCGGCGGCCGCATCGACCTCGCCGACAGGCGCCTCCTCAACGGGAGCGGCCGGCGCGGGGGCTGCGGAGCAGGCACTCAAAGCGAGAGTTGCCGCAAACCCGAGTGATACCGCTATCTGCCACGATGGCCGACTGCGCTGTGGTGTGTTCATTGCTGCTCTCCTCATTGCTGTGCGGAGCCGGGCGTCGTTGCCCGGCTGTGCGGTCTAGCGTGCGTAGGGCCGTGGCCCTAGAAAGCGATGTCGGTTCGTGATGTCGTGACGTTGGCCAGGGCATCCGGCAGAACGTCGACGCCGATCCCCGGCCCGGTCGGCACCGGAAGGCACCCGTCCTGCAACACGAACGGCGCGGTCAGGTCCTGGGCGTAGTAGCGGCTGGAAGCCGACGTGTCACCGGGGAGGGTGAAGTTGGGCAACCCGGCGAGCGCAACATTCGCCGCACGCCCAATCCCCGTTTCGAGCATCCCTCCACACCACACGGGCACCCCATGCGCGGCTGCAACATCGTGGATGCGCCTGGCTTCCAGAAAACCGCCGACCCGAGCCGGCTTCACGTTGATGATGCTGCAGGCACCGAGAACGATGGCGGCGGCGGCGTCACGGGCGGATTCGATCGACTCGTCGAGGCAGATCGGTGTCGTCATCAGCTTGGCCAGGCTGGCGTGGCCGAGGATGTCGTCCTCCGGCAGCGGCTGCTCGATCAGCAGCAGGTTGAAGGGGTCGAGCCGGGCAAGGTGCCGGGCATCGGCCAGCGAATAGGCGGTGTTGGCGTCAACCTGCAGCAGGATGTCGTCGCCGAAACGTTCGCGCACGGCACGAACCGGCTCGATGTCCCATCCCGGTTCGATCTTCAGCTTGATCCGCAGGTATCCCTCGGCGAGGTACTCGCCGACGACGTCGAGCAGACCATCAATCGACTCCATGATTCCGACGGAGACACCGGACGGCACCGTCTGATTGACCGCACCCAGGTGCTGGCCGAAGGACACGCCACGTTCCTTGAGCTGCGCGTCGAGGATGGCGGTCTCCAGCACGGCTTTGGACATCGGATGCCCCTTCACCGGCGCCAGCGTCGTCGCGACATGTTCGGCGGTCAGTCCGTCTCCGACAGCCCGAAGCCGGGGAAGCAGATGATCGCGGATCACGAGGTCGCAGCCGTCGAGAAACTCGGAGCTGTAGAGCGGATCGGGTTCGGCGGCGCATTCTGCCCAGCCCTCGGCGTTGGCGGTCGTTACGCGCACAATCGTCATTTCGCGGTGGTCGATCTGTCCGAATGACGTACGGAAGGGGCGCACCAGAGGCATCGTCACCCGGCGTAGTTCAACATTCTCGATCTTCATTGCTGTCCTCCTGTTGCGAGCCGATACCAACCTGCTCGAGTGACCCCGCGGGCGATGTGTCCCGAGGAAAAATTTGTGGCGAACACGTTCCGTGCAAAGCGTCGCCAGTCCGCGGCAAGGATCGGGCTCTGCCCGCGGAGCCCGACGATGTCAGTCGGCACCCGGCACCAGAGCGCTCCAGCCGTCTCGACCAACGCCGGCTGGTCGTCGGGGCCAAGCTCCCGCACCTGATCGGGCGAGAACGGGGGCAAATCCGTGGTTTCCGGCCGTCCCTCGCTGCACGCGATGGCCAGGTCCGACGTCAGCGGCCAGTGGGCCGTCAACCGGTCGCTCTCATCGTTGGCGTTGATCGACCCGCTCATCGCACCATAGAAGTTCCGCGTGTACTCGGACGAGTGGGCGCCGAGCTTGGTCAGGTTGAATCGGGCGTTGCGACTGACCAGGGGGTCGAAGGTCCAGCGGATGGCTTCGATGTCACGCGCCAGCGCCCACGCCCGCTGATGCTGCTTGAGCGCAAACCCCACGCCCTGATCGGCGTTCCCCGGGAGGACTCCGGCGAGCAGGGAGTATGCCGACACCGCCCCCGGCGACACGACGAGCACCGCGACGCCACAGAGGATTCCGGCCCGGTCGTAGGCGGCCGTCACGGCGCTACCCGCATGGCCGAGGCTGCGCAGGAGTTCTGCGTTCATCGGACTCTCGTCGGGCTCAAGGCCCCAGACCGAAACGAGCAGCGCCGAGATCGGTTGCAGGCGGTCCATCTCGGTCTCGTCCCGGATGCTCACCCCGGCGAGCGCCGCAGCCCGGGCTGCGGCGGCACCGGCCTGGCGAGCGAGCGGATGGCCGGTCTCCAGGAGAGGGCTGGTGTTCAGGAGAGGGCTGGTGTTCGCGGCCTCCGCTGCGGGAGCCGGCCGCGCGGAGTCCGAGAGCAGCAGGCCCGCGGCGAGCGCGGCGCGTTCGACCAGACCCGATCGGCTGGTGTGTTCGTGCCGGGCGTGCGCGCCGTCACCGACCGCCCCCAGACCATCGAGTACCGGTACGCCGAGCGCGGCCACGAAGTTCGCATCGCTGGCCCCGCCCACGGAGACTTCAGCCAGCTCAACCCCGAGCATCCGCCCGACGCGGGCCGCCCTCTCGAAGAGCACCCCGATCTCGGCGGTGCGCTCGAACGGTGGCCGGTTCCAGTCGGTATCGACGCTGAAGGTCACGTGCGGGTCGCTCGTGGTCAGGCCGGTGAAGCAGGCGTCAATGCGTGCCATTTCGGCGGCGCTCGTCACGCGAACGTCAACACATGTCTCGGCGGTACCGGCCGAGACGTTGCTGCGTGACCCGCCGGTGACCAGGCCGGCGTTCACGGTCGTGCCCGCGGCGTGGTCGGCGAATCCCACAATCCGGGTGATGGCCTCTGCGATCGCGTGCACCGCACTGGCACCATCGAGCGGGTTCAGGCCGGCATGAGCTTCGATGCCGGTGGCGGTCACGGTGAAGAGTCCGACGCCCTTCCTCCCCGTTTTCAAGGCGCCGGCCGCGCTTCCCTCGAAGACGTAGACGGCGGGCATCCCGCTCGTTTCGGACTCGATGATGGCGCGGGAGGCGTGGCTGCCGGTCTCTTCATCACCGGTGAGGATCAGCCGGGTGTTCGGCGTGAAATCGGCGGTTTGTTGTAGCGCCCGGACGCCCCAGACCGCCTGTACGAGACCGGCTTTCATATCGAAGATGCCCGGGCCGGACAGTCGCTCGTCATCGAATTGCAGCGGCCACGTCGTCGTTGTTCCCGCGGGCCACACCGTGTCGTAGTGCGCGAGCAGCACCGACTCGGGGGCGCGGCCGAAGTCGAGCACCGCGATGTTGCCAAGATCGGCGCTTTCAAAGATTTCTTCGCGGGTGGGCATTCCGATGCGGGCGTAGATCCAGTCGAGGATGAGCGGGAAGGCACGGTCGAGCAGACCCTTGTCGTCGCTGGGGGTTTCCCACCGCACGTACGCCTCCAGGTCATCCACCATGTCGTCGCGATGGGCCGTGAGATAGGCGAGCGCGTCGCTGATGATGAGACTGGGATCGGCCGCAGCTGCACGTTTAGACATGACGACAGTCTTTGGCCCGTAGTGTTGATCCACCGAACAAGTGCTGAATCATTTCAGATGCGGAGGCGAGTATGCCGGATTCTTACGTACCCGATGAGCTGGACATCGCCATCGTCGACAGTCTCAGCATCCACCCGCGCGCCAGCTGGATCGCCGTTGCCGACGCTCTCGGGAGCAATGCGTCAACGGTGGCACGCCGGTGGGATCGGTTGAAACTTCTCGGGCTCGCGTGGACGCTCTGCGTGCGTGACTACACGGCGCTGGCGGTGCAGGACCATCTCGATATTCGCTGCCGCCCCGGCTTCATCGAGGAGCTCGCCGCCCTGTTCTGCGAGGTGAAGTGTTGCCTCACGGTGTCGGCGGTGTCCGGCAACGCCGACCTGCGCATCCTCGTCGATGTGCCGGATATCAGCTCCCTGCACGCCTTCATGAATCATGAGGTGTGGCGCAATCCCGGCATTGTGAGCGTTGAGCACAACATCGCGACGGAGGTCTTTCAAACCGCTCGCGGCTGGGTGTCCGGATCGTTGTCGCTCAGGCAGCGGACGGCCCTGCGGCAGTCGATCACGGTGCACCGGCCGGCGCTGGCCAGGCTGACGGCCAGGGAAGAGCAGATCGCGATCATCCTGCAACGTGATGCTCGAACATCGGCCAGCGACATCGCCGACGAGCTGGGCATGAGTCTTCCGTCGGCCAGCCGACAGATCAGCAGGTTGATCGCGTCGAACAAGATCGAGCTGCGCGCTGAAGCCGCTCACGCGGTGGTGGGCTGGCCGATCTCGGTGTGCCTGTATTCGCAGGTGAAACCGGGCCGGCTGCGCGCGGCAGCGGCCGGAGCGGCCAAGCTGCCCCGGTCCCGTGCCACCCACACGGTCGTGAGCCCGCGGTGGAACCTGATGACAATCTATTGGATGCGCGATCTGGCTGACATCCATCGGATCGAGGAAGCGCTGGAGACGTCAAACGAGTCATTGACCGTCGTGGCCAGGCAGGTCACCCTGAAGTCCTACAAACGCATGGGCATGATCTTCGATGCGAACGCGCGCGCCGTGCGCAATGTGCTGACGGACCTGTAGCGAGGGACCACCCGGCGAAATGTCGCCAATGCGGCCGCTCAGCGGCAGACTTGAGGGCACCGGCACATTCTCAAAAGGAGAGCCCATGACCACCGTCCCGCCCGTCATCGTTTTCGACGTGAACGAAACCCTCTCCGACATGTCCCCCCTGGCCCAGCGCTTCCGAGACATCGGGGCACCGGTCGGCCTGGCCGCGCTCTGGTTCGCCACCCTGCTGCGCGACGGATTCGCCCTCACTGCCAGCGGCGACCACGCCTCGTTCTCCGTGATCGGTGCCGATGCCCTGCGGCGGCTTCTGGCCGACGTCAAGCTGGACCGCTCCGCGGACGCGGCGGTCGACCATGTGATGACCGGCCTGACCAGCCTCGGGGTGCACCCCGACGTCCCCGCGGGCATCCGGGCGCTCTCCGCCGCCGGGTTGCGGCTGACCACCCTCAGCAACGGCTCGGCCAGAATAGCGGATGCGTTGTTGAGCGCGGCCGGGATCCGGAACGAGTTCGAGGCGTTGCTCTCGGTCGACGATGCGCCCGCCTGGAAACCTGCCCGCGCCTCGTACGACTATGCCGCCGCCGCGCTCGGGACGGATCCGGCCGGCATGCTGCTGGTAGCCGTGCACCCGTGGGACATCCACGGTGCCGCCCGCGCGGGACTGCGCACGGCCTGGGTGAACCGCACCGGGGAACGCTACCCGGGATACTTCGAGGCTCCCGAATTCACCGTGGCCGCCCTGACCGAGCTTCCGGCGGCCCTCGCCACCGCCTGACCCCGCCGCGCCGCGCCGCCGCGAACGACGGTATCGCGGCGGCGATCAGGCGGTGCTGCGGGCGAGCCTGTGCAACATGTCGCGGTCCTGAATGACGATGCGTCCGCGGCCCTGACGGATCGCCTTCCGGGCCGCGAGGTCACTCATCACCTTGCTGGTCGCCTCCCGCGAGGCTCCGAGCAGACCGGCAAGTTGTTCGTGGGTCAAACGGATCGTGCGGGCCTGCCCGAAACGCGGCGGCGCCGCCGCATCACCGAGTTTCAGCAGGGTCGACGCCACCTGGGCGGCCAGTGGTCGCAGCGCCAGGTTGGTCAGCCGTTCTTCGAGGCGAGCAACCTGCTCGCCGAGAAGGTGGGAGATGCGGATGGCGATGCGCGGGTCCGAGAGCAGAAAACGTTCGACGTCCTCCACGCTGAGCTGGCAGATGGCCGAGTCCTCGATGGCCTCGGCGTAGTTGTCGTACATCCGCTGTCCCACGAGCATCATCTCCCCGAAGACCGCTCCCGGCTCCAGGATGGCCATCGTCAGGGCTTTTCCGTCTTCGGCGATCCGGAACACTCGCACTCGACCGGACTTGAGAATGAACAGGGCCGTAGCGGGTTGGCTTTGACTGAACAGCAGTTCCCCGCGGCGGAACAACCGGGCCGGGGCCATGACATCCAGGGCCTGGATCTCCTGCGGGCTCAGGTCGGCGAACAGGTCAACCTCGTTCAGGCAACTGAACGGCTCTGCGGGTGCTGCCATGAGCGGGTTGGCCTCTCGTTGCTGCGGGGCCCACGGTCGCAGGTCTCCGGATATGGTGCCCGCCACGTCGACCCTGCAGCTCTCGGTCATGCCCGGTGCGCGAGGATGCGGACCGCCACCAGCCCCAGAATAGCGCCATAGATCAGGTGACCCATGAGACTCATCAGAGCAATCGTGTCAACGTTGAACAGCGGCATGCCCATCAGGAGCGGCATCATCAGCAGCGGGCCGAGTACCCACCAGATGGCCCCGTAGCCGAGCCCGACGAGGGCGCCGCGACCGTACCCGGTGAGCAGGCTGTTGCCGAACAGCACCGTCAGTCCCAGTCCGATCAGGATCGAAATCATGATGTGCACGCCGAACCCGACCACGGCCGAGGTGGAGCCGACCATGGATGCGATGACGGGCAGCGTGCCCATCGTCGCCATGAGCATCCCGAACACGATACCGCCGGCGATGCCGCCGATGGCTCCGGCAGCCATGCGCCGACCCAGGCTCGCGGTGAACGTTCGGTGTGTGAGAGTTGATGCAGTTGTCATGAGCGTGACCTTTCGGTGAAGTGTTTGTGTGAACGCCTTCACGCTATGACCGGGCCCTGACGCCGGTCAGTAATCTGCGCTACACAACACAACAAATATCGCTGGCTGAGCTTGTGCCAGCGCGGTCAGCCCGTGACGGGGCTCGTCGCGAAGCCGACCCGGCGCCGGGCGAGCAGATCCACGATGGCTAGCGCGAAGGCCGCGACGCAGAGCAGCCCCACGAGCGGCGCGGCGATGTCGATGGCGGTGGCCAGGCCGAGGGACGGCCGATGGCATCGGACACTCCCCCGAAGAACAACAGCACAAGCAGCAACGCGAGCGGGTACGCGCCGAAGACGGATGTCGTCACGACCGCCGGGAGATCCCAGTCGGCGGCGTACACCGGGTACAGCACGCTCGGAGCGCCGCTGGCCCACAGGCACAGCGCCAGCACGACCGCGGCCGACCAGAACGTTCCCCGGCGACCGAGGCTGAGAATCTTCCTCATTCCGCCAACCTACGGCACCCCGACGGCCCCCTCGCCCTGCCGCGGGGGAACCGACCGGAATGTCGGGAAGAGCCTGAGTGGAGGGTCCTCACCGAGCGGGAGGGGTGCTCACCCAGACTGCTACGCATGGTTCTTCGTAGCGGTTGATGTACCAGTGCGGAATCGTGGAGGCGAAGGTCATTGAATCGCCCGCCTCCACGGTGTGGCGTTCTCCGTCAAGATAGACGTCGATCTTGCCGGAGATGACGATGCCGAACTCCTCACCACCATGATGGAAGGGAGTTGCACTCGTGTCGTGCCCTGGGGGGCTCACAATCCACTGCGCCTCGAGGAGGCCGTTCTGATCCGGGGTCAGCAGTTCGTGGGCTGCTTCGCCCACGGACTCCCGGGTGACACCCTGCAGGTTGCGCCGGTCGGTACCGCGCACGACGGGCGACACCGGTTCGTCATGACCGAAGAAGAATCGACCCACCGGAATTTCGAGGCCATGGGCCAGCTGCGCCAGCGTCGTGAACGACGGGTTGGCCTTGCCGCGTTCGATCTGGCTCACAATGGCCGGACTCAGACCGGACGTCTCGGCCAGCTGCGCCAGGGTCATTCCCTTTTCTTTTCGCAGGGAGTGCACCATGGTCCCGACCGTGGCCAGGAGGCCGCTCAGCGCAGCTGAAGCGACCCCCGTTTTTGTGTCAGTCATCGCGCTCCCATGTCGAATAAAGAAATATTCACTATTATAGAATAATTTAGTGCATCGTCGTTCTCCTTCCGTCACCACCTCCGCCGGCCTACGCTGTCGTGGCTGTGGGTTGCGGCACCACCCAGTCGGTTTCGTTGGCTCGCATCCACGGGAGCGGCAACAACTCTGCCATCGTGACTTTTGCTATTGTGCCCTGAGCATCCACCAGAACGGACATGTCCGGACCGTACGTACTGAATAGTTCCCGGCACACACCGCAGGGATTGACGACCTGCGGAATGCCTGTGTTCGCGTTCATGCATACCGCAACCGCGTTGCTGAGGTGGGTCTCACCGGCCATGCGGGCGTTGGCTATGGCAGACGATTCTGCACAGATATTCACTCGCTTCGACCCCAGGTGCAACCCGAGGTAGATCGTCCCCGATGCGCCGCGGATCGCGGATGCAACCCGATGATTGTCAGCGTGGTGAGACGCGAGCAGCATTCGGGATGCGGCCCGGTAGAGGTCGATGTCGAGTGGGTCAAGAACAGTATTCATAGCGGGCCGGCCTTCTAGCTGTCTTCCGCTGGTTTCCAGCGCACGATGAGGCGTTCGGCGGTGGCCACAATCGAGAAGAGAGAGATCGACAGGATGGACGCGGCGAGCATGACGACGTAGAGCAGAGGCGTGTCGTAACTGTAGGTGGTTTGGATGATGAGGTAGCCCAGCCCCTGTTGAGAGCCGATCCATTCGGCGATGATCGCACCGATAAAGGCACTGCCGGCCGCGATCTTGAGTGCGGAAAACAGGAATGGCAGGCACGCATAGGCGCGAATATTGGTGAGCGTTTCGGTCTTGCTCGCCGAGAGCACCTGCATGAGTTCGATGGACTGGCGGTCCGCTGATCGCAGTCCTTTGACCATGTTCACGAGAGTCGGAAAGAAACAGACCAACGCTGCAACGGCGATCTTCGACGTGTATCCGCTTCCCATCATGATCACGAGCACCGGGGCGATGGCCACAACCGGGATGGTGTGCGCAATGATCGCCATCGGCATCACCATGCGTTCGGCCGACCGCCAGTACATGAAGGTCACGGCCAGCAGAATTGCAACGGAGTTGCCCAGGAGGAAGCCCATCACGGCTTCAAAGATCGTCGGCCACATGTGAGTCAGCACAAGCGGATAATTACTTATCAGCGCGCCGAACACGTCGGTGGGTGCCGGGAAGATGTAGACGGGGATCGAAAACGCCGTAGTGACTATCTGGGCGACGATAACCAGGACAACGATCCCCGCGATGGGTACGAATCGGTGGCCTCCGTGGCGACGTTTTCGGCTCGGTGCCGGTCCTGCCGGTCGTCGCGTGGCGACGGGGCTGATGGTGGCCATTAGCAGACCTCCAGAACGCGCCGCAGATGTGCGGCCACGTTCGTAAATTCCATGGAATCTCGAACGCTCAGCTCGCGCGGCTGCGGGAGATCGATCGTCACGATCTCCTGCACGCGTCCCGGATTTGCCGCCAGGAGGATGACTTGCTCAGACAAGAACGCGGCTTCGGCGATCGAGTGGGTGACAAACACAATCGTGGTCCCGGTGGTCTGCCAGATCCGCAGCAGTTCGCCGTTCAAGTGATCGCGGGTGATCTCATCCAGCGCCCCGAACGGCTCGTCCATGAGCAGGATCTTCGGCTTGCAGATCAGGGCTCGCGCGATGGCGACGCGCTGGCGCATACCACCGGACAATTCGTGCGGAAACGCCATCTCCCGTCCTTCCAGTCCCACGAGCTTCAAGAGTTCGTGCGGGTCGGCGTGGTCGGTGATGCTGGCGCCTCCACCCACCTGGAGCGGCAGAAGAATGTTGTCTAAGACATTTCGCCAGGGCAACAGGGTCGCGTCCTGGAAGACAAATCCGATTTTGCGTGTGGTGCGGGCTTCATGCGGGCTCTGGCCAAAGAGGTTGACTGTTCCCTTCGTCGGCTGTACGAGGTCGGAGATCACCCGGAGCAGTGTGGACTTTCCGCAGCCTGACGGCCCGAGCAGCGACGTGAAGCTTCCTGCCGGGAAGACGGCGCTCAGCCCGGCGATTGCGGTGATCGTGGCGCGGTTGGTGTCAAAGGTCACCGTGACGTCGCTCACCCGCAGCTCATCGATTGCCGCTGCCGCTGCCGTTGCCGTTGCCGCTGCCGTTGCCGTTGCCGTTGCGGCGGTCATAGTTCGTCACTGATTTTCACTCGGGTGGTCTTGGTATCGTCCAGGATGGTGGTGTTGATGACATCGTCGAGCGCAGGAACAGCGTTCGGGAACAGGCCGAGGGATTCCCACGTATCGAGTTGGTTGGCCCAGACGTCGGGGTCCATGGTCCCCCAATTCACTCGAGTGCCCGAACCGTCAGCCTCATAGGCGTGGGCGATGGTGATACCTTCGGCGATGATCTCCGTGTCGAGTCCTGGCGCGAGCGCGGCCACCGCGGCGGCGGCCTCATCCAGATTGGCGTAGGCGTACTCCCATCCGCGCGAGGTGACTTCGAGATACGTCGCAAGAGTTTCGGGCTTGTCGGCCAGAGTCGACTCGGTCGCGTAGTACACCCGGGGATACAGCTGCACGCCGGCATCCCACAGCGCCATTTCGAAGTAGTCCTTGTCGACTTCGCCGAGGGTGCGTGCGATAGAGGCCGTTGTCGCCCAGCCCGTCCAAACGTCGACGGCGCCGGTCGTGAGGGGTGTGATCTCGGATCCAACAACCTGCACGGTCACGTCGGACGGATCGATGTCGTTGGCGGCCAGCACTGCCTGGAGGAGCACCTGGCCGGTTGCCTGGACACCAACGGTCTTGCCGATCAGGTCGCGTGGCTCGGTGACGGCGTTGTCCTCGAGGGAAAAGAAGGTGTACGGGTGCTTCTGGAGTCCCGCAGCAAATGCTTGCACCGGGATGCCCTGCGAACGTGCCAGCATCAAACTCGGGCTGGACGACAACTGTCCGATGTCGCTGGCACCGCTGGACACCAGCGCAACACCGTCAAGGCTGGGACCGCCGGCCTTGATCTCAAGGTCGATGCCGGCGTCCTCGTACCAGCCCTTCGAGAGAGCAACAGCCTCGCCGGCGATTCCGTCATCAATTAGCCACCCCAGTTGCAATGACAGGGGCGTCAGTTCCGCACCTGAATCGACGGCGGCAGCGTCCGTCGATGGGAGTGCTGAGCTGCACGAGGCGAGCACAAGCGAGAGGGAAGCCGCTGCAACAGCGGCGGCAACGAAGCGGCGAGACAGACCCTGGCGATGCGTGTTGGGTCGACGAAAATTAGGCATGAAGCTCCTCATAAAACTTTTCGGGACCGAAAATCGACGCGGCACGTACGCCGCAGCGAGGCAATCGATCGGAATGTTGGGAAGAGCCTGGGTGGAAGGGGCCTCACCGAGCGGGAGGGGTGCTCACCCAGACTGCTACGCATGACTCTTCGTAGCGGTTGATGTACCAATGCGGCACGGTGGAGGCATAGGTGATCGAATCGCCCGCCTCCAGGATGTGACGTTCTCCGTCAAGATAGATGTCGATCTTTCCGGAAAGGACGATGCCGAACTCTTCCCCGCGGTGGCGGAAAGGAGTCTCACTCGTGTTGTGCCCCGGGGGGCTCACAATCCACTGCGCCTCAAGGAGGCCATTGTGATCCGGGGTCAGCAGTTCATGGGCTGCTTCTCCCACGGACTCCCGGGTGACACCTTGCAGATTGCGCCGATCCGTTCTGCGCACGACGGGTGATGCTGGTTCGTCGTGGCCGAGGAAGAACCGACCCACAGGAATTTCGAGGCCGTGGGCCAGCTGCGCCAGCGTGATAAACGCTGGGTTGGCCTTGCCACGTTCGATCTGACTCACGATCGCCGGGCTCAGCCCGGCGGTCTCGGCCAACTGCGCCAGAGTCATTCCTTTCTCCTTCCGCAGGGAGTGCACCAGAGTTCCGACCGTTGCCAGCAGTCCATTCAGCGCAGCTGAGGGGACCCCCGTCTTGGTGTCGGTCATTGGTACATCCTGTCGATTGGAGAGTGAGTACAACAATATTCAAGATATTCACCTTGTCAAGAGAAATATTCATTATGGTAAAAGACTTTATTGAATCGTCACCTTGCTTCCATCACCACCTCCCGCGACAAGGATGAGGGCAGAACCCACCCACCCGAGGGCGTCGATCACACCGGTGCTCCCTGATTCTGCGGTGTGAGCGCTGCAATGAACGGATGATCCCGGCCGGTGTTCCCCAGCGAGACGGCGCCCAGGGGTGAGCCCAGTTCGCTGAAGAATTCGACGTTGGCTCGCGTGTACTCTGCCCATTCATCGGGTACGTCGTCGACGTAGAAGATGGCCTCCACAGGGCAGACCGGATCGCAGGCCCCGCAGTCGACGCACTCATCCGGGTGGATATACAGCGACCGCTCGCCCTCGTAGATGCAGTCCACGGGGCAGGCCTCGATGCAGGCCTTGTCCTTGACGTCCACGCAGGGCTGGGCGATGACGAATGTCATGGCCGGGGATCACACCCCGGTGTAGACGGTCTTGCCCCAGGTGAAGAAGTCCAGCGCGGTGCGACCCTGTTCCCGGAACGTGTTCGTGGAGGAGTCCTTGACGCCGCCGAACGGCACATTGAGGTCAAGACCCGCCGTCGGACGATTGACCTTGATGACGCCGGCCTGGGCACGCTGGGCGAAATCGGTGGAGCGGGCGAGGCTGTCGGTACAGATTCCGGCGGTGAGGCCGTAGCGCGAGTCGTTGATGGCAGTGAGCCCGGACTCGTAGTCCGGCACCTCGAGGGCAGCGATGACCGGGCCGAAGATCTCGTCGCGCACGGCGGGATCGTCATGCGCGATATCGGTGAGCACCGTCGGGGCGAAGTGCAGGCCGTTGTCGGCGGGTGCGCCGTGCAGGGCGGTCGCGCCGCGGCCGAGCGCGTCGCGCACGGCGCCCTCGTTCTGCTCCAGCTGGTTGTCGCTGACCACGACGCCCATCTTCGTCGCCGCGTCAAGGCCGTCGCCGGGCGCATAGGAACCGGCCTGCGCCACAAGTTCTTCAAGGAATGCGGAGCGGATGCCCGGGGTGACGTACACGCGCGACGTCGCCGTGCACGCCTGCCCGGTGAGGCCGAAGCCGCCAGCCGCGACCACCTGGGCGGCCTTGCGGGGGTCGGCATCGTCGAGCACGAGAACGCCGTTCTTGCCCCCCATTTCGAGCTGCACGCGGGCGCGGCGCTCACTCATCACCTGATGCAGACCCAGGCCGACGGCCGTGGAACCGGTGAACGAGAGCCCGGCGACACGGGGGTCGTGTGCGAGGGCGGAGCCGATGATGCGTCCCTTGCCGTGCACGATGTTGAGCACGCCGGCCGGCAGCCCGGCATCGGCCAGTGCCTTGGCGAGGTGGGTGGCCGACATCGGTGTCATTTCGGCGGGCTTGAGGATGACGGCGTTGCCGCTGATCAGCGCCGGGGCGGTCTTCCACGCGGGAATGGCGATGGGGAAGTTCCACGGTGTGATCAACCCGACGACGCCGATGGGCTCCCGGCGCGTGTAGATCGAGGTGTTCGGGAGCCCGCTCGGCAGGACCTCCCCCGTCGGGGCCCAGCCGAGCGATCCGAAGAAGCGCATCACGTCGATGGCGCGAGTGACCTCGCCCATGGCCTCGGCGATCGTCTTGCCCTCTTCACGCACGAGGTCTTCGGCAATGGCGCGCTTGCGTTCCTGTAGCAGCGTACCGGCGGTGATCAGGATGGCACCGCGGGCGGGCATCGGCATGGCGGCCCACTCGGCTTGCGCCGACTCGGCGGCCGCGATGGCCTGGTCGAGGGCCTCGAGGTTCGCGGTCGGAGAGACGACCGCGACCTGGCCGGGGCGCGCCGGGTTCATTCTCTCGACGTCGGCTCCGCCGAGCCATTCGCCGTTGATCAGGTTCTGTGCAATTGCTGCGTTACTCATGGGGATTCCTTCGTTGGGGTCGATGTCTAGAGGCTGCGAACGAGGCCGCCGTCGCAGCGCAGGGCCACTCCGGTAATGTACGAGGCCGGTCCACTGCACAGGAAGGCTGCCGAGGCGCCGAACTCCGCCGGTTCGCCGTAGCGGCGGGCGGGAATGCTGGTGCGCGATTCCTGCTGGATCGCTTCAACGGTCGTACCGCGCCGTTTGGCCGCGGCGTGATCGAGTTCGCCGACCCGGTCGGTGTCGATCCTGCCGGGCAGGAGCAGGTTGACCGTCACGGCGTCGAGGGCGACTTCGGCAGCCAGGGTCTTGAGGTAGCCGGCGAGTGCCGCCCGGCCGATGTTGGAGACGGCCAGGTTGGGCAGCGGCGCGACGATTCCGCTCGAACCGAGCGCGAGGATGCGCCCCCAACGCCGGGATCGCATGCCGGGCAACACCCGGCTGATCAGCGCGTGCTGAGGCTTGACAAGCAGGTCAAAGCTCGCGGCGATGTCGTCACTGCTCAGCGCTGCAGCGGCCCCGGGTTTGGGTCCGGGGCCGTTGAGCACGAGAATGTCGATGGGACCGAAGGCCGCGACGGCGCCGTCGACCGCCAGGTCGATGCCCTCGTCGGTGTTGAGGTCGGCCGCAATGCCGATGGCGCTCGGTAACGCGTCTGCGACCTCCCTGGCGCGGTCCGCCCGCCGACCGGTGATGACGACATTGGCGCCCTCCTCGGCCAGTGCGGTGGCCACGGCGAGGCCGAGGCCCCCGGTGGACGCGGCAACGAGTGCCGTCTTTCCCTGCAGTTTGAGATCCATCAGTTCCTCCCTGGGTAGGCTGCGGCGGCTTCGCGCAGGTGAATGAGCATCGCGTCGCGCAGGCTCTCCGGGTAATCCGCGGCGGGGGGCCGCGCTCCGGATTCCTTGATCAGGCCGCGCTGGCGGAAGCATTCCTTGCGCAGGGCAAGGGCGATCCTGGCCTGCTGCTCGAAGTTGATCAACGGCAGCACGGGCAGGAGCGCGTCGCGCGCCGCCTCGTACCCCGAGCTCGTCCACGCGTTCACGCAGGCGATGAGAGCCTCGGGGTAGGAGAATCCCGTCATCGCGCCGGCGGCACCGGACACCAGCTCGTCGAGCAGTCCCTGGCCGCCCAAACCGCCGAAGACGGGCACGTCGAGGGCCGCGGTGAGGGCGGCAATGGCCACCGGTGTCGGCGGCGCCTCTGCCTTGACCGCAATGACGAACGCACAGGCTGAGACCACCGAGATCAGGGCCGGCGTCGGAATGGCCACTCCGCTGGCCATGGGGTAGTCCTGCAGTACGATGAACGCGCCCGTCGCCTCATGGATGGCCTGCAGGTGGTGGGTCACGACGCGGGGGTTCGGGGAATTGGCCTGCACCATCACGGCGGCGATCCGGTCGCCAGCGGCGGCCTGCGCTGCTCGAATCTCCTCGATCGCCGGCTGTGTGGCCAGGGCGGAGATGCCGACGACGAGCGGGAGGGTCGTGGTCTCGGTCACAATTTCGAGAACCAGCTCGCGCTCCGGGGCGGACAGCGCTGCGGCTTCACCGAAGACTCCGAGTACGGTCAGTCCGGTCGCGCCGATCGCCTCATAGTGCTCGGCCAACATGGCGAGACTGTCGACGTCAACGTCGAAGGTGCTGCCCTGGAAGGGCGTCGCGAGCACGCCCCAGACGCCGGGCGTGAAGGTCCGGCGCGCGGGCATGCTCTGCTGCCCGGTCATTTTCCGGGCCAAACGGGTCGACGCTTCTCTTGGAAGGCCAGGACGCCTTCGGCGGAGTCGCTGCTGTCGAGGGAATCCATCAGGGCGGGCAGCCGAACCCGGCGGGCGTCGTGGGCGGAGAGGTGCGTGGTGCGGGTCACCATCTGCTTGACCGCTCGCACGGAGGTCGGGGCGCAGGAGAGGATCTGCTGCACCCAGCGGTCAACGGCTTCGTCCAGTTCGGCGGCGGGAACCACCTCGTTGACGAGGCCCAGGGTTGCCATTTCGGAGGCCGGTGCCTTGCGCCCGGTGAGGAGCAGCCCCATGGCCTGGGTGTAGGGAATCTTGCGCACGAGCTGGCTGATTCCGCCGTCGAGGGCGAGTCGTCCCACACGCGGTTCGGTCAGGCCGAACTGGGCGGACTCGGCCGCCACGACGATGTCGGTGCCGAGCACCATTTCCATGCCGCCGCCGAGTGCATAGCCGTTGACGCGGGCGATGACGGGGATATCCAGCGTGGTGCGCAGGCTGAGGCCGCCGAAGCCGTTGGGATCGAGGTCGGCCCAGTACTGCAGGCCGGTCTTGTCCACCGCCGCGGCGGACATGTCGGCGCCGACGCAGAAGGCGCGGTCCCCGGCGCCGGTCAGCACGACGACGCGAATGTCGCGGTCGTTCTCGATCTGGTCCCAGATCTCGTTGAGCCGGGCCGTCGTGGTCTCGTCGACGGCGTTCATCACCTGCGGGCGGTTGATGGTCACGGTGGCAACGTGGTTGTCGATCTCCAGCACGACGCCGTCGCTCGGCAGCGCCGCGCTCATCGCAGCACGCCCAGCTCCTGCAGCCGCGCTATGGCCGCCTCGTCGTATCCGTTTTCCTGCAGCACTTCCACGTTGTGTTCCCCGAGACGCGGGGCGCTTCTGCGGATTGTCGGCGGCGTCGCCGACAGCCGAATGGGGGCGTTGAGCATGCGCACCGTTCCCACCGACGGGTGCTCGACCTCGACGATCATCTTGTTCGCCGTGGTCTGCTCATCGGCCAGCGCCTGCTCCAGCGTGTGTACCGGTGCGTTGAGCAGGCCTTCGTTCTCCAGTCGCTCGACCCAGTACGCGGTGGTGTTGGTGGCAATCTTGTCGCGGAAGATGCCCTGGAGAACGGGCTTGTGTTCGAACTGCTGCTCGAGCGTGGCGAATTCGGGCCGCAGGCTGAGGTCCTCGTCGAGTTCGAGGGCCGCGGAGATGTGCTGCAGCGGGTCGGGGGTGAAGCCGCCGACCATGGTGATGGCGCCATCCGTCGTGGCATAGACGCCGCTGAGCGGCATGGCTCCCCAGTTGACCTCGTAACCACGGTTGAGCTGCATGCACGCCTCCTGCATCTGCATGTGCAGCATGGAGTCGTACATGGTGACCTCGACTTTTTGGCCGACACCGGATTCGTCGCGGGTGCGCAGCGCCAGCAGGATGCCCTGCATCAGGTGCATGCCGGTCGTGTAGTCACACAGCGTGGTCGGGTAGACGGAGAGCGGGGAGTCCGCGGATTCCCGGCGCCACATCACACCCGAGTAGGCCTGGGCGATGACGTCCTGGCCGCCCTTGTGCGAGTAGGGGCCCTCCGTGCCGAACCCGGTGCCGGAGGCCCAGATGATGCCGGGGTTGATCTTCTTCAGCTCCTCGTAGCCGAAACCCATGCGCTCCATCACGCCGGCGCGGAAGTTGCTGACGACGACGTCGGCGTCGACCAGGAGCTGGTGCAGAACCTCGCGACCCTCCTCCTTACGGGTGTCGATGGAGAGGCTGCGCTTGTTGCGGTTGATTGCGAGGAAGATCGGGTTGTCCTGACCGTCCTTATCCGGGAAGGAGTTGCGGGAGATGTCTCCCAGGCCCGGTCGTTCGATCTTGATGATGTCGGCGCCGTAGTCACCGAGCAGCTGGGTACAGCTGGGCCCCATGTACACCTGGGTGAAGTCGACGATGGTGACGCCGGAAAGCGGCATCGGAGCGGGGGCGGTCATACCTGGGCCAGCGCTTCCGAGTCGATGGTGGCGTTGGCGGACGGCACGTCTCCCGGGTCGGCACCGTGCTTGTGCATTTCGCGCTGGATGTCGGCGACCGGCACGTCGCGTACGAGCACGCCCTGGTCCACGGCGAGCGCGGCGGCCGCGCCGACGGCCTGTCCCATGGCCATGCACGGCGGGATCTCGCGGGACATCTTCTGCGCCTCCGGGGTGGCGGAGTAGTGCCGTCCGGCAACGAGCAGCTGGTCGACCTCCTTGGGCAGAAGGGACCGGTAGGGGTAGTAGTAGTCGCGGCCGCGGGCCACAGAGTCGGCGAAGTGGCGCCTGGAGGTGACGTCTTCCTTGGTCATGACGTATTCGCCCTCGAGGAGCCTGGTCTGGCGCACGCCCATCTGCTGGGCGACGTCGACGATGTAGGTGTTCTCGAAGCCGGGCAGGTTGGCCTTGACGAAGTCGACCGCCGCGGTGATGCGGTCCCGCGCGGCGAACTCGGCCTTCGTCATGTCTTCCGGATCAACACCGTCGAATCCGGTCATGTGCGGGGCGTTGCACCAGACCACGCCGGGGATGGGCGTCTTCAACCACCACAGCTCCCACGCTCCGCCGAGCAGGCGCTTCACCTGACGGTTGATGGCGCGAGCTTCCTTGGGGTGGTCCTGCTCATACTGTTCGGCGGCGACGGTGTCGACGCCGCCGAGGCGGAAGACGAGGGTGGTCATGTAGCTGTCGTGGGCGTAGCTCGCGCCGGCCCGGGAGGCGACGTCGATGTCGCCGGTGGTGTCGATGACGACGTCGGCCATGAACGCCTGCGGGCCCGACTTGGTCTCGCAGATGACGCCCTTCATGACGCCGTTGTCGACGATCGGCCGGGAGAACCAGGAGTGCAGGCGCAGGTTCACGCCGGCCTCGCGCACGAGGTCGTTGGAGACGCGCTTCCAGCCGTCCGGGTCGAATGCGGCCGCGTAGCAGATCGGCTTAGGGTTGCTGTGCGAGTGGAAGTCGAAGAGGCCGAAGCGGCCCCACTTGTTCCAGGTTTCGGTGGCAGCGTGGCGATCCTCTTCCGGCGGAACCACGGCCAGTCCGATGCTTTCGAGCCGGTCGACGTACTCGCTGACAATCCCGGTGACGGTCATCTCCGGGCCGTTGATCATGTCATCGAGCACCAGGACCATCCCGCCGGAGGCGAGGCCTCCGAGCGCGGAGTATCGCTCCAGCAGGGTGACGCTGGCGCCGCTTCGCGCGGCGGTGACGGCCGCGGCGACGCCGGCCGGGCCGCCGCCCACCACGAGGATGTCGGAGCGGGAGATGACGGGTGCCGTGAGGTCGGCGGTGTTGGTGCGCAGGTCGAGAGTAGTCATGGAGTGTCCTTACTTTCCAACGAACAAGCCGTTGGAGCGGCGGGCGAGCAGATAGAAGATGATGCTGAGAAGGGAGAGCACGGCGACGTAAAAGGGGAAGACCCAGGTTTTCCCAGGCTAAGGAGACCTCGGCGAACATCCGGAGAAAGCCGAGATCGTGTGTGGGCCTCGTGTTTGACTGCAGTGCTGAGCATGTGTGTTTCCTTCTTTGACGCGACTATTGGCGCATGAGGGTGCTGGCATTCGCCGCCGTGACGGGGTCACGTCGGCGAGCGCCTATCGGGTGTCGGGACAGCCACTGGAGGGAAGGGGACCCCAGGGGCGGGGCGGGCGCCAACCCGGGGTGCTACGCATGTCTCTTCGTAGCGGTTGACGTTCAGTACGGGGTCGTGGAGGCGTGCGTGATGGAATCGCCGCCTACAGCATTGGCACTAGGTTTGATAACTAGGCACAACTATATTGAATAAATTTACGAAGTCAACGATTTTCTTCATTATGGTAAAGAAGTGTTATCTCGGCAGATTTCTGGGTGGTGGATGGCGTTGTTCCGCGCATCGGCAGCCAGCGTTCAGGCCGTCGTTACCTGCCGGACAGCTTCGGCGACTTGTGTGGTCTGCGGGGTTGGGCACCGGCTCGCCCCGAGGAGGGCACAATGAAGTACACAAAAATCGGTGTGACCACGGCCGTAGGCCTGGGACTCAGCCTGGCCGCGCTGGCCGGAGCCTCGCTTCCCGCCGCCGCGACGCCCGACGCCGCCACAGGCGGCGTCGCCGCGAACTCGGCATTCGGCATCCAGGGCAACGTTCTCGCCGCCGGCCTCGAGCAGAGCCCAGTGGCGTGGGGCCAGTTGCCGCTCTCCAATCCGAACGGCGGAATCTCGCACTACGGCTACAACACGTCCAATGGCGGTCCGCTGACGCAGGACCCGAAAGAGGCGTTCAAGACCGAGCCTGACAAGAACGTCTACCTCGTTTTCGGCGGCAAGCACTACCTGTTCCAGGGGCACGAGGGCGGGCCGCAGGGATACGTCACGCGCATCAACCTCGACGAGAAGGACCCGGCCAAGAGGGTGACGCTCATTGCGGCTGCCCGGTCCGACGGCGCCGAGGTTCCCACCTTCGACGGCATCACCTGGGATCCGTTCACCCACCAGCTGCTCCTGACCGCAGAGGCTTCGGCCCCGAAGGGCGGCGTCTTCGGTGTCACCCTGGACGACCAGGGAGACCCGGTCGACGGCAAGATCACCCCGCTTCCGGCGCTGGGCTCCGGTGGCTACGAGGGTATCCAGAACGACTCGGCCGGTAACGTGTGGCTGGTTGAGGACATCGGCGGCGCCAAGGTGTCCGGCGGCAAGGTGCCCAACAGCTACGTCTACCGCTTCACTCCCACGGAGGCGGGCGACCTGTCCACCGGAACGCTCCAGGCGCTGCAGGTGAGCAGGACCGACGGCACCGCGGTCACCGCGAAGCAGCTTGCCGACAACCCGTCTGACCCGTTCATCACCGACCTGCACAGCTATGGTGCGTCGTTCGACACGAAGTGGGTCACGGTCACCCCTGGCGCCGACAACAGTTCGGCCGCCGCCGCTGCCGCCGCGGGCGCCACCCCGTTCAAACGGCCCGAGAACGGCGTCTTCCGCCCGGGCACCGATTTCGGTGAGTTCTACTTCACCGAGACCGGCGACACGAACAAGGACAGCACTCTCCCCGGTGCGTTTGGCGCGGTGTTCAAGCTCAGCCAGTCGTCACCGACGGCGCAGACCGGCACGCTGTCCCCCGCGTTCCTCGGCGACCTGGAGCACACGGGCCTGGACAACATCCAGTTCGCCGGCGAGAACAAGCTACTGGTGACTGAGGATGCCGGCGATTCGCTCCACGCCCAGCGTGACGCGCTCGACTCCGGCTACGAGCTCGACATCTCCAAGAAGAGCAAGAAGGGGCCGGAGGCTGTGCGCTGGCTGGCCGAGGGCCGGGACGCCTCCGCGACCTACGACCACACCACGAGCCCCGGCTACAACGACGGCGACAACGAGATCACGGGTATCCACGTCTCCAACGGTGACCCGACGGCCGCCGGAATCCTCGGCGCCCAGGTCCCGCAGATGATGACCGGCGACTGGCGCACGTTCTGGACCCAGCAGCACGGCGATAATGTGACGTGGGAGCTGCACAACGCGGCATCCGCTGACCCGCACGGTGATGACCAGCACGACGACAAGGACGACAAGGACTAGGCACCCGTCCGCTCCGCACCACCCCGACGATGCCCCGGTTGCCGCCGCAACCGGGGCATCGTCGCGTCCGGAGCCAACCAGTCGACGGCGGCAGGCCTCGCTGAACCCCACGGGGCACGCTAGAAGAGAGTGTCACCGATGTAACCGCCCGGGGAGCATCCCGGCGGGATGGCGAACACGGCGGAGCCGATCGGAGTGATCCACTCGTTGAGCAGGTCGAGGGTGTCGAGGCGCTGCTGGATGGGAACGAATTGCCGGTCCACATCGGCCTGGAACGAGACGAAGAGCAGCCCGGAATTGGAGATGCCCTCCCCGACACGCACGTCGTCGTAGTTGTAGCCACGCCGCACAATTCGCTCCGCTGGGTTCTCTGACCGGGCACGCCGCAGGTGCGAGTACTCGGGGATGACCGGGAAGCCAAGCGGCGTCGTGGCCGCGAAATCCGGTTCGTCTCGTTCGTTCGTGCCGGTCAGTGGCGCCCCGTTGGCGAGCGTGCGCCCGACAGCCGATTCGCGACCGGAGCGGTCGAGCTGGTCCCATTTGTCGAGGTCCATGCTGACCCGGCGGAGCACGAAGCCCGTGCCGCCGGTCAGCCACCCGGGGTTCTCGCCGGTCGCCCAGACCAGTTGCTCGAAGTCGTGGGTACCGGGGCCCGCATTCACGGTGCCGTCGACCTGGCCGAACAGGTTGCGCATGGTCGTTCCCGGCTTTTCGGATCCCGGGGCCCGCCGGAACCCCGTCTGCACCCAATGGACGGTGGCAAAGGACCGGAGGTCCTTGAGGAGCATCCGGGTTGCGTGCGCGATTGTCACCGGGTCGTCGGCAGCAACCTGGAGCAGGAGATCGCCGCCGGTCCAGGCCGGGTCGAGCCGGTCGATGCCAAAGGCGGGCAGGGGCCGAAGCCAGCCGGGCGCCTGCCCTCCGGCGCGTGACACCAGGCCCGGCCCGAAGCCGAACGTGATGGTGAGGCGCGCGGGGGTGACCGCCAGTTCGGGCTCGGAGTCGGCCAGTGCCCCCTCGCCCCGGGTGAGGCGAGCCGCGTCATCGGTCAGGATGCGCATCATCCGTCTGAGCGCTTCCCGGTCGACGTCGGCGCGCAGGTTCAGCGCGACCAGAGTGGCGTGGCCCTGGGGCGTCGTTTCGATGCCCGCCTGGTGGATGCCGTAGAAGGGCACGATTTGCGTGCCGTTGAGGGGCACATCGACGGCTGGCGACAAGGATGTCGCGCCAGCCCTTCCGGCGAGGTCGATACCGATGGCACCGGCCGCGCCGATGCCGGCGGCGGCACCGCCCAGAAGGAGGTGCCGCCTGCTGAGGCCGCGTGCCGTCGGGGGCTGCTGGCCGGCGGTCATTACTCCGTGTCCATGTTCATCTCGCCCGTGTACGTTTCGTTGGCGCCGGAGAAGTCCTTGGCCGCTGCGGTGAACTCAGACGCGGAGCCGTCGGAGAGGGTCAACGTGACGGTAATCTCGTCACCGGCGTTGATCGGCCCCGTCAACGCCATGAACATGATGTGATTGCCGCCGGGGGCGAGCGTGAGGGAGCCGCCGGCCGGCACGACGAAACCGGTCTGCTTTTTCTGCATCACCATGTCCCCCGCGTCGTTGACGACGGTCTCGTGCAACTCCAGCATGCCCGCCGCCGGGGATTCGGCTGACACGACGGTCACGACGGTCGTGCCTGAGTTTTCGAGAATGCCGAAGGCGGCGGACATGCCCGTATCGGCGGCCTTCACCCAGGCATCCGTGACATTCAGTGCGTCTGCGGCCACGGCCTCGGCCGGCGTCGAGGCCGGGGCCGCGGCACTGCCGGCGCCAGCGCAGCCGGTGAGGGCGAGGATCAGGACGACGGCGCCAACGGCAAGTCGACCGGTGATGGTGGTGGTGGTGGTCTTGTTCATGGGGAGTACTCCTGGGTTGCGTGGTGATGTTCGTGGCGGTGTGCGGGCGCGGGCGCGGTGGTGCCGAGCCTGCTGAGACTCAGGTTCGGCGACGACGCGCCCGCTTCCGGACCAGAAGCGAGACGAGCGCGAAGAGCACGATCCCGATCAGGGCGCCGCTGACGCCCACGACTACGATCGGGATTCCACCGTCGGGAGCGGTGGCCGCAGCCGCGCGAACCTCGGCGGTGGCGTCGGCGTTGGCCGGCATCGATGGCGATGTCGATCGCGACACTGGCGGGGCGGAAGCCGTCGGCGCGAGCACCCCGACCGAGAAGGCGAAGACCCCGGAGATCGGGTGCCCGTCGACCGAGACGACCCGCCAGCGCACCTGGTAGGCGCCGTCGGGCAGTCCAGGCTTGAGGGCCTGGGTAGCCTCAGCTCCGTCGAGCCGCGCTGTTCCGTCTGCCCAGTCCGTGCCGCGGCTGTCGACGACGAGGACGATTGCGCCGATGCTCAGCACGTCCTCTGTAAAACGCAGGCTCACCTCTGTCGGCGCCTCCATGACCTGCTGTTTGTCTTCGGGGGTCGTCGACGAGATCTGGTCATGGGCGCTCGCCGGCACCGTGGAAGTCACGACGACAGCAAGTGCGAGGGCGACAGCCGCGAGGGCGCCGCCGGCCCAGCGGGATCGTTTCGGGTCGGACATGGATTAGCCTCCGGGGTCAGCGTTGCGAGCGGCTCGCAAACCGTCATGCGGGGTCGGAGCTGCCGCGGCGCGGGCACCGGGGCGCTCCGAAAGAAGGCCAGAAGCCCAGAAAGGTCAGAAAGGTCAGAAAGGTCAGAAGACGATTCGAATGACCGGCGGACCACGACGGGTCAGGCATGACCGCAAGACCGCTAACGGAGACGGCACAAACGCATCGGCCGCGACCAGGGGAGCCGGCACGGCATGAACGAAAACCGGCACGAGGTCGCGGGTACCGCGAAGCACGACGGCGAGGCCCGAAGCCGCGAGATCGACGAGGAACCAGAACGCTCTCTCGCCGCGGTGCAGGGCAACGATCGTGAGGACTGCGGCAACACCGTGGGCGGCCCACATCCAGGCGTCGGTACCCGACGTCCCGGCCACGGACATCCCCATGGAGTCGACGGCGGCCGCGGTTCCCGGTGAGATCGACACGGGACCGTGATGGCCGGAACCGGTCAGGATCGGTGACGTGGCGCCGCTGCCAAGTCCGAACAATGCATGGAGGGCGATCTGGCTGACGGCCACGGAGGCTGAAGACCGCAGCAGGGAGAGGGTCTTTCCCGCCAACGCGACGCAGACCATGCCAGAAAACGCCAGGGCGAGGGAGATACTCACCGGCGCCGGCGCCGCGCCACCGGCCACGACGTGGGAGAAGGCCGCGACGAACACGGCGAAAGACGCCGTGATCCAGCCACGGACGAACCTTCCCCACCGTGACGACATGCGATCTCCCGAACGACGATTCTTCTCCGCTTGGAGAATTACTATCTCTGACAACCTTATCGAGTCGAGCTTCCGAGGGCGATGATCTGCCCGGTTAGCCGATCAGCGCCTGCACAGCCACATAGACCGCGACGCCGAGCACCAGGACAGCGAAGCCCCGCTTGAGGACCTTGTCGGACAGGCCTCGGCCGAGCCGGCCCGCCACGAGGGACGCGGCCATGGCAGATACCGCGAATGCGCCGGTGACCGCCCAGTCGATCTGAACGGTGCCGAGGTGCGCGGTGAATCCGGCGACAGAATTGATGACGATAATGACCAACGAGGTGCCCACCGTCACACTCATTGGCAGGCCGAGGACCAGCGTGAGCGCGGGCACGATGAGGAATCCCCCACCGACGCCGAGCAGACCGGTGAGAAAGCCGACGACCGCACCGGTGGCCAGCGCCCTGGGTAGGCAGCTGCGCCAGTTGATGCCTCCACCGGGGAGCGCGCAGGGACCACCCACCGACCTGGTCGGCAGGAACATCCGCACGCCAGCGATGACCATGATCACGGCGAAGGCCCCGAGGAGCAACCGCGGGTCGAGCATCCGGTTGACCATCGTGCCCAGATAGGCGGTGGCCACGCCGGCCGCGCCCACGATGAGGGCGAGGCGCCAGTTCACGCCGCGGCGAAGCCGAGGGATCACCGCAACGGCGGAGGCCGCTCCCACCACGATCAGGGAGGTCGGGATCGCCTCGGACAACGGCAAACCCACGCCGTAGACGAGGGCGGGGACGGCGAGAATTGACCCGCCCCCGCCGACCAGGCCCAGCAATGCCCCGACGATCAGCCCCAGGACGAGGGCAGTGATGATCACGGAGTCTGGGTGAAGACCGTCGGGAGTCCCTCCACAGCCCACTCGAGCATGCCACCCGTCATCGTGTGTGCGTCAAACCCGGCGGCGGACAGGTGCTCCGCGGCGTTGGCACTTCGGCGCCCACTGCGGCACACCAGGATGACCGGTCGAGTCGAATCCAGGGCCGCGTGGCTTTCCGGGATCATGCCCAGCGGAATGTGCACGGCACCGGGAATCATGCCGTCGACCAGCTCCGCGGCCTCTCGAACGTCGACGATCTGGGCTTCGTCCAGTCGGGTCGATACTTGCTGGGGGGTGATTTCCATCATGAGTGTCTTTCTTGTGCGGTGTTGGGGCGGAATCTCCACCACAGGACTGCGGAGAGCCAGATCATCGCAAAAACGCCGATCAGGAACACTCCAAGGAAGTTGAGGTCGACGGCTGCGAACACATCGAGGGTCCTGCCGCCGATCCCGAGGTCGGTGAGCATGGACATGAGGCCCATCCCGCCGACCAGGAAGGCAACGAAAACGGATACCCCGGTCACGATCAGGTTGTAGTAGACCTTTCGCAGCGGGTCGGCGGATGCCCATCGGTAGACGTGGTTCATCAGGATTCCGTCTGCGCTGTCGAACAGGGTCATCCCGGCCATGAAGACGACCGGGAGAACCATCGCCGCGTACCAGGGAAGGCCTGGCGTGAGCACTCCCGCGAAGACAAAGAGGCTGACCGATACGGCCGTGTCCAGACCGAGGCCGAAGAGCACTCCGATCGGGAACATCTTCCAGGGGGTGTCCACGAGCCGGGACATGGGCCGAAGGATCTTGTTGATCAGCCCCCGATTGTCGAGGTGCCCGTCTAATTCGCTTTGCACAAACCGCCCCGAGCGAACGTCTCGAAGGACCTGTCGCAGACCTTTCAGGGAGGACAGGTTGAGCGCTCCCATCAGGATCAGGAACGCGCCGGAGATGGCGGCACCCCATACGCCGGTGATCTGCCTGAGGGCGGAGCCTTCGTCAGCGAGGCTGCCGGCGAAGGCGTTGATGCCCACGATCAGCAGTACCACGGAGATCAGGACGACGGTGGAATGCCCCAGGGCGAACCAGAACCCCACGGACACCGGACGCCGTCCACCGGCAACCAGACGGCGGGTGGTGTTGTCGATCGCGACGATGTGGTCGGCATCGAAGGCGTGCCGAACCCCGAGCAGATAGGCGCTGACTGCCAATCCGAGCAGAACCGCCGTGTTGCCGCCCGACCGGGCCAGGTTCGGCAGAACCAACAGGAACAGCGTTCCCCATCCAATTAGGTGGAGGGCAACCACGGCCGCACCCATGCCGAGAAGACTGCGCTTCTCGGCGGGGTGGAAAGCCATTCGGAGCACCGTCACAGTGTTGCCTTTCACAAAGTCGGCCACGTGGGTCGTGCGTCGGGTGCGAGCCGCAGCGCCGCCCCCAACGAGCGGATTCCTAGACGGTCAGCTCGGCCATCGATACTCCGGCAGTTGCCGCCTCGTCGAAGTTCGCGTCGACGTGAACGACGTCCCGTCCGGTGCGCTGCAAGAGGCTGGCGGCGACCCCGGCACGGTAGCCGGAACCGCAGTGTACCCAGACCTTGCCCGCGGGGATCTCGTCCGTGCGGGAGAGGATCTCGTGCAGGGGCACGTTCACGGCGCCGAGCAGGTGGGATGCGGCGTACTCGTCGGTGCGCCGCGTGTCCAGGAGCACGTCGTCCGCAGCGCGGCCCTCAAGCAGCCCTTCCCAGCCCACGCGGGGGTAGGAGGCGACGGGGGCATCCGGAGCCACGGCGTGCGGCTCGGTGCCGATGGCGGCATCCGGTGAGTCGATGCCGATCCGGGACAGGTCCCGAATCGCGTCCTCGACGTCGGCGTGCTCTCCAACGAGGGTGAGCTTGTCGCTCCAGGGCAGGACCCAGCCGAGGTACGTGGTGAAGTTGGACCCGTTGCCGTATTCAAAGCTCACAGCGCCCTGGAGGTGGTTACTGGAGAAGGCCACGCGGTTGCGAAGGTCGACCACCCATTCGCCGTCAGCCAGCCTGCGGGTGAGCTCGGCGGCATCCAGCGACTCGGGCACCTGCAGGTTCGCGGGGCCGGGGCCCTGGGCGTTGGCGGGTGCCATGTGCGCGTAGTACGACGGGTAAGCCGTGAGGTTGGCGATGAGGTCGCGAACGAAGTGCTCCTCATCGGCATCAGTCAGGGCGTGGTTCGCCGTGAGCTGTTCGCCCATGGTCGATGAGCCGGCACCGGTGGCGGGGCCACTGGAGCAGAACGAGCCAAACCCATGAGTCGGGAAGAGCTCAGCGTCGTGCTCGGCTTCATGTACGAGCCGGCGGGCCGAGGCGTACTGGTCGTGGGTGAGTCCGACCGTGTCGGAGGCGGCAACCAGGTCGGTGCGTCCAACGGACCCGAAGAGCAGGCTTCCGCCGGAGAACACGGCCTCGGTGGTGCCATCGCTGGCGATGTAGGAGAGGTGGGTGTGGGTGTGCCCCGGGGTGGCGACCACGGTGACGCTGAAGTTGCCGATCTGGATGACCTGGCCGTCCGTGACCGGCTCCCGGTCGAACTTCACGGGGTCAGCGGCGTTGACCAGATACTTCGCGCCATGCGCCCTGGCAAGATCGTAACCACCGGTCACATAGTCATTGTGCAGGTGGGTCTCTGCGACGTGGGTGATCACGACCCCTGCTTCGCGGGCGGCGGCGTCCACACGGTCGGTGTCGCGTTGCGGGTCGATGACCAGCGCAACAGCGCCGTCATGCACCAGGTAGCTGCGGTCTCCCAGTTGCGGGGTTTCGATAACGATGACGTCCATGGTCAGAAGTCCTCCAAGTCTCAAGCGGATCGTTCTACCCTTCAAAATATACCCCCGGGGATATTTAATGGCAAGTCAGGGCACCCCGCCTGGCACTCGTCTCCACGCGCCGACGAATGCCCCGACGGGTGTTTACAACAATACCCCATAGGGTATATTCTGGGTTCATGGCTACCATTGACATCACCGAAAAGACATTCGACGCGACCATCACCGACAACAGCATCGTGCTCCTGGACTTCTGGGCCGGCTGGTGCGCACCCTGCCGCATGTTCGCGCCGACCTTCACCGCGGCTTCGGAGAAGCACCCGGAGATCGTCTTCGCCAAGGTCGACACCGAGGCAGAACAGGGGCTGGCCGCTGCGGCCGGCATCAGTTCCATTCCCACCCTGATGGCATTCCGGGACAAGGTTCTCGTATTCTCCCAGCCCGGAGCGCTCAACGCCTCGTCCTTGGACGAGGTGATCGCCGGCGTGCAGAACCTGGACATGGCGGCCGTGCACGCCAGCATCGCCGCCCAGCAAGCCTCCGCCTGACCGGTCGAACGCCAGGCATCACGGTGACCGTCCCGCCACTCCGCCCTGTCCGCGCGCGCCAGCAGGTTACGTTGGGCCTGAAGCAGAATCTTGCCCAGTTCCTGCTGCTCGTCGCCGTCAACGCTCTCGTCGGCGGCACGCTTGGTCAGGAGCGCACCGTGCTGCCGCTGCTGGCAGACCAGGTCTTCCATCTGGACCTCTACACGAGCGCCCTGACCTACATTGTCGCCTTCGGGCTGGCGAAGGCCGGCACGAACTACTTCGCCGGAACTCTCTCCGACCGCTACGGTCGCAAACCCGTGCTCATCGCCGGCTGGCTGATCGCCATCCCGGTGCCGCTACTGCTGATCTTCGGCCCCTCGTGGGAGTGGATCGTGGCGGCCAACGTCGTGCTCGGGATCAGCCAGGGCCTGACCTGGTCCACCACCGTCATGATGAAGATGGACCTCGTCGGCCCGCAGCGGCGCGGACTGGCCATGGGCTTCAACGAAGCCGCCGGATACCTCGGCGTCGCCGGTGCGGCGCTGGCCACCGGGTACATCGCCGCCACCTCCGGGCTTCGACCCGGCCCGTTCCTGCTCGGCGCCGTCTTCATCGCGCTGGGCCTCGGACTCTCCGTCGTCTTCGTTCGCGAGACTCACCACCATGCAAAGGTCGAAGCGGCCAACCACGTCGCCCGGCACGCCAACGCCGGCGCTTCCCTGAGCAACCGTCAGGTGTTCACCCTCACCAGCTTCCGGGACAAATCACTGTCCTCGGTCAGCCAGGCCGGCCTGGTCAACAACCTCAACGACGGCCTGGCCTGGGGACTGTTCCCGATCCTTTTCGCGGCGGCCGGTCTCAGCATCGAACGTATCGGCATCCTCGCCGCCGTCTACCCGGCGGTCTGGGGAGCCGGCCAGCTCATCACCGGCGGCCTCTCCGACCGAATCGGCCGCAAATGGCTGATCGTCGGGGGGATGCTGGTGCAGGCGGTGGCGCTGGTCATGGTCGGGGTGGGCCACAGTTTCGGCTTCTGGCTGGCCGCCGCCGTGTTGCTCGGGGCCGGGACCTCCATGGTTTACCCGACCCTGCTGGCCGCCATCGGCGACGTCGCCCACCCCGAATGGCGCGCTCGCTCCGTGGGAATCTACCGCTTGTGGCGTGACGGAGGGTTCGCGATCGGTGCCCTGCTCTCCGGCCTGCTCGCCGACGCGTTCGGCATTCCCACCGCCGTCCTGGTCGTGGCTGCACTCACCGCGGCATCCGGAGCTGTGGTTGCCGTGCGCATGCGCGGAACGGACTACGAGGCGGGGGTGGCCGCACCGCCCAGGTAGGCGTTGTGCACTTCGGGAAGCTTCACGAGTTCAGCCGGCGTCCCCGTCAGCGTGACCCGCCCGCGGTGCATGACCACCGCGCGGTGCGCGATCTTGAACGATGCGTGCACGTTCTGTTCCACGAGCAGCACCGCGAGCTGCTTCTCGACGCAGAGCCGGGAAAGCACCTCCATGATCTCGGCGACCACCTTCGGCGCCAGGCCGATGGACGGCTCATCGAGGATGATCGCCGTCGGATCCGCCATGAGACCGCGCCCAATGGCCACCATCTGCTGCTCACCACCCGAGAGCGTTCCGGCGGCTTGTCCCATGCGGGTACGCAGTCGGGGGAACAGCTCGAGGATCGAATCGACGTCACCGTGGCCACCCTTGGCCCACGCGCCCAGCATGAGGTTGTCCCGCACCGAGAGGCTCGGGAAGCACAGCCGGTTCTCGGGCACGTGGGTCAGACCGAAGCCTGCCATCTTCTCCGCTGGCTTGCCGGTGATCGTGCGGCCCTCGAGGGTCACACTGCCCGCGGTGGGCCGGATAAGACCGCTAATGGCTCGCAGCAGGGTCGTCTTTCCGGCCCCGTTCGAACCCACGACGGCGACGATTTCACCGCGCGCCACCTCGAAGGAGATGTCATGCAGCACCGCGAGCTGCCCATAGCCGGCGTCGAGGCCGGAAACGACTAGCGTCATACGTTCTTCTCCAACTCGTTCAGGTCCGCTTCGGTTTCGGCAAGGTCGGTGCCCAGATACGCGGCCACCACGGCCGGGTCGGTGCGCACGGACTCCGGTTCACCGTGCGCGATGAGCACGCCATCGTCGAGTACCGCGACGTTGTCAGCCAGGGACATCACCTGCGCCACATCGTGCTCGACAAGCACAATGGTGAGTCCGGCGGTCCGCAGCCGCCGCAGCAGCTCGGCCATCACTTCCCGTTCCTCCCCGGACAGGCCAGCCATCGGCTCATCGAGGAGCAGCAGGGCCGGCTCGGCTGCCAGTGCCCGGCACACCTCCATAATGCGCTGCTTACCGAACGGCAGTGCCGAGGCCGAGTCGTCCGCGGCATCCGTCAGTCTCATCGACTTCAGGATCTCGTAGGACGCAGCGCGGTGCGTGCTCTGCTCGTGCGCCTGCAGGCCCAGCATTCCGCGCAGGACGCCCGCGCTTCCCTTGCGGTACCGGCCCATGTACACGTTGCCGACGACATCCGTCGAGGTGAACACCTGAAGGTTCTGGAACGTGCGGGTCAATCCGTGGGAGGCGGCGACGTGCGGCTTTCGGCCGGAGATGACCTGGCCGAGGAACGTCACGGTGCCCGAGGTCGGGTCCAGGGCGCCGGAGATCATGTTGAAACAGGTCGTCTTCCCTGCGCCATTGGGCCCGATCAGGCCCAGGATGCTTCCGGCCGGCACGGTGAGGTTCACCTCGTCGACGGCAACGACGCCGCCGTACCGCTTGGTCAGACCCGAGAGCACGAGGATCGGTTCACCCGCCGCGAGCGGGGTGCTGACCGCCGGGAGCGTTGGAATCGTCAGGTCATCGTCCTCCGTGGCCTGGGCATGGGCGTCCTTGGACGGGCGTTTCCCGGAGAAGGGCAGCATCTTCCACAAAGTTGTCGTCGCCTGGTGGAGTCCGCCCGGGAGAAGCAGGATCACGAGGATCAGCACGATGCCATAACCGAGCAACTGCACCTCGCCGGTGGCACCGGGGAAGATGGCCGGAATGACATCGCGCATCCCCTCGCCGAGGAACTGCACGAGGAATGCCCCTGCCACGGCGCCCCAGACCGATCCGAGGCCGCCGATGACGACCATCAGCAGGATCGAGACCGACAGGTGGAACTCGGAGGTCGTCGGGCTCACGATGGCGACCTGGTAGGCGTAGAAGACACCGCCCAGGCCGGCGAATCCGGCGGAAAGCACGAAGACCTTCAACCTCAGCGCATAGGTGCTGACGCCGAGGCTCTCCGCGGCGAGTTCGGAGTCGTTGACGGCCGAGAGGGCACGACCGGCGCGGCTGCGGGTGAGGTTGAGGGCCAGGATGAGCCCAATCACCACGAACGGAGTGACGAACCACAGGAAGAATCCGTTGTTGTCGATCGGGATTCCGAAGACGGTGGGCCGCGAGATGCCGTAAATACCTGTGGTGCGTCCGGTGACGTCCCATTCGCGCACACCGATCATCACGATGAAGCCGAGCCCCAGCGTCGCCAGTGCGAGATAATGACCGCGCAGGCGCATGATCGGAAGGCCGACGAGCAAAGCGACGAGCATCGCGGCGACCACACCGATGGTGGCGGCGACCGGGCCGGGCAGATTGAGTTTGGTCAGCATGATCGCGTGGGTGTACGCGCCGATCGCGAAGAACGCGGCCTGCCCGAGGCTGACCTGTCCGGCCAGGCCCATCAGCAGGTTGAGCCCGATGGCAGGGAGGGCGAAGATCATGGCGAACACGACGATGTTCATGGCCGTGGAACTGGCCGTGAAGGGGATCACGATCATCAGCGCGACGAGGATGCCGCAGCCGATGATCGTGCCCTTGTTATTGATCCAGAAACGCGCCTTCGGGGACAGCGTCCCGGCGAAGGTTGGAGTGGTTACGTGTGTCATTTTTCGCTACACCCTGACCGCTGTCGGCTTGAGAACGAGGCCCTGGGGGCGGACGACGAGAACAAGGATGAGGATGAGGAAGGCGGCGCCGTCCCTCAGGCCGGAGGCGATATAGCCGGCCACGTAGGCCTCGATCATTCCGAGGAGGAGAGCCCCAATGATCGCGGCGCGGAAGGAGACGAAGCCGCCCAGAACGGCGGCGACGAAGCCCTTGAGCCCGAGCAGCACGCCGCCCGACCACAGCGACAGGTAGATCGGGGAGGACACCAGGCCAGCGACCGCCCCAACGAATCCTGCAATCGCGAAGGCCAGCACGGACGCGGTGACGGGAGAGATCCCCACGATGCGCGCGGCAACGGGTTGCTCAGCACACGCGCGCAGGGCCTTGCCCCAGCGGGACTTCTCGTAGAAGAGCACGATTCCGCCGCCGACCACGACGAGGGCGCCGATCATCCAGAACTCCTGTGAGCGGATGCTCACACCGCCGATCAGAATGTTACTGCCGGGGAACCGGGGCACCCCTTTCGCCTCAGGGCCCCAGATCAGCAACATGGTCGCCTGCAGCAGAGTCGAGACCCCGAGGGTCAGGATGATCGAAATGAGCGGCGTCAGCTTCTTCACCCTCGCGATGATCAGTCGTTCCATCACGATGGCGACGAGAGTCACCGTGAGAATGGCGATCAGAATCGCGAGGAAGAGCGGCATACCGGCCGCGGTAAGCCAGGCAGAGCCCAGCCCGGCCAGCATCGCGAACTCGCCCTGGGCGATGTTGATGACGTGGCGCACCGTGTAGACGGCGATCAGGCCGACAGCGAGCAGGGCGTACACAGATCCCTGTGATAGCCCTGCCACTGTCAACTGCAGGAAATCAGTGAGCACAATCAGCCCTCGAGGAGGTTCCAGCGACCATCCTGAGCCTCAGCAAGGATGAGGGCTGAGGCGGTGAGGCCGGAGTGGTTCTCTGCAGTCATCTGGAAGACCCCGGAGACACCCGTCCACTGAGCGGTTTCGAGTTCCTCGCGCAGGTCACTAGCGTCGGTTCCGACTGCCTCGATCGCGTTGACGGCGATGTGCCAGGCGTCGAACGCGTGGCCGGCGAAAGCGTTCGGCTGCTCGCCGTATGCCGCGCTGTAGTCAGCCTGGAACTGTGAGATGACGTCGCGCTGGGCGTTGTCGTCCGCCAGCTGGTCGGCGACGAGCAGGCGGCCCATCGGCGCGATGACGCCGTTGGCGGCGTCGCCGGCCGTGTCGAAGAACGACTGGTTCGCGATGCCGTGAGACTGGTACACCGGCTTGTTCACGCCGAGCTGAACGAATGCCTTCTGTGCCAGGGCCGCCGACGGGTTGATGCCCCAGATGATGACGGCGTCTGCGTCCGAGCTGCGCACGTTGGTCATCTGCGGGGTGAAGTCGGTCGCGCTCGGCTCAAATGACTCCGTGGTGACGAGGGTGATGCCACGATCTGCACCGAGCTCGGTGATGTATTCCGCAACGCCTTCGCCGAATCCGGTTGCGTCTCGAACGAGGGCCACCTCGGTGTATCCCTTGGCCTGGGCGTCGTCGAGCATGCGCTCGATCACGATCACGTCGTTCTGCGTGGTCTTGAAGACCCACTCTGAGCCCTCCACGATGGCCACGTTCGCCGCGACGGAGATCATCGGGATTTTCGCGGCTTCCGCAAGCGGGCGCATGGCCAGGCTGGGCCCGGTGCGTGAGGCGCCGATGATGATGTCGACCTTTTCGCTCTCGATCAACTTGCTCGTGGCCTTGGCCGCGCCGTCTTCGGTTGACTGGTTGTCGAGGACGGTGAGCTCGACGTCGCGGCCGTCGATACCGCCGTCGGCCTTGAGCTGCTTGGCCAGCATGTTCAGTGTGTTCTGCTCCGGGACGCCGAGGCTGGCGCCAGCGCCGGTAACGTCGAGAACCGCACCGATCTTGATCGGCCCGCTGTCCCCCGCGGGGTCATCGGGGCTGCTGCCGCCGAGGTTGGAGGTGCTACAGCCGGTCAGCGCGAGGGCTGTGACGACGGCAATCGGCGCGATGAGACGCAGACGAGACTTCTTCATTGGAATCTCCTATAAGAGGAACAGTTAATTAGTGACCGACCAGTCGGTCACTAATTCAGGGTATGCACCGACAATACAATGACGACGGCGCGCGCGGCAAGCGTTCAGCCCCTCCGAAAAGTAACAAATCCGCAACCTCTGGTTCGTGAGTCACGCGCGATGGCGAGCACGCCAGCAGTTTGGGGCTGAATTCTCAGAATGAACCGCTGACATTTCGGATGATCCCCGTGCTGGAAGCAATTCGATAAATCCTCATCCGCGAGATAGCAGCGCATGGTGCAGTTGTTCGAGGGTAGGCCAGCCGGCGAGGCCATCGGGGGTCAGGTAGATCCGGCATACGAGATCGGTGTCGCGCCCCTCAGACGGGAACAGATCGGTACCGTCAACGAGGATCGTGGGCGAACCCGCGAACGGCACCTGCGTCGCGGCGGCCTCTGAAGCGATAAGCGTGTATGTGATACCCGCGTCCCGATGACCGGTCGAGTCCAGGGCCTCCCGGAGGAGTCGACCCGCTTCTACCCAACTGGGGCAATCGTCGATATGTAAGATTTCCGCTTTCACGCCTTAGTCCTTTGCTCGCCCCGCGCATCGAACTCTACCGCTGCGAGCGCAAGCGCCGCTCCTAATCGCCCCTATGGTGGATGGCACGGCACTGCGGCGCCTGACTAAGGAGAAGCAACATGAGTGAACAGTCCGGCGCGCACCTTCCGACAAGTGCCTATTTCGACGCGATCTCCCCCGGCCACTATCGGCCGACCGAGGCTGCCGGCGGCGCGTGGAATTCCGACGAGATCCATTTCAGCCCACTGGGCGGCCTGATCGTGCACGCCATCGACCTGCACCGAGCCGCCGCAGAGGGCGGGGTCAACGGCAAGGAGCTCGGGCGCATCAGCTTCGATATCCTGGGCTTCCTCGCCGCGACCGACTGCGAGATCCGGGTCGAGACGATTCGCCCCGGCCGCACCATTGAACTCATCGAAGCCACCGTGATCATCGCAGGCCGTCCCGCCGTGCTCGCCCGCGCCTGGTTCATCGCCACCACCGACACCAGCGGGGTCGCCGGTGGCCAACCGGCCCCCCTGCCATCTCCCGACCGGTCTGCCCCGTGGTCGATGGTGGACATCTGGCCCGGCGGTTACATCGCCTCCCTTGATTTCAGGAGCGTCGCCCCTCCGCTGCCCGGAAAAGCGAGCGCCTGGCTTCGAACCGAAAAGGCACTCGTCGCCGGGGAGCCAAGCAGCCCGCATGCCATGTTCATCGCGCTGGTCGACACCGCCAACGGGATCGCTGTGCGCCAGTCCCCCCTGGACTGGGCGTACCCCAACCTTGACCTCACCATCCACTTTCATCGGCAGCCGACCGGGAACTGGGTGGGGCTGGATACCACCGTCACGTTCGGGCCGGCCGGCCACGGCCTCACCAGTAGCGTGCTCCACGATGAGGACGGGCCGGTTGGCCGCGCCGAGCAGATACTCACCGTGCGACCCCTGAGCTGACCGGCGGCCGCGTTCCGTTGCCCCGCACCCAACGATGGGCTTCCGCCACTTCCTCGGGTGTGATTCCGTGTCCTCCCGTTCGGGTGAACCGGGTGACGGATGCGCCGTGCCGAAGCAGCTCGGATTCGAGACGGTCCACTGAGCTTGCGGGCGCCAACGGGTCAGCGCTCCCGTTCAACATGAGCGCGTCCGTCTCCGAGATCTGGGCAGGTGCATCCCGGTCTGCGAAGGGGTACATCCCCGAGAACGCGACCACGCGCGTGATCGTCGTCGGGTGAAGCATCATCGTTGCCAGGGCAATGTTCGCTCCGTTGGAGAACCCGACGGCGACGAGGGGTCGGTTTTGCAGGCCATATTCGCGCTGGGCAGACTCGACAAGTTCCGCAAGCTCGCCGGCTCTCTGCACAACGTCGTCGACATCGAAGATCCCTTCCTCGAGGCGGCGGAACCAGCGATTCGACCCGTTTTCACGCACCCTGCCTCGGGGAGCCAGCACTGCAGCATCCGGGTCGAGCTGCTGGCCGAGCTCGGCGATTTCCTGCTCGTTGCCGCCCGTGCCGTGAAGCATGAGAAGCACCGTTCCCACACCTTCCCGGTAGAGATACGGCCACTCGGCCAGCTCGATCGCGTGCACGGTTAGATCTCAACTGACTGAGGGTTGTTCTCCACCGGAATCTCGATCGGAATCACCGCGTGCTCAATTGCCTCTCGCGAGGGCTCCAGCCACGGCGGCAGTTTGAGGCTGCGTCCGAGTTCGAGCAGCGGTTCGTCGATGTCGAAGCCGGGCGTGTCGGTGGCGATCTCGAAGAGCACACCGCCGGGCTCGTGGAAATAGATGGATGTGAAGTACTGGCGATCGAGAATCTGGGTCACCTGGTAGCCATGGTCGACCAGTTGCTGGCGCCACACCTGCTGCGTTTCGCCGTCGGGAACCCGGAAGGCAATGTGATGCACGGTTCCCCCGGCGGTGAGGCCCTCCTGCGCTCCGGGATCGACAATGACGTCAACAATATGCCCGGCGGCACCGTCGCCTGCGGCGAAGCGCAGCCGGTCGCCCTGCTCAGAGACCAGGTGCATGCCGAGCTCCTGCGTGAGCACCTGCGCGGTACCTGCCGCATCACGAACAGTCAGAACCGAGGAGTGCTGGCCGCGCACGGCGAATTCGGCGGGAACGGATGCAGAATCCCAGGGTGCACGAGGATCGGCGACCGATGACGCCACAAGATCGAGTTGCAGCCCATCAGGGTCACGAAGCGACAAACGTTCTTCGACAGAATCTGTCGTGCTGATCCGGGAGTCGATGCCGAGCGCCGCAAAATGCGACTCCCACCAACCGATGCTTCCCGCGGGAACCGAGAAGGCAGTCGTTGTCGACTGGCCAGCGCCGATGCGCCCTGCCGGAACGTTTTTCCACGGGAAGAAGGTCATCAGCGAGCCGGGACGCCCCGAATCGTCACCGTAATAGAGGTGATAGGTGCTCGGGTCGTCAAAATTGACGGTCTTCTTCACCAACCGGAGTCCGAGACCCTTGATATAGAAGTTGATGTTGTTCTGGGGGGCGCCACCGATGGCAGTGACGTGATGCAGGCCGGATGTCTCCGCGATCATGATGGTTCTCTCCTCTGGCGCACGAGATTGAGTGATCGTGCTCTATATGCGAACGCATATAACACGAGAGTATTCCCGAACTCCGTCACTGCCAGAGATCGACGGGCAGGCCGTTAGCCGCCACCCCGATCGGGAGCGCAGCAGCAGGGGACTTTCCACGAGCGCGGGCGCTCCCCCGCTACTCGAATAAGTCACCACAGGGGGGCTGGCGTACGCAGCATCTGCTTCGGCAGCGGCGGCCCGTGGCGTCTACTCGCTGTGCGTTCTCCCACGGGCCGCGATGGCCTGAGCGATGATGATCGCTGCAGCGACCGATGCCGCAACGATGACGGTGAGGAGGTCGTTCTGAAGTTTCAGGACCGTGAAGGGGACCAGGATCGCAAGATCGAGCACGATCGAGAGCACCGGAACCCAGAAGTTCGCCTGGATCTTCGAGCGGAGGTGGCGGACGACGCCCCACTGCACGGAGATATCCATAGCAAGGTAGAGGAATGCGCCCATCGAGGCGATCTGGCTGAGATCGAGAAACGCGGTGGCGAGAACGGCGAGACCTGCGGTGATGATCATCGGCTGGTGCGAGATTCTCTGGGGCAGTGCTGGCGCCTGCCGCATGTCTTGCAGCATGGCGTAGAGGCGTGACACCGAGTAGAGGCTGGCGAGGAGCCCCGACAAGGTCGCGACGACGGCGATCGCGACGGTGATCCCGACTCCCCACGCGCCGAAGAGGGGTTCGGCGGCTTGCGCGAGCGCGTAGTCACGGGCCTTAACGACGCCTTCGGCGCCGATGCTCGACTCCACCGACACCGTGATGAGCAGATACAGAACGGTGCAGATCAGCAGTGAGATGATGATCGATCGTGCGATGTTCTTCTTCGGGTCGCGGATGTCGTCACCCTGGTTGGTAATGGTGGTGAAACCTTTGTAGGCGAGCACGCAGAGTGTGGTGCCTGCCAGGAGTCCGACGATGCCTGGCGAGTCACCGGAAGACTTCGAGAAGAATCCGTTGCCGGATACCGCGGCGCCGATGAGGCCGGCAATCGCGAGTACGGCGATGCCGAGGATCTTCAGCACCGCGGTGGTGGTCGCTGAGCCTTCGACGAGCTTGTTGCCCACGAGGTTCACGATCGCAGCGGCGACGATCGCGGCGACGCCCAGCACGGGCACGAGTATCGCCGAGTCCTGCAGGCCGAAGGGGCGCAACAGGTAGGTACCGAATGTGCGCGCCAGGAGGCTCTCCGCGACCACCATCGACACGTACATGAACAGCGAGACTGACCCGGCGACCACACCCGGTCCGTAGGCGTCTTTCAGCAGCATCGCGATACCGCCGGAGGACGGGTTCACGCTGGAGTAGCGAACATAGGAATAGGAACTGACTCCGGCGACAATCGCGCCGAGGAGAAAGGCGAGCGGAAACCAGTCGCCGGCGAATTCGGCCACTTGACCCACTAGGGCGAAGATCCCCGCACCGATCATTACCCCGGTGCCGAGGGAGATCGATCCTGTCAGCGAAATCTTGTCAGTGCGATTGGGCATGAGTCATTATCTCCACACGCGAGCTGTCTCTGCAGCGTGGTAGTCGTCAGCGACCTGAACCGGAGGTTCGGCACGGCATGCCGTGGTGCCAAAAGATCTGCCTCATCAACACCTTGTCCGGTTTGGGACCTGACGACAAGTTCGACCTGTTGGCCACTCATCGGGACTGGGCAACCCAGTCGTAGCCGGCCTCGTCGATCGCGGCGGCGACCGCGTCACGGTCCAATTCGCCGACGCTCGAGACTGTCACCTGGGAGAGGCCGCCGGAGACAAGCGCGACCTCCACGTTGGTCGCGCCCTGCAGTCGGCCCAGTTCCTCCGTCACGCTCTTCACGCAGTGACTGCAGGTCATTCCAGACACCGCCCAAGTGCTCGTGATCGTGGCCCGTTCGGCACTGTCGGATGACGTTGCGGCTGCTTTCTCGTGCGTGGGGGTTCCGCACGCACACGAGCCTGTGCCCGCTGTCTCGTGGGCGTGGGTTCCACACGCGCAGGAAGCGTCGGTCAGGCCGAGGTCATTCTGGTTCGTTGTGCACATAAGCTGCAGTCCTTTCAATCAGCTGTACCCCCCGGGGGTACCTGAACCCACTATACCCTTATACCACCCTGGGGTATAGCGCTCCCATGAATGAACCCACCGAAACGGAGACCGCGCCCCATCATCACGGGTACATCTCCAACAAGGATGACTACCTCAAGCGCCTGCGCCGCATCGAGGGAAACTCCCGCGGCTTGCAAAGCATGGTGACGGACGAGAAGTACTGCATCCCGGTGACCAACTCAACCACCCGCAGACGCGGGCTGAAAGCCGTTGCCGACCCGCTCCAGTGCAGGGCGGATTGGGTGAGCAGCCCGCGGATACGTTTGCTGGCGGCCTGACCGCGATCGGCAGAGCGCCGATGGTCGCGGGCTGGTCCACGATCATCAAGACCGTGCCGTGCTGTTTCAGTTTCTGCAGCACTGCACTCATCTGGGCTTCGTCCTGGGGCAGTGCCTCGTCGAAGAGCACTTTCCCGACCCAGTTGAGGGCACCGGCGTGGCGCTCGCCTGGGTCGTCCACACCGACCCCACCCTCGGCCGGGCCTATTACCTCAAAGAAGGCCTCCGGGTGATATTCAAACTCTCTCTCGACGAAGCCGCAGAAGCACTCGACAAATGGGTCGCCTGGGCGAGACGCTGCCGGATCCCCGCGTTCGTGAAACTCCAACGCAGCATCGTCAAACACCGCTCCGCGATCCTCGCCTCCATCGAGCACGGGCTCTCCAACGGACGCATCGAATCCATGAACACCAAGATTCGACTCATCACCCGCATCGCCTTCGGCTTCAAATCCCCCGACGCCCTCATCGCCCTCGCCATGCTCAGCGTCGGCGGCCACCGTCCCGTGCTCCCCGGCCGGAATTAACCCACGGTTACGTCACAAGAGCCTGAAAATTTTCCTGTTTAATTTGCGCAGGGGTGCATCCAAGAGGGCAGCGGATCGGGAAGAAACAGTAAGTCCGAAACAATTCAATCCACTAAGGACAAGTTCGGACCGCGCACCACTCCACGACCTATTCGCTCACCGGAGGACACCGTGATACCCGATTCGCTGAACCAAGCTCAATACGACACCGTTTACAACTTCTTCTCCCTCGTGATCGCGGCGCAGCTCTTCGCCTCGATCTTCATGCTGGTCAGCCTCAACCGGGTTCTGCCGAGGTACCGGCAGGCGATGACCGTGGCAGCGGTGGTGTGCGGCATTGCCGCGTACCACTACTTTCGCATTTTCGACTCGTTCAAGACGGCATTCGTGACCGACGCCGTCGGCGGCCGCGGGGACTATGTGCAGGTCGCCGGCGCCAGTTTCAACGAGGGCTACCGCTACGTCGACTGGCTGCTGACGGTGCCGCTACTCCTCCTCGAACTCATCGCCGTGCTGGCCCTCGCCCGCCGCGTGCAGACGCGCCTCCTCGCGCGACTCATCCCGGCATCGGCCCTGATGATCGCGCTCGGGTACCCGGGTGAGATCAGCGGGGACGACGGTCTTCGCGGACTGTTCGGCGTGCTCTCCACGATCCCGTTCGTATATATTCTGTACGTTCTCTTCGTCGAGTTGACCCGATCGCTCGACCGGCAGCCGGCGAGCGTGCGCAAGACGATCAGTCAGCTCCGCCTGTTACTCCTCCTGACCTGGGGCGTCTACCCGATCGCATACTTCCTGCCCATGCTCGGCCTCGATGGGGCGGATGCCTGGGTCGGCAAACAGCTCGGCTACTCGATCGCCGACATCCTCGCCAAGGCGCTTTACGGCCTGATCATCTACCGGATCGCCCGGATGAAGTCGTTCGCCGATGACGACGCCTTCGCCACCAGGGAGCTGTCGGTCGACGAGGTGCGCGAGGTGACGGCAGGCGCCCCGCCCCGGAACGGGGCGCCAGTGCCCAAGCGGGTACGGGGCCGCGACACCGATTAGGAGTGTGTCAGGTTGCCACCAAGTGCGGTCGGACCGTCGACGAACAGACGGCTCGGCCGCACAGGACCTGTGACAGTCATGACGTGCTGCCGGAACGAGCCGGGGATACAGCTGGCCCACGCCATGGATGCTGATGCGGTCATGATCGATCGCATCGTTGCGGCCAACACATCAGGCCGCGCCTTCGGGATATCGTCTCCTGATTCACGGCGTCGAAGCACGCGCGTTCGCCGATGGTATGCCTGAACTCCTGTGGCACGCGTGGACAGAAGCAGTGTAATCGCGTGCTCCTTCGAGAGATGCACTCAAGAGCGAGGACATCTACCGACAAACGGCGGTTCACGGAACACGTTCGACGCCTGCGATCCAGGCGGAGTTCAGTTCTCCGTGCGGGTCTGTCTCAGCGCTTGAGGGCGAGGAGCCGGGTGGTCCACAACGACATCACGGGCAGCAGGCTGAGCAGTTCGGGTGCGGCCGATTGGTCGAGGGCATCAGAGACCAGATCTCGTACGGCGTCGACGCTCCCAATGTGATCGCTGAGCGGGGCGGGCGGAGTGTCACTGATCGCGGCTTGTGCGTCGCGCATGAGGGCGGCGAGGCGGGTGGTGTCAGCACGTCGGCATTTCCGAGCAGCGGCACCGAGAGATTCGAATTCGACGTGGACCGCGCGGGCCGCGACGAGGTCGAGCTGCAGGGTGCTGAGGTAGGCCTCGATGAAGCGCTCGTACGCAGCGAACACGCAGGCGTCCTTGTCATCGAAGGCTGCGTAGAACCCGGCCCGGGAGACGCGGGCGCGGGCTGTGATCTCTCGCACGCCGACGCCTCGATAGCCTTCGGATGCGAGCAACTCGGTCGCGGCGATCATCAGGCTTTCCCGGTGGATGGCCGGCACCTCACCGCGCCTGAGTACGGGTGGCATCGTGAAAAAGATGCCGTCGGCAATGTTTACCGGCGTCTCGTCGAGACGCTCGCTCATACGGCCATCATGTTTGACCTACTTCGATTAAAGCAACTAATGTTTCTTTAAACGAGAGGGGCCTCAGTCGATGGAGAGTAAGGCCGAATCGCAACGCGACGGGGCGCGTCGTATGTGACACGCACCCTTCCCACGTTGCTTGGCCGGATGACGGCTCCGATTGTGAGAACCTCCCCGGTCGCGGCAGCGGCCTGTTGATGGAGCGCGTCGCCGCAACGCCAGAACTGGTGCTCTTCTCCCGTGTTGTGGAGTCCGGGAGGTTGGATATCACGGCAGCGGAGTTTCTGGCGCAAGTGAAGAGTCTCGCGAAGGGATTCATTGCGGCCGGCCTTCAGCCGGGGCAGCGCATCGGACTGATCGCCGGTACCCGCTACGAGTGGAGCCTGATTGATTTTGCGGCCTGGTTCGCCGGGGTCGTCCTCGTCCCGATCTACGAAACGTCGTCGCCGTTCCAGATCCGCTGGAACCTGGGTGACTCTGGGGCCGTTGCTGTGATCGTTGAGGACGCCGCGCTGCGCGCTCGAGTGGGGGAGGTGTTGCCGGAGCTGCCGGAGGTCGAACGGGTCTGGACGATCGATGACGGTGACCTCGACGTGCTCACCACCCAAGGGACCACGATCGGCGACGTCGAGCTTGAACGTCGACGCAGCCTCGCGAACGAAGATGACATCGCCACGATCATCTATACTTCGGGCACGACAGGCACCCCCAAGGGCTGCGTGCTGACCCACGGCAACTTCGTCGAGTTGAGTCGCAACACGGCCAACGAACTCCCCGAGGTATTCGCGTCCGGAGCATCCACGCTGCTCTTCCTCCCGATGGCGCACGTTTTTGCGCGCTTCATCGCTGTCGTGAGCGTGTATGGCGGGGTGAGGATCGCCCACGAGGGAGACACGAAGAAGCTGATCGAGAGACTCGGGGAATTCAAACCGACATTCCTCTTCGCCGTCCCACGCGTGTTCGAAAAGATCTACAACTCCAGCGAGCAACGCGCCGAAGCAGGCGGGCGCGGAAAACTGTTCCGACAGGCGGTGGAAACGGCGATCGCCCGCTCGAAGGCCCTTGACCAGGGCCACGTCCCGCTCGGACTCCGTGTGCGCTTCGCAGTGCTCGACCGACTGGTGCTATCCAAGCTGCGGACCGCGCTTGGCGGGAGAGTGCAGTTCGCAGTGTCCGGAGGCGGTCCTCTCGGGGAGCGACTCGGGCATTTCTACCGAAGTCTTGGCGTCAGCATCCTCGAGGGGTACGGGCTGACGGAGACGACCGCCCCGGCCACCGTATGTCGGCCGGGTTCGGTCAAGATCGGCACGGTCGGACCACCCCTGCCCGGTGTGTCCGTGCGCATCGCTGACGATGGCGAAGTCGAGATCGCAGGTGTGAACGTGTTCAAAGAGTACTGGCGCAATCCCGACGCCACCGCTGCCGTATTCGATGACGGCTGGCTCCGAACCGGAGATCTCGGCACACTCGACGAGAAGGGCAACCTGGCCATCACCGGCCGCAAGAAGGAGATCCTCGTCACCGCCGGCGGCAAGAACGTGGCACCAACAGCTCTCGAAGTCCCCATCACGAGTAACCCGATCGTCGGGCAGGCGGTGGTCGTCGGCGACCGCCGCCCGTTCATCACCCCGCAGTACGAGCCGAGGTACAGCGGGCGATCGATCACGGCAACTCGTTCGTCTCACGAGCAGAGTCGATTCGCAGCTTCGTCATCCTTTCAACCGAATTCACCGAAGCGAGTGGGCATCTCACGCCGAAACTCTCAACGAAACGCTCGGTCATCCTTGACGACTTCGCCGGCGAGATCGAGCTCCTCTACGCGGGCACCCCGGGCCACATCGACGCCGCGCCCCACCGGTGACAACGATCAGCGGCGGCGACAGCAGCGGCAGCACAGGCAGCACAGGCAGCACAGGCATAGGTTTTCGTCGACATCACGGCAACGCTACACACGCCGCCGGCCGAACGGTTATTTCGGAACGTAGGAAGAGAGCTGTTGGGCAACGTACGGGGTGAATGGATCACAATCTGAATTGTGCCAGTTTTCATACCACCGTCTTGCTGGCGGCTTCGTCCTTCTGCGAGGCGTTAGTTTCAGCGAAGTATGCGAAAGCGACCATCTCGTTGCTCAGGGAGAGCGTCGGCGCGACAGACTCGGTGACAGCCACTGCACAGGTCATCGGGGAAGACACGAGGCATCCCCGAAACGGATGACTCGCCTCGCGCCGTCCCTCAATCGCAGGACGACCCGAAACCCCATTACATGCCAGCAGTGCCCGGACAATTCAGTGCACGAGGGCCGTGCCACGGCGCGCTGGCTAGATTCGTGATTGTGAGCGTTTGCTGGTCAGATACCGGTGACCAACCTGATGCCGGCGGCGATTTTCGACAGCACATATCCTGGCACATGACCGGCCGGATACGGGTCTAGAAACTCCCGGCTGACCGGACCAAGTTGGGAGACAACTGCGACAGACTCCCTGTCGAGAGCGGAGGCTTCTCTCGGCACGAGGACGTTGCCGGGGAATGCTTCGAGTGCGACGTTCGAGGTGAGCGGCACCACAAGGACTGTGGCTATGTCGGTTGCAAGAAGCCAGTTCTCTTGCATAACGATTGCGGGTCGAACCTTGGCTGGTTCTGATCCTCGAGGCACGCCGAAGTCCACCCACACGACATCACCGTGGGCGATCACCACTCCACGCCATCTCGCTTCATCTGCTCAGACTCACGAAGAAAAATAGCGTCCCCAGACGGCTGCCCAACGCGAGCGATCACCGCGTTCGCTATCGCGGTCAGTTCGGACTCGCCCTCGAGCTCGTTGGCGAGACGCTGACCGGCGAGCCGGTAGAACTCTGATCGGTTCATCCCGTGTCTCGCCGCAACCCGTTCGAACCGCTCGAAATCACCGTCAGGTACTGAAATGGCAGTCTTCATAAGCATGAGTATAACTGGTCATACCCGTCTGTCGCCAAAAAGCATGCGAAGAATGTTCACGTGTCGTTGTGCTGTGCCCTCGGGAGCTCATGGTGGCAATGACGAAGCCCCTTACTTCCCAGTGAAAAACTGGGATGTAAGGGGTTTTTCGTGGCGGTACCGGTGCGATTTGAACCCAAATGCTTACCCAATCAGAAGCCCGAATGGGCCTGAGATCCGCATGATTACGCGGGTTTTCAATCATTTAAGCCCGGTTGGAATGGGAGCAATTTCATTCAAATGTTGCCAAAATGTTGCCACGCTTCGGGGCCGCGTTTCAACACTGTGAATCATCTTGCACTAGAAGAGAGTCGGTTCATCGCTGGGCGTGGCAGAATCCGGGCGCACGAGCAAGTCAAAGAAGTCGGTATTGACAAAAAGTCGCTCACGCCCAACCTTGACGTCGATCAAGGTTCCCGCTTCCACGAGCGAATTGAGCCATCCCGTCGCCGTCGGTCGGGACACCTTGCACCGCGTCATGACGCTCGTAATGCGACAGTACGGCTGTTCGAACAGGACGGAGAGCAGGTCCGCGTTGGCGCCCCCGGTGGTGACCGCGCGGATGATCTCCTGGGTCGCCGCTTCGAGGTCATGGATGGCGTCGATCTTCTGGACGGTCGACAGGGATGTCTGTCGAATTCCCTCCAGAATGAACAGAATCCATTCCTCCCAGGCACCCGATTCGGTGACCGCCAGCAGGAGCCGGTAGTAGTCGGCCTTGTTCTCCATGATGTACCGCGACAGGTAGAGGACCGGGTGGTGAAGCAGGCCCGCCTGCATGAGGAGCAGGATATTGAGGATGCGACCCGTGCGGCCGTTGCCATCAGCAAATGGGTGAATTGCTTCGAACTGATAGTGGGCAACGGCGAGCGTAACCAGCGGGTCGAGATCGTTCCCGGCATGGATGAACTGTTCCCAATTGAAGAGCTTGTCGCGGAGCAACCGCTCCCCTGCGGGCGGGGTATAGATGGCCTTCTTGGTTACGGGGTTGCCAATGAACGTGCCGGGCAGGTTGCGTATGATCATTTCGCGCGAGTGGATGATGGAGCACGCTTCGATCGCCGTGGTGACCGACAACGGCCGGGCTCGCATGCTCTCAATTCCGCTGAACAGAGCAGTCCTGTAGCGCAGCGTTTCCTTGGTTTCCGAGTTGGTCGCACGTGACTCGTCCTGGGCAAATTTGAAGAGGTCATCGGCCGTCGTGACGATGTTCTCAATTTCGGAGCTTGCCTGCGCTTCCAGCAGGGGAATCGTGTTGATGAGTACCGTCGGGTTGGGGATCCGCCGTGACGCCTGATCGAGTGAAGCAAGAGCTGTACGTGCTTGGATCGTCGCCTTTAAGACTTTCTTGGATTCTAGGTCGACCGCCGGCGGTAGGGCCGGCAAGTCGTTGTAGGGCTTCCCGGCAATCCACGTCATATGCAAACTCTAGGCGCACATTCGTTAAACGTGTAAAAAAATAAGCCGAAATTTCAAACGTTGACGGCACGCGTAAATCTTCTTGGCATGTTCTCACGGAGCACATTTTCGGCAGCGAATGGATCTCGCTCCGGATCAGCGTGACTCTCCAACTCCCCGCTTCCGAAGATTCGCACAGCACTGACGATCGCAGTGACCATGATGAGTAGAGGGGTTCCTCCACCAAGAATGCCTGCGTAAAGAAGACTGTGCGAGCAGAACACGCTCCCCAAAGCCCAACCTCCTGCGGGACGAGCCGGGATGGAGTCGGGCGACGTGCTTGGAGCGCTACCGTGCAAAACTCGAGGCGCGGTCGAGCCCCCGTAACGATCGCTTACCGTCTCCGTGCGGAGTTAGTCTTCGCCCATAGAATCTGACCATGAGTCCGAATCGACCCGCGCTGATCGCGATTGCCGTAGCAGTCGGCATGTGTGGGTGCACGGCTGAGCCGCCGACAGTAATTCCAGCGGGGGCTGCAACGACCGCATATCCTGGCCAGCCGACACCTCTGCCCAGTGGTCTGGTTGACCCCATTGCGGGCTACGCAACAGTCGTCGATGGGCGGCTCGCGATTGTCCTGTCCGGCAGCTCGAGTTGTCCGCCACACGCCGAATCAGCGGATCTAGCCACGATGACGTTCGGATTCTCGGCCGATACTGAAGGCCCATGCACGGCAGATTTGGCCCCCTCTACTTTCGAGTTCTACGTGCCATCAACCGACAATCTGCCGACGTTCATCACGATAAACTTCACGGCCGGCGAGACGTCCAGCTCTCAGCTGCCGGTTCTGCGGTAAACATCGATCGCGCACGGCCGTGCCGGCGTCGAGACTCACCATGCTGCGCGCTCTGGCTGAAAGGCCACTATTTGCCGCTGTCATTCGCAGCGACCTCTATTGCAGTTCCTTCCCCCGCCTACGCCTTGTTCGTGGGAACGACTATCGATCTGTGCTCGGCTGCACTTGGGCGAGACCTGATCTACGTCCAATTGAAAGCCATGCCACCGGACCGAGGACCGGCACGAAAATCGTCACGAGCACCCAGATCAGGGCTTGGGTTGAGGTGAGGCGTTTAGCGGTTCGAGCGATCGAGAAGAGCGCTACGACGATCAGGGCAATGACCAGAACCGAGACCATTGTCCACGCGATGTCATACCCGACGGGAATGATTGGATTAATAGAGCTCCCCATGTCGTCAGCTTACGGTGAAGAATCTGCTTATACGGTACCGGCAGCAAAGACCATGCCTTGTCGTTTGTGTGGTCAGTCCGTACGGGGAACCCTCTACGGGACTCCCCTCTGGTTGTGTCAACTAGGCGTGGCTCACGATGACGGCTTGATTGACTCCACCCGATTGCGGGCCGCAAGCACCTTCGTGCTAACGTACCTATGTCTTGATACATAGGTACGGAGGGTTTTATGCATATACTCGTCTTTGTCGCCGCGCTAGCGGTGCTCCTCGCAGCGGTTCCCCTGATCGCCACACCGCCCACAACGCGCGTTGCCTCTTGGCTTCGAGCTCGAGATCCGGCCGTACCCGAGTCGGCCGTCATCGCGTCGCGAGCCGCCCTGCAACACATCAACGTCACCAGCGGTGCCGTGATCGTCGTGCTGGCGATCGCATGGGTGATCAGTGATGTCGACTTCTACCTGTCCATAGTGGGTTATGCGGTCGCAGTCATCGTCGGGACGGCCACACGCCTGGGGGGAAGCGAGCAACGCCGCGCCGGTCTCACCCCCGCCAACACCAGCCCAGGACTGTGGACAAGACGGGTCTTCCGGCTGTCCCTCGGCCTGGCGTCTACCACCCTGGTCCTATCGCTGGCGATGCTCGCCGTGTTCACGGATCGTGCCGGGAACACGGCAACCTATCTGACTCTCATGAACCCCTTCGAGCTCCCCGACATCAGTACGCGCTCTCTCATCATCACGGCAAGCGTGTCCGCCCTTCTCACCCTCCTCGCGGTGGCCGGCTGGGCAGTGGTCGGGCGGAGGCAGTCCGCAGCGGGTACCTCACCGGAGATCGACGGCATGATCCGCGCCCTCTGCTTCCGCCGCATAGCCTTGGCATCTCTCGGTGCCCAAGCAGTGCTTCTCGGCGCTCTCCTGCCCGCTGTTCAGATCACAACTCTCGAGGTAGCGCGGCTCTCCTCCTACTCAGTCGACGAAGACCTCGTCGCCCTCACGTCCATCTCGGGGCTCGCACTCATCGTCATCGGGATCGCAGCGTGCGCGTACGCCGTGCTGCAGCCCGTCTGGATACAGCCAAAGCGAACAACCAGATATCGGCGGACTGAGAACTCAGACGCCGAAACCACTCACCCAGAGGTCACGCTTCCCGCGGCGACCGGGAACAGCTCCCACTGATGATCGAGATCACTGTAGACACGCGAAGCCCCACCCCGCACTACGAACAGATCAGAAGCCAGATCACCGGCTTCGTCCTCACCGGTGCGCTGCCCCCCGGAACGCAACTGCCACCCATCCGGCAACTCGCCGGCCACCTCGGACTCTCCAACGGGGCCGTCGCCCGGGCCTACAAAGAACTCGAACGCGAAGGCACCGTCACCACCAACGGCAAAAAGGGCACCGCCATCGCCCCACAGGACAAACGAACCGCTCCAGGCAGGACCAGTCCCGATCGCCTCGCCGTCCTGAGCGATGCTGCAAGAGAGTACGCGGCCATCGCCCACTCACTGGGCTACGACCTCACCGCCGCATCCGCAGCGCTGCACAGCGCCATGACCTCCCCTTTCACCAAGGCCCCCTCGTGACGGAGCAGCGTGAGAGCAGGACCGCGCGTGGAAGATCCGACCTGACGCGCTCGAGCAGCCCTTAACCGCTGATTCAGGCTCGCTGCCCGTCGTGCGCAGTCGCACGGCTCGAACTTCACTTGATCCGCCCGATCTCCGACTGCTTTCTGGCGCTGGCGAGTCGGTACGAGTCGGTGCCGGTCTAGTTGATCGTGCCACTGAAGGTGAGCCGGCCCACGATCGCCGCACACGGTCTGGGATCGATGAACGACTTCGTCCACTTGGAGAATGACTCATTCGACGCGATCGCGACGCCTCTCACGGCGACGGCGCACCCTGCATTAGAGGAACCCTGATCGGGCGCTAAAGCCGACCAAGCCCTTCGCTGGCCTTCAAGAACTGGATTTCACGCCAATTCCTTCCGGAACCAATGGTTCGCGTACGGGTCCGTGTTGTGGGCTTCACCTTCGATGTAGCCAAGGGACGCATACAGGCTTCGCGCTTCGACGAGGTCCGTTCGTGTGTCCAACCGCAATGCGTCGAGTCCTAGTTCGCGGGATTTGCCTTCCAGTTCCTTCATGAGCAGGCGTCCCACGCCCTTACCGCGCGCCGCCGGTTCCACGAAGACTCTGGTCACCTCGCCGATGTCGCCGGGGCGCACCCGCATTCCTGCACAGCCGAGAACGGTGGCTCCTTGGCGGGCCAGCAGAAGGATGCCGAGGGGTACGACCAGGTCGTCACTGGGGTATCCGGCCTGGGCGGCCAGAGTCTCCTGCCGAGACGCGGGTCGCCCGTGGTAGCGACCCACAATGTCCTCATAGTACCGAAGTGACACGTCCTTGGCCTCTGCGGACGTCGGTGATGTCGCGGAGATGACGATCGGCATCGTTGGGGTCATGCGTTCCACCGTACTTCTTGAGCCACGGACCAAGTCGGAGTGAGCTTGCACCTACGGAGCGGCGTTCGGCTGCAGTGTTAGAGGCTGTCAGTCTCGGTAGGCCTGCGGCCCAGGGACGCTTGGAATCGGATCAAGTATCCATCCGGGTCTTGCACCAGGAACTGGGCCACGCCAGCCTCGGTCGTGCCGGTCCGGTACCACTTCGTCTCCGGCTCCATGAAGAGTGCCCAACTCGCGACCTCAAGAGCACCTAACAGCGGTTGTATCGACGCCACAGTGATCTGGAAGTTGATCCCGCGGCCGAGAGGCAGTTCCAGCGGGGCAGGTATCCAGTTCCGTCCCGATCCTCTTTGTTCAAGCATGATGTGCGCCGTGCCGCTGGTGATGTAGGCAAAACCTTCATCGGGGCGGTCGTAGAGCACCTCGAATCCGCAAAGGCGGCACCAGAAATCCAGGCTCGCCTCGAGGGAGGTGATCAGTAGCTCCGGGACCAGGCCGGGACCTGGTGTGCTGTCCGCTTTTGCCATGACTTCGGTGACTTCTTGGTCCGGAGCGGACCTGGCCGATGCGGCGGAGACAAGGATCGGCGACGTGGGCATCATGCGGACCACCCTACGCGCCGAACGAGCGAGCGGATTTGTCGCGGCTTGATCCCTCAAAAGCGCTCTTGATCAGCATCAGGGCGCCTGATGCACTGCTGTCCGCCGGACGCGAGCGGTCTCCGGAAAGCGAACCTCCTGTGCTTCTGCAGGGCGGGCGTACACTCGGCGGCAGGGCTGAACGGCGCCGTTCCGCGGCCGGCCGGCCATCCGCCACGTTGGGGCGGGTAGTTGTTCAGGCGGAAAGCTGTGCAGTCGGCTGGATGGATCACCCAGTTGGACGCTGCGGGCTGACAAGAGGAAGGTGAACACCATGGACGCGGACGAGATCGTTCAGGAGGATGAGCCTGGTCCAGTTGCCGCGGTCACACGGGACCGCTCGCGAGCCTTGCCGGCTCGGGTGCGAGTAGAGGACCAGAGCACGTCCGTACCGGCTTCGGATGCACCGGACCCTGAGGGTGGCAGGAACCCTGACAATGACTGGTTGCTCCGTGGGGTGTGAGCCGGCGTATAAATCCAATCACCTGGGAGAGTCGGCTCTCGCAGTGCGTTGTCTGGCTGGTCGCCGAACGATCCGGAACGACAGATGGGTCAACAACTGTGCTTTGGCGGACGCAATGTCCGTTGCGAGGTACTCGCGGTAGCAGCAGAGAAGAGAATAACCATGCCGATGACCGATGAACAGCTTCTGGGCCGTCCAGTGGGTTGGTGGCTCAAGGAAGCGGACGACCGACTGAATGCAGCCTTCGACCGCGCCCTTGAGTGCTCCGACGTGAGCCGCCGGGGATGGCAGGTCCTCAGCTCTCTGTCCAAGCGGCCGTCCACTCTCACGGACCTGGTAGCTACGCTCAAGTCCTTCGACTCACCTGACGCGATCCACGGCGTCGTGGCAGAACTTGAACGGCGCAGTTGGGTTCATGAAGAGGACGAGGTCCTGCGGCTCACGACCTACGGTGCCCAGATGTATACGGACCTCACGCCCGTCGTCGATCGAGTCCGGCGGCAAGTTCAGACTGCTCTCCCGCCCGACGATTACATCAACCTCATCCGGCTACTCGCCCGACTCACCGAAGCACTGTGAACGCCCGCATCGAGCGCAACGGTTCGTAAGCGGAACCTCAAACGGGCGGATCTGCGCGCTCGTTGCTGTCGAGGAGAATCTGCTCGTGGTCGCGACCGCCGTAGAAAACGCCGATGATGGCCACGGTCTCCTCTAGGACAACAAAGGCGATCACGACCCGTTTCCGAAAGCCAATCGTCCGCAACCCTGGGCGGAGGTCTTCCCGCGCCACACCGCGATAGGGGAAATCGGACAGGGCTTCGCAGAAAGTGACAATCGATTCAGCGAAGCCCGCAGCGTTGGCGGGAGAGCCGGCGTCGGCGATGAAGTCGTAGAGGTCCTCGAGTTGTTGCAGTGCTTCGCGCCGGAATACGACCCGATAGTGGGTCACTGCTGGTCGGCGTGCTTCGCTGAAAGCCGCGCACGCACGTCATCGGCGCTGACCACGGCGGAGGGATCAGCCACGAGCGCGTCATAGGCGCTGACAACCTCCTCGCGAAGCCAGGATTCGAGCACCTGGTCTCGTGCGAACAAGGTGCGCAATCCGTCTCGGATGACTTCGCTCTCACTTGCGTACGCACCTGAACTCACTCGCTGGCGCAAGGCGTCGGCCATCTCGTTCGGAAGGGTGATGCTCAGTTGCCGTGTCGTGCGCATGGTCGCTCCCAGTGTCGGTGTCGGTGTCGGTAGGACTAAATCCTATCCGAATACGGTTGCGCTTTTGAAGTGAATTCGGGAGAAGGATGAACCGCACTCGCCCCTGGCAACGGCCAATCCCTTGGCCGATGGCCCGTTACAGGAACCCCTTACGAGAGGCTTCGCTTCGAGGTATCCGAGTTCGCGGCCACCGAAGCAGGCAGCGCCCGACTCATCTACTCATACCGATTGTGACCGACCGCCGAATGCACGTGTAGCTGAGTCGCCGGGGCTCCGGAGTCGTCGGTCCGAATTTTGGGAGCGGAGGGCTGGCATCGACGATCGCCTGCGAGCGGCGTTCAATAGCTCAAAGCCGGACCACAAGAGGCGCTTGAGACGCAACTACCGATCAACGCCGTTTTTTTTGGTTGCACCCGCCATCGGATCATGGCTATTCTGACGCCATACAGTTTCCTCAGGGGGGGGAGATTGAAGGAGACTAGGGGGAATTGAACATGAAACACGTTTCAACTCTGAGGACCGCAGGGCTTATTGGAGCACTGGCGCTTGCCTTCATGACCATAGCGGCAGCGAACCCCGTCGCGAGTTACACTGCGCCGGACAACGGAACGAATGCTGTCGCGGTGGATCAAATCATCGATCGAATGTCCGACCGGATGCCGGTGGATGCCACCGCAATCAACGCGCTGCAGGAGCGCCAACAGACGGCATCGGCGAATCAACAGCCGGTAACGGTCCACACGCCCATCCCTCTCCCGGCTGGAGTCGCGCTGCGGACCGGGGAGAATGTTCAGGTGAACTACAGTGACGGCGTGGTTGTGCATCAGTCCCTCGCTGCCTCGTGTACCGCCACGTCGAGCGTCGGGAATCCGTACGTCTCAAACGGGGTTGCGTTGGCGAGCCACTCATATGGACTCAGTGGAGGCTGTTCAGCAACGGCATCGGTGAACGGCATCCTGTCGTCCTTTGCCTGGCCCTGGTGGCATCAGAGGGACTTCCACACCGTCAATGTGTCCCCGTCGAGTACTACGTACTGGGCAACGAGGAAGATCTGCGTGAACACCGGAAGCACGACCTGGCACGCGGAGAATTCAGTAGGTTCCTCCAGCATATCCTTGACGCCCGATGTCAACCTGGCGTGCAATCCGGGATGATGGTACGGCTGCTGGAGTGAGGAGACATCATGGTTGAATCCAACGTGCCCGCTGAGATGAGCGGGACAGGACGCGCTTTCCTCAGGATCGTCGTGTCGCTGGGGATTGGTCTCGTAGTGGGGGCATTGACCTATTACGTCACGGCAGTGGTGGCGGCCCTGCAGATCTCAGGCAATTTTACGAACAACCCTCTGATGTTGGCCACAGTCGCTATCGTCGGCGCACTCGCGGTCGCCGTTGGATGGCGCTGGCCGATCGTTGGTCTGACTGCCGGCATCGTCATCATCGCCGTCGTCGCGTGTGCCGTAACCGGACGAATGGGATGGTCTCCTTCCAATGGTGCGCTGAATCCATACAACGCAGTGGCATTCGGCGCGATGAGCGTGGCTCCGACAATCGTCGGGGCCACGATGGTCGCCGCTTCAGCCCTGAAATTGCGCTCTCGCCGGACTCGCTAGGGAAACCGCGAAGGACCCAGGCTGCCAGCATGACGGATAGCGATGAGCGGGGTCGATACGGACCGATCCGACGAGGACCGGTCTGCATTGAGCCCGTTCAACGCCTGCCTTTCGACATTTCCATCCTGTCAGTGACTGGTCTGGTCATCATCTGCGAACTCGATGATCCGCCTCCAGGAAACTCCCGGCCAACCATGAGTATGAAGATCACCCAGTATTTGCGCCTCTCCGATGAATCGATGATTCGTCTCGATATGGATCGGGGAGTGTCCTCGTTCAAGCATGGGCATATCGAGGCCATCTCCTGGAAACGCTCCGCAGTCGACGTGATTTCAGAGGTCCTCACGCTGGTGCAAGCGGAAGCCTCTGTACCGGATTCATTTCCGTGGGAACAATATACGGAGGCCGCACGGCTGAGGGGAATCGCGGTTGACGCCGAGGCACTGCGCGATCTTCCCCACACGGTGCTGCTGTCGGATGAGCTCGCCACGATCTACGAATTCTGATCGACAACGGCCACACTGCGACAGTTCTCTCGGTCCTGCAAGCTGGCGTCCCGCAAGCCGGACGGTCAGCGACGCAGGTCGAGCGCGAAAGTCGCCATCCCAGGGTGGAGCTCGTCGAGTGTCACAAGGGAACCCAGTGCGGGATGCTTGCCCGAAAGATTCGGTGGCGCCTAGTTGTACTGAGTCATGACGTTGGTGACATTCGGCTGATGGGAGTTGTTCCGATGCCGGTGTGTTCGCAAGCGTTCCTGGCGATGAGGTCCAGGCCAGCGCCCAAACCGCTTCAAGAAAGAACTATTGACATTAGCCCTGCGGCTAATTAGATTAGCCGCATGAATACTCAACACGCAACACCGCCACCAGCGACGCGATTCCTTGCCCAGCCGGAAGGCAGAATCGCATACGACATCCAGGGCGCCGGGCCGCTCGTGCTTCTCGTACCAGGCATGGGCGACCTTCGATCCACCTACCGGTTTCTCACTCCCGCCCTCGTTGCCGCCGGCTACACGGTTGCGACCACCGACCTTCGCGGCCATGGGGACAGCAGCAGCGTGTTCTCCAGCTATGGGGATGCCGTTACTGCGAGCGACCTTGTGGCGCTTCTTGACGACCTGGGGACACCGGCAGTCGTCATCGGGAACTCCATGGGGGCAGGAGCGGCGGTGATCGCCGCGGCCGATCGCCCGGAGCTTGTCAACGGCCTGGTCCTGGTGGGGCCCTTCGTCCGTGAGCCGGCATCCAACACCCCCTTCAAACGCTTGTTTCTGCGCCTGCTCATGGCGCGGCCCTGGGCTGCGGCCGCGTGGAAGGCGTACCTGCCTAAGCTTTATGTAGGAAGGCCGCCGACCGATTTCAGCCAGTACAAGAAGGACGTGATCGCGAGCATCAGGCGCCCCGGCTACACGCGGGCCTTCAGCCTGACGACGCGAACCGACCACGTCCAGGCCGGCGACAGTCTGGACCGCGTCACAGCTCCCGTCCTCATCGTCATGGGTGAGAAGGATCCCGATTTCAAGGACCCAAAGGCAGAAGCTGACTGGATCGCGCGCACGCTGCACGGTGAAGCGGTGATGGTCCCGGACGCCGGGCACTACCCCCAGTCGCAGCAACCGGAACGCACCTCGGCCGCCATCATCCGGTTCCTCAGCACCCTGAAGAACCATGCCTAGGCCCAGACTAAACACGGCCATGGTCGTCGATCACGCCGCTCAGATGCTCGACGAACGCGGCTCAGCCGGGTTCAACCTCGCTGCTCTGGCCGAAAGCCTCGATGTGCGCATCCCGTCGCTGTACAAGCACATCGAGGGGATGCCCGGCCTTCGACGCGGCATCATGATCCAAGCCAAGGCAAGCCTCGCCCACGCCCTCGGGCAGGCGGCCATCGGACGCTCCCGAGACGACGCGATCGAGAGGATGTCGTTCGCGTACCGCCGCTGGGCGCTCGAGCACCCCGGGCAGTACCCGATGACGGTGCACGCACCGGCACCCGGCGACGACGAAGACCTGAAGGTGTCCTCCGCGATCGCCGACGTCGTCTACAACGTCCTCGCCGGCTACGACCTCCGTGACGACGACGCGGTAGACGCCACCCGTTTCCTCCGGTCCGCGCTGCACGGTTTTGTGGCCCTCGAGACCAGCGGCGGCTTCGAGTTGCCGGTGGACCTGGAACGCAGCTTCATGAGGCTCGTCACGAGCGTCGTCACCGCTTTGGCGAGCTGGTCCGGGTCATGAAAAGGAGCGCCGCGCCCAAGGCAGAGCACCCGGCGAAGGCCCCATCCAGTCCGGTGAGCCCTATCCACCGGGTTGAGGGTGCCGCGGTCGCTGCGTCCGCCGCGACCCTTTTCATTCTGGGGGGATTCAGCTGGTGGTGGCTGCCGGTGTTGTTCCTGGTCTTCGACCTTTCCTTCATCGGATACGCCGTCAGCAACCGGGCCGGAGCCTACGGATACAACCTCGTTCACAACTACGCGGCCCCCGCGATCCTGATCGCCGTCTATAGCCTCCTTCACGTGATCGGGATCCCGCTGTGGCCACTGGCATTCATCGCCGGATACTGGTTCTTCCACGTCGGCGCCGACCGAGCCATGGGCTACGGCCCACGGCCACCGAGATAGGACGGTCCAGCACGTCTTCCAGCCGGACTTCCCGCCGAACAAGCACAGTCAGCAGGCTCTCGCTCATGCGGGACGGTCAGCGACGCAGGTCGAGCGCGCAAGTCGCCATCCCAGGGTGGAGCTCGTCGAGTGTCACAAGGGAACGCTCAGCGAGATGGCGCCCCAGGCTTTTGAGCAGCAGCCTGCGCCTCGAGAAGTGCGACAGTCTTTTCGCTCGCATCCCGAATTCGATGAAGGGCGCCGACGATGCTGATGCTCGCGAACACGACTACGAGGATGAGCACAACGAGCAGCCAGACGGGGTCCATGTCCCTATCCTTTCAGTAGCTCCTACCTGCGCCCGCAGGTGGAACGGCTATCGGACGCCGGCAGGATTCAGCTCCCATCGAATCTCGCCCTGTTGAATCGTGCTCGTTGGGTTGAGACCCTGATGTTTTGCAACCGCCACCGAGGCCCGATGCTGAGGGTGAACGAAAGCGCCGAGGGAGTCGACGCCGTGTTCCCGCAACCATCGGATCATTCCGCGCGTCGCTTCGGTAGCCACACCATTTCCTTGGGCTCGTGGTGCCACGACCCACTCAATATCGGCGCTGAGCCTCCCTGCGTCTTCTTCAACGGTGGCCTGAACAAAACCGACCAGCGCGCCGGAAGCATTATCTCGGATGACCCAGTTGAGCCACCACTGCGATCCGTCGTCCGACTCACCAACTGATTGGGCGGTGTAACGCCGGACCAGCCCTTCGAGAGTGGGCGGCTCTCCGCCGATGAACTCATAGAGCGATGGGTCAGCTAGTACGACGACCATCTCTGGAGCATGGTTGACGGAAACCGGTTCCAACGCGAACCGTTCCGTTTCCACCCGCTGGGGCGCTGGCCACACCATTGCTCCAGTCTTCCACCGACAGTCGTGCTATCGCCCGCATGCCGAACCTCTGCTGGCACACATTCCGGCATTGATCGGATGCCATTTTGTCCATTGCCTTGATCGATGACCTTCAACCAGGAAAGGCCGCTTTGTAAAGCGGGGCGCTAGAGTCTCGGTCATGTCTGTTTCCGACCATCCCCTGATCCCCGACACAGAGATTCGACTTTCCGTACTGCTCAACCGAATCCACGTGCTCGGCAAGGTCGAGGGAGTAACAGTTGTTGCCGAACGGGTCGATTTAACAGAGGAGCGAGTGTGGCTGCACGCGCGCGCCGTGCCGAACAGCTCGACTGAGCAGCTGACCACTGAGTTCTGGAGTGCCGGCCAGCGCTGGCGCCACGTGCAACAGACACAAGGTTGGGAAGCCGCAGGGGAACCGCCGCGAGGGCCTGGTGAAATGATGACCCGCATCGAGGTCACGCTGACCAAAAATGGTCCGGGAGTGAACTTTGATCGCCAACTCTCGGTTGGGGGATCAGGGACCGAATGGTCAATTGAATGGTCGTGGCCGAGACCCAACGGCGGCTCGGTGACATTTATCGGAACATCACCGGAGGCAGGAGACACCGAACTCATCGTCGAGATGCCATCGCCCAAGTAAGTCCCAACACCTGAACTCCGGACGCGGACGCCCGCAAGTGGAACCTCCTGCGGGCTCATAGGAGTCGCGGATCAAGTTCGAGCAGCGGAATAAAGGATTTCCGGCATAGGGAAGGGGGTCTCCCAACCCTATTTTGGGGGGTGGCGTCGGTTCGCCGGGCGCCCATATGATCCGACTAGTCGCTGGGGACTGGGCGGCGATCTCAAAACGGGGGTTGAAACGTGCAAGGTCGCAAACGGGTCTTCGTCGAAGGTGACCTTGCCGTTCTCTCTCGACTTCTACGGACAGACCTACGACGGACTGTACGTCAACAACAACGGCGACGTCTCCTTCGGCGCTCCGTTGAGCACATACACGCCCTTCGGACTCGCGTCTGCAAGCGTCCCTCTCATCGCTCCCTTCTTTGCTGATGTAGATACCGGAGGCAGCGGTTCGCAGCCTGTCCAGTACGGCTATGGGGAAACAACATACGAGGGACGCCCTGCCTTCTGCGTGAACTGGCTCAACGTTGGATACTTCTCCAACCATTTCGACAAACTCAACTCCTTCCAGCTTCTCCTGGTCTCCCGGCAGGACAAGGCTGTTGGAGCATTCGACATTGTCTTCAACTACGACACCATCAATTGGGAAACCGGCGACGCCAGTGGAGGTAGCGAAGGACTTGGGGGCGTCTCCGCCCGCGTCGGTTTCACCGCCGGTACCGGCCAAGACGGAACTTTCACCGAGTTTGCCGGCTCCGGTACGCCCGGCGTCTTCCTGGACGGCGGGCCGACGCCATTGAACGTCGGCCAGCAAGATAGCTCCGTCAGGGGCAGATACATCTTCTCGGTTCGAAACGGAGGGACGCTGGTCAACGGATACGTCGCACTAGGCGACTCGTACCAGAGCGGCGAAGGAACCTTTGACTACATCGACGGGACGAACGTCGATGGGATCAATCAGTGCCACCGCTCTGACTTCGCTTACCCGAGCCTCCTTGTGGATCAGGGCGTCGTCAAACTTGATCTGGACTTCCGGGCCTGTTCCGGCGCGACCGTGAGTACGATGCTCATCCCAAGCAGCACGAGTGGTCCGCCGTGGAATGACGGCATCGCACAGGTAAACGCCCTCGACACTTCGACTCGACTGGTCACTGTCGGCATCATCGGCAACGACCTCGGCTTCGGCGATTTCATCACGAAGTGCGTGACATTGAGCCTGACGACAAGCAAGACATGCGAGAACGAGCTTGGCTCGAGCTTGAAAGGCCAGCTCACCTCCCTTGAATCAGGCGCGCTGAAGAAGTCCCTGATCGAGCTGTACCGGCTCATCCGGGCCAAAGCGCCAAACGCGCGTGTCGTCGTCGTGTCCTACCCACACTTCTTTCCCGAGTTCAACAAGGAGAAGAACTGCGGCCTCATCTACCGAACCAGCGATCAAACATGGATGAATTCTGCGGTAGACCGTGCGGACACTGCGATCGGAGTTGCGGCACGTAGCGCTGGATTCGAGTACGCGAATACGGAAGATGTCAACCTTTATGAGTCAGTTTCTTTAGCCGGTCATTGAGTTCGTTCCTTCCTTTTCGGGTTCGTTGATCCACGTCGTCGTCGGGAATGTTGGCGGCTGCGGGAGCTTCCGAACGAAGCGTTCAGGGTGCGTGGCATAGGCGGTCCTGAGAACGCGGGCACGAGCGTGCTGGATGGCGGGTGCGCGGCCGTGGTGAACGTTGAACGGGGTTGGCGAGTAGCGCTTGGTGGTAGCGGCAGTCCGGCGAGTTGGTAGCACGTTTCCGGGAACACGGTAGCGCCGCCGGGCGGTGTACTGCTCTGCTGTGGAAGGACAACGCATACGGCGTTGTCGTTTCATTGCTAAGGGCGGGTTCATGGCGGACTATCGAAAAATATTGGGACTGTTGCTGGAAGGGCGCAGTTACCGCGAGGTTGTCGAGATCGCGGGGTGCTCGCATCGCGACGTGGCCCGGGTCCGGCAGGAGGTCCAGGAGCGGGGTCTGACCTCGGCGGTCGCGATCACCGACGCTGACGTCGCGGAATGGTTCCCGGACGGGCGCCGGAAAGTGTCGGAAGAGTACGACCAGCCCGACCTCTCGCGGGTGCTGGCCTCGATGAAAGCGAACCGGCACTTCACGTTGCTGTTGGCCTGGCGCCGATACGTCGACACCAAAGACGCGGGAAAGAAGTACGGGTATTCGCAGTTCTGCGCCCTGTTCACCGACTACCTCCGCAGCCACGATCTGGTGGCGGTACTCCGCCACGAGCCGGGCCGGGCGATGCTGGTGGACTGGGCCGGCGACACGATGGATGTCGTCGACACCATCACCGGCGAGGTGGTCCGGGCAATCTTGTTCGTCGCGGTGCTGCCATTCTCGGGGCTGATGTTCTGCCGCGCCTACGCGGACATGAAGTCCCCGGCCTGGCTCGACGCCCACGTTCAAGCGTTCGCGTTCTTCGGCGGCGTGACGCAGATTATCGTGCCGGACAACCCGACGACCTCCACGCACCAAACTCATAAGGGCGACGCGGAGCGGGTCGTGAACGCCCGATATCAGCAGCTCGCAGACCATTACCAGACTGCAATTGTCCCGGCCAGAGTGAAAAAACCGCGCGACTATCCCGAGGATTTTGTTATCCCGAGTTCTGGCCGTGAGGCCTGTGCGTTGGCGGCCTGAGCGACCATTTCCTCGGGATAATCATTTCAGGCCAGCGAGTTGGAGGATGAGATCGTCGCCTCCCGTCCAAAGCGGTGCGAGCTCGGGGTTGGCGCTGCCGGCTTTCTGGATCGCTTGACGCACCATCTCGTTATCCGCTGACGCGTAGATACTCGTGGTCGCGATGTTGGCGTGGCCGAGGAACTCCTTGATATGGGGAAGAGGAACCCCGGCGCGCAGCATCTGCATCGCGCGGGCGTGCCGCAGCTGGTGGGCATGGATCTTCTCCGGGACCTCCGGACATTCCTGTTGTGCGATCGCGGCGTGTTTGTTGAGCAGGTAGGTGATGTTGTCCTGGCTCATCTGCTGTCGGTGGCCCGCCCGGATTGTGAAGAACAACGGGGAAGCTGCTTCGGGGGTGCCGGGATGGAACTCGGCCAGATACTGCTCCAGGTGGCGCGCAGTTTTATCCATCAGGGGAACAGTTCTGATCTTGTGGCCTTTGCCGGTCAGCGTCACCCGGGCGGCGCCGACTGTGGTGTCGATATCGGCCGGAGTCAGATCCAGCATTTCCTGGATCCGTGCTGCGGCGTCAAACATGAGCAGGATTAGAGTCGTGTCTCGCCTGCCCCGGTTGGTGTTCTGTCCGGGCGCGCGGATCAACGCGTCGACGGCAGGCATACTCAACCCATCCGGTGCCCGCGCGGGTATTCGGGCGGGTTTGACCTGTCGGACGCCTAACCAGATCGACACCAGCGCCGGATCCTCGCCAGCGCAATAGGACAGGAACGACTTGATCGCGGCAAGGCGTTGGTTCGCCGAGGACACGCTCAGATGCTGGGTGTCGAGCAGCCAGGTGAAAAAGGCGGTGATGGTGGCGCGGTCGATCGCCTCGAAGCTGACCTCCGCGAGGGTGAGGTGCTGGGTTTCGCGCAGGAAGTCCAGCAGCGTGTTTAGCGCCGTTTTATAGGAGCGGATGGTGTGCGGGCTGAGCCGGCGGGCCCGCGGCAGATGGATAGTCAGCCATGCACGGACCAGGGCGAAGAACTCAACGGAGGCCATCGGGCGCCTCCGGCAGAGCGCCTTCGATGCCGGTGTTGGCGAGGCGGCGCAGATCAGGATGGAAATCCGCCGCGAGGTGGAAGTAGTACCAGGTGTCTTCGGTGTTGCTGTGTCCGAGGTGCAAACTCAGATAGGGCACCAACGATTCCGGATCTTTCCCGGCGACCGTCCACCGGTTGATGTTCTCGACCACGTGGGCGTGACGGAGGTCATAAACGCGCGGCGGAGAACCCGGGCTGGACGCGATGTGCGGATCGGCGGCGCCTAACAGCTGCTGGAACCAATAGTCGATGGTGCAATGGCTATAGAAGTTTCCCGAACGGTTGGGGAAGAACGGCATCCGATCTGGATGGTGGGCGCTGATCGTGGCGTCATAGTTTTGGCAGTACTCGTGCAAATCCGGGGACAGGAACACGATGCGGTCCTTGTGGCCCTTGGACTGCCGAATGTTCACGGTGCCACGAAGCAGGTCGACGTCGTTGCGGTGCAGCGTGCGGGCTTCGCTGGGACGCAGTCCCAGACAGTAGACCATCCGGAAGATTACCGGGATGATCACTTCCCGCCTGCCGCCGAAGCTGGTGGCCTGGATGGTATCGGCGGCGTCGAAGAGGGCTCGCAGCTCCTCGTGGGTGAAGATGTGCGGGCGGTAACGGATTTGTTTTCCCGGGATTCCTGACGGGATGACGTAGGCGGTCATGCCGAGCCCATTCATGTGTTTGGCCAGTTGCCGGATCGGGCTCATCCGCCGCATCTGGCCGTTGACGTGTTCTGCGGGCCGGGCGACGGCCCAGGCCATCGCCATCTCCTTCGTTAACGCCACCTGGCCGGGAAAGTCCTCCGCACACATCTGGTCGAAACGATGCAGATGCCGCTCGGACTCCTCGTAGGGCAACCCGAGCGCGTGTTTGACCTCGAGCAGGGACCGCAATGGCTCGGCCAGACCGCTGTAAAAGCCGCTCATGATCGTGTCCCTCGAGGTGCAATGCCCGCGAAGTCCAGACAACAGGCCCGCATCCGCGTCTCATCGGTGGACAGGTAGTGTTTCGCCGAGTCGATCGTCCGGTGCCCGAGCGCTCCGGAGATCACCGGTAGTAGCGTTCCGCCCTCGAGTAGCCGGGTGGCGAACGAGGCTCGCAATACTCTGAACCCGCGGCCCGTGCCGTTCTGGGTGATGGTCCCGCTGCGGGCAAAGGCGCGTGAGGCCACCCAATACAAACTGTCACATGGGCGAAGGCCGACGTAGGGAGCATGAGAGCGAAGGAACACATGATCGTCTTCACCACCAACCGGTCTGCCGTGCAGGAGATAGTCCGCGATCGCCTCACCAACATCGGCAAGCAGCGGCAACGTCAACACCGCCCCCGTTTTGTGTTGGACGAGGGTGATCTTCGCCTGCGCCCAATCGATATCACGCAACCGCAAACCGGCGATGTCCACCGGCCGCAGGCCCGTCCTGGCGCCCAGCAGCAACAGCGCCCTGTCCCGCAGACCCATCGGCGTGGAGATATCCGTGGAGTTCACCAGCGCGTCGATTCCGTCGGCTGGGACAACTCCCACCGAGCGGACACGTCGCACCATCTGAGCTGGGATCGCGTGTGAGAGTCCGGTGACGCTGCCGGATTCTTCCAAGAATCGACACAGCACGCGCAGCGCCGACACCACCGTCCTCATACTCCCCGGCTGATACCGGCCGCCGAGGAACACCACCATCGCTGACACGTCCGAGACAGATATCGACTGGGCATCAGCCACTGCGCGTTCGGGCAACCACGCCAACGCGGTGCGGGACACCGTGGCATACAAACTCTGGGTCGCAACGGCCACCGACTGGCTCTGCAACCAGACCTCGAACTGTTCCTGGACGGGACGGAAGACAGCATTCAGCGCATCATTAGGATGAGCCTGGCGAGACAAACACCACTGGTAGGAGCCCGTCCGTGCCACCTCGGACAAGACCAGAACAGCCTTGCGAAGAAGCCTGTGTTTCCAGTCCTTGAACCGGCCAGCCCGGTGTTCCGCCGCAATGAAGGCGACAAACGAGGCAACAGCCTCCTCGGAGAACTCCTCGATGCCGTCGCGGGAACAGAACCTCGCGAACTGGGACCAAGCCCACCGGTATTGCATGGTCGTCGACGGCGCATGTCCCAGCGGACCAATTGCCGCGTCAGCCTGCACGATCACATCGCTGATAGAAACACTCATCTCTGGCTCACCTCCAGTGAAAATCGATAGAGATGAGCCAGCGTAAACAGGCCGCGATTATCCCGAGGAAATGGCCACTCAGGCCGCCAACGCACAGGCTCCGCGACTGAAACTCGGGATAACAAAATCCTCGGGATAGTCGCGCTTATCCCGAATTCGGGATAAGCGCGACAAGGCATCAGCCGAGAATGCGGTGAATGTGGTCAACAAACGCGTCATCGGCTACCTCGAGGACGATGTCTTCACCACGCTGAGCGAGTTGAATGCTGCGATCCAGGAGCGGGTGCGGGTGCGGGAGATCAACCATGACATCCGCCGCGCCGACGACACGACCCGGTGGGAGAGGTTCGACGCTGAGGAGCGGGAGCTGCTGGGCGCGTTGCCCGACGCCGGGTTCGAGGACGTCGAGTGGAAGGAGCTCAAGGCCGCCCGGAACTACCACGTCACCGCGGACACACAACGGTATTCCGTGCCCTTCGCTCTGGCGGGCAAGCTGCTGCGGGTGAGGCTGACGTCTTCCCGAGTGACGATTTTCGACGGACACGAGAGCATCTGCGAACACACTCGGCTGACGGGCCGCAAAGGCCAATACTCGACCCTGCCCGAACACGTCCCGCCGCAGCACCGCAACATCGACGGGCTGTGGTCCAGGCGGTGGTTCACCGACCGGGCGCGCAGCTTTGGGCCGGCCACAGTCACGGTGATCGAGCAGATCCTCGACGGCCAGGTGATCGAGGCGCAGGGCTACCTGTCCTGCCAGAACATCCTCGACGGGCTCGGCAAGAACAACCGGGAACGGTTGGAGGCGGCCTGCCAGGAGCTCGTGAACCGCAGCGCCCACCCGACCTACTCCACCCTGAAACGTTTGATGGCGGCCATCGACAGCGACGCGAAGAAACCCCGGCCAGTCGTCCCGGCGGCCTCGACACGCAAACGCGTCAGCACCGTCGTTTTCCGCGACAGCATGCCAGACGTTTATGTTCGCGACGCCTCACACTACGCACGCGGCGAGGAGGGCAAGTGATGTTCACCAGCGTCGATTACGACAAGTTCCGGGCCCTTCGCGTCACCCACGTTGCGACCCGGCTGGAGGAACTGATCCAGGACGAGGGCAACGACACCCTCACCCCCGAGCAGCTCTTCCTCACCGCCGTCGACGACGCGCTGGAGTCCCGGCGCATCAACAAGGTCGACAAACTCATCCGCCAGGCCACCTTCCCGATCCCGGGCGCGACGGTTGCCGAGGTCGACTACCGCGAGGGGCGCGGGATCACACCGGTCAGAATGCGTCGCTATGCCGACCATGCCTGGCGGGCAGATCCGACGAATCTGCTCATCATCTCGCCCACCGGAGGCGGGAAAACCTACCTCGCCTGCGCGCTGGCCATCGGCGCCTGCCAGAGCGAGCACTCGGTTCTTTACTTCCGGATGGACGACCTCGCCCGACGGCTCATCATCGCCCGCGGCGACGGCATCGCCCACCAAAAGCTATTGAACGAGCTCTCCAACATCGACCTGCTCATCATCGACGATTTCCTCACCGTCGGCATCGACAGCGACGCCGCCAGCGACCTGTTCGCGATCCTCGCGAACCGCGAACACCGGCTCCCGACAATGATCGCCTCGCAAACCGGACCCGCGCACTGGGTTGCCGAGCTGCCTGACCGGGTCGCAGCGGACTCGATCGTGAACCGCCTCGCCAACAACGCCCGAATCATCAACCTCGGCCAGATCGACATGCGCAGGCACCGCAACGACCAAGCCCGCGCCCACGAGACCTACTGGGAATAACACCGGAGGCGGCCCGGGCAACCCGACCGGGCCGCTACCACCTCGTCAGAACTGCGCTACCAACTCGCCGGACTGGCGCTACCATCAAGCGCTACTCGCCAGGGGTGTGCATTCCAATGCCGGAGTGGCGATGTTCACCGTTGTACCAGTCGTAGAATTCGGTGCAGAATGAGCGTGCCTCGGCGAGGCTGTGGAACCGGTCTGGGAACTCGGGCCGGTACTTCAGAATTTTGAAATGCGACTCCGAAAATGGATTGTCATTACTCGTATGCGGGCGGGAGTGCGACTTGGTCACGCCCAGGTCGGCAAGCAGAAACGCGACGGGTTTCGACGCCATCGAGGACCCGTTATCGGAGTGGATCGTCAGCTGATCACGGCGAATGTTCTGCTTCTCGATCGTGTCGAGCAGGAGCCGCTCGGCCAGATCGGCGGACTCCCGGGTGGCGACCATCCACCCGACGACGTACCGCGAGTAAATGTCGATAATCGTATACAAGTAGAAGTACGACCATGTGGCCGGACCCTTGAGCTTCGAGATGTCCCACGACTTATGCCGACGTCGGCATAAGTCGTGAGACCTCACCGAGCGCACGGAACGCTCGCAACTCGAGGCCATGCGCGAACTGATCGCCAGCCTGCGGGAGCGCCGCCGCCTCACCATCAACGTGTCCATCGAAGCAGAGCTCACCCCCGCCAGCGAAGTCACCACCGAACCCCCGATCTGGGACACCTCCCAAGAACAACTCGCCGAGGCAAACCGTCGCATAAAACAGCTCAGCACCTACCTCGCCGATACGGGGTGGGACATCGAAGGCTGGGCCCAGTAACCACTGGAATCAAGCCAAAGCATTGTCGCGAGGGAGCCGCAGAGAACTGGCCCGCCAGTTGTAATCTGTGCGCGTGACGAACTTTCTGGCACGAGTTCGGATCGGCAACCGCATTCATGCGATCCGCAAACAGCGCGGCATCCACTCGATGTCGGTGGGTCCGAGGATAGTAAGACCAGATTCACGATCACTGACGATCCCGAGGTGAGGTCATGGGAAGCATCGAGTCTTACGCCACGACGAGCGGCAAGCGCTATCGAGTGATTTATCGGCGTCCCGATCATCTGCAGACTCAGAAGCGCGGGTTCCGAACGAAGAGAGACGCCGAGCTCTACCTGTCGGCCATAGAGATCAAGAAGGCTACCGGTGAATACATCGATGCCACCGCCTCGAAGGCCCTAATCGCCGTGTTGGGTGCTGACTGGTTGGCATCTCAGACACACCTCAAGCCGTCTTCACTTCACCCCGTTGAGGTTGCGTGGAGGCGATACGTCCTTCCGACCTGGGGCACCTACAAGGTCGGCCAGATTCGCCACAGCGACGTGCAGATTTGGATCTCGCAGCTGGTTGCGGGCCGCAGCGCGACGACCGTTTTGCGGATCTATGGTGTGCTGGCCGCGATCCTTGATGTTGCGGTGAAGGATCGGCGCATTCCCTCGAATCCTGCGCGGGGAGTGACCCTGCCGCGTAAGACGAAGGGCCAGCACGCATACCTGTCGCACAGACAGGTCGCGCTGCTCGCACAAAACTCCCGTAAGCACTCGACTCTCGTTCTCGCCTTGGCCTATACCGGGTTGCGCTCGGGTGAAGCGACCGCGTTGCGAATTCGCGACGTGGACACGGTGCGACGGCGTATTCAGGTGCACGAAAATGCGGTGAGCGTTAGTGGGACGATCCACGTCGGCACACCCAAGACGCATCAAGCGCGCGCGGTCCCCTATCCAACGTTTCTCAATCCGCTCTTCGTCGAACTCATGAAAGACTCGACTGGGGGCACTCGTGGTCGCGGCGAGCTGCTTTTTGGAAGTGGCCTCGACTACGTCCGCAGCCCCGATTCCCGGCGCGGTTGGTTTGTGTCGGCGGTGCGCAAATCGCAGACTGCCGACAGCACGTTTCCGCGAATGACTTTGCACGATCTACGCCACACCGCAGCGAGCCTGGCCATCTCCGCTGGCGCCAATGTGAAAGCCATCCAACGAATGCTTGGCCACGCGTCGGCAGCCATGACTCTCGACACCTACGCCGATCTTTTCGACGACGATCTCGACTCAGTGGCTGACGCGCTCGACGACGCTCGAACTCTCAGCATCGACTGAGCCCCGTTCCACCCATCAGTTTGGAGGCCGTGTGGGGATCATGTCCTTAGACAGGCCACGACGTCGGTGTCAGTTCGCTCGGCAGATACAGCGGATGACTCGGATGCCCTCGCTTCGTCGTCCGCAGGCAGGTAAGCATGTCGAATCCAGGAATTGACAGCACTTCTCTGACGCGCTCTGGTTTGGCGTGCATGCCCCAGGCTGCGACCAGTACCTCACCGCTCGCGCCAGCCTCGTCCAGATAGCGGTCGTTCTCTGGACCGATGGGATCCGCTGCGGTCCACAAGTCGGCCGGCTGCGTTGCCCGGAACGCGTAGAGGTTCACGACGTTCAGCCCTCCGAGCCCCCAACGCCGGGAGAATCCGATACATCGCCGAAGCGTTGGATCATCCGAATGCTCATCCGCGGTGGAGGGATTCAGCATTACGAAAGTCGCGCGCGGACCATCAGACCACACTCGGGAAAGTCGGTAGCGATACATTCGATTTTTCGAAAGTTCGGCTCGCTTGTCGACTTCGATCATTCATCACTATCTCACGGTGATCCGAGCGGGCAAAAATGGGCCTGGACCTGCCTCGTGAGCGTGCTCCCTCTATGCGCAGCACGAGGCTCGACCGGCCACTTTTCATCACGTTGATGCTCGTTTTTCACACCGAAATTTTTTCAAGTGTTGCCAAAATGTTGCCAAAACGGCCATCTGGGCAAAGAAGAACCCCCTACTCCCCAGTGAAACACTGGGATGCAGGGGGTTTTTCGTGGCGGTACCGGTGGGATTTGAACCCACGGTGGAGTCTCCCCCACACGACTTTTCGAGAGTCGCACCTTCGGCCGCTCGGACACGGTACCGAGAGAGATCTTAGTTCACTCTGCGGCCCCACGCGAATCGAGAGTTTCCCTGTACCGTTTCATCCGCTCGCTGTAGTCTCTGCTCGTGAGGATTCTGAGTCCCAGCATTCGTGCTTTCATCAGTGCGGTCGGCATCGGCTTCGCCGCAGCACTGCAGCCCAGGGGCTTTCGCGCGCGACTGGCGATCAGCGCTGCGGAGCTCAACGAGACACTTCCGGTGCACTCACTCTGGTGGCGTGACCACGCCAAAGAAGACGGCGAGCTGCTCTACGTGGCGGTCGGCGACAGCGCGGCGCAGGGAATCGGCGCGAGCCGACCGAACAACAGCTACGTGGGCATCCTCGCCGACCATGTGCGGGCGCGCACGGGCCGCACGGTGCGCGTGATCAACCTCAGCGTGTCGGGTGCCACGGTCGAGCTAGCCGTGCGCGACCAGCTGCCCCGCTTCGCCGCCCTCTCCCCCGACCTCGTGACCGTCGCCATCGGCGCCAACGACATCGCCCAGTGGAATGCCGTGCTCTTCGAAGCGGGCATTCGTCGCGTCTTCGAGGTGCTTCCAAGCCACGCGCTCGTGGCCGAACTGCCGTGCTTTCACCTGCCATCAGCCGAACGCAAGGTAGCCGTGGCCAACCGCATCGTGCGCGACGTCGCCGCCGAACGGGGCCTCACCGTGGTGCCGTTGCACGCCGCAACCAAGCGCCCGGGGCTGCGCAGCGTCGCGACACATGTGGCGAAAGACCTCTTTCACCCCAATGATCTCGGGTACCGCGTGTGGGCCGATGCCTTTCTCCCCTCCCTCACCGCCCGGGTCGCCCGCCGTTTCGCCATGACCAATGACCCCGCGCCCGAGAGTGTCGGAGGCCGCGGCTAGGCTCGATTACATGGCCAAACTCGTCTCCAGCTTTCGTTGCACGGAGTGTGGCTGGACCACACCCAAATGGGCCGGCCGCTGCGGCGAGTGCCAGCAGTGGGGCACGGTGCAAGACGCCGGCCAGTCGGCGGGCATCATCCGCACGCTCAAGGCAACACCGGTCGTCGGCGACGGCATCGCCCGCCCCATCACGCATGCCCAAACGGATGCTGCCGAGCACTGGCCCACCGGAATCAACGAGTTCGACCGCGTGCTCGGCGGTGGCATCGTTCCCGGTTCCGTCATTCTGCTCAGCGGCGAGCCCGGCGTCGGAAAGTCCACGCTGCTGCTCGAGGTGGCCTCCATGGCGGCGGCAGCCAAGTCCCGCGTGCTCTATGTGAGCGCCGAGGAATCCGTGAACCAGGTGCGCCTGCGCGCCGAACGCACCAACGCTCTCCAGGAGGAGCTGTACATCGCCGCCGAAACTGACCTCGGCACCATCCTCGGCCAGATTGACGCGATCAAGCCCGACCTGCTCATCGTGGACTCCGTGCAAACGGTGTCGAGCGCGCTCTCCGAGGGATCGGCGGGCATGCCCAGCCAGGTGCGGGAGGTGGCATCCACTCTCATTCGCGTGGCCAAAGACCGTGACCTGCCCGTGCTGCTCGTCGGCCACGTCACCAAAGACGGCTCGATTGCCGGCCCGCGCGTGCTGGAGCACCTGGTCGACGTCGTGTGCCAGTTCGAGGGCGACCGGCAGACCTCGTTGCGCTTCGTGCGTGCGCTCAAGAACCGATTCGGACCAACCGACGAGGTGGGCTGCTTCACAATGACCGGCGAGGGCATCGAAGAGGTGCCAGACCCCAGCGGCCTGTTTCTCAGCCGCGGCGCCGAGCCGGTTTATGGCACGTGTGTCACCATCACGATGGAGGGGCGGCGCGCGATGCCGGTCGAGGTGCAGGCACTCGTCACGAAAACCTCGGCGCCGAACCCTCGTCGCGTCACGAGCGGGATCGACGCATCGCGGGTGGCCATGCTGCTCGCCGTGCTGCAGGAGCGCGTCAACATGGACCTCTCCGGCATGGACGTCTACGTGTCGACCGTGGGCGGCATCCGCCTCACCGAACCGGCAGCCGACCTCGCCATAGCCCTTGCCATCGCGTCGGCCATGACGTCGCTGCCCATCGGGCACGAGGTGGTGGCGTTTGGAGAGATCAGCCTGGCCGGCGAGATTCGGGGCACGTCGGCGGCCAAGCAGCGCGCGAACGAAGCGAAACGGCTGGGTTTCAGCACCCACGTGGATGCCGCGAGCGGCTCGATCCAAGCGGCCGTCGCTTATGCGCTCACCACCGGCCGCGACCCGCGCGACGCCGAGCTCGACGAGGCCTTTCGCTAGGTCTAGTCGAGGCTGCTGATGTCGGGCGCGGCGCCCTCGTCTGGCTGCTCACCGAGCGCACGCATGAGGTCGGCCGGGGCGGCCTGCATGACGTGAGGTCCGGCGATGTCGAAGAACACCATCTCGAGGGTGCTCTCGTGCACGGTGAGAAACTCGCGCAGCCATTGGCCGTCACCGACCATCACCTGCGGGTTCACATCGTCGGGCACCATTCGGGTGTAGTTCTCCGCGGAGGAGAAAAGCAGGAGCATGCGCTTGTCGGTCCCCTCGCGACCGAAGACGCGCACCTGCTCGGCCTGTCCGTTGACCACGAGTTGCGGGATGATCATCACGTCATTACGGAGAGCATAGGCGACCGCCACCACGTCCTGGGCGGCGAGGGCTGCGGCGAGAGCCTCTGACTGGGTGGGAGTGGCAGGGTCTGGGGAGAGAGAATCGGTCACCCCTTCATTCAATCAGGCCGCGCGCTGCGCGCGCAGTCCTCGAGGCACGCCGCGAGCGAACGCGGAAGTGTTATCGAGAAAGAGGTCACGGGGTCTCGACAGGCTCGACCAACGAGACGGGGCGTTATCGAGAAAGAGGTCACGGGGTCTCGACAGGCTCGACCAACGAGACGGGGCGGAGTTAGTAGAGGAGGATCTGTTTGGGGCTCGTGGAGGCTATTCCGTCGACCGTGACGTTCAGAAAGTAGGAGGCACCGCCCCCGGGAGCGGCCTCACGCGTCGGGTCCTCACACGTGCCCGCGGCGGAACGGGTGCGGTCCCACGCGATGGGCGTCGACGAACTCACGGTCACACCGGGCTTGAGCGTGACCTCGGAGTCCGCGGCATCGGTCTGGCAGTCCGTCGACGTCCAGTACGTGTCGTTGCCGCTCGTCACCGTGAACACCTGCTGAGCCGTGCCGGCGTTGATCGCGCAAGCGTTTGAGCCATTGTTCGTGAGGCTCAGGGACAACTGCGGCAGCTCCCCCGATTCGTAGGTGCTCTTGTCGGTGAGCGCCTCGATCGCCACATTGCCGGCGTCGCACGGAGCACCATCGACCGTGGCTGCCGCTGACGGGGCCGGACTCGCCGAAGCATCCGTCGCGGTGCTCGCCGGCGATGCCCCCGAACCCGCGCCGGGTTCTCCGCTGCTCGCGCCAGGTTTCACGATCACCAGGGTAATGACGACCGCCACCAGGAGCAGTCCGAGTAGCGCTACGAGACGACGGCGCCGGTATACCTTGCTGGACTGGCGGCCGAGAGGCTGCTTGATCGTCGACATGCCCCAAGGTTAATGACGTTCGGAGCTCGCACCCGGTAATGGTGAGCGTGTCGGAGGCATTTGTTGCAGGAATGCACACTGCCCGCCTGCAACCGGAGAGGTTCCGGTTGCAGGCGGGCAGTGTCAAAGCCGACGGGTTAGCGCTGCACGCCCTTCGGCGGCTTCGGTGCCTTCTTGGCCTTATCGACCTTGACGTCGGTCCAGCCGATCACGTCACCGTCCGCGTTCTGCGCGGAGATGGTGTGCTTGCTCTGCTTGAGACCCTCGTCGAGCGTGACGCTCACGGTGCCCTCAGCGCTCACCAGTAGCCATCCGCCCAGATTGTGGGCCTCCTTCTTGGCGTAGGCCCACACCGACACGTACTCTCCGGCGTGTTCCACCCCGACGTCGACAACCATCGTGGCACCGGCCACATAGGAGTCCTTGTCGGTGTCGATCGCGTTCTTGAGCACCTTGGTCAACGACTTCTCGGGGACTGCGGTGGGCGCATCCCCCGGTGCGGCGCTGACGGCCACCGCGATCGCAAGGCGCACGATGGTGCCTGACGGGGCGGCGGTCATCTCCAGCACGCTGTTCTCGACGGCGTCGGCCGGCACTGTGACGGTGACGGTAGCCGTACCGGTGGCGTCAACGGATGCCGTACCCACGTCGGTGCCCGACCAGCGCAGCGCGAGCTGCGTGTTCTTCGGGGCACCGAGCGAGGTGAGGTTGAGGTCGCCCACCGTGAAGGTGATCGTGTCACCCGGGTTGACCGCGGTGGTCGGAGCGCCGGTGATCGAGGCCTGGTTGGCCTTGAACGACGGGGACAGCGGGCTGCTGGTCTGGATGTAAGAGATCCAGGCTTCCCGGTCGACGAGACCAGAGTCACGGGTGGCTGTTCCATTGAGGAACTCACGGAAGTTGTCGCCTCCGGTGAGCAGGAAGTTGAACGAACCGATGCGGTAGCTCTGCGCCGCATCGATGGCCACGCCGTCGATCCAGATGCCCGTCACGCGGTCGCCCGCAGCACGGCTGGCATCGAATGTGTAGTTCACGTTGTCGCTCAGGCCCAGCTGCAGGAATGGACGGCTCGGGATCGTGCCATCCGCGTTGGTCTGCCACTGCTGCTCAAGAATCACCTTGAACTGCGCGCCGGTGAGGCTCGTGGTCCAGAGGTTGTTCAGGAACGGCAGCACGGCGTTCGCCTCGGCGTAGGTGATGACACCGTCGGGAGCGTACAAGAGGTCGGACCGCATTCCACCCGGGTTGACGACGCCAATTTCGGCGCCGCCGATCGTGGGGTCGGAAAGCGAGGCGCGCAGCGAGTTCGCCACGAGGGTGCCCAGGGTCGACGGCGCCATGCGGTTCTCGGAGCACGGCGCAACGCCGTCAACGCAGGCCCGGGTGATGTCGGCGGTCAGCGTACCCACCGGCACGTTACCGAGAACGGCGGCCTCGGCCAGCGCCGCGTTCGTGATTGCCTGCACCGTTGCAACACGCGGGTACATGGTCACGAGCTCGGCATCCGGGGTGGCAACACGAGCTACGTTTCGGTTCTTGACCGTGGTCGTGTCACCGGAGGTGCGATCGTAGCTGAGCACGACCTGGCCGATGTTGGAGCCGTAGCTTCCCGTCTGCAGCACCGGGCGCGTTACGCCGTCCGCGGCACCGGGAACCTGTGCGTCCCACGCGTACTGCTTGTGCGTGTGACCGGTGAAGATGGCGTCGACCTCGGGTGAGGTTCCGTTGACGATGTTCTCGAAGGCGCTGCCGGTGAGGGCGAGTTCCTGCTCAAGCGTCGCTTGGTCGGGGGTGCCCCCGCTGGCGCCCTCGTGGAATTCGGCGATCAAAACATCCGCTTCGCCGTTTGCCGGGTCACCGTCGGTGAGTTCCGCTGCGACACGGTTGACCGCCTCGACCGGGTCGCCGAAGCTGAGCGCCGCGATTCCGGTGGGCGTCACGAGCGACGGGGTCTCCTTGGTGACAGCGCCGATCACGCCGACCTGCACACCATCGATCGTGAAGACCTCGAACTCCTGCATGGCCGGCGTTGTGGTTCCCGCGTTGTACACGTTGGCGCCGAGGTAGCTGAAGTCCGCTGCATCGTTGACTCGACCCTGCAGGTCGGCGAAGCCCTTATCGAACTCGTGGTTTCCCACGGCGGAGGCGTTGAGACCCAGCGCGTTGAGCACGTCGATCGTGGGCTTGTCGAGCTGTGAGGAAGAGGCGAACAACGAGGCCCCGATGTTGTCTCCACTGGAGAGGAACAGGGTGTTGGCGTCACCGTACTCGGCCCGCAGCTGCTCCACCGTTCCGGCGAACTTGACGGTCTTGGCGTCAATGCGCCCGTGGAAGTCGTTGATGTTGAGCAGGTTGAGCTCGACAGCAGACGAGGTGGCGATGTTGAGCCCGACAATGACCGGGTCGTGATCGGACGAGCGGTACGCGTCTGCCGAGTAGAAGTTGGTGACGTTGCTGTTGTAGCGGCTGTATTCCAGGGCGACCGATTCAACCGAGTTGATGTTCCACACGTCAACGTCGTTCACCGTGGCATCCGCTTCGGGGGAAGCAAACACGTGGTCGAGCGAACCAACCGTGCCGCCGTAGGCGTACGTGTACTCGCCGCTCTTGGCCTCCTGGGTGATATAGCCGGCGTCGGTGATGACCTTGATCGGGTCTTCCTGGTCGTAGGCGTTGAAGTCCCCGGTGAGGAACACCCGGTCAATGCCCGTGCTGCCCTTCAATCCATCGGCGAAGGCGACGAGTGCGGTGGCCTGGTTGACGCGTGAGGCGTTGGATGCACCCTGACCGTCTCCCATGTCGGCATCGACGCCCGTGCCTGAACCCTTGGACTTGAAGTGGTTGACGATGGCGAGGAAACGACTGCCCTCGTCACCGGTCAGCTGGAAAGCCTGCGCGAGCGGCTGGCGTGCGTTGCTGAAGGCGGCCGAGCCGGTGAGGATCGTGGATGCTCCCACGGTTTCGACGGTGCCGACCTTGTAGATGAACGCGGTGCGGATGACGTCCTCGTTGACGGGAAGCAAGGCGGGCGAGGCCACGAAGGCCCAGACCGTGCTGCCGGCGGCGGCGTTGAGCGCGTTCACCAGGTTGGAGAGGGCATCGTCGCGAACCTTGCCGAACACGGCGGAGTTTTCGATCTCTTCGAGCGACACCACGTCGGCGTCGAGCGCGTTGATCGCCGCGACGATCTTGGCCTGCTGACGCAGGAAGTTCACCTCGTTCGCCGCGCCGCGTGCGTCGCATCCGCTGCGCACGGTGATCGGGTTTCCGGCCCGGTCGTTGTAGTACGTGCAGCCGGTAAGGGAGTCACCGGTTGTGGAGAAATAGTTCAAAACGTTGAAACTTGCGAGGCGGATGTCGCCTCCCACGTTCTCGGGAACGTCCGTGCGGGTGTTGGCGAAGGTTGCGGGCTGTACCGATGCGGCGTTTGCCGCCGTCAGCACCTCGGTCGGCTGGAATTTCCAGGCGCTGAAGCGATAGTCGAGGATCACCGGCTTCGTGAACGTGACGGCCGCACCGATGCGCAGCGGGTCACTCACCGTGAGGTACGGAACCGGGGTGCCCTGGTTGGAGGATGAGAGGTAGTTGGTGCTCGCGCCATCATCAAGCGTCACAGCGCGGGCCGCGTTGTCTGCGATGGCCGCCGTGTACTCCGCCGAACCGGGACGTGCCGTCACCGTGGGGTTGACCAGCGGCGTCGTTCCGGCCGCAAGGCCGATCTCGGCGTACTGGTTGGTCGCGTAGTTGTTGGTGACGGTGAAGTCGCCGACCGGGGCGATGAGCATGCCTTCGAGCGACTCGCGCCCGGCATCCGTGCCGGGCAGGCCAACGGTCGCGGGCAGCGGGTCGACAATGTCCGTCCCGTTGAGCGAGGTGATGTCGCTTAGTGATGCGACGTTGAGTTCGGTGAGGCCGTAGTACTCGGTGATATTGCCGACCACGGAAACGTAGTCGCCGATGGCAACGTCGGCCGTGAGCCCGGTTCCCGTGTAGACGAACAGGCCGTCGGATGCGGCGTGTGTGCCGAGGTCAATGGCGCCGCCGGTGCCGGGGGTCTGCAGGTAGAAGCCCGCGAAGCCGCCGGTCGGATACGCTGCCGTGACGATTCCCGTGGTCTTCACCGTGGCGCCCACGAGGGGGCTGTCGGCTGTTGTGCCCTGAATCGCGCTGATGGCGGTCACCTCGCTGGGCGGGTCCGTGGGAACAGGTGGATCGGTGGGCGGGGGCGTCTGGGACGTCGAGTTTGTGGGGGTAATTTGCGCAGAGAGGCTGAAGTCGGCCCGGTTGTTGTCCGTGTCGGCGAATCCCGTGCGGTTCAGGGACTTGACGTCAGTGTTGCTGTTCGGGGCGACGGATGCCGCACCTTCGAAGGTCAGCGACGTGCCGTAACCGATCGCGTCGACGACGCTGGCGTTACCGGCGATGTTTCCCGACGGGAGAGTGAGGGTCGACTGGGTGTTGGCGAGTACGAGGGTTCCACCCGACCCACTGGGGTTGAGCTTGCCGACGAGGTCGGGTGTCGGAAGGGCCTCACCGGGTGTCGTCGAACCATTGGAGCCGCCGGAGATGAGGAAGTATCCGCCGGCCGCGATCGTGCCCGACAGCGTGTCGTTGCCGCTGAAGGCGTCAACCGACGAACCGGTGGCTTTGCGGTACTGCAGCGACCACGTGCTGAGGTCGATGGCGGCATCCGTGGGATTGTAAAGTTCCACAAATTTGTTCGTGAAGGCAGCGCCGGCGCTACCGCCGCTCAAATATGCCTCGTTGATGACCACGCCGGTGCCACCGGTATTGGCCATCGCGGGTAGGGCAACCAATGGGGCAGCCACGAGGCTCACTCCCAGAACTGCCGCGGATATAAGCGTAGAAACGCTCCTGAACGAATTTTTCATTGGTTCCCCTGCGAATATTCATTGTCCCGAGTGGTGCTCGCAGACTATCCAGCGCGCGTGCCCAGTTGGTTAACAAAGCGAAGTTTGCTCACATGAGCGCCCGAGCGGAAGGCGCCTCATGCTCGCCGTCAAGCGGATGCCGGCGCTCGCGCGGCCTCGGCCCGTGGCGCTAAGCCGCCGAAACGGCCTTCACCATGCGGGTATTGCCCAGGGTGTTTGGCTTGACTCGGGCGAGGTCGAGGAACTCCGCCACGCCCTCGTCATGGGAGCGCACGAGTTCGGCATAAATGGCCGGATCGACCGTCTCGGAGCCCATGTCGACAAATCCGTTGCGGCTGAAGAACGGCACCTCAAACGTGAGGCAGAACAGGCGGGTCAGGCCGAGCTCGTGGGCATCCACTTCGAGGCGCCCGAGCAGGGCGCGGCCCACCCCGTAGCCAAGCCACGCGGCATCCACGGCCAGGGTGCGAACCTCGCCGAGGTCTTCCCAGATGACGTGGACGGCGCCGCAGCCGATCAGGCGGCCGGTGGAGTCTTCGGCGACACGAAATTCCTGCACGGCTTCGTAGAACACGACGAGATCTTTGCCGAGGAGGATGCGCTGCTGCACGAGCGGCTCGACGAGCGCCTGGATTCCGGGCACGTCACTCGTACGAGCGCGGCGCACCGTGAAGTCGTTCTGCGTCATCGGATGGCCCTTTCGTCGTGGAACCTCAAGTTTAGGGAGTGCCCCCGGACGCGTCCGACCAGCGTGGCGGACCCCGCGAGGCGCCGCGGCACTCATTAGGCACCCTCGCACTCGTTGGAACAAGTGCCACGCGTCCTGACGAGTGCCGCGCACGGGGCCCCAAACGCCCCGGTCGCCCACGCGCGCGCTCGCTCGCTCGCTCGCTGGGTGATGTTGCTACTTCAGGAGATCCGGCCGGGAACATCCACTCGCCCGCGAGACTACGCGGCGGTCGGGTACTGTCGACCGCGGATCTCCTGAAGTAGCAACCGGAGGGGGCGGATGCCGAGGGCGCGTTCGGAGTGCGGCGCAGGGTGCGCTGGGTGCGCTGGGTGCGCTGGGTGCCCATCTCCGGGCCGAGGAATGGCCGGTAGGCGGGCTGCGTTGGCGCCCGGAACCGGCGCCAACCGCGCCCGTGAGGGCGCTGGCGGGTTCGTTTACGGGCTTCGGTCGGCAGAATTACTTACTAAGATCTATAAAGAAACAGGTGAGCAACTCTCGCGTTTACGTTCGATTCGCGCTAAAATGGGGGTATGTTCACGACGGTGAAGTCCGGAGCTGAGATGGTCGCCCTGCTACTGCAGGCCGGCGAACTCGTCACGGCCGCCCTCGCCGGAGTGCAGTTCAGCCTCCTCGATGATGACGATGCACTCAGCGTGATGGGCGCGTTGGAGGCCGTGGGGCGTCGGGTGGATGGTGGCCGGATCAGCTCCGCCGCCAACGTGGCTTTTCGCGCCGACTCCGGCCTCGGTCATGACTCGCTCGCGTGGAAGAACGGATGCCGCGGCAAGTTCGAACTGATCACCGGGGTGACGCGTATCTCGAGTAGCGAGGCGAAGCGGCGGATGCGCCTCGGCGGCACCATCACCGGGGTCTCGTCCGCGACCAGCGGACTGGTCGGGCAGGTCATGCCGGTGCGGCACCCCGCCGTCGCCGAGAGTCTGGCCGCCGGGGAACTCGGGGTCGACGCCGCCGACGTGATCGTCACCGCACTCGAACAGATCTCGACCCGGGTCGCCCCGGACGACCTCGACCGGGCCGAACGCGCCCTGGTGGCGTCGGCGACGGGGGCGATCACCGCCGAGACCGAGGGCCTCCCGGGTGCGGGGATCGCGTTCAGTGCCGACCTCATTCGGGCGCAGGCCCACGAATGGGCGGCGATGCTCGACCCTGATGGGGCGGCGCCGAGCGACGACAAGACGGCCGCGAAGAGCACGTTCGGGTTCGGGCTCCTGCGGGATGGGCTGTATCCGCTGCGCGGCGGTGTGACGCCCGACCTTCGCGGCGTGATGAACGGGGTGTTCAACACGTTCCTCAGTGCCCACGCGGCACCGGCGTTTCCGTCGGCGGAGGACCAGGCGCGCCTGGAGGCCGGGGAACTCATCCCCGGCGCCGAAGAAGCCGTCGATGACCGTACCGGCGGGGAGAAGTGCGCCGACATTCTGCGGGCGGTGTTCGAGAAGACCGCCCGAGACCCGAAAACCCCGACCATGGGCGGCGCGGCGCCCGTCGTGATGGTGCACGTGAACGCCCGCGACCTGAAGAACGGTCGCGGCGTCGGCTGGATCGACGGCGTGGACGCCCCGATCAGCCTTCGCAGCGTAAACCAGCGGCTGTGCGCGGGCGGCTACCAGCAGGTCATCATCGGCGACGACGGTCACGTACTGCACCTCGGAGCGAAGGAACGCTTCTTCAGCCCCGCCCAGCGCCGCGCGATCGCCGCCCGCGACGGCGGCTGCGTCATCCCCGGCTGCAAAATCGCCGCCGCCTGGTGCGAGGTGCACCACGTGATTCCGTGGCAATCTCAGGGAAAGACCGACGTGGAAAACGGTGTTCTGTTGTGCTGGTTCCACCACCACACCATTGACACCGCCGGGTGGGACATCCGAATGATCACCGGCCGCCCCCACCTGCGCGGCCCGGTGCTCTTCGACCCCACTCGAACCTGGCGGCCCGCCGCCACCCACCGCGCCAATACGCCCAGCAGCGATCCGCCGTGGAGCCGGTCGAAGCAGTAGACCGTGACGAGGGTGTTGGGTTTGAGTCTGTTGTCGCCGGTGAACAGCGAAGGGCCCGACGGAGTATTCCGTCGGGCCCTTCGTTACTGCGTGTGGCTAGTCGCTCGTGATGGCGAGGTCCGGGGTACCCGGGCCCGTGCCAACGCTCGCCGTTGTGTTCACGCCGACACCCACCGCGTCGTCACGCGTCGTGGTGGTGAAGACGAACGCGCCGTCGGCCCAGTCAACGTCAACGTGGTCTCCCGCGTTCAGCTCGCCCTGCAGGATCTTCTCCGACAGACGGTCCTCCACCTCACGCTGGATGGCCCGACGCAGCGGACGCGCTCCGAGAGTGGGATCGAAGCCGATCTCGATGAGGCGCTCCTTGGCGGCCAGTGTGAGGTCCACCGTCATGTCGCGGTCGAGCAGACGCACGCCGAGACGCTTGATGAACAGGTCCACGATCTGAAGCAACTCGGGCTTCGTCAGCTGCGGGAAGACGATGATCTCGTCCACGCGGTTGAGGAACTCGGGCTTGAAGTTCTTCTTCAGCTCGTCTTTCACCTTGCCGGCCATACGCTCATAGCCCGTGGTGGAGTCACCCTCGAGCTGGAAACCAACGGGTCCACCGCTGATGTCTTTCGTGCCGAGGTTGGTGGTCATGATGATCACGGTGTTCTTGAAGTCAACAACGCGACCCTGGCCATCCGTCAGACGTCCCTCTTCCAGAATCTGGAGGAGCGAGTTGAAGATGTCGGGGTGAGCCTTCTCGATCTCATCGAACAGCACCACGGAGAACGGCTTGCGGCGCACCTTCTCGGTGAGCTGGCCACCCTCTTCGAAGCCGACGAATCCGGGAGGGGCACCGAACAGACGCGAGACGGTGTGCTTCTCGCCGTACTCACTCATGTCGAGCGAGATCATGGCGGCCTCGTCATCGAACAGGAACTCGGCGAGCGCCTTGGCGAGCTCGGTCTTGCCCACACCGGTGGGTCCGGCGAAGACGAAGGAACCCGACGGACGCTTCGGGTCCTTGAGCCCGGCACGGGTGCGACGGATGGTCTTGGCGAGCGCCGAGATGGCCTGTTCCTGACCGATGACGCGCTGGTGCAGGGCCTTCTCCATGAACACGAGGCGAGCGGACTCTTCCTCGGTCAGCTTGAAGACGGGGATGCCGGTGGCCTGGGCCAGAACCTCGGCGATCAGACCCTCATCAACAACAGCCGTGGACTTGACGTCGCCCGACTTCCACTTTTTCTCCAGGCGCAGGCGCTCTCCGAGGAGGTTCTTCTCCTCGTCGCGCAGTCCGGCAGCCTTCTCGAAGTCCTGCTCCTCAATCGCGAGCTCCTTCTTGGAGCGAACGACGGCGATCTTCTCATCGAATTCGCGCAGCTCGGGCGGGCTCGACAGGATCGACAGACGCAGGCGGGCGCCAGCCTCGTCGATCAGGTCGATGGCCTTGTCCGGCAGGAACCGGTCGGAGACGTAGCGGTCAGCGAGGTTCGCCGCGGCGACGAGTGCACCATCGGTGATCGACACCTTGTGGTGCGCCTCGTAGCGGTCGCGCAGGCCCTTCAGAATGTTGATCGTGTGGGGCAGCGACGGTTCGTTCACCTGGATCGGCTGGAAGCGGCGCTCGAGCGCGGCATCCTTCTCGAAGTGCTTGCGGTACTCATCGAGCGTGGTGGCACCAATGGTCTGCAGTTCACCGCGGGCCAGCAGGGGCTTCAAAATGCTGGCGGCGTCGATGGCGCCCTCGGCGGCACCCGCACCCACGAGGGTGTGGATCTCGTCGATGAAGACGATGATGTCACCACGCGTGCGGATCTCCTTGGTGACCTTTTTCAGTCGCTCTTCGAAGTCACCGCGGTAGCGGCTGCCAGCGATGAGCGAGCCGAGGTCGAGCGAGTAGAGCTGCTTGTCCTTCAGCGTCTCGGGGACATCGCCCTTGACGATCGCCTGGGCGAGGCCCTCAACGACGGCCGTCTTACCGACACCGGGTTCACCGATGAGCACAGGGTTGTTCTTGGTACGCCGAGACAGGATCTGCATGACCCGCTCGATCTCCTTCTCGCGCCCGATGACCGGGTCGAGTTTGTTGTCGCGGGCGGACTGCGTGAGGTTCCGACCGAACTGGTCGAGAACCTGGCTGCCCGCCGTGTTGGCGGTCTGCTCGTTGGCGCCGACCTGCACCTGCTCCTTGCCCTGGTAACCAGAAAGGAGCTGAATGACCTGCTGGCGCACCCGGTTGAGGTCTGCACCGAGCTTCACGAGCACCTGGGCAGCAACGCCCTCACCCTCACGAATGAGGCCGAGCAGAATGTGCTCGGTACCGATGTAGTTGTGGCCAAGCTGCAGCGCTTCGCGCAGGCTCAACTCAAGAACCTTCTTCGCACGCGGCGTGAAGGGGATGTGGCCGGTGGGCTGCTGCTGCCCCTGACCGATAATGTCCTGAACCTGCTCGCGCACGGCATCCAGCGAGATGCCGAGGCTCTCCAGAGCCTTCGCAGCGACGCCTTCACCCTCGTGAATCAGCCCGAGCAGAATGTGCTCCGTACCGATGTAGTTGTGGTTGAGCATCTTGGCCTCTTCCTGGGCCAAAACGACGACGCGACGAGCTCGGTCGGTAAATCTCTCAAACATATGATCGCTCCCTTGGCGCCAGGGCAGTTGGTGCCGTTACATCGAGAATAACGAGACTGCGCGGGCAATGGGCCGATGTTCGCCCTAGGCGTGACGGATGCTTATCCCGCCCCCTCTTGCGGGGCCCCACCGACGACGTAAATCGACGACGTCGCTACTGCACGGCGGAGGTCAGCCGGGCGAGATTGTCGAGCACGGTGGAACGCAGCGACTGCTTCATCCACGCCTCGAGGGTGAGCTCACGACTGTTCGCCCGGTAACCGTCCTCGACCGCACGCAGCTCCTGCACGAACGACTCCCCGCGCACCATGAGCGACACCTCCATGTTCAGGCTGAAGGAACGCTGGTCCATGTTGCTCGAGCCGATCACGGCAACGTCGTCGTCGATCGTGAAGTGCTTGGCATGCAGGATGTACGGTGCCTTGTACATGTAGATCTTCACCCCGGCCCGCAGCAGTTCCTCATAGTACGAACGCTGCGCGTGGTAGACGAGCGCCTGGTCGCCGATCTCCGACACGAACAGTTCCACGTGCAGGCCCCGCTGGGTGGCGGTCGTGATTGCGTACATCATGGCCTCGTCCGGAACGAAGTAGGGGCTCGTGATGACGATGCGGTTCTGGGCGTAGTACAGCAGAGCCAGGAACAGTCGTAGGTTGTTTTCGCCTGTGAACCCGGGGCCGCTCGGCACCACCTGGCAATCGAGGGCAGCGCTGCCAATCTGCGGGTGTACCGGTTCCACATCGCGCGTGAGCAACTCGTTGGTCTCGCTGTACCAGTCGGTGATGAAGATGGCGTTGAGCCCTGCCACGATCGGGCCCTCGACCCGGGTCATGAGGTCTTTCCATTGCAGGCCCCGGCGAATGTTGCGGCGAATGTTGTAGGACCGGTCAATGATGTTCTGCGAGCCCATGAAGCCCACGATGCCGTCCACGATGAGGAGTTTGCGATGGTTGCGCAGGTCTGGGCGCTGCCATTTTCCTTTGAGGGGCTGCAACGGCAACATGAGTTCCCAGTGCACCCCGGACGCGGTCATCCGCTTCTTGGTGCGCCCGAACCCCGGCTTGCGCAGGCATTGCAGGTGGTCCATGAGCACGCGTACGGTCACGCCGCGCGCGACGGCCCGTTCCATGGCGTCGAAGAACGGGGCCGTGGTGTCGTCGAGGGAGAGGATGTAGAACTCCACGTGCACGTACTTCGTCGCCGCATCGATGTCCGCGATCATTGCGTCGAACGCGTCCTGGTACCCGCCGATCAGGCTCGCGCTGTTGTCACCCACGAGCGGCATCGCCCCGAGGTTGCGGTTGAGTTCCACCACGGATTCCAGCCAGGTCGGCCACGGATGGTCGCGCTGCACGCGTTCCACTCCCTCGGTGCTTTCGAGGATGAACTGGTTGATCTCGGCCTGCATCGCGAGCCGCTTCTTCGGCAGGGTGCGGTAACCGATGAGCAGGAACAGCAGCACTCCCACATAGGGAATGAAGAAGATCGTCAGCAGCCAGGCCATGCCCGACATGGGCCGCCGATTGCGCGGCACGACGATGATCGCCACCACCCTGACAGCGAAGTCAACGACGAAGGCCAGAAGAACGACGATGGTCGTTCCATCGATGCCGAACATTCGAATCAGGTGACGGGCTTGTCGAGACCGAGGCGCGCACGCTCTTCGGCCTCGATCTGGGCATAAACCTTACGTTCGGTGCGGTCGGCGTGGAGAATCGAGCGCAGCAGCATCCAGAACAGCAGCCCCAGAAAAATGGTGGGGATTACTGAAAAGAGTGCGTTGGCCCAGAAGTTCTCGATCACGCATTCAGACTACCCGTTATTTATCGATGAGTCCCATGATGCCGGAGAGTAGGGAATACGCGCCGATGCCGCCGACGACCACCCAGATGACGATCCGGTTCATCGACGGCGTCTTCGGATCTTTGTCCGGTTGAAGATCGCCCGGCGGCAGAAACGTCATGACTACTTCACCAGTGGGAAGAGGATGGTCTCACGGATACCGAGGCCGGTGAGGGCCATGAGCATGCGATCGATTCCCATGCCCATTCCACCGGTCGGCGGCATCCCGTGCTCAAGTGCACGCAGGAACTCCTCGTCCAGGCGCATCGCCTCCGGGTCACCGTCCGCAGCGAGCCGGGCCTGCTCTGCGAAGCGTTCACGCTGCACGACGGGGTCAACGAGCTCAGAGTACCCGGTGGCGAGTTCGAAACCACGAACGTAGAGGTCCCACTTCTCGACGACTCCCGCAATGGAGCGGTGTCCGCGTACCAGGGGGCTCGTGTCCACGGGAAAGTCCATCACGAAGGTGGGGCGCGTGAGAGCGCCCTTCACGAAGTGCTCCCACAGCTCTTCGACATACTTTCCGTGGATGGGGTGATCGATCTCGAGGTCTTCGCGGGCGGCGAGCGCCTTGAGCTCCGCGATCGGGGTGTCGGGCGTGATGACGACACCCGCCGCCGCCGACAGGCTGTCGTACATGCTGATGCGCGCCCAGTCACCGCCGAGGTCGAATTCGGTGCCATCTGCCCAGGTCACGACGTGCGATCCGGCAATCGCGAACGCGGCGTTCTGAATGAGATTCTGCGTCAGGTCGGCGATGGAGTTGTAATCGCCGTAGGCCTCATAGGCCTCGAGCATCGCGAATTCGGGCGAGTGCGTCGAGTCCGCACCCTCGTTGCGAAAGTTGCGGTTGATCTCGTAGACGCGGTCGATGCCGCCCACGACGGCGCGCTTGAGAAAGAGCTCCGGCGCGATGCGCAGGAACAGTTCGGTGTCGAACGCGTTGCTGTGCGTGGCGAACGGGCGAGCGGATGCCCCGCCGTGCATGACCTGCAGCATCGGCGTCTCGATCTCGAGAAACTCGAGGTCGGTGAACGTCTTGCGCAGGCTCGCGACGGCCGTGGACCTCGCGACGACGTTGCGGCGGGCCTGGTCACGGTTGATCAGGTCGAGATAGCGGCTGCGCACGCGGGTCTCTTCACTGAGTTCGGTGTGCAGGTTGGGGAGGGGCAGCAGCGCCTTCGCGGCGATCTGCCAGTCGCTCACCATGATCGACAGCTCCCCACGGCGGCTGGAGATGACCTGGCCGGACACGAAGACATGGTCGCCGAGGTCGACGAGGTCTTTCCACTTGGCGAGGGAATCCTCGCCCACCTCACCGAGGGACACCATCACCTGGATGCGGGTGCCGTCTCCGGACTGCAGGCTCGCGAAGCACAGCTTGCCGGTGTTGCGGGAGTGGACCACACGGCCGGCGAGGCCGGCGACAACGCCGGTGACGGCATCCGCTTCAAGACCGCCGAAGCGCGCCCGCACGGCCGGGATCGTGTCGGTCACGGGAACCGAAACCGGGTAGGCACCGCCGGCCGGGGACGTCGCCGCAGCGTTCAGGCGCTCGCGCTTACCCAGGCGCACGGCCTTCTGCTCGTTCATCTCAGCGGGGGTGAGCTCTGCGGGATTGAGCTCTGCGGGATTGGTGCTCATGCGGGTCTCCATTGCGGTGCGGGCTGTGTCTGGTGCGGTGTCTGGTGGGGGTCGTTACGCCACGTCGAGTGACACGTTGTCGATGAGCCTCGTGCCGCCCACGAGAGCGGCCACGAGCATCCGGGCCGGCCCGACATGCTCTGCCCCAACGGGAAGGAACGTGTGCGGGTGAACGACAACGAGATAGTCCAGCTTAACCAGCGGCTGGGGGTCGATGAGCGCATGGGCCGCGGCGAGTGCGGCGACGGAGCCTCCGGCCGCCGCCGACTGGGCGCTCGTCAGGCCCGCATAGAGCGCGGCGGCGGCGTGGAGCTGGGCTTCGTTCAGGTTGCGGTTGCGGCTCGACAGGGCCAGTCCGCTCGCCTCGCGAACGGTGGGGACGACGTCAATCGCCACGCGTACGTTCAGGTCGGTCACCATGCTCTGCGCGAGGAACACCTGCTGGGCGTCCTTCTGGCCGAACACCGCCGTGTCGGGGGTCACAATATTGAGGAGCTTCGCGACCACGGTGAGCATGCCATCGAAGTGCCCGGGGCGGGACGCGCCCTCGAGGAGCGAAGCGATGGGACCGGCCGTGACCCGGGTGCCGTTGCTCGGCTCCGGGTACATCTCGTGGGCGCTCGGTGCGAAGACGAAGGTCACGTCCTCCGCTGCGAGGGCCTGCAGGTCGGCCGCGAACGTGCGCGGGTAGCGGTCGAGGTCCTCGTTCACACCGAACTGAAGCGGGTTGACGAAGATGGAGACGACGACGATGTCGCCGAGCTGCCTGGCGCGCCGAATGAGCGCGAGGTGCCCCTCGTGCAGGGCGCCCATCGTGGGAACGAGCACCACGCGCGTATCGCCGCCGACCATGGCCGCCGAGTCCCGGGTCTCGCCCACTCGATTGCGCAGTTCGTCAATGGTGCCAATGACTTCTGGCATGGTGAGCACAGTCACTCGTCCTCCGGGTCGTGGTCGTCGAATGGTTCGCGTGGGCCGTCGTCAAGCCTGTCACGAAGCACACTCTCCTGCAGACCGTCGAGGCCCGACAGATCGACCGAATCGGCGCCGATCCGACCGAGGGCATTCTCCATGGCCGAGCGCACGAGCGGGCCGATGACGGCACCCGGCTGCTCGATGCCGATGTCAGCGAGCAGCCGGGTGGCCTGCTCCACGATCGACGTGGAGAAGGCTGTGGCCGTCTCCACTGCTTCGGCGTAGCTCTCCCGATCGCCCTCGGACACGACGATGGGTTCCCCACCCATCTCCACCACGAGGGCCTGCCCGATGGGCAACACCGGAGTGGGCGCCGTCACGGCAAAGTAGCTGTCCGAGAGCCGCGTGAGGTCGAGGCTCGTGCCGGTGAACGCCATCGCCGGATGAATGGCCAGCGGGATGGCGCCGCCGGCGAGGGCGGGAGCGAGCACCGCCGTACCGAACCTGGCCGAGGTGTGGAGTACCAGCTGTCCGGGCTGCCAGGTCTTGGTGGCCGCGAGGCCCGCCACCAGGCCCGCCAACTCGGCATCCGGCACCGCGAGGATGACGAGCTCGCTTCGTTCCACAATCTGCGGCACCGTGAGGATAGGCACGAGCGGCAGGATCGCTTCGGCTCGATCACGGCTCGACTGGGAAATGGCGTTGATGCCGACGATGGCGTGTCCTGCGCCGGCGAGAGCAGCGCCGAGGATCGGGCCGACCCGGCCAGCGCCGATGATGCCGACGCCGAGCCGTCCTGGTCGTTGAATCATGCGGCTGGTCCTGTCATGTCGTTGGTGTCGTTGGTGTCGTTGGTGTCGTTGGTGTCGTTGGTGTCGTTGGTGTCGTTGGTGTCGATTTCCGCCGCAGCGATGGCGCCGCTGGAGACGAGTTCGAACAGGCGCACGGCCTCGAGCCGGTCCATAACACTAACCGTGGCCGACACCGGGCCGCTCACGGTGTGCAGCGCGGCCGTGGCGAGGCGCAATCGCCGCTGGAGCGGACCCTGCGAGATACGCACGCTCTGCAATCGCGCGAGCGGTACGAGCACCAGTTCACGGGACAGCACTCCTCGACGCAGCAGCGCGACGCCCCGGCTCATCGCGTATCCCGTGCGTCGCCAGGAGAATGGTCGCAGCCAGGCGGCCGCCCGCGGAGCGTTGACGAAGCCGTCACAGCCGCCCTTTGAGCGCAGGCCCCGTTCAATCAGGTCCCTCTGCTGCCCGCCGGCGAAGCCTGGCACGAGCAGTTCCAGTACCTGGGACACGTCGTCGATGGTGCCGACCGGCAACGTGACCGTGTTCGCCGTGCCGGCCGCGCCCGCGTTGGAGGAATGCCCGGCCTTGTTGACCTGCACCTGCCACCAGCCGAACGGCCGCCACAGCAACGGCTGCGACACGCCAATGGCATGGATGCGACCACTGGGCAGGGTCTCGCTGCTCGTGGACAACAGGCCGAAACCAACTCGAACTCCCTCGTTCGTCGCCGCGATGCTGTAGCGCAGGGACCTCGTGAAGCGGGAGTAGTAGAAACCGAAGCTGCCGATGAGGCCGGGCAGAATGGCGAACAGCAACCACTCGGGGCCGCCGACCACCGCACTCACAATCACGGCCGCGATCGCCAGCAGCACAAACACCGTGAATCCGCTGCAGACGACGGAGCCGATGAGCCGGCCGGGAGGAATGCGCACGACCGACTCCGGCGGTGCGGCGTTGGGATCGAGTTCGGGGGCCAAAAACTCGTTCACCCGCGAGTGGGCCAGATCACCAAACGTGGCGCCGGCGCCCGCAGGAACAGCGGATGCCGGGAGGCCGGGCACCGAGGCATCCGCCAGGCCGGACTGACGCAGCCCGGAGGCGAGTCGCAGGATGTCGCGGCGCAGGCCGTCGGCGAGGGAGGAGCCGAGGTACGCGAGCTGCACGTTGCCGTCCTGTCCCGCCACGCTCACCTCGAGGCGCGCCGCACCGAACAGGCGCGGAATGAACGGGCGCACCAGGTTGACGCCCTGCACACGGTCGAGGCGGGCGCGGCGGCTACTGCGGAAGACGACGCCACTGCGCACCTCCACGACCTCCGAGGTCACCCGGAAAGTGTGCATGCGCCACGAGAGCGTGAACACAATGAGGATGACGATGAGCGCAACCGCGACGCCGAGCAGCGCCCAGCCCACCGCGCCGTTGTCGACGATGGCATCGATGGGGTCATTGCCGTAGGTCGGCTCGTTGAAAAAGATGGCGAGCAGGCGTTCGCGCAGGTTGGCGATGACGAAACCGAGAACGGCCAAAATGAAGATTCCGCCGCGCAGCAGCGGGGTCGCCGGGTGCAGCCGATGCCACTGGCCGTCGGTGACCCCGGGCACCGTGAGCGACACGCCAAGGTCGGTCGGCGGCCCGGCCACCGGCTCCGCCTCCGGAGGCTCGTCGGGCGTCACAGTCCAGCCCGGCGACTCTCGGCGAGTTGTACGAGGCGATCACGCAGGCTCTCGGCGTCGGCGTCGTCGAGTCCGGGGATCTCAACGCCCGTGGCGGCAGCGGCCGTGACGAACTTGAGGTCAGCGAGCCCGAGCCAGCGCGCCACGGGGCCACGGGTGATGTCGACAAGCTGCATGCGCCCGTAGGGAACCGCGACGAAGCGCTGGAACATGATCCCGCGGCGAAACAGCAGGTCGTCGTCGCGCAGCTGGTAGCCGATGGAACGCACACGGCGCGGCTCAAACGCCACGCTCACGATGGTGATGACCGCAATGGCCAGCCCCACGTACAGCGCCCACGTCTGGTTAGCGAGAAGCCAGACCAGCGTGGCAGCGCCGCAGAGCACGAGGCCGAAGAGAATGCTGCCGACGATCTCCACCACGACGTAGCGCGGGGCCACCCGCTGCCACTCCCCCACGTGTGGCACGTCGAACCGCACAGACCCGTTCGGTTCAGACTCGTTGGCCACCCGGAACATCTCCACTCAGTTTGTCTCTGTTTTGCTCGTCATCGTCGGGAGGCAGCGTGCAGAAATATTCGGCCACCAGCCCTCCCACCAGCAGCAGAAGGGCACCGATCCCCGCTGTGATCGTGAGCCACAACGATGGTAGCGCCGCGACAACCGTGCGGGTGAGAATGTAGGTGACAATGCCGAGCGCCGTGCCGAGCAGCACCGCGCCGCTCAGGCTAGACGCCTTCGACAGCACGGCCACGCGCATGGCCCAGAACGGGTCCACGCGGCGGGTGCCGCGGCGTCTGATCGACCGGCGCACCCGCCAGGCCAGGCTCACCACAATGACCGCCATCACGGCGAGGGTGAGCGGCAGGCTCGCGGGCGGCACGATGATGGCCGAACCGGATGCCACGGCACCGATTTCCAGCAGAAATCCGATAACGAGACCCAGCAGTCCGAGCCCGATGAGCGGTGTCGCGTGCGTGCGCTTCATAGCGTTGCCCCCGTTGCACGGGCCGGCACGACAGTGTTGTCCGTGGCGGCGAGCAGGTCGCGCACAAGTCCACGGCCGGGGACGGCGGCATCCGCGTCGAGGCGCAGCCACGGCGCGAGCACGAAGTCACGCTCCCAGGCGCGGGGGTGAGGCAGGGTGAGGCGAGCAGTGTCGAGTTCAAGATCGTCAACGGCAATGATGTCGATGTCGAGCGTGCGATCGCCCCACCGTTCCGCGCGTACGCGCCCATGGCGCGCCTCGATGTCGTTCACGGCATCGAGCAGGTCGACCGCCTCACCGGCATACCGGCCCGTCACCACGGAGTTCAGGTAGCGCGGAGCGGTGTCATCGACACCGTCAGGTTTGACCGCGACCGATTCGAACGCGGGTGAGACGCCGGTCAGATCGAAGCCGGTCAGGTCGGCGAGGTCATGTGCGGCCGAGGCAAGTGTCGCGGCCCGGTCTCCGAGATTGCTGCCGAGCGCCAGAACGACGTGCGCCCGCCCTGGAACCGGCGGCACGGGGAGAGCGCTCATGCGCGCGTCCGCTCGATGCGCACCGCGACATCCGTGAACGGCACCTCGATCGGCGCCTGCGGCTTGTGCACGGTCACCTGCACGCGCTCGGCGGCCTCATGCAGCAGCACGACGGCGGCGATACGCTCGGCGACCGTCTCGATGAGGTCAACCGGGTTGTGCTGCGCGGCCACGGTGACCTCATTCGCGAGCTCGCCGTAATGGATCGTGCGCGACACGTCGTCGCTCACAGCAGCCGTGCGCAGGTCGAGCCACACGGTGACATCGATCACGAAATCCTGCCCGTTCTCTCGCTCAAAGTCGTAGACGCCGTGGTGGGCATTGACCCGCAGCCCGGTAAGAATGATCGAGTCGGTCATGACCCCATTGTGGCTCATGCTGCGGGTCCCGACGCGACGGCCGCCGCGACGCGCTCCAGAACGTTGAGTGCGGTGCGTGTCGCCGACACGTCGTGCACCCGAACGGCCCACGCTCCGGCCTGCGCGGCCAGCACGCTGATGACGGCCGTGGGCAGATCGCGAGCCAGAACGGATGCCTGCGCTGGCAACACCGCAGCAACGAAGCGTTTACGAGACGCCCCCACCATCATCGGGAGGTTCAACTCGTCGAAAGCAGAGAGGTTCGCGAGCAACTCCCAGTCGTGTTCGGCGAGCTTGGCGAATCCAAGTCCCGGGTCGAGCACAAGGTTGGACCGCTTGATGCCGGCCCGTTCCAGCTCGACAACGCGGAGAGCCAGTTCGCCCCGCACCTCGGCGACCACGTCACCGTAGCGGGCGCGCGCGCCCATCTCCTGGGCGTGACCACGCCAGTGCATCGCCACATAGGTGCGCCCGCTGCGAGCGGCAACGCCCGCCATGAGCGGATCGGCGAGGCCGCCGGAGACGTCGTTGATGATCTCCGCGCCGGCGGCGACGGCCGCTTCGGCGGTGTCCGCGTTGAAGGTGTCAACGCTGACGCGCACGCCGTTTTGCGCGAGGGCCGTGATGACCGGGATGACCCGTGACCGTTCGTCGGCCGGCGCCACCCGGGTCGCGCCCGGACGCGTGGACTCACCACCCACGTCGACCACATCGGCTCCCTGCGCGACGAGTTCGAGACCGTGCTTGATTGCGACATCCGTGGACGCCCATCGCCCGCCGTCGCTGAAGGAATCGGGGGTGACATTGAGCACCCCCATCACGAGCGTCATGATCCGGACGCGATCAGGGAGATGATCTCGGCCCGCGCCACCGGGGAGGACAGGCTGCCGCGACTGGCCAGGGTGACCGTGGAGCTGCGGGTCTGGCGGGGGCCCCGCGTACCGACGCAGCCGTGCACCGCGTCGAGCACCACAAGAACCCCGAGGGGGTCGAGACCGTCTTGCAGCACCTCGGCGATCTCCTCGGTCAGCCGCTCCTGCAGCTGCGGGCGCGCCGCGATCGTCTCGATCACGGCCGGCAGGCGGCCGAGTCCAACGACCCGTTCCCGCGGCAGGTACGCGATGTGTGCCGTTCCGAGGAACGGGAGCAGGTGGTGTTCACAGATGGATCGGAACGAGACGTCGCGCAGCAGCACCAGTTCGCCCGTGTGCGGGCCCACCGGCAGGAAGTCGCGGAGGTGATCGAGTGGATCCCGGCCGATCCCACCGAAGAACTCCGCGTAGGCATCCGCCACCCGGGTGGGAGTCGACTCCAGGCCCTCGCGATCGGGGTCTTCCCCGATCGCGACCAGAATCTCCGCAACAGCCGCCTGAATGCGCGCCTTATCGACCCCCACGGCGACCTAGGCCGTTGCGGGACGCGGGTTGCGGTTCGGTGTGCGCTTCGGCTTGGCGGTGGCGTGGTCCTCGCTCGAAACGCCACCGTCGACGACACCCTCATCGATGGGCGCCTTGGGCACCGGCATATTGATGGGCGGCACGTCCGAGACCGGGCGCTTATCGCTGGAAAGCCACTGCGCACGCGGCGCCAACTTCTCCACGTTCGTGAAGATCTCGGCGAGGGCGTGCTGGTCGAGTGTTTCGTTCTCGAGCAGTGCGGCGGCGAGCTCGTCGAGGACGCCGCGGTTGCTGACCAGCACCGTGTAGGCCTCGTCGTGGGCGTCTTCGAGCAGCTGGCGCACCTCGTCGTCGACCTGTGCGGCGACGCGCTCTGAGTAGTCGCGTTGGTGGCCCATGTCACGACCGAGGAAGACCTCGCCGGAACCCTGGCCAAGCTTGAGCGGGCCAACGGAGGCGCTCATCCCGAACTCGGTGACCATCTTGCGGGCGGTCGCCGTGGCCTTCTCGATGTCGTTTGAGGCGCCCGTGGTGGGGTCGTGGAAAATAAGCTCCTCGGCCACCCGGCCGCCCATGGCGTAGGCGAGCTGGTCGAGCAGTTCGTTGCGCGTCACGGAGTAGCGGTCTTCGAGCGGCATGACCATCGTGTAGCCGAGGGCACGGCCGCGCGGCAGGATCGTGATCTTGGTCACGGGGTCGGTGTTGCGCATCGCCGTGGCGACGAGGGCGTGTCCGCCCTCGTGGTACGCGGTGATGAGCTTCTCCTGGTCGCGCATCACGCGGGACCGACGCTGCGGACCGGCCATGACCCGATCAACGGCCTCGTCGAGGGCACGGTTGTCGATCAGCTGCGCGTTGGAGCGAGCGGTCAACAGTGCGGCCTCGTTCAGCACGTTGGCCAGATCGGCGCCGGTGAAACCGGGGGTCTTGCGGGCGAGCACCTCAAGGTCGACGCCGGGAGCCATGGGTTTGCCCTTCGAGTGCACCTCGAGAATGTGCTTGCGTCCGAGCATGTCGGGCGCATCCACACCGATCTGACGGTCGAATCGGCCGGGGCGCAGCAGCGCGGGGTCGAGAATGTCAGGGCGGTTGGTGGCGGCGATGAGGATGACGTTCGCCTTGACGTCGAAGCCGTCCATCTCGACGAGCAACTGGTTGAGGGTCTGCTCACGCTCGTCGTGCCCGCCACCCATGCCGGCGCCGCGGTGGCGGCCGACGGCATCGATCTCATCGATGAAGATGATGGCCGGGGCGTTCTCCTTCGCCTGCTGGAACAGGTCGCGCACGCGGCTGGCGCCGACGCCCACGAACATCTCCACAAAGTCTGATCCGGAGATGGCGTAGAACGGAACGTTTGCCTCGCCGGCGACGGCGCGGGCCAGCAGGGTCTTACCCGTGCCGGGAGGGCCGTAGAGCAGCACGCCCTTGGGAATGCGAGCCCCGACGGCCTGGAACTTCGCGGGTTCCTTGAGGAATTCTTTGATCTCTTCAAGTTCTTCGATGGCTTCGGTGGCACCGGCGACGTCAGCGAAGGTCACCTGAGGGCTCTCTTTGGAGACGAGCTTGGCCTTCGACTTGCCGAACTGCATCACCTTGTTGCCGCCGCCCTGCATGCCCGAGAGCATGAGCCAGAAGAACGCACCGATCAGCAGCACGGGAAGCAGGAACCCCAGGATGGAGAGAAGAGCGTTGGGCTGCGGCACCTCGTCGGTGAAGCCATTCTTCGGGTTCGCGTTGCTGACGGCGGTGACGACCTCTTCGCCACGCTGCGACACGTAGTTGAACTGCACCTGGGTGCCGAGGTCACCGGACGCCTTCGACAGCGTGAGGTCGACACGCTGTTCGCCGTCGACGATCTTGGCCTCGGCCACCTGTCCGTTCTTCAGGAACTCGAGCCCCTGCTGGGTGGTGATCTCGCGGAATCCGGACATGGTGATCAGGCTCGACCCCACCCAGACAGCGATGACGGCGAGCACGATGTAGAGAATAGGACCGCGAAGCAGCTTCTTGACGTTCATAGTGCTCCTAAGCTAGCGTGCCCGCACTGGGGGAAAGGTGTGTGTTCGCCTCAAGGAAAATCGGAAGTGTTGACCCGGGGGCGAGATCAGACCGTGGCTCAGCTGGCAGCAGCGCCGCCGGTCGGCGCGTACACGTGCGGGGCGAGCACTCCCACCGAACGCAGGTTGCGGTACTTTTCGTCGTAGTCGAGACCGTAGCCGACGACGAACTGGTTCGGAATGTCGAAACCGGCGTACTTCACGTTGATCTCCACCCGTGCGGCATCGGGCTTGCGCAGCAGGGCACAAATTTCAACGGATGTCGGTCCGCGCGAATTCAGGTTGGCGAGCAGCCACGACAGGGTCAGGCCGGAGTCGATGATGTCTTCGACGATGAGCACGTGACGGCCGGTGAGGTCGGTGTCGAGGTCCTTGAGGATGCGCACGACGCCGCTCGAGGTTGTTCCGGAACCGTAGGAGCTCACGGCCATCCAGTCCATCGAGATGGGATGGTGCAGTTCGCGGGCAAGGTCTGCCATCACCATGACGGCGCCCTTGAGCACACCGACGAGCAGGAGGTCCTTGCCGGCGTAGTCCGCCTCGATTTGCCGAGACATCTCCGCGAGGCGGGTGTGGATCTGCTCTTCGCTGATCAGAATTTCGGTGAGGTCGCCGTCAATGTCGCGAGGTTCCATGGGAGCGGGGCAGTCCTTTACTGGGGTGTGTGTCCAGAACGGTGAATGTCAGCACACCGTCCTGCCGTTCAACTCTAATGCCTGGCAGGTTGAGCGCTTCCTGTCCGTGCCAATCCGTCACTAAACGGCCCACCGCGAGGGTGTGGCTACGGGTCAGCAGCGCCCCGAACGTCTCCTCCGCCGCGAAGCGAATCACCCGCTGCCGCACGGCCGCAGACGAGGGGGCGAGGGCCGCGACCGGGATCTGTCCGCCGTGTTCGGTACGTGACCACGCGCCCTGCAGCAGAGCGCGTGCGAGTTCGTCGAGCGCGTCGGAGTCCTCACGCAGCGCGTCGGCCGTGCGCGCGAGCGCCTCGCTGATTCCGGGACCGAGTTCGCGCTCAAGCAGGGGCAGCACGGTCTGCCGCACCCGTACCCTCGCGTAGCGCGCGTCGTCGTTCTGCGGGTCGTGCCAGGGCGTGAGCCCGCTGTCGATGCAGAACTGGCGGGTCTGCTCCCGGCGGATGCCGAGGATCGGGCGCAGGTACGGGCCGTTGCGCACGCTCATACCGCGCAGGCTCGTCGGGCCGGAGCCGCGGGCGAGGCCGAGCAGCACCGTCTCGGCCTGGTCGTCGAGGGTATGGCCGAGCAGCACGGCACTCGCTCCGGTTTCGGCGAGAGCGCGCTCGAAGGCGGCATAACGGGCCGCACGGGCGGCGGCTTCCGGGCCGCCGCCCGTACCAACGTCAACCGTGAGCACGAGTACGGGCGTGAGGCCCAACTGGCGGGCCTGGTCGGCCGCCGTCGCCGCGACATCCGCTGACCCGGCCTGAAGGCGGTGGTCGACGATGACGGCGCCGGCGCGCACGCCGGCGCGGCGCGCTTCGAATGACGTCGCGGCGGCGAGGGCGAGCGAATCCGCTCCCCCACTGAGGCCCACGAGCACGAATTCGGGAACGGGCGCGGCGCGGAGAATCTCACGCACGGACCGGCGCACATCGGCAATGGCCGGGGTGAGACGGCGGCGGCGTTCAGACTGCATCCAGTAACGTTAGCCGCAGACTTAGATCAAGGGAGAAAAAAGGCCATGGCCGAATACGACGCAGTCATCGAAATCCCCCGTGGGAGCCGCAACAAATACGAGGTCGATCACAAGACCGGACGGGTCTACCTCGACCGCGTTCTCTACACAAGCTTCATGTACCCCACCGACTACGGTTACTTCGAGAACACGCTCGGACTCGACGGCGACCCCGTCGACGTTCTCGTACTGCTCGACTACCCGCTGTTCCCCGGCGTTGGCGTCTCGGTTCGCCCCGTGGCCGTGTTCAACATGACGGATGACGGCGGTTCAGACGCCAAGGTGATCGCCGTTCCTGCGGGCGACCCGCGCTGGAACCACATTCAGGACGTGCTCGACATTCCCGAGTACACCCGCAAGGAGATCGAGCACTTCTTCGAGCACTACAAGGACCTGGAGCCCGGCAAATGGGTGAAGACCGAAGGCTGGGGTGACGCCGCCGAAGCAGACCAGATCGTACGTGACGGCATCACCAAGCTTGCCGCAGAGGGTCACTGACCCCCCGTCGCACGCCGCGCAACGAGGAAGGCCCCGAGCACATGCTCGGGGCCTTCATCTGTGCGGGGTCAGGCTCTGTGCGGGGTCAGGCTGTGTGCCCGGTCAGGCTGTGTGCGCGGTCAGGCCGGGCGGCCCACGTACGGCGCCACCTGGCTGATGGACCAAATACTGTGGATCCGCACGGGCGAGGAGGGGTTGGGGGCCTCCAGAATCTGACCGCCCCCCATGTAAATGGCCACGTGATAGTAGTTCCCGGGGCTGCCCCAGAACACGAGGTCACCAACGGCCACGTTCGCGAACGACACGAGTCGCCCCCGCGCCGACATGGTGTTGTACTGGTTGGTCGCGGAATGCGAGCCGATGTAGATTCCCGCTGCTGAGTACGCCGCCCTGGTGAGACCCGAGCAGTCCCACACGTCGGGGCCGGCGCCGCCAAGCAGGTACCGGTCGCCGAGCTGCGCCCTGGCGAAAGAAATCGCCGTGCTCACAGCGTTCGCGTTGGGGATGGGTGCAGGGGTTCCGGTTGTCGCGCCGGAGCTGCTGCCGTTGCCCGATGAGGCGGGAGGTGCCACCCGGGGCGCTACCGGAGGCGCTATCGGAGGCGCTACCGGTGCCGCAACGGGTGCCGCGACCTGTGCCGCAACCGGTGTTCGCACCGGTGCGGCAACGGGCGCCGACACGGGTGCGGCTACAGGCGCCGACACGGGCACGGTTACGGGTGCCGCAGCGCCCGCCTTGGCCGCGGCGGCTGCCGCGATCCGGGCCGCCGAAGCCTGGGCCGCGGCGAACGCCTTGGCGGTAGCCGCAGCATCCACGCCGGCCTGGTAGCTGCGTTCTTCCTCGGCCGTCGTGTCCTTGAGCAGGGCGAGCTGCTCGAAGAGCTCACTCGACTTCTTCTGCTGAAGGTCGAAGGCGGCCTGCGTCACGGTCGCCGCCCGGCTGGCCGCGTCAAGCGTGGTCTTGGACTCCTCGGTGAGACGCGTGCGCTCCGCGCTGGCGGATGCCGCCTGGTCGCCCAGCGACTCGGCCGTGTTCTTGTCCTGGAGCGCCTGGTCGTAAATGGCCGCGGACTGTTCGCTGAGCTTGCTCGCGGTACCGAGCTGGTGCAGCAGGTCGTCGGCGGTGTTGCCGTTGAGGAAGAGATTGAGCGAGAGCCCGCCGGCGCCGGCCTTGCCCAGGTGCGCGGCAATGAGGCCGGCCCGCATCTTGGAGGTGGCGGCGGCGGCCTCGGCGGCGGACGCCTGCCGGGTGAGGCTCGCTTCGCGCGCCGTCGCGGCGTCGAGCGCATCCAGCGTCACCCGATAGGCCTCGGCGGCCACCTGGGATGATGTGGCGGCGTCTTCGGCACTCGCCCGCAGGGCACCGAGCAATCCGGAGATCTTCTCGATCTCGGCGCTCTTGGTGGCCTCGTTCCCTTTGGCCTTCTGTACGTCGTCCCAGCTCGGGTATCCCGGGGCGGCGAAAGCGGCCGGTGCGGCGAGGCCGCCCGAAACACCCACTGCTCCGACGAGTCCGATGGTCACGGCCGAGAGCAGCCGATTGGGTCGCAGTCGTGCATGCGTGCGAGCGTTGATTTTAGCCAAGTGGAGCTCCCCTGTCGGCCATGAACGGTGCGGCGTTGATGCGGTTCCCGTTGATCCACACCTCGAAGTGCAGGTGGCACGCGGTCGAGGCGCCCGTTTCACCGGAACTCGCGATGTTCTGCCCGACCGACACTCTCTGGCCTGCCTGAACAAAGATTCCCCCATCGCGGATGTGCGCGTAGCCGGTGGAGACTCCGTCGCCATGGTCGATCTTCACGAAGTTTCCGTATGTTCCGAGCCGTCCGGCCCAGGTGACGGTGCCGGATTTCGCGGCGTATATGGGTGCGTAGCAGCCCGTGCCGAGGTCGGTGCCGTAGTGGAAGGTTCCACTGCAGTAGCCGCCGCCGCTGCTGCACAGCGATGTTCGGGAGCCGTAGCCGCCGGTGATGCGGCCGCTGGCGGGAACGCCCCAACCGGTTGAGCTGACCGAGCTACTTGTTCCGCCCGAACTGCCTGAGCTGGCGGGGGCCCGCGCGGCAGCTGCGGCTGCCGCGGCCGCCTGAGCTGCCGCGCGTGCTGCTGCCGCCTGACGTGCGACCTCGGCCACCCGGATCGCCTCGAGGCGGGCGCGTTCAACCACGCCGGCTTCATAGCCGGCGGATGTCGTCGCCTCCGCGTCGCGCATGAACGCGAGCTGCGAGTCGAGTTCGACGCTCTTCTCCTGCGATTCCACGAGAGCGGCGGCGGCGACTTCGGCCGCGGACTGGGCGGCCTTGAGGGCGGCTTCCGCCGCCACACGGAGGGTTTCGCGTTCGGTCTGGGCGATCCTGGCCTGGTCACCGAGCGCCTGCGCGCTGTTGTTGGCCGATTGCGCCACATCGTAGATGTCGGTGCTGCGCTCTACGAGCTTGCTCATGTTGCCGAGCTTGGAGAGCAGGGCGTCGGCTTCTCCGCCGCTGCTGCCCTCGATGAACAGGTTGACGCTCAGGTCGGTTCCACCCGTGCGGTAGAGCTGGGCGGCGAGTTGACCGGCCTGGCGCGTGGCGGCATCCGCTGTCGCTTTGCTGGCGTCGGCCTGCTCCTGGAGGTCACTCGCGCGTCGAGCCGCGTCGTCAAATTTCTGCTGGGCCTCTTCGAGTGCGGCGGCGCGAGCATCAGCCTCGGCCTGGGTCTGCTCGACCTGCGTTTGCAGGCCCACGAGCAACTCCTGGATTCTGGTGACCTGCTCCGCGGCGGCCACGGTGTTGGACTTGGCGTTCTGCAGATCTTGCCAGGTGGGGTAGTCGAGGGCCTGGGCTGACCCAACCGGGCTGACCAGCGTCACCAGCAGTGTCAGCGTGGCTGTGACGCTGGTGACCGCGAGGGCTCGACGACGGGCAGGGCCGCGATTGTGGCTGAGGCGCCGCCAGGCACCCGCCAGCTCGCGGCCGATCACGGTTGTCGTGCGATTCATCATTCCCCGATCGGGCGCTCATTAGTCACATTTATCACGGTGATCACGTACTTAACATTGTTCACAGTAACAAGGCAGATAAGTATTACCCAGTGGTGGGCTTGAATCTGACCCAGATGACCCCCAAAACAGCGGTCATTTGCGGGCGCGGCGGACGACCCCCACCCTCGATTTGAGCTTTTGAGATTTAGACCGTATGCTTACCTCTCGTTGGTCATGCACGCTGTGACACACGGCCCCATCGTTTAGTGGCCTAGGACGGCGCCCTTTCACGGCGTTAACACGGGTTCGAATCCCGTTGGGGTCACGTAAGTGAAGGCAAGGAAAATAGAATAGTATTGCAAGCAGTTACATTTACAGCAGTTGATTTATCGCAGTTCAGTTCCACCGCAGTTAGATTTACAGCAGTCACAGTTTCACCAGTAAGGCCCTGTAGCGCAGTTGGTTAGCGCGCCGCCCTGTCACGGCGGAGGTCGCCGGTTCAAGTCCGGTCAGGGTCGCAAAAGCAGGAACCCTTTCGAAAGAGAGGGTTTTTGTTTGAGAAGGCATCGTTCACGAGGCCTTCTGGCCCTGTAGCTCAGTTGGTAGAGCGTTCGACTGAAAATCGAAAGGTCACCGGATCGACGCCGGTCGGGGCCACCGCAGCCACTCCCTTGGAAACACAGGGATGTGGCCTTTTTTGTTTAACCGCCGCGGTGACGATCCCGGCTGGTTGTTCTTCTTCAATGACGGGCGTAATGGAGAACCCCGCCGTTCACCTTTCGGCTTCTGCTACTCCAACGACGCCGAGCACAGCGTGCGGCGTTCACGCGTGCGACCAGGCGTTGCCCCCCTAACTGGCCGCAGCGACGCTCGTAGCAACGGCGGTACTGTCTCTTCGTGCCTAGCTGAGGATGATTCACCTACCCGAATACGACCTTGGTGGCTCTCTGTTCCGTCACGGCACTATCCACCCTTCGACCTGTAACCCCTAGATGCAGGGATAGACATAGTGAAACAGTCCGCTCCGGGGCGACTCCACCGTCGCGCCCAACTCTCCCACCCCGTTCGCACCGACGCTGCGCAGGTGGTTCCTCGATGAGCGATCCCACCCCGAAGGTTAACCTAGCCCCCGCCGCTGCGACAGCTCCCCGCCTGACCCTTGTGGGCAGCCCCGAGACGGTGCGCTCCGACGTCGAGATTGACTCCCCCGCCTCCGGCGCGGTGTGGGCACGCCGCTACCGCGCCAAGCTCGTAATGAGCGATGGCGCCGTCATCGCGGCAGCCCTCACCGCGGCGATGCTCGCAAGATTCGGCATCGACAGCGCGGCCGCTCCTGTCGGCGTGCTGTACCTGGACTACTGGTTCATCACCGCGGTCATTGGCGGCACGTGGATCTGTGCCCTCTCCGCGCTACGCACCCGTGATCCCCGTGTCATGGGCATGGGTGCGACCGAATACAAACGGGTCATCAATGCGAGCGCGATCACGTTCGGTCTGTTGGCGATCGCTTTTCTCGTGTTCCAGGTAGACATTGCTCGCAGCTACTTCGTTCTCTCCTTCCCGGCGGGGGCCGCAGCTCTTACCCTCGAGCGTTGGTTGTGGCGCAAGTGGCTCTCTCGTCAGCGCCGATTTGGCCATTACCTCTTGCGTGCACTCGTGGTGGGGCAGCGTGACGACGTGGAGTACGTGATCACCCAGCTGCATGCCAAGTCGGCGATCGCCTACTACGTGGTTGGCGTGGCGCTCGACGCCGTCGATGAGTTTGCCCGGCCGGCGGAGATCGCGGTGGACGACCAGGTCGTGCCTATTGTGACCGACTTGGAGAACGTCGCCGAAACCGTCTCCACGCTCGGTGTAGACACCGTTATCGTTGCCGGCAGCCCGAGGGGCGGCGCACAGTACATTCGCTCGTTGGGGTGGGACCTTGAGCACACGAACGCGGAGCTTGTGCTATCCAGCCGGCTCACCGATGTCGCTGGGCCTCGCATCCATTTCCGACCGGTCGATGGTCTCCCACTGATTCACGTGGAAATTCCGCGCTTCGACGGGTTCAAACATGCCCTCAAGCGCGGCCTCGATGTCGTGGCATCCGCTGTCGCACTGCTGGTGCTCTTCCCCGGTTTGCTCATCGTCGCGGGACTCATTCGACTCGATAGCCCCGGTCCGGTGCTGTTTCGACAGGAACGCTGCGGACGTAACGGCGAGACCTTTCGTATGGTCAAGTTTCGTTCCATGGTGCAGAACGCGGAGGACACTCTGACGGGGCTACTCGATCAGAACCAGGCGTCCGGCAACCTGTTCAAGATTCGCAACGACCCGCGAATCACCCGCATCGGCGGGTTTCTGCGCAAGCACTCCATAGACGAATTGCCCCAGATCTGGAACATCCTGGTGGGCAACATGAGCATCGTGGGCCCGCGGCCCTCCCTCCCCCGTGAAGTCCTCAACTATGAGACCCACGTGCACCGTCGCCTGTACATCAAGCCGGGCCTCACCGGCATGTGGCAGATCAGCGGCCGTTCCGACCTGACCTGGGAGGAAAGCGTTCGACTCGACCTGTATTACGTCGAGAACTGGTCCCTGGCTGGCGACCTGATGATCATCTGGCGCACGATTAAAGTCGTCATTCACCCCGTAGGAGCGTATTGATGATTCCCACCCCTGTCCCGTCCCCGGCCACACCCTCGGCTGCAGGCGTCGACGTCCCGGCGCAGGTCTCCGAGACCGCCGACATCGATGCGACGGCCATCCTCGGTGTCGGAAGCCAGATCTGGCACCTCGCGCAGGTGCGGGAACACGCGCGCGTTGGCCCGGGCTGCATCATCGGCCGCGGAGCCTACATCGGCCCTGGCGTCATCCTCGGCCGCAACTGCAAGGTGCAGAACTACGCCCTGGTCTACGAGCCGGCCGTGTTGGAAGACGGTGTCTTCGTTGGCCCCGGCGTTGTGTTCACCAATGACGTATTTCCGCGCGCGATCAACGTGGATGGCTCGCGTAAGAGCGCCGCCGACTGGCCCATCGTCGGTGTCATCGTTCGCACCGGCGCATCCATCGGCGCCCGCGCGGTGTGCATCGCACCGGTCACGGTCGGGCGCTGGTCCATGGTCGCCGCCGGATCTGTCGTCACCACCGACGTACCGGAATTCGCCCTGGTGGTCGGCGTTCCTGCCCGGCGCATCGGCTGGGTCGGCCGCAGCGGTGTTGCCCTGCACGAAGACGAACCCGGGCGGTTCACCTGCCCGGCAACCGGGGAAAAGTACACGGAGACCGAAGGGATCCTCACCCTCTCATGACCACGACAACCCGCCTGGAGGCTCCCGCACGACCGGGCACGCGAGTGCTGATCATCGTGCAGAACCTCCCCGTTCCCCTCGACCGCCGCGTCTGGCTGGAGTGTCAGGCCCTGCGTGCGCAGGGCTACTCTGTCTCGGTCATCTGTCCCAAAGGCCCCGGGGACCCGGCCCGCGAGGTCATCGACGGGATCGGAATCTACAAGTATCGCCCGGCGCCCGAGGCGCGCGGCGCAACCGGCTTCGCGATCGAATTCGCGCTCTCCTGGATCCGCACGGCCGCCCTCTCCCTCACGGTGCGGCGCGAACGCGGGTTCGACGTGATCCAGGCGTGCAATCCGCCGGACACCTACTGGCTCCTCGGCCTGCTCTGGCGTCGCAAGGGTGTTCGCTTCATTTTCGACCACCATGATCTCAACCCCGAACTGTTCCTGTCCCGATTCGGTCGGCCCCGCGGGCTTGCCGCACGATTCGAGTACAAGACCCTGCTGTGGCTTGAGCGTATGACGTTCCGCGTGGCCGACCACGTAATTTCGACCAATAATTCGTATCGCGCCATCGCCCTGCGTCGCGGGCATCTGCGCACCGATCAGGTCACCGTGGTGCGCAGCGGGCCGGATACCCGGGTGATGCGGCCGATCCAGCCTGCCGCCGATGTGGCGAAGATGCAGGATTACCTCCTCGTGTACCTCGGCATCATGGGCCCCCAGGACAACGTCGACAAGGTTCTCGAGGTCGTCAGTGAGCTCGTGCAGACTCGAGGCAGAACGGATGTCCGGGCCGTGCTGATGGGTTTCGGTGACTGCCTCGAAGCGCTCAAGGCGCAATCCATCGCAATGGGTCTTGGCGACCGGGTGCACTTCACCGGCCGGGTGGGACCCGAAACCATTGCGAATTACCTCAGCGCTGCCAACATCGGCGTTGGACCGGACGAGAAGACCCCGCTCAACGACCTGTCGACCATGAACAAGACCATGGAGTACATGGCGTATGCGCTTCCCTCCGTGTCCTTCGATCTGACCGAGACCCGGGTGTCCGGCGGTGACAGCGCCATCTACGTGCCCTCGGGTGACATCGGCGCCTTTGCCGATGCCGTTGAGCTTCTGCTCGACGATCCGGAGGCCCGTGCGAACCTGGGTCGCGCGGCTCGCACGCGGGTTGCGAGCGAGCTCGACTGGCAGCACCAGGCCCAGGCGTATATTCGCGTCTTCGACACCGTGCTCCAGCGCGACCAGAACGACCTTCGTGCCGCCGCGTGGCCATTCTCCAACGCCGGCCTGCCGGCCCGCCCCGAACACATCAATCTCGACGACGCGGTCGCGTACGAGAAGTTCCTGGTGAGCAGGGGCCGCCACTTCCAGGCACCGGAGGCCGAGTACATTCAGCATTCGACCGGGGCATAGCGACATATGTGCGGAATAATGGGCATCCAACACCTCGACGGCACCGCCGGCGACGAGCCCGTGACCGAGGCCGTGAACGCCGCGCTCGTGGCCGACGTTCCCCGGGGCGCCTGTCTCAGCGGCGGGGTAGACAGCAGCCTGATCGGCCAGCATGCACCCGCGGTCCCCCAACTCCACGTTGCGCGGCGCGGTGCACAGGTGAGCCCTGTCAGTTCGGGCGCCCGCCGATGACCGTTCGCGAGCTCATGTCCACGATGCTTCGTCGCTGGTACATCCCGATCGGGTTGCTCGTCTGCGCCGCACTGGTCACAGGGATTCTGGCGCGTGACGGGGGTATCTACACCACCAAGACGGTGGTGTCGTTCATGCGACCTGCCTCGACGAGCTTGTCGCCAACGAATGGAGCCAACGACACGAGCGTCATCGCGTTCGCGGGCGTTGTCGTTCGGGAGACGAACAACGGGCGGCCCCCCGCACGGTACTCGACGAGCGATTCTCCCTATTACGGCGCGGGGGTGCGCGAGGGCGTACTCGTCGATTTGGCGAACTCGGGTAGTCAATGGGCGTCGACGTTCAGCAAATCAGACATCGAGATTCAGATCGTGGGACGCACGTTCGACTGGGTCAAGACGAGGCAGAAAGAAGTGGTAGACCGGGTCCTGAGCATCTCCGACGCTGAACAGGCCGCTCTGGAAATTCCATCGGATGACCGGATCACGGCAACCGTGGCCCCCATCACCATGCAGATCGACTATGTCTCCCCCTCCCGAAAGAGTCAGGTGGCCACTGGCGCGGCGATGCTCGCCGTCGCCCTGATAGTCGGCGCATGGGGTTCGATCACGGTTGACCGACTGCGTGTGCGGCGACGATTTGCCGCGGGCAGTCAGACACAGGTTTCATCACAGCGCAATTCGAAAGGAACGTCGTCATGTATTTGACCGATACACTCCGCGGGCTCTGGCGCCGCTGGTACATAGTCATGCCGGGGATACTCATCGCGGCGTCGCTAGCCATCGGCGCGTGGTACCTGATTCCCCCGGGCTACGAGCGTTCCTCAACACAGCTCCTTGTCCCCGGGGCCGGTAGCATACCGGATGGGGCGAACCCCTACCTGTTCCTGGGGGGGCTGACGCCCGCGGCCGATGTCATCGTGCGTGCGGTTGGCTCAGAGAATCTCCTCAACGAAGTGGTTGCAGAGTACCCGGGAGTTAAGATCGAGGTCTCTCGCGACACGACGACAGCAGGACCGGTCATCCTCATCGTCGTTACGGCGCCGAGCAACGCCGCCGCAGGTGAAGTGCTGGGGCTGCTCGTCGAGCGAACCGCGATGGTGGTCGACGACATCCAGAAGACGGAAGGCATCGCTGCGCCGAATCGCATGAACGTGTTGCCCGTCACCGTCGATAGCCGCAGTGTCCTCCAAGAGCGGAACCGATTCATCGCGGCCGGTGCCGCCGGTTTCATCGGACTGGCGCTGACGCTGCTGCTTGCGAGCCTCGTCGACGGATTCAGCCTGCAACGAAAGCGGGACGGGGACGGGGCGGGCAGCACAGCGGAGGCCACCCGCCCCCCGAACGGGGCCCCGGACATCGTGAACGGGACCAACCCGGCCTCAACAGCGTTGAGTCCCAAGCCGGCACGGGCGTCCGTGGCTTCCGGGCCGTCCGGGCCGCCCAGGAGGTCATCCAAGACATCCGCAGTGCGGGGCCAGCCGCGCGACGACAGCGAGGAGCACGCGACCGCATCCACTCTCCGCAATCCGCGGTGAGCAGAATGCCCACTCTCCACTTGTCGTCACGAATCGTATCCGCCTCGAGCGGCGTCACCGCTCGTCGAGGAGTCGATGCCGTAACGATGCTCACGGTGTACCTGGTACTGCTCCTGGCGATCCCCTCGGGGGTGGTGATCACCGCGCTCGGCGCGCTCGGTCGCCCGTCCCTAATCTGGGGGCTTGTCCTGCTGGGCTGGTGGGCTGTCGCCCGGTTGCAAATGCGAACCTCCGACGCGAGGCCAGTTTTCCAGCCGGTTCGATTCACCGTCGTCGCATTCCTCGTGATCATTCTCGTGAGTTACGCCGTGGCCATGCTGCGAGGTCAGCCGGACGATCAGGTCAGCCCCGCCTTTACCGCGCTGATCCGGATGCTGTCCTGGGCGGGAGTGCTGCTCGTCGCGGTTGATGGCATCCGTACGGTGACGGATCTCGCGAGCATGGTGCGTCGGATTGGAATCGGCGCCGGATTGCTCGCGGCACTCGGCCTCTTGCAGTTCTTGACAGGGCAGGGAATCGTCGATTTCTTCGGCACGATTCCGGGGCTGAGCATGGAGGGGGGCATCCAGGAGCGTGCTGGTGTAATCCGCTCGTCTGGAACAGCAATCCATCCGCTCGAGTATGCGACCGTGATCACCGCCGCCCTCCCGCTCGTCATCGCCGCGGCGATTTCGCGCGGATTTCGGTCGAATCGCTCCCACGGGGGACTGTGGTACTGGCTGCCCGCCGGTCTCATCTCGATTTCGGCACTGGTTGCCGTCTCCCGTTCGGCCATCATCGGCTTCGCGGTGGCGGTGATTTCGATGATTCCGGCGGTTCCGGCTCGGTTTCGCGCCACCGTCATCGGCACCGGCTCTGGTATCGCCCTGGTGATCTTCGCGGCGACACCCGGATTGCTCTCGGCGACCATGCGGCTGTTCTCGGGTGCGGCGTTGGATCCGAGTACTCAGTCTCGAACGAGGGGACTGGAACGGATTCCCGAGTTCATGTCCACGTCGCCACTGATCGGTTCCGGGTTCGGCATATTCCTGCCCAGATATTACGTTTTCGACAACCAATGGGTGCTGATCATAATCGAGTTGGGCGTCCTCGGTCTCCTGAGCTTCCTCGCATTTTTCGTGGCGGGCATCTGGAGCGCCCGCCAGTCGCGGCGCTCCAGCAATTCCAACATCCGGCTGCTGGGTCACGCCTTGTCCGCATCGCTGTTCACCGTCGCCGTTCTCTTCGCCTTCTTTGATGGGCTTTCCTTCCCGATCGCGGGCGGCATGCTGTTTCTCCTGGCGGGGTTGTGCGGAAGCGTCCATACCGTCGTCGCTGCGAATATAGTTTCCGACGCGCCACCAACGGGCCGACATAAAGGGGTCATCCGATGACGATTGTCTCGAACGTCTCGAACACCGAGGAGACCCCGGGCGAGACGCCCCAAATGGTCGAGCCCCCACCACTTGACGTTGCTGCCGTCGTCGTCACGTACAACAGCACACGCCACGTGGGCGCCCTCCTCGACAGCCTGCCTGCTGCGTTCGGCGGCCTGACCTATTCCGTTTTGGTCGTCGACAATGATTCGACCGACGGGACGCCAGAGCTGCTCGCTCGTCGGTCCGACTGCACTGTTGTACGGGCCTCGAACGATGGATACGCGGCCGGAATCAATCGAGCCGTACTAGCCTCACCCGGAGCGTCGACGGTCCTCATCCTCAACCCCGATGCCACGCTCGACCCCGACGCTGTGCCACGGATGCTCGAGGTTCTCCAACGACGGCCCGGTGCCGGCATCATCGCACCGCGCGTGCGCGAGGAAGATGGCCGTCTCTCCCCCACACTGCGGCGGGGACCGACGCTCGGACGCGTCGGCGGGTTGAGCTTCACGGGTCTGCCGGTCTTCACGGAGCGGATCGAGATCCTGGGCGAGTATAAGAGCGAGCACGAGGTCGACTGGGCCGTGGGCGCGATCCTGCTCGTCGACCGACGGTGTTTCGATGCGTTGGAGGGCCTCGACCAGTCCTTCTTCCTGTACTCGGAAGAGACGGATTTCAGTCTCAGGGCTCGTGATGCCGGCTGGGCGACCGTCTACACCCCGCGCGCCGGCGCGATGCATGTCGGCGGGGGCTCAGGTGAGAGCGCCACAACGCACACGATGCAGATGCTCAACCGAATACGCATCTATCGCCGTCGCACGGGCGACGTGCGCGCATGGCTCTACTTCGCCATGACGGTCGTCGTCGAAGTGCGGCGTGCGGTCCTCGGAGACCGCAAGTCCTGGACGACCGTACGGGCGCTGCTGAGGCCCTCGATCCGTCCCCCGCAGCTGGGCGCGAGCGCCGCGTTCTTGCCCGAGTAACGGCGGTCAGCGGATCCGTTTGACCCTGCTTGCCAGCAGGTTGCGCACATCCCGCACACCTGGACGGTGCGTGATCACCGAGCGGATCGACTCCACAGTGTCGTTCGCGGTCACGCTGTAACGCGCCTGAATCCACGCGGACGAACGCGCGGGGAGCCGATCACTCGTGTACACCGTTCGGTAGCCGACCCGTGCCAGCCGCCCAAGCAGCTGACGATCGTACCGCCCGAGCGGGAGTGCAACATCATCAATCTCCCCTCCGCTGGCCTCGGCGAGGGCAGTGCGGGCATCCACGAGCTCCCGGCGTGCCTCCTCCTCACCGAGCCCGCGCCAGGGAACGTGCGTCCAGCCGTGGCTGCCGATCGCCATGCCGGCACTGCGGAGATCCCTGAGATCGGACGATGACAGGCTCGCCGGATCATCCAAGCGGCCGGCGAGCGCGAAGAACGAGGCGCGCAACTCACGCTCACGCAGTGCGGGGAACGCAATCGAGACGTCTGAACGGTTGCCATCGTCAAAACTCAGCCTCACCTGGGGGCTCTCTCGCACCTCATCCAGGATGCGAAGGAAGCAGTCCTCCGTCACCCAGTACCGGGACTCTCCTGATTCCCGCTCGTGAACGATGGTTCCGATACCGTGGAAGCAGAGGTTGGTGATCACGCCTCTGCGCCATTCGCCGTTGACGGTCGCGTTCGACGAGTACTGTCATCGCGCCCCCAACCTTCGCCCGAACTCACCCTGCGGCGTGCGAGGAGGCCCGCGATCAGCGAGATCAGCACGTACGGAACCGCCGCGGGCAACAATCGGGGATTGGGCAGCACTACGTCGTGCAGCCAGGCCCAGCGGTCGGCTGCTCGGACGGTCACATCGATCGTTCCCTCCGCGGCCGCGGCCCTCATCTCGGCGTTGCCCCGCCGCACTCGGACCAGTCGGCGCACCAGGTCACGGGTTGTGAACGGGGCTCCCACCACGACCTCGACGAGGCGCACCTCCCTCTTCTCGGCAACGGTGAATTGAGAATCGAGGAAGAGGTCGTCCGCGATCATGGACGGAAATGCGTCGAAGCGTGCGCGGCCCTCTTCAGACAGGGCGATTAACCCCCGTCCGAACAATCCGGTCCGGAACGCGGGCAATCTTTCGTTGATCGAGAAGTAGGCTCGGACGGTCCAGGGCCGTCCCATCGTGTCCAGACGACGCCGAGGCACCACGGCGAGTACGTGCGGGGTCTCAGCAAAACATCTGACCAACGCGGCGAGCCCACCGGGAGGCACGAGGATGTCAGCGTCTAGGTAGATCCGGGGGAAACCGGTAGCAGCTCGGTCGCCCACGTTGAGCGCTGCGGCTTTGCCCGGTTCCGGGCGATCGATCACGATGACGCCCGCACGCGTCGCCATGGCGACCGTCCGGTCAGTGCACCCGTTGGCGCTGACGACGACCTCGATGGCGTCGTGCGTCTCCTGGGCGAGCAGCGCGTCGAGGCTGTGCCCGATCACGTTCTCCTCGTTGTGGGCGGCGATCACGATGCTCGGCATGGGATTCCTTTCGGCGGGACATTAAAAGACCAGACAACGAACACCTTCGTCGAGAATAGTACCGGCGCATGCGCCCTGTGTGCCGTAGCATTCGGCTCATGAACCGCAAGAAGATCGACGTTCGACCGATCATGGCTGATGACACCGATGTGGTCTCCTGGTTCCTCCACAATCACCTGAACTCGAGGGTAGGTCCTTCGGCATGGGGGGCACTTCTGGCTCCCCCGTGGAGTGCCGATCCACCCAACCACGGGTTCCAACTCGTCGCGGACGACACGATCGTCGGCGCCTATATCGCGGTGTACTCCGAACGCGACGTCGACGGCGAACCGCGCAGGTTTTGTAATCTCGCGGCGTTCTGCGTGCTCGAGGAATTCCGAGGCCACAGCCTTCGCCTGATGCGAGCGATCCTCGCACAACAGGGGTTCGAGTTCACCGACTTTTCGCCGAGCGGGAACGTCGTGGCGCTGAACCAGAGGCTCGGCTTCGCTGTGCTCGACACCGCAACCCGGTTGACGCCGAACCTGCCTCGCCTCCCGCGACGCGGGCTCACCATATCGGATGATCCGACCGTGGTGGCGGGGGTCCTGTCGGGGCGGGACGCTCGCGTGCACGCAGAGCACCGGGACGCCACTGCGGCTCGCCACATCGTCGCGATCAGGGAGGGCGAGTATGGCTATCTCGTCGTCCGCAAGGACCGCCGCAAACGACTTCCACTTTTCGCATCACCGCTGTACGTCGGAGGAAGCCAGGACCTGCTCCGAGCGGCGTGGCCACAAATCAGCTCCCACCTGCTGTTGCGACACGCTGCCCTGGCAACACTGGCCGAGCGGCGTGTGCTCGGATTCAGCCCCACGCTCGGTTTCGACCTTGCTGCACCTCGGGCGAAGATGCTACGCAGCAAGAATGTGCGAGCTGAGGCCGTCGACTACCTCTATAGCGAGCTGACCTTGCTCGAGTGGTAGGCGGCGGATGCCACGAGGGCCTCCGCGAATCGACCCGAGTCCGTTGACTCAAATCGATTAGCGGAGGCCCTCATGGCGCTCAGTCGCGCCGCTGTGGCTCAGAGCGCCGGGGCCACGAGTGATCCGTCCGCCCAACGGTTGTTGTCCCACTGGTTCCCAGCGCCCGACGAGTCGAACGCTGTCACCGGCCCGTAATAGCCACACTTCTGGTTCACTGACGTTCCGAACGTGTTATCCAGGAACCGCATGTCCGAGGAGGGGCGCTCCGCGTTGCCCTTCGTCTCGCCACCCGCATACACGCAGTAGCCGCCACCGTCGAACAGGTTGCCCTGCACGAGAGTATTCGTGAAGGAGCTGCTCTGATTCAACAGTGAGAGTGCCGCAGTGAAGTTCCCTTGCGGGTCCGGCCCGGTCGTCAGGCGATTGTTTGTGATCGTGATGTTCGGCCCACCCAGGCTCAAGATTGGCTGGTTGTGCGAGTCGCCAGAAACGGCGAGGTCGTGAATCCACGAGTTCTTGATCGTCGTGTTTCCGTCAGTCATCACGCCATCCCCCCACCCATGAATGTTGCACGCATCACAGGTGAAGTTGACGTAACCGATAGCGGGATACTTCACAGTCGATGACCCGGGTCCAGCAATTTCTGTGCTCTGCACGAGCAGACCGGTGTACGGCTGGTCCATTGCAACTCGACCATTCACGATGGAGTTACGGACTGTAACGTCGTTGGCCTTGATAATCACATCGCCTGAGAACTCGTAGCCGTCGTACACGGCACCTGCGGTAGTGATCGTGATTCCACCGGAAGCCTTCAGCGAGGTACCCGCGGGGGGTCCCGTCGTGTCCGCGTTCGGGAATGTGCCCGGTGTCGGTGTCGGTGTCGGTTCCGGTGCCGGTGTCGGTTCCGGAGCCGGGGTCGGTTCCGGAGCCGGGGTCGGTTCCGGAGCCGGGGTCGGTTCCGGAGCCGGGGTCGGTTCCGGTGCCGGGGTGCTTGACGTTGAGGCTGGGCTGAAGACTACATCGACGAAGTAATTCGCCGCCTTCCATGTCGACCTCGGCACATCACCCGTCGTCCCATAGCGGTAGCGGCCGCTCCCTGCTGCCGCCGTCAGCGGGCCGCTGGTCTTTGCCTCGGAGAAGTAGTCGTTCGTGTAGGAGTATCGACCGTTCGGGGCCACATAAGAGACGACGTACGACTTCCCGGCGGTCAACGCAGCGGGCTCCGCAAGCTCGGCGGTCTGCCATCCTGTTGCGGTCTCGTCAGTGAAGGCCACGCTCTGAAGCTTCGTTCCGGATGCCGTCCAGAGGTTCCCGGTGTGGGTTCCCCCGTTCCCCGGTCCCTTGTAGAAGCGCAGCGCCGAAACGGTACCCGCCTCGGACGGAGTGAATTCAACACCCAGCTCCACGGCAGCGGTGTCGTCAGGCGCGGCGGCCACCGCGGGGGTTTCTGTGTTGAAGAGCGAGGATGACGACGTCGTCCCCTGCTTCAGAGCTGTCGGAGGGTCGAGCTGGTCGTTGTGTGCCCATGCGGCGGAAGAGCCGACCGCGAGGGACATGACGACGGAGGCAGCGATAGCCGTCCCGATCGTTCTGCGGCGTTTAAGCGAGGAGTTTGGTCCCGCCCGCCGGTTGAGGTTCATCATTTACGTTGTGGACCTCTCGTGTGATCTGGACGCGCCGATCACCAATCCGTCCACAGATCTACGACGCGCCAATTCCAACCGAGTCGTGATCAAAATTCACTTTACTGTAACCCTTTTTGGGGGGCAGAAACCAAGTCCTGCCGCTTATTTGCAGGCGATTCGGAGGAGTCCTCATTTTTGTACGTCACTTTATCGCATCACGGCCCTCGAACGCCTCGCCCCATTCGGGCCGCTCGGATCGTGCCAGAAGGCACCGCCGTTCCGGCGTTCCCCTGAATCGGTAACCGAAAGGCCGACGGCAGATGAGAGTCCTGTACAGCTTTCCGCACCCCCTCGATCGCGCCGGGATCGCCTTCACGGCGCGCCAGCAAGTGCTCGGGTTGGCGGAACACGGCGTGCAGGTCGTATTGTTCTGCACATCCGTCGGCGGCCTCGAGTTGCCACCGTCGGTGAAGTTGCACGAGACACTGACGCTGGACAAGATCCGCGTTCCTCACCGCACCCTCGGCGTTGAGCAAGCATATTTAGTCCACGACAGTGCAGCCCACCGACCGGTTACCGCCGGTCACCCCTTCAAGTCAGGCTGCGGCGAGTTTTGAATTGACGAACCCGGTTAGCGTGCCGACGGTCTCAAAGATCTCGGCGCCGAACTCGTCATCGTCGACGGTGATGTCGAATCGCTCCTCGAGCGATGCCACGAGACTCACAACGCCAAAGGAGTCGAGTTCCGGCAGCGAGCCGAACAACACGGTCTCCTCGCGCAGGTCTTCCGGGCGGTGGTGCAACTCAAGGGTCTCGATCAGTACGTTGCGAACGGCGTTCAGGGTGTCGGTCATGGTTGCTCCTAGGTGGGACGGGGGGGGTTAGATGAGGACTTCCGCGGGTGCGGGATGTCCAAGGAAGGCGGTCGGACTGGCGGTGAGGCCGTACGCCCCGGCCTGGAAAATTACGATGAGGTCGTCGATGTCGGCGTGGGGCAGCTGGACATCGTCGGCGAGCAGGTCGAGCGGCGTGCACAGACATCCCACGACGGTGACCGCCTCGTCGGAGGCGACCTCGACGCGGTTTCCGACCACGACGGGATAGTTTCGGCGAATGGCCTGGCCGAAGTTCCCTGAGGCTGCGAGCTGGTGGTGCATACCCCCGTCGACGACCAGGAAGGTCTTACCGCGCGACACCTTGCGGTCCAGCACCTTCGTGACGTACACACCGCACTCCCCCACAAGGTATCGACCGAGTTCGATGACCGGGCTGGCCTCGGGCATCCGCTCGGCGAGAGGCCCATCGACCAGATCATGAAGGTTCGCGGCGACCGCCTCCAGGTCGAGGGGTCGGTCCTTCTCGACGTACGGGATGCCGAACCCGCCACCCAGGTTGAAATAGCGCAGCGGTGTGGTCAGGTGCTCGGCGAGGCCGCTCACCAGGTCGACGGTACGCCGCTGCGCCTCGGCGATGATCTCCGCGTTCAGATTCTGTGAGCCGGCAAACACATGGAAGCCGAGTACATTCGCTCCCGCAGTGGCGTATTCGCGCAGCACCGCGGGCACCTGCTCCGCATCGATGCCGAACTGCTGCGGTCCGCCGCCCATCCGCATACCCGACCCTTTCACTGCGAAGTCGGGGTTCACGCGTACGGCGACGTTCGGCGCGAGCCCGAGTTCGTCGCCCGCAGCGATGACGCGGCGGAATTCCGTTGTGGACTCGATCTCGATCAGGATGCCAGCGGCGACCGCCTGCCTGATCTCCGCCGGCGTCTTGCCCGGGCCGGCGAAACTGACCTTGTCAGCCCGGATCGTGGTGTCGAGCGCAGTCTGCAGTTCCAGGCCCGACGCGATGTCGATCCGGTCGAGCCTGCGCGCCAGGTGTTGCACGATGGCGGGCATGGGATTCGCCTTCATCGCGAAGCTGAGTTCGATCCGGGCGGGCAGGGCCGAACGTAGCCGATCGACACGCTGGTCGAGAAGGGCGCGATCATACGCGAAAAACGGCGTCGACCCAACGCGGGCGGCAAGCCTGCTCAGCGGCATCCCTCCGACCCGGAGTTCGCCATCGACGGTGCCGAAGGCGACGACGTGCTCGTGCGGCTTCATTGTGACACCTCCAACATGAGCTCGGACAGAAGACTGCTGCGGTCATACTTGCCGTTAGGCGAACGGGGAAGTTCATCGCGCGCGTCGATGCGGGACGGCACCATGTAGAGCGGCAGGACCCGTTTCAGCTCGGCAGTCAGCGCGTCGACGTCGAGTGCACCAGCAGCGGGCGTCGCCATCAGCACGATGCGCTGGCCAAGCGCGGGGTCGTCAATCCCCATGGCTACGGCGTCGCGTACGAGTCCGGTGCTGTGAGCGGCTTCCTCGATCTCGCTCGGGCTCACTCGGTATCCGGAAGTCTTGATCATGTCATCGCGACGGCCGACGAAGAAGAGAAAGCCCTCTTCGTCGGCCACGACCCTATCGCCCGACCAGACGGCTCTCTCCGGAGCCCGCCACGCCTGCTCGGGATGGTGCACCGGTCGGTAGCGTCCTGCGGTTCTCGTCGGATCGTTCCAATAGCCGAGCGCGACAAGTGCGCCACGGTGCACGAGCTCTCCTTCCTCGCCGGGATCGCAAGGCGCTCCGTCTGGACGGAGGACGAGGATCTCAGCATTGGGGATGGCCTTGCCGATCGAGTCCGGATGCCGATCGATCTCAGCGGGATCAAGGTAGGTCGATCTGAACGCCTCCGTCAGGCCATACATGAGGTACGGGTCGGCCTCGGTGAAGATCCCACGCAGACGATCGAGGGTCGCACGCGGCATCCGGCCTCCCGTGTTCGCCCAGTACCGCAGGCGACTGGCGGCCGTCTGCGGCCAGCTGAGTTCAGCCAGTTGCAGCCACAGCGGAGGCACGCCGGTGAGGCCCGTGACGCCGTACTGCTCGCATAGCCTGGGCACTTCTCGGGGCAACAAGTAGTTCATGAGGATGCAATGAGCGCCGACCGAAAAGGCCGTCGTCACCTGGCTCAGGCCGGCGTCGAAGCTGAGGGGCAGCACGCTGAGGATGACGTCGTCGCTCGTGTTCTTCAGGTAGGAGCACACGCTCTCGGCGCCTACGATCAGGTTGCGGTGGCTGAGCACGACGCCCTTCGGCCTACCGGTGCTGCCTGAGGTGTACAGGATCGCGGCCGGGTCGATATCGATGGCCAGCGACCGGCCGCTGTCTCGGGACGCCGCATGCTGGTCGTCCCAGCTGTGGACCTGCCAGGATGCCGGTGCCTCGAGCCCGGTATCGCCGAGGACGATCACGTGCGCGACACGTGTCTCCGGCAGCACCGAAGCGAGCTGGGGGAGCCTGTCGGCCGAGGTGATGAGAACCTCTGCGCCGCTGTCGGTGAGGATGTGGCGAACCTGTGCCGCCTTGAGCACGTGGTTGATCGGGACGAACACTCCCCCGGCGGCGGACACTGCGAAGATCGACGTGACGGTTTCGAACCGTTTCTCGAGGTAAATCGCCACGCGGTCGCCACGCTGCAGGCCCACGGCGAGCAGCTGCGCCGCGGCGGTCCGGCACATGCGCCAGGTCTCGGCGTAGCTGATGGTGATCGCGCGATAGGTCAGCGCCGGAGCATCCGGCGTCTCGGCGGCCGCTTGGCTGAGCAGGTGATGGAGATTCGTTCTGGCTGGCATTAGCGTGGGCTCCGCTCGGCTTGTGCACTGCGTTCCATAAGATATCGGTTGAACTCCTCGGCATCATTGAGGTTGACATAGCGCCGCCCCTTGGGGCCGGTGTTCTTGGGGTAGATCGGACGCAGTCGGCGGGCGTCCGGCCCGCTTCGCACGACGGTCACGTCGTCGGAGCGGCGACGCGGCTTTGTTCCCTCGGTGACGGGCGTCATGATCCGTACACCTCGTCCTCGATGATCCGGACGACGTCGGCTTGGGCCCTCGTCCAGCCGAACTGCCGTACCGACTCGGATGCCGCCCGCGCGGCGGCGGCACGATCGGAACTCGTCACAACCGCGCTCAGCGCGGCGGCGATCCCGTGGGGCGTTGGGGTGGCCCATTTCACGTGCTCGTTCACGAGATCCGCGCGAGAATGCACCGAGTCGTTCACCACGGGGATGGTGCCCGCCGCCAGCATCTCCTCGGCCACGAGGCTGATGTTGGTGAACGACATGGCGAGCCCGGCAATGCTGGAGTTGTAGAGCTCGTTGAGTTCCGTCGGCGTGAGCCTCCCATGCTGCGTCGCCGGGAACGGGAGGCCCTTGGCCTCTGATCCGTAGAGGTGGACCGCGACCTCGGGGTGGAGCCCGTGGAACCGCTGGAGCGCCAATCGCGCCAACGGGTAGCCGCGGCGAGGCACCTCGGGCCGTGCGAAGAGGACCACGCCGCTGCGCTCACGCTCGGGGAGCAACCGGTACACCGAAGTGTCGCAACCGAACTCGGTGATGTCCGGGGAAATGCCGATCTCGGACCGAAGCAGCATGGCAACCATCTCGCCCAGGGCAATCGCGCGAAACCCGAACCGGTAGGTGTCCTCCGCCAAGGAATACATCGATCCGCGCGCGTAGAAGTACGGCTCATAGTCCTGGATGAAGTACAGGCGCTGCATCGGCGACGTGCCCCGGCGAGCCAGGACATGGGCAGTTTCCCATCCAGAAGCGACGCAGGCGTCGACGCCGGAGATCCCATCGGTTGCGTCGTGGACCTCGGCCCGTATGTTCGGCCACCAGTCGCGGATGACCCGCTCATGCGCGCGCAAGTCGCCGCCGTATCTGTCGTAAAGGAACAGCTCACATCGATGGCCCGCCCTCTCGAGCGCCTCCACCATACGAAACAGGGTCGTGTGACCTCCCGAACCTGCGCTGGGTGGCACCATCACCCACCCAATTCGAAGTGGCTGCGACCGCGGTGGACGGTGTTCGGGGAGCGCCAGGTTCAACTGCGTCGAGTCGGCGATGTCGTCATCGAGGAGAGGTTCGCTGAGACTCGCCGCACCGAGTCTGTTATAGGAGTACCGCGCGAGTCGCTGGGCGAGCACACGCGGACCCTCGCTGCGCAGAATGCCTGCGGCCCGGGTGGCCCTGGATCCGAGCTGACGAGATTTCTCACCGATTGTCGTGCGTGTCAGCGTCATCAAAATGGCCCTTCTATCGCGGCGAGACGACCCGTCCCTCGTGTTTGGTCCTCTGGGAGTCGACCCGGTCGGTTCGAGCCGCCGGCAGGGCAACTGCGTGCTGCCTCCCGCAACACGCGTGCGTGCGCATCGATCATGGCGGCCACGCCGTCGGAGGCTTCGCTTGGTGCGAGCGGCATAGCGCGTTCGCTATGCACCGTGTCTACTACGCGCAGGATGGCCTCCCCGAGTTCGGACGAGTTGCGCTGGTGCCCTGCTCTCCAACGTGCGTGTTCAACGCGGGTGTCGGTCACCTCGTTTGCTTCGCCCGCCCCGTTGGCGATGAGAACCGAACGACCGGGATCGCGGGCAACGAGCTCACGGGCCCCGCCGAAATCGCTCAGGATGAGCGGCAGCCCGGCAGCCCACGCCTCCGTCGCGGCAACCGGCCACCCCTCGAAGAACGAGTTGAGCACGAAGGCGTCAGCGGCGGCGAGTAGTGTCCGTGCGTCCGATGTGGCGAGCAAATGCACCCGATCAGCATCATGGCTGCCGCGTCGGATCGCCTCGGATCGCCGCAACTCGACCCAGTCGGAGGGTTCGCCCGCGATCACCAGCTGAGCCGGTACGCCTGCCGCCACGCACGTCAGGAACGATGCCACCGTTCCGGCGATGTTCTTCTGTGCGTCATACCGCGCAAGGCACACGAAGACAACGTCATCGGAGAAGCGGCCGCCGACGGCTCGCTCAAGGAGGCCTCGAGCCTCACGGCGCTGCTGAGGGCCGGGCGCATCAAGCCCTGGCGCGGCGTTGGGAATCACCGCGATCCGCGATCGGAGAAGGGCCGGCAGATGACCCGCGTGGAAAGTGCGCACAAGTTCGCTGACGGCGACCGCTGAGGACGACTCACTGAGCGCCCGCGAGAATCTGCGCCAACGGGCGCGAGAATAGTGGATCTCAGTATTGTGCATCACGGGCACGAGCGGTGCCCGACTCTCGTGGGCGGCAGCTTCAAGATAGGCCGGCGCGCCGTGGAGCTGGATGACATCCGGGCGGAGCTCTTCGAGCGCGCGCAGAGCCGACGCCTTGTCGCGGACGGAGCGCACCTCTATGCCCAAGTCACGCATACGTTGTGCACGCGCTCCGTCGTCCAGGCAAATCACCGCCGAAGCGACCCCCATCGCTGGCAGCCGGGTGGCAAGCAACTCGACGACTGAACCGATACCGCCGATGTCCAGTTCGCTCCCGACGAGGACGCACCTGAGATCCCCGGTCCGTGTGACGTGCGCAGCCGACCCCGATCTCGGGCCGGCATTGAGTGTGCGCAACACCGGCAGCGGCCTGCGCAGGAGCGCTCCCGTGATTCGGTGAACGTACCCGTAGCGAATGCGGGGCGGCAGTAGCCCGGTCGCCCCGATGACGACGCCGAGCACGAGCGCACTCACGCGTGCGCTCACCCGGGTGGCCAGGCCACGCCCGGCGGTCATGAGCGCTCTCGCATCCGCGCGAGGAACGGAAGTCGTGAGCCGATATTGAACCTGCTCGCGATCCGGAGCGCTTCCCGGATGGCCGGCCGGGCCATCAGGAGCGTGATCCCGAGGTGTACCGCGACCATCACGAGCACGATCAGGACGAGGGCCAGCCAGGTGGGAAGCGCGGCGGTCCAGAGCGTGCCGACCCAACCGGCAGCTGCCATGCAGCCGACGACGGTGATCAGGTAGACGAACGGCCCCGCGATCACTCGCGGCGAGGTCTGGAGAGCATGTGCGACGAGGAACCAGCGGACGATGGTCGCGACTGTCGCGACGCAGAGGAACCCGGTGGCGATGGCGACGAGCCCCCAGCGCACTGTGAAGAGGGTGGTGGCGAAGGTCAGGGCGTCGATGACCACGGCGTAGATGAACCACGTGCCGGGTCTGCCCAAACCATAGAAGAGGCCGTGATCAAGCCACGCACCGACCGACAGGGTTCCGGCGAGCGCGAGGACCTGCGCCACCTGATAGCTCTGCTCCCACCCGTCGCCGAAGACGATCGGGATCATGAGCGGCGCCGCGACGGCGACGATGGTGAGCGGCAGCGACAAAGCGGCATACGTCACTTTCAGCGCCCGTCCGTAGGCGTCGCGCAACCGGGGAGCAGAGTCCCGGATCTTCGCGAACGCGACGTTGGTGACGGGGACGATCGCGCTCCCCGTGAGGTCCTGCACGATCTGGACGAGGCGCTGCGCGATGTTCATGTAGCCGAGCGCGGCCAGGCCGAGGGTGGCCGAGATGACGGCAGCTTCCCCCCACGCGCGGAGCATCGCGATGAACTCGACTCCCAGCACCTTCCCGCCGAAGCGAGCCATCCGGACAAATTCCACCCCGGAGAACTCCCAGGTCGGATGCCACGTGACCGTCCACCACGCCAGCGCGGTCGCGAACACGGCGGCCACGAGCGACTGCGCGACGAGGGCCCAGACCCCCATGCCGGAAAACGCCATGATGACCGCGACGACCTGGGCGATGATGGCGGCGGCAGCGCCCTGCGCCGCGATCGTCTTGAACCGCATGTCCCGGCGCAACAGGGCCGTCGGGACGGAGCCGACCGCGGTGACGATGACCCAGATCGACAGCACCTGCAGGACGGGCACGACGCCGGACGCCGCGAAGATCGCGCCAAGCAGCGGCGCAGCGAGGAACAGGCTCCCGCAGAGCAGAATCCCCGCCGACATCGAGAACCAGAACGCGGTGCTCAGCATTCGCCGGTCGGTCTTCGCAACCTGGACGATGTAGGCCGCGAAGCCGAGGTCGGCGAGCAGGAAGAAGAACGGCAGGACCGTGGCGGCCGCCGCCACGGTGCCGAAGTCCTCTGGTTTGAGTAGTCGCGTTAGCACCGCGATCGTTACAAAGCTGAGCACCCGGATCGCCCACTTTTGAATCGTCAGCCAGACGACTCCCTCGGCCGCGGAACGCCCGACATCCAGCTGGGGCACCGGGTCGATCGTTGGCTCGATGTTCCGTATGGCCTCGGCCTCGGGGACGTCGGTGAAGCGGTCGGGTCCGGCGTCTCCCTTCCGCTCGACGTCCATCACGCACCCCCCTCGGGGATCGGCGCGAGGCGCAGCGCGCGTCGAGAGAGGCGAACGAGCTTCGCGGCGAGCGTCCGGCCTTCGAACGGCAGGTCGGCGAGCCAGTCCCGGCTCGTGTACTCGCCCTGGACGGTTCGATAGAAGTCGAAGAGTTTGTCGGCCATCGTCGTGAGGTCAAAACGCTCCTGGGCGAAGTCACGGCCGAAACGTCCGAGTTCGGTGCGCAGTTCGGAGTCGGCGAGCAGGGGCGCGATCGTCGCGGCCAGTCGCGCCGCCGGGTCGGGCACTGCGTCGGGACTCCAGTAGCTGGATCGCGCCAGGACCTCGGCGGACGCTGGTTCGAACAAAGCCGACCATCCCGCCTCGCCCTGCACGACGAGCGGTTTCGCGAATGCCAGCGTACGCGCGGCGGACCCCCCCATCCCGAGCATGATGTCGGCCGCGGCATACGCGGGCCGCGGGTCAGCCATCGGCCCCACGAGGAGGACGGCCTCCCTGCCCAGCTCGTCATTGACGGCATCCGCCTGGGCTTGGAGTGCTGCCACGTTGTCGCCGGTACCGACGATTGCCAGGTTCGCCCCGGTCGGCGCGAGCACACGCATCGCGTCGATGGCGGCGCGAATGGGAACGGACTTCATGCTGGAGTCGAGTCGACTGACGATGACCAGGAGCGGGCCGTCATTGATGTTGTGCGCGGTTCGAAATTGCAGGCGATCGCACACATCCGGGTGATTCGCGCTCAGGTCCACCGGCGGACTGATGAGGATGGTGCGGCCCGGTCGATCCTGCTGTTCATCACGTTGATAGCCGGTACCGACGATCATCGGCATGTGCCGGTAGATCTTGGCCGACACGCTCATCTCGTACACCGTCTGGACCCAGGGCGTGCGGCCGAACCGGGAGGGTCCCCAGTAGGTGGGTCGGGCGCCTCCTCCCCAGGATCCGTACACGTGGACGAGGTCGACCTGGTGTCGGCGGGCGAAGGCTGCCACCTGGCGCGCGCGGGCGAACACGGTCGGTGCGGGATCGTACAGATGGATCTCGATATCCCTCGCCGCGGCGATCTCGATCATCGACGGGCCATCCGGAATGGTGTCACGTGCTCCCAAAAGGATCGACTCGACGCCGCACCCGCGCATCTGGGCGGCGAGATCGACCGCGTTGATCTGCGTTCCACCCAACCCGAGGGAATTCAGATGCACCAGCACCTTGAGCGACGATGTCTGGGTCATCGGCTGGTTCCGACCGTGGTCGTCGCCGCGACTACGGCGAGCTCGGCGACGACCAGTGCCTGCAGGTCGGCCGTGAGATGCGGGTACAGGGGCAGAGAGAGGATGCAGTCGGCAGCCGCTTCCGCGACGGGGAACTCACCAATCCTGTAGTTGAGGCCGGCGTAGGCGGCCGTGAGGTGCAGCGGCGTCGGGTAGTGGATGGCGGCACCGATGCCCGCGGCGCTGAGCTCCGCGAGCACGCGGTCGCGTTCGGCGACCTGCACGACGTAGAGATGCCAGACGTCCTCGTTGCCCTGACGGACGGGCGGTAGGCGCACGCCGGGCACATCGGCGAGCATCTCGGCGTAGCGGGCGGCGGCGGCGCGTCGTGCGCCGTTCCACCCGTCGAGGCGACGGAGCTTCGCACGGAGCACCGAGGCTTGCACGGCGTCGAGACGTGAGTTCATGCCCGCCCGGTCGTGCACATACTTGACGGAGCTGCCGTGGCCGCCGAAGTTTCGTACGAACTCCGCAATGACCGGGTCGTTGGTGAGCACGGCGCCAGCGTCGCCGGCGGCTCCGAGGTTCTTGCCGGGATAGAAGCTCGTCGCGGCAACGCGGCCGATCGAGCCTGCCCGGCCGACGGTCGATGACGCCCCCTGAGACTGCGCTGCGTCCTCCACGATCACCAACCCGTGCCGCTCGGCAATCGGGTCGAGCGCCTCCATCGGTGCGGTCTGGCCGTACAGGTGAACCGGGACGATCGCCCGGGTGCGCACGGTGATTGCCGATTCGACGGCGGCCGGATCGATCAGCAGGAACTCGTCGTCGACGTCGACGAAGACCGGCACGGCGCCGATGCGCGTCGCGGCTTCGGCCGTCGCGATGAACGTGTTGACGGGGATGATGACCTCATCGCCGGGACGGACGCCGACGGCCCGTAGCGCGAGCTCGACGGCGTCCGTGCCGTTCGCGACCCCGACACAGTGCTCGACGCCGATGTAGGCGGCGTACTCGCGCTCGAACGCTGAGATCTCAGGTCCTCCGATGAACGCGGCGGCCCTGAACTGCGCCTGCCAGGTGGGTAACACCTCGTCGGCGATCTCCGCTTGCTGGGCGGCCAGATCGATGAACGGTACCTTCATAGTCGCGCTCCCTCAAGACGGCGGGCCGGAACGCCCGCCCACGTTTCTTCCGACGGCAAATCCTGCGTCAGCACTGCGCTCATTCCCAGCGCTGCGCGCCTCGCGACTCGACGGCTCTCCCGCACGCTCGCGTTCGTGGTCATCACGACGCCCGCGAGGCAGGAACATGCAGGTCGTCGGCGGTCGCGGCCAGACGGCGCGCGGGCACTCCGACCCAGGATTCACGGTCCGGAACGTCCTGCAGCACGGCGGACCCCATGCCCAGCACCGCCCCCTGGCCGATTCGGACCCGTTCCCGCACGCTGGCATTCATGCCGAGGTATGCCATCGTGCCGATGAACACGTCGCCGCCGAGCGTGACACCGGCACACAGCGTGGCGAGGGAGTCCACCCTGTTTCCGTGGGTCATGGTGACATTGGGCATGACCACGACGTGATCACCGATGTGCACGTCAGTGGTGAGTACGACGCCGGCGAGCAGGATGCTGCCGGCCCCCACCCGGCAGGAGTCGGGGACCTCAACCGACCGATGGATGACGCGGGCGTAGCGCCCGGGCGTGACCCCGAGCCGTTCGATGAGTGCGGCGCGACCAGCACCCCGCCCGACACAGATCACGATCTGCGCAGTCGGGTGATTTGTCACTTCCGACAAACCGCCGACAACGGGGGCGCCGTCAATCGTCGTCCCCCACAGCGCCGGGTCGTCGTCAACGAACAGCACGGTGCGCGAATCGGACTGGGTGCGCAGCAGGCTGAGCACTTCGCGTGCGAGTCCGCTCGCGCCGATGAGCAGGAGCTCAGACATGAGCGATCGCGTTCTCCAGCTGCAACACCTTGATGACCCGCTCCTGGTCTTCGAGGGTGAGCTGGTGATACACGGGCAGGATAAGCGTCGTGTCGTTGAGGTGTTCGGTGACCGATAGCGCCGCGGTTCCGCCGTCGTGGTCGCGGTAGGCAGGCTGGCGGTGTGCGGCCATGATGCCCCGGCGCGCGGAAATGTCCGCAATCGCCAGTCGCTCGAGCAGCTGCTCGCGATCGAGGGCGTACTCGGGCCCGACCTCGATCCAGAAAGATTGGAAGTTCGTCGTCCCCCACGCCGGGTCGGCGACAGCGCGTAGACCGGGGATCCCGGCGAGTGCTTGCGTGTAGCCGGCCGCGATCTCGCGGCGCCGCTCAACGATGGCGGGCAGTCGACCCAGTTGCACAATGCCGACAGCGGCCTGCAGGTCGGTCATCCGATAGTTGAAGCCGATCTCGCGGTATTCCTCGGGTGGCGCGAGAACCGAGGAGTGACGGTCCGTGGCGGAGACGCTCATGGAATGCTCACGCAGCTGACGAGCACGCGCCGCCCATTCCGGACGGGAGGTTGTCAGCATTCCGCCCTCGCCCGTGGTGAGCAGTTTGCGCGGGTGGAACGACCACGCCGACAGTTCCGCGCCCGCACCAACGGGGCGGCCGCGATAGGTCGAGCCGGCGGCGCACGCCGCATCTTCGATTACGACGATGCCCAGCGGGTCGCAGAGCGCGCGGATGGGATCGAGGTCCACCGGCACGCCGCCCTGGTCGACGACGATGACCGCGCGAGTGCCTGGGGTCAGGGCGACGCGGATCGTCTCGGCCGTCACATTGCCGGTGAGTGCATCGACGTCAGCGAAGACGGCCCGTGCGCCCACATAGGATGCGGCATTGGCGGTCGCGATGAAGGAAAAGGACGGCACGATGACGTCGTCACCACCGCCGATACCGGCCACGGCGAGCGCCAGGTGCAGGGCTGTCGTGCAATTCGAGGTGGCGACCGCGAACGGAATCTGCATGGTCGCCGCGAACAGCTCCTCGAAGGCTGCCACCCGCGGCCCCTGAGCGACCCAGCCCGATTCGATGACCGCCGTGACCGCGGCAATTTCTTCGGCGCCCATCCAGGGCTTCATCACATTGATCCGGGTCATGATGCCACTCCGACGAAGCGTTCGGCGGCGATCTGCTCACGCAGGGGCCACCACCACTGCACGAGGCGTTTTAGACCTTCGTCGATTGAGGTCTCGGCGACGAAGTCGAGATCGCGCCTGGCCGCGTCGATGTCCGCCAGCCGGCGCACGACCCCATTGACGGGGCGGTCGGGGCCGTGCTCCACATCGAGGGTCGATCCCATCACGCGTAACAGGGCCTGCGCCAGTTCGAGCAGGCTCGTTTCCTCACCGCGCGCCACGTTGTAGACCCCTTCGCGCACGTCGCTCGCGGCGGCAAGCACGTTCGCCCTGGCGATGTCGGTCGTGTAGACGAAGTCCATCGTCTGTTTGCCGTCTCCGAAGATCAACGGTGATTTGCCGTCGGCGATGCGTTCCATCCACCGCACGAGAACCTCGGTGTAGAGGCCGTGCACGTCCATGCGCGGTCCGTACACGTTGAAGTAGCGCAGCAAAACGTAGTCGGTGCCGTACATGGCACGGAAACTGCGCATCATGCCCTCGTTGAAGGACTTGGCCGCGCCGTAGAAGGTGTCGTTATTGTGGTGATGGTGCCGCTCATCGGTGGGGAAGTGCTCGGCCATGCCGTAAACGGATGCGCTCGATGCGGCGATCACCTTGCTCACGCCATGCTCCTGCGCCGCCTCGTACACGTTGAAGGTTCCGTCAACAAGCACCTCCAGCGCCAAACGAGGTTCCTCCGCGCACTGCGTGATGCGAATAGCAGCCTGGTGGAAGACCAGGTCTTTGCCCCTGGTGACGTCGTGCACGAGATCACGGTCCCGAATATCACCCTCGACGAGGGTCACCCGGCCCGTGGCCAGGGCTGGTGCGAGGTTGCTGCGACGACCGCGCACCAGGTTATCGAGAACGTCCACCTGGGCCACCCCGGCCGCCAGAAGCTGGTCCACGAGAGTGGACCCGATCGTCCCGGCTCCCCCTGTGACCAGCACGTGGGCGCCCTGCAGGGCGGTCATCGGAGGACCGCCGCTCGCGCGGCATCCGTCACAGCAGCATCATGGCCGGCGAGGCTGCTCAGCAGACCCTGACTGGCGAGGCTGCGGCTCGCCGCTTCGAGCACCGCGAGTACGCGCAGGCCCGCCTCTCCGTCCGTGCGCGGTGCGCGCCCGTCGCGGATGCTCGCCGCGAATTCCTCCGCCATCGCGCCGAGGGCCTCCCGCTCGGGCAGTGCCGGCGACCAGGTATCGCCGAGTCGGTACGAAACCATGGAGGCGGCGGCGTTCGCGCCGTCGACGGCCTGTTGGGTGAGGTCGACTCCGCGGTCGTACACGCTGAGGCGCTGCTGCGGGTTCAGGTCGTCCCACACCAGGGTGCGCAGCGTGCCGCCGATCACCATCTGTCGGATCTTCGTGGGACTCAGCCAGTTGACATGCACGTGGGCGATCGCGTCATTCTGCAGCGGGATTGTCAGGTACCCGATGCAGGCCTTTCCGGCGCCCAGCGGGTCTGCGCCTTGGGCAGACACAGCCTGGGGCCGAAGGCCTTGCGGAAGCACGAAATCGATGATCGACAGGTCGTGGGGCGCGAGGTCCCAGAACACGTTGACGTCCGGCTGGACCAGGCCCAGGTTGATGCGCACCGAGTCGATGAACAGGATGTCGCCGAGCGCACCCTCGGCGATGAGTTCGCGAATCTTGATAACGGCTGGCGTGTAGCAGTAGGTGTGGTCGGCCATCAGGATGAGGCCGCGTTCCGCCGCCTCGCGAACCATCTCGGCGCCGTGTTCCCGGCTGTCGGCGAGCGGCTTCTCCACGAGAATGTGCTTGCCGGCACGCAGGGCAGCGAGCACGAGCGTGTGGTGCGTGCGGGCCGGCGTCGCGATGGCGACGGCATCGATGTCGCGCCGCTCGAGGAGGGCGGCAACGTCGCTGTAGGCGGCAACGTTCGTACCGACGCGATCGGCCAGGGCCTGGGCCCGTGGGCCGTCCAGGTCACAGATAGCGACGAGATCCCAGTCCGGGCTCGAGATGAAATTGCGGGCCAGATTCGGTCCCCAATAGCCAGCTCCAATCACGGCTACTCGCAGCCGTGCCGGTGTCTTCGAAGCCGTCATAACCGTCCTTTTGTCTCATGTCAGTGCCTGTTTCGAGCGCTGGACCAGATCGAATTCTCAATTTTAGAGAAGCGCATACACCCCCAAATCAAGGGGTCAACGTATGGTGCGCCGCACTCGTCACAGGTACTGAGGTTGTCTCACGACCATGACTGTGCCACAGGATTCCGCGGTTCGCGTCCCCCCAACATGGGTTATTCAGCGTGAAAAGAACCGTCCGGAGGCGTTTTTCACCCCCAGAGCGGGTGCCGACAGACGGGCTTCCTACCCCCGCGGCCGTCGCCGCCCCTGAGCGGCGCCACGAGCGCCGTCCCTGGCTCGCTGATAGGGGGAAGCACGACCCCCGATTTGGACGAGATACACCGATCGAAAGAGCGGTATTGTCTCACCAGTGTTTTCAAAGAAAGCCAAATACCCGACATTTAGAGAGATTCTCGTGACGATTCTTCCGAGAGCGCGAGCGCGCTCCAGCGTGATGGAGTCCGGACATCCCGGACCCATCACCTGGTGCGCGCTCGCCGAAACGGTCGTCACTCGTGAGCACTCCAACGGCATCGCACTCGTCTCTCCCCTCGACATCGAGAATATTGACGTCGATCACGCCAACCACGGGGGCGCACTGACATGAAGGTTCCACCAAGACGCCTGCGCATCGCGCTCCTGGGCACGAGAGGGGTGCCCGCAACCTACGGGGGCTTCGAGACTGCCATCGAAGAGATCGGCCGTCGGCTCGTGGAGCGCGGTCACGAGGTCACCGTGTACTGCCGTCGCAACGGCAAACCCGAGCTCTCGGAGCACCTGGGCATGAAGCTCGTCTTTTTGCCGGCCCTTCACCATCGCGTGCTGGAGACGCTCAGTCACACGGCATGTTCTGTGCTGCACGCGACGCTCCATTCACGACCCGACGTCGCCTTCGTGTTCAATGCTGCAAACGCACCCTTCGTGCCGCTGCTCCGCGCACGCGGCATACCCACAGCGGTGCACGTGGATGGCCTTGAGTGGAAACGCGATAAGTGGGGCGGCATGGCGCGACGCTACTACCGCTGGGCCGAACAGTTCTCCGTCCTTCAGGCCGACGCGCTCATTGCCGATGCGCAGGGCATCGCGGATTATTACCAACAGGAATTCGACATTCCCACCGAGCTCATCACCTACGGCACGCATATATTGACCGACACAGCGTTGGACAAACTTGCCACACAGGGACTCGAATCCGGAAAATTCCACCTCGTTGTCGCGCGGTTTGAACCCGAGAACCACGTCGACGTCATCATTCGCGGATTCCTCGCCAGCCAGGCCGCCCTTCCCCTCGTCGTCGTTGGATCGGCGCCGTATGCGCTCGAGCACACGCGTCAGATCAAGGAGCTTGCCGGTTCTGATGCGCGTGTGCGGCTGATGGGCGCCGTCTGGGACCAGGAACTGCTCGACCAGCTTTATGCGCACGCGGCAACGTACCTCCACGGGCATTCCGTGGGTGGCACCAACCCCTCGCTGCTGCGAGCCATGGGTGCCGGGACGGCGGCGATCGCCTGGGATGTGGTGTTCAACCGAGAAGTCCTCGGCGCCGCCAGTACGTGTTTCCGCGACCCCGCGACGCTCGCCAACCTCATCGAGGCCGCGGAACGCTCACCGGAAAACACCCAGACCGTCGGCCGCGACCTTCAATCCCGCGCCAGGGAACTCTACGACTGGGACAAGGTGACGCTCGCTTATGAGGCCCTCGCGGTCCGCCTACAGGCGGGGTACAGCACCCACGGCATGAGCCAAGGTCGCACGACCGATCCGGCGGGGGACAGGCCAGAGGCGCTCCAGCGAGGCCCGTCGCCCATTCACATCAGAGGATCCGAGTCATGAACCGTCCGACCGCACACACCACCACCCGTGAGACCGGCCCGCCTGCGTCTGAGACCTACCGACAAACGGTGCAGCGGTTGTCGTCGGCGCAGAAGTCAGCGGCCCGGGGCGCCCCGGCCTACTCGATCTATGTCAACCGCCGGGTGGGGCGGTACCTCGCAGCGGGCGCGTACCGTCTGGGTCTGACCCCGAACATGGTGACCGCGGTCAGCGCGGTCTTCACCTTCGCCGGGATTGCCCTGCTTGCCGTCGGGCAACCGAGCTGGGTGCTGGGAATCTCGGTCTGGCTGTTGCTCGCGCTTGGATACGCCTTCGACTCGGCCGATGGCCAGGTGGCTCGGCTTCGCGGTGGCGGCTCAGCATCGGGCGAGTGGCTCGATCACGTGGTGGATTCGGTCAAGATCTCGACCCTCCACCTCGCCGTCCTCGTGACCGCCTTCACCCATTTCTCCCTGTCGAGTCCCGTCTGGCTCCTCGTGCCGATCGGCTTCACCGTGGTCGCGGCGGTGTCATTCTTCGCCATGATCCTCAACGATCTACTCAAGGCCAAGCACGGTTCCGGAGCGGCGCCGACCGGGCACAGCACCGTCTGGCGTGCATTGCTTGGAGCGCCGACGGACTACGGACTCCTCTGCTTCGCGTTCGTTTTGCTCGGGGCCCCCTGGCTGTTCTTCCTGGTCTACGCGCTGCTCTTCGTCGCCAATCTTGGCTACCTCGTTCTGGCACTCATCAAGTGGTTCAGGGACATGAACGCCCTCGGCTCCGTCCCCGCCCGTTCGGCAGCGGAGGACTCGTGACCCTCTCCCCCGACATCGCCCTCGTGATCGTCAACTACGGCTCCGACGCCCTGCTCGACGAGAACCTTCACGGCCTCGACCGTGAAATCGACCCCGCACACGTTGTGGTCGTCGACAACTTCCGCAGCGCAGCCGACAGCGAACGGATGTCCACCCTCGCGACCCGGCGCGGCTGGAGCCTGGTCTGCCTTCCACAGAACCAGGGCTTCGGATCAGGAACGAACGCCGGCGTGGCGCGAGCACAGGAGCTCGGCTGCCGCCGGTTCCTGCTCATCAACCCGGACGCTCGTATCGACGCGGTCGGCGTCGCGGCGCTGGCCGAGGAATGCGCGGCGCGGCCGCAGAACATCGTGGGCGCACGGATCCGGCGACCCGACGGATCCGTCTGGTTTCACGGAGGCACCATCCTGCTCGATCGCGGGCGCACGAGCACCGGTCCGGCTGCGCGGAGTTCGGCGCCGGGCGGCTGGATCACCGGGGCGTGCCTCATGATCCACACCGACCTCTGGGATCGTCTTGGCGGATTCGACGACGAGTATTTCTTGTATTGGGAGGACGTCGACCTGTCCTGGCGGTGTACAGAGTCGGGCGGGCGCCTCACCGTCCTGCCCGATCTCAAGGTGGAACACAGCGTCGGCGGCACCCAGGTCGGCGGAGGAAAATCGACCACGTACGTGTACTACAACTGCCGCAATCGGCTGTTGTTCGCGTCGAGGCATCTCAGTCGGAAACGGTTGCTGTCATGGCTGCTCACCAGCCCGGGCTATGCTTCAGCCGTCATGCAGCACGGTGGACGCCGGGCCCTGGCCCGCCACCCGGTCAGCATGATCGGCGCCGCTCTCTTCGGAACGGCAGCGGGTGGCACCCAGGCCCTGATCCGGCCAGTGGCACGACCAACGCAAACGAACGGCTGAGAGACGTGACTCAAAGGGGAAGCACAATGGAACCGATCGAATACCTGCGCGCCGTGGCCAAGCAGTGGTTGGTCATCGTGCTGCTCGGCGCCCTCGGGTTCGGAGCAGCGTGGGCGTATGTGTCCAACGAGACGCCGTTGTACAAGTCGACGAGCAGCGTCTTCGTGTCCTCTGAGCGCGGCGAAACCACGAGCGAGCTCGTGCAGGCCTCCACCTTCAGCCAGAATCTCGTGCAGTCCTACGCGCAGCTCGCCAGCATGCCCGCGGTGCTCAACCCGGTGATTGCCGAACTCAACCTCGACACCTCGGCGCCCGTCCTTGCCACTTCCGTCGTTGCCGCGACGCCCCTGAACACGGTCATCATTGAGATCACCGTGTCCAACGATTCACCCGCCCGGGCGGCCGCGATCGCGAATTCCATCACGCGCTCACTGGCGACGGTCGTGCAGAAACTCGCACCGAGGGGACCGAACAACACGCCGTCGATCACACTCAGCACCGTCTCCACCGCTCAGGCCGCAACCGTGCCGTACTCGCCCAACACGCGGCTCTGGCTGATCACCGGGGTGGCGGGCGGACTCGCGCTCGGGGTCCTGTTCGCCCTCGCTCGCGAGCTTCTTGATACCCGGGTACGCGGCGAAAAGGGTCTTCTGCGAGTGACGGATGCCCCACTTCTTGGCAAGGTCGGCGAGAAGCGCCGCGGAGACCCGGCTGGCCTGGTCATGCGATCCATGCCGCGAAGCGTGCTGGCGGAAGGCTACCGCCGCATTCGCGCGAATCTTGAATTCATCGATGTGGACAGCCGTCCCCGTTGCGTTGTCGTCACCTCTCCCGTCGTCGCCGACGGCAAGTCCACGAGCGCGCTCAACCTCGCCCTCGCCATGGCCGAAAGAGCCCCCCGTGTGCTCCTCATTGACGCGGATCTGCGCCGACCGTCGATCGCCGGGATGTGCGACATTGAGGGCGAGGTTGGCCTGACCACCGTACTGGTGGGCACGGTGGCGCTCGAAGACGCCGTCACCCTGTGGGCCGGCGTGCTCCATGTGCTCCCCTCCGGCGCCATTCCCCCCAACCCCGGCCAGCTGCTCGGTTCCACCGCCATGAGCGACCTCGTGTCGAGGCTGCGCAGGGAGTACGACTTCATCGTGATCGATTCACCTCCCCTGCTTCCGGCATCCGATGCCCTCGGACTCGCTCACCTGGCCGATGGGGCCATTGTGGTCGCCCGGGACAAGTCCACCCGGCGAGCCCAGCTCGCGCACACCCTGGAGTCGCTCGATGCCGTGAAGGCCAGGCTGCTCGGGGTCGTGCTCAACCGCGTGAACGAGCGCCACTCAGACGCCTACGACTACGTGGAATCACCTTCTGCCAAGGTGCGCCATTCCTCCGGGGAACAGCCGGCAAACGAGGTCGACCCGGACATTTCCGGGTCCCCCGCACACGCGAAAGAAGTGAGTCGCACTCGCTCATGACCACCGAGGCGACACCACGAATGTTGCGGGTCATGCAGTCCTTCCCCGAGGGCCGCACCACGACAAACCCCTACCTCCTGCAGCTCCTCGCGGGACTCGCCCCCTACACGGAGGTCTCTGGGCTGTCGTGGCGGCGCGGCCTCACGCACCGCGTCGACGTGTTTCACGTGCACTGGCCCGAGCTGCTCCTGCGGGCGCGATCGCCCGGCCGCCGCTGGACCCGTCGGGTTCTGGTGCGCACCCTGCTGCTCAAGTGGCGATTGCAGCACACCGCGATCGTGCGGACCGTGCACAACACCGAGAGTCACGAAGCGCTGCCGCCCCGCGACAAGAAGCTGCTCGCCCGTCTGGACAGGCAAACGTCGCTGTGGATTCGCCTCAACCTCACCACTGACATTGCCGGTATCGATGCGATGGCACCGGACGCACCCGTGCGTACGATCACCCACGGTGACTATCGCACGTGGTTTGCGGGGTCGGTCGTGCCGCCGCCCGTGAGCGGTCGGCTGTTGCACTTCGGACTACTGCGCCCGTACAAGGGAATCCCCGCACTAATCGACGCTTTCGCGGGCTGTTCCGATTCCGCCGCGGCAGGCACCGTCCCCCTCACACTGCACATCTGCGGGGCGCCCGTTACGCCGGCATTTGGCGCGGAAGTCGTGCACGCCGCCGGTGACGACCCGCGCATCACCGTTGCGCTCGGGCATGCGACCGACGCGGCGCTCGCCCACGAGATCGGGCAGGCAGAGCTCGTGGTGTTGCCCTACCGGGAAATGCATAATTCGGGCGCGGCGTTGCTCGCCCTGTCCCTGGCACGCCCGGTGCTCGTACCGTCGAATGCAGTGACCCGGGCGCTGCGCGAAGAGGTCGGTGCCGGATGGGTGTTCGCCTACGATGGCGCGTTGTCGGCGGAGCTGCTTCGCGAGGCGGTAGCCCGCACCCGGGAGCACAACGCCGGCAGCCAACCCAACCTCGCGGGGCGTGACTGGCCCCGGGTGGTGGCCGAGCACCTGGAAGCGTACCGGGCGGCCGTGGGACGTGTGGCTTCGCTAGCCCTCGAACAGCCAGGCGTCGGCGGCGAGCCGACCGTCACCATCCGGAAGGCTGGCCGTCACGCTTGAGGCGGGGCGACCCTTCAGCACGGTCATGATGATGGCATCCGCGAGCAGCTGTGGCGCCCCGTTCGCTTCCACGACCGCGTGACCGTTTTGCTCAAGCCACGCCGCGAGCCCGGTCTGGCTCGTGGTCACCACAGAACACCCGTGCGCGAGACCCTCCACAATGGGCAGCCCCACCTGCTCCCTCCAGGTTCGGGTGGGCTGGGACGGCAGGGTGAGAACCGCGCTGCGTCGCAGAAGCCGATGAATGTTCTCCCTACTGGGATCGACAACGACCTCGATCGTGGGATCCGCCGCGGCCGCCTGGCGCACCACGCTCTCAAGTTCGCCTTTTCCGACAATGGTGAGTCGCGCTGCCGGAAGTCGTGCCACGACGAGGGGCCAGGCCAGAAGCAACTCGGGCACGCCCTTACGCGCAGCGAGGGCCCCGAGAAAGATCACTCCTTCGGAGCGCTCCTCAGGCGGGTCGGTCCCGGCGCAGGTGCACGGCGCAGGGAGCGCTGGTATCAGCGTTGATCGGGTGAGACCGCGCGGAACGCCCCACGCCGACTCGTAGGTGAGGCGCGCGGCATCCGTTCCGAACACCACTCGATCAAGGTTTTTCCAGATGTATCGGGCGAGCGCCGCCGTGACGGCGCGGCGCGGGATTTCCCTGACCGCGACCTGACCGGCCAGGGCGTTGGCGTTTTCAATCAGGTAGCTCACGACCCGGGTGCGCGGCCCGCCCACGAGGGCGCGAAGTCGAAGCCCGGTAATGGCGAGGGCGGTGGCCGCCACGTTGGACAGCATGAGCGGCTCAGTGACCTCAAGCTCGCGCACCGGCGAGCGGACGAGAAGCCAGGCGGCCCGAACCGGGCCGGCCTGCACGAGATTGAGCCCGTCTGCGAGGGAATCTTCGAAGTCGTAGCGAACAGTGCGGTACACGATCGTGGCTGGCGCCAGCTCGTGGGCGCGTTCGAGGTGTGCGCTGCGCACGGTTCGGTACAAACGGGCACGCGTTCCGATGCGCTGCGGGCCGGTCCGTCGGGGCCCCGCGAACGCGGACGCCATATCGCTGGACTGGAGCGCACTGCGGCTCACGACGGGTGGCTCATCGACGCGTCTGGCGCGGGATCCGGCATGCTGCGCTGGTACTCGCTGTAAACCGTCCCCACGGAACCGGTCAGCATACCGGCGCCTCGTGCCGCGGTGCGGAGCCCCTTGGCGCGCTGCCCGATCTGCCCCGTGAGCAGGCCAACGCAGAAGCGGGCGCTGCCCCCGACAAGCCGGGCGAGACCCCGCACGACGAGTGAAGCGCGCACGGTCAGGCGATGAAGAGACTGAGTTCCGTCGAGGTGTATTCGACTCCAGGTGTTGCCGATCCGAAAGGCACGGCGCAGCACCCAGTCCCTGGTGAGGCGTTCCGCCGGCACCACATCGATCACGACGGCGTCATCACACCAGACCATGCTCCCGCCGCGCGCGTGCAGCTGACGGGTGAAGAGGGAGTCGGAACCACCGCTCAGCCCGAACCGTTCGTCAAAGCGCACCCCGAGTCCGCGCACCTGTTCGACGTCGAGGAGCAGGTTGTTGGTGGCGGCCAGCGAAACCCGCGTTCCCGTGGGCATGCGCCGTCGATCGAAGAAACGGCCGGCGCGAATCCACTCACTGGGTTCCGTGTCGTAGCGGGAGACCACCGGCCCCACGACGGCGGCGGGGTGTGAGGTCCGGTAGGTCTCCAGCAACAGGGCCAGCCAGTGGGCGGAGGGGCGTTCGTCGTCGTCGATGAAGACCAGAAGGTCGAAAGTGGATGCCTCAGTGAGGGCCAGGTTTCTCGCCGCGGCAATTCCAGGGGTGGCTTCGTGCGCGTAACGCACCAGTCCACCTTCCCCGAACTCGCCCACGAGGTCGCGTGCGCCGCCCGCCGGGTCGTTGTCGACCACCAGGATCTCGCCGCGGGGCGAGGCTCCGGCGGTTTGCCCCGGCAGCGCGGTGATCTGGTCGACGAGCTCCGGCAGGAGTTCCCGCAAATCGTCCGCCCGTTGGTAGGTCAGCACGGCGATGAGCACTCGTGGCGCCCTGATGCTCGTGGTCATTCTGCGGCCCGAGCCACGAGGTTATCGAAGGCTGCCGTCAGGGGAGCGGCCGTTGCCGATCCGCTCAGATACACAGCGAGTCCGATGGAGCCCGGAGTCTGCAGCGCGGCCGCAGCATCGGTCGCCGTGAGCTGCCAGCCTGTCGGCTCGGTCGTTCCCGCTTTCCATACCTTGGCCCGGAGTGTCGTCGGCGAGGTGCCGAAGGCCTGCACCCTCACCTGCAGGGCGTCGCCCGTGGCGTAGGTGAGACCGGAGACCGTGGCGGCCGAGAGAGTCGTTCCTCCGCGCAGTAAGTGAAGCTGAACCACGCCGGTGGAGAGCACCTTCACCCTCGCTCGGTAATCGTCGTTTCCCACCCGTCGGGCAATCACCGACACGTACGTTCCGCCACCCGTCGTCGCCTGTTGCAGCGCCGTCGTCACGGTGACCTCCGTGTTCGCCGACGACACTCCCGAGAGAAAGGAGTTGACCGTCGCGCCGGGGCCCGGGGCCGTGAGCCTGCCAACGCCCCCGGAGACCGCATAGTCGGACGTGTTGCCGGTGGCGCTCCAATCTCCCCCGGTGTCTGCCCTGCCGAGGCCGTCGGAGACGGTTCGTTCGAAGGCGTCGGCTGCGAATGATGCGTTCGGGTCCGCAGGGGGAGCCGGAACGTTGGCGGTCTGCTCGGTCGTCCCCGTCGCGCCGGCGTTGTCGGTCACAGTGAGACGGATGGGGTAGTTGCCTGCGGCCGCATAGGCGTGCGTTGCCGTCACGCCGGTTCCCGTTGTTCCATCGCCCCACGACCAGTCGAAGGACTTGATCGTGCCATCGGCGTCGGTCGACGCTCGGCCGTCAACGGCCACCGAGAGGGGCGCGACTGTCGCGGTGAACGCGGCGGTTGGTGCAGCGTTCACCGGGGCAACCGTCGTGGTCACCGACCGCGTTGTTGCGTTCGTGCCGCCCGCATTGTCGGTGACGGTGAGCCCAACGGTATAAATGCCTGCGGAGGCATACCCGTGCGAAGCCGTTTTTCCCGTGCTGGTGGCCCCGTCGCCCCACGACCACGCGTAGCTCGTGATCGTGCCGTCCGGGTCAGTGGATGCCGAGGCATCCGTTGTCACAGACAGGTGACCGGCGACCGCCTCGAAAGCTGCGGTCGGCGGCACATTCTGAGGCGTGCCCCCGCGACCGATCGTGGAATGGTACGCGATCCGCTCCGTCGTGAGGGGGGCGTCGTAGACGGCAACCTCGTCAATGTCCGCGGCGAGATAGGCGCTCGTGTAAGCACCGGGCCACCCTGCCAACGTGTCACCTCCGATGCGCCAGTACCCCTCGTACGGACCCTCCCCGGCTGTCGTGCCCGCGAGCGTGCCCACGGATGTCCCATCAACGAAGAGCGCGAGCCCGTTCGCCCCGAGAGTGGCCACGACATGGTGCCATGCGTTGTCGTTGTAGGACGCCGCTGACGTCACCGTCGTGACCGCCCCGGGATAGACGCCGAACCAGATCTTGCCGTTGTTGTCCATGTACACGTGGCGGTCGTAGCTCGTGGACTGGCCCGTGGCGTCATTACCGAAACCGATGATTTTGCCACCGGTCTTGCTTGAGGTCTTCACCCAGGCTTCGAGGCTGAAGCTGTTCATGGCGGTCTCCGGCGTGCTCGTCGCGGCAAAGCCCGTGGACGTGCCGTTGAAGCGCGACGCCGTTCCGGCCCCGACCGCCCCGGCAACGTTTCGGGTCACCCCTGATCCCGTGCTGACATCGTTCGACGCCGCCCAGTCGAAGCCGGTGGTGCCGTTTGCTTCACCGAGGGGCCAGTAGTGACGCGGGGAGTCCTGGAGCACGGCACCCGCGTAGGCGCTGACGGCGCCTTGGTTGGTGACGGTCACGGATACGGGTTCACCGGTGACCGCGTTCCCGAAGGGGTCTGTTACCCGGATCCGATAGGAGTAGCTGTTTCCAGGGGTCAGCCCGGTGTCGGTGTAGTCGAGAGACGGACGTTTCCAGTACACGGATGCCGCGGTGAGCTTCGTGACGGGCACGTTGTCGCGCAGCACCTCGTAGCTCAGGTTCTCGTTGTCCCGGTCGTAGGCGGTCTGCCACGTCACCCGGGCCTGCCCGGCCACGAACGAGGCAACTGTTGCCTTGTATTCGGAGGGAACGAATGACACATCCGATACCCGTGGCCCCTCCTTGTTGGGGGCGATTGCCGCAACGGCGAAGCGCACGAGGCCCTGCTGGGACTTGTTGTTCACGATCGTGAATTCGCCACCGTAGAGCACGTATTGCGAGTTGGCCACCACATTCCAGGGTCCCTGGCCCTGGCCGGTGTACACGCCCGTGTTGATGTCCGAGTAGAAGGCCAGGAGGCTCGGCCGCGGGTTTCCGGCGTAGTTGAAGTAGTTTCCGACGGCGTTCGCGGTGACGACGCCGGTTGGCTTCATCGTGAACGTGAGGGTTCGCTGCCAGGAGCGTGGGGAGGTCTCGGGGAAGCCTCCGATGTTGCCGCAGTAGTGCACATGACCGGTCGTGTAGACCACATTCGTGGCCGGGGCTGCCGAGTACGTGTCTCCGTGGCAGTCTTCCACCCAGATGAGCGTTCCATCGGCCCAGCTGGCCCGGAACGTGCCCTCAAAGTTGCCGCCGCTACCGTAGACGTATCCGGTGCCAAAGAGCCCCTCGGCGGACGCCGTGAGACTCGTGATGCCGGCGTTGCGGCCGCCGTTGCGAATGAGAGTGTTGACCTTCCAAGGCAGGGATGCGCCGGTGGCGGCGTCGGCGGCGGCCAGGCCGTAGCCGGGGTTGTTACCGCCGTTGTAGGCCGTGAAGGTTCCACCGAGGATGACCTTGCCCTCATCCGGAGACACGGCGAGCGAGGTGACCCTGCCACCGGTGGGTTGGCCGGTCCACGGCAGCAGGGCGCCGGTGGCGGTGGAAAAGGCCGACATGCCGTTGCGAGTCTGATTACCGGAGTTGGAGAAGGCGCCGGCGAGGTACAGGGTCGAACCGGTCACGGCGAGCGCCGACACCCGCGCGTTGGTGCCGGGGTTCCAGGGGCTGACAAGTTCACCGTCCGTGCTGAAGGCCGCGACCCGGTAGCGGTTGACTGCGCCGACCTTGGTGAACGTACCGCCGACGTAGATTCGGGAGCCGTCGGGCGAGGCGACCAGCGCCTGAACGGCGGCATTGAGGTTCGGGTTGAAGGAGGTCATCACGCCCGTCGTGAGGTTATAGGCGAGCAGGTTGTTGCGCACCACCTCATTGACGCCCGGCGCGGAACCCGCGGGGCGGGCCCGGGTGAATTCGCCGCCCACATACACGGTGTTCCCCACGATGAGCTGAGCCCAGACGACGCCGTTGATCTGAACGGTCGGGAGGGCATCGGCGGCAACAGTGGAGGGAACGCCCGGATCCACCGGTGCGCTGTCGGCCTGGGCCGGGAGGCTAGCCCACGCGAGCGTGGCAAGTAGCGCGAGCGTGGTCGCAACGGCGAGCACGCGCAGTCGTATGAAAATAGAAGCACCCACGGCAAGCCCCGGTTCGAGTTAGGACGGTGGCCCTAGGGTGGCCACCGTTCTGTGGCCGATCCTAGTAACCACGTGGCCGAATCTCTGCCCCCAAATCGGGAATCAGGCGGGTGCGGCTCCCTGGAATACGACGAGGGGGACGCCAACGGAGTAGTCGACCGTGATCTTGACCTGATCTCGATCCGACTGCGGAACTACGAAGACGAACGTGCCGGTCGCCGTCTGTCCGGGCTTGACCTCGCGGGGCAGCGGAACCCCACCTGGCTGGAAGACCTGGCCGGCGGGAGCCTGGTCGGCCCCGGCATAGAAATTGACGATCGTGGCGGCGAGTGAGACGGTCGCCGCGGTGTCATTGCGCACGGTCAGGGTGAAGCGTACGGCAGGGCCGCCGACCTCTCCGGGACCCTGCGCCACACCGTCCACGGCTTTGAGCGCGCCCAGGCTGAATACAACCTCAGTGACGGCCGCCGCCGAGTCGGTGAGCGACACGGGCGCCTGCTCGACCGGCGGGGCGGCATCCCCCGGCACTGTCGGCGGGGCGGTCACTGGCGGTGCGGTCTCGGGGTCCGGGGCTACGGGTGTGGCGGTGTTCGGCGCCTCCGGGCTCGCGGAGGGGGTGGCGCCCGAGGTAGCGGCGGGTGAGGCTCGTCCCGGAGTGGGAGTGGCACTGGCAGCGGGTCGCAGAGATTCCTGGGCAGCGGTGTTGGCGCGCACGACGGCGGTCGTGAGCACGATGAGGACAATGACAGCGCTGGCGACGGCGATCCAGCCCAGCCGCGTCACCCACCGCACACGGCTTGGTGCCGGAGGTTGTACGGTCATGTTCTTCTCCCCCCTCTGCTCGTGCTGATTCTATGGCCTCGCACTCCGAAATCGGCCGTTTGCGGCCGGTTTATCCTGCACCCCAAACGGGGCCGCTTCCGGGGGCCACCGCACGCTAGGGTGGGCCTTAAAGCGCACTGCACCTGGAGCCCCGATGAGAATTGCCGTCTTGCACGGGAGCAACGACTCGTACGGTGCCACCCGCGTGCTCGCTCAGGAAGCCGAGTGCCTGGTGCGGCTCGGCCACCACCTGACGGTCTTCGTTCCGCATGACGGCCCCCTCGCGCATGAGCTGGCTCACTTGGGCGACTCCGTGCGAGTGGTGGTCGATCCCGGGCTGAGCGTGCTGCGCCGCAGCCGCCTCCGCGACGTGTTGCGCCCACCCGCCCTTCGGCCGGAGATGGTCGAGGCTGATCTCGTGGTGTTGTGGACGCTCGCCCTCGCCGTCTACATTCCGGTGCTGCGGCTACGGCACAAAAGGTTCTACGTGTCGGTACACGAGCTACTTCTGGGCACCATGGGGGGGCTGCTCGTGCGCGCACTTCTCGCGCCGGGAGCATTCCCCGTGTGCGCGTGCAGCACGGCGACGGCCGACTGGCTGGGCGCCAACGGCGTGCACCGCCGTCGTCTCACGGTCATCTTCCCCATCTTCGAGCCGGTGGAACGTCTCCCCGAGCGGGCCGCGCATGAGCCACCAACGATCGCAGTGGTCGGCCGGGTGAATGGTCACAAGGGCCACCTGGAGGTGGTTCGAGCCCTGCACGAGGGAATACCCGACGGCGTGCCGTGGCGCCTGCTGCTGTGCGGCGCCCCATTCCCGGGCCAGGAGGATGCCCTCACCGACGTTCTCACGGCAGTCGACTCGAATCCCCGCATCCAGTATCGCGGCGAGGTTTCTTCGCTCGCGGCGATCGCCCCCGAGATCGACGCCGTACTGTGCTTCCCCACCACGCCAGAGCCGTTCGGCCTCGTTCCGGTCGAGGCCTGGCGCCTGGGCCTGCGCGCTGTGGGCTACGGCGATGGCGGGGCCGCAGAGGTACTGCGAATCGTCGGCGGTATCGCCGTGACGCGAACGGATGACGCGGTGTCAGATGTACGCACAGCCCTCGCGGCGCTGGACCACGCGATGCGTCTCGGCGATGAGCTGGCGGCGCCCGCCACGGTCAATCCCCAGTTCGGCAGACAGCGGCGCGAGGAGTTACTGCGCGGCGTCATCCGCGCCGCCGTTACCGGTCCCCGGCGCGGCGATAGGGGCAACAGGAGGAGATTCTGATCTTCGGCGCAGTCGAGGGAGGGGGCCACACGCCGCGGCATGTGGCCCCCTCCCTCGGGCGGTGATGCGTGGAGTTATGCCCCGCGCTTCACGGTGACCAGGGTGTTGTCCGGCACGTAGTAGTTACGGGCCAGGTCAATCGGTGTGGTCGGCGCATTGATGATGGCGCAGTCAGCCAGCTTGGTGTTGCGACCGAACGTGTTGTCGGTGATCTTCACACCGGAGAGCGGGCCATAGGTCTTCTCGGCGATGTTGATCGTGCATGCCCCGTCGTCGGCGAAGTTGTTGCTGAACGTGAAGTTCGAGACCTTTCCGCGGTCCTGCGTGATCATCACGGCGGCGCTGTGCGAACCGGTGAGGGTGTTGCCCAGAATGCGGATATTGTCGCCGACCTGAATCTGGATGGTGTCGTCGTGGCTCGGCTTTCCGCCCTGGTTCGGGTCAACGAGGTAGTGCAGGTTGTCGTGGATCCAGGACTTCTGCACCGTGACGTTGCTGCCGGTGATGTGTACACCGTCAACGATCCCGTGCATGTTGACCCGGGTAAACGTGGCGTTGGAACCGTAGAAGCCCTGCACGTTGGGCGAGGCCTCCGAGGGGAACATCTCCGTGTCGGTGACGTTCAGGTTGGCGTAGTCGCCCATGTTGCTCAGGAGGGCCTGCGGATGGGTGACGGGCCGTCCACGGATAATCGAGTTCTTGATGGTGACGTTGGGAGCGCTGATCTTCACCATGCCGCGGATGTCCATGCCGTCAATGACCGCGCCTGGCGTGGTGATCTCCCAGTCGCCATTGCGAACCGTGAGGGCCGTTCCTGCGGGAACGCCGGTGTTACTGTCTCCCGGCATGGCGGCCGTGGGAGCAACCGTCGGTTCCGGTTCCGGGGCCGGGGTCGGGGCCGGGGCCGGGGTGGAGGTCGAGGTCGGGGCCGGAGCCGGGGTCGGAGTCGGGGCCGGGGTCGGGGTCGGGGTGACGGTTGTTCCCGGCGTGAAGGTCACTCCGGTTGTGGCGATATTGATGCTGGCCCTGCTGCTGGAGAACGTGATGTTTCCGTCAGAGTCAGCCGGAACCTCCAGGCGGACCGTCTTCGCGGTCGGCTGGTTGGCGACAGCCGTCATCAGGAACGTCTTGGCGCCGCTACCGCCCACGGCCGCACTGACGTCGGTGTCCTGCCACTGGCCGGTGCCCGTCACGGTGAGCGTGACGTACTTCGTGTCGGCGGGAACCGTGCCAAGTGAAATGGTGGCGGAGGAGCCGGTCTTCACGACGGTCGTCTGCAGCGACGTCGCGACAGCCGGCGTGAAGGTCACTCCGGTTGTGGCGATATTGATGCTGGCCCTGCTGCTGGAGAACGTGATGTTTCCGTCAGAGTCAGCCGGAACCTCCAGGCGGACCGTCTTCGCGGTCGGCTGGTTGGCGACAGCCGTCATCAGGAACGTCTTGGCGCCGCTACCGCCCACGGCCGCACTGACATCGGTGTCCTGCCACTGGCCGGTGCCCGTCACGGTGAGCGTGACGTACTTCGTGTCGGCGGGAACCGTGCCGAGTGAAATGGTGGCGGAGGAGCCGGTCTTCACGACGGTCGTCTGCAGCGACGTCGCCGACGTGACGACCATGGAGGGGGAGGCCTGTGCGCCTGCGGCCGCGAAGATACCGACACCGGCAATGGCAATGATTGCGGCGGCCCTGAGGACCGCGCGATTAATGGAGGATGAGGTGGACGTGGCAGAGGCGCGTCGAATTGTCGAGCGTTTGGCGTTGAAGGACATGGAGGGACACGGTTTCGAAAGCTGCATACGTTCGGCATATGCGGGGTGAGGCAACTGCAGGGGGCCACCGGGGACCGCTGGCCATTTCCATGACACAGCGCAAAACAACGTACGACACCGTCACAGGCAGGCCTGATCAGGCGGTAAAGCGGGGATAGGGAGAATGCCGGGCATCGAAGCGCGAAATGATGCGGCGCGCGGGCCGTAAGGAAAAGTCGCCTACGTCAACAAGCGGCGCGAAATGAATATTGTCTTTCGTTAATCATCGGTGCACGCGCTCGGACATGTGCGGGGTGGACGCGCAGCCCTAGGGAGCCGCATAACTTAACCAAGCATTGCTCATTTCGAGCCCCTCGTCAACCAAATACCGCAGATCAAGCGAAACCCCCAGTTATAGGGCGACCCGGTCCTGTGCCTAGACCGCATCTACTCGCACTCAATAGGATCTGGCGTACCCCCTAGAGAGAAAGCGACCAGCCGGTGACCCAGAACGCGAGCACTCCGCGCACACGCACCGATGCCATGCGTGTCGGCTATGCGGCCGGGGGGTTTGACCTGTTCCACGTGGGACACCTCAATATTTTGCGCCAGGCCAGGAGTCAGTGTGACTACCTGATCGCCGGCGTCGTCTCTGACGAAATGCTCGAGGTGACCAAGGGCGCCCGGCCCGTCGTTCCCCTGAACGAACGGCTGGAGATCGTGCATCACATCAGCTTCGTGGACCAGGCCGTGCCCGAAGTTCTCAGGGACAAGATGGATACGTGGGAGCAGCTGCGCTTTGACGTGTTCTTCAAGGGTGACGACTGGCGCGGAACGGAGCGTGGGCTACGCCTGGAGCGCCAGTTCGCGGCCGTCGGGGTCGAGGTCGTGTATTTTCCATACACCGTGCACACGTCGAGCACGGCGTTGCGCCGGGCACTTCAGGCGCTCAGTCGCCCGGAAACGCTTGGGCGAAACGCCCAGGCGGGCGTTCAGGAGTAACGGGGACCGCACCGCGCCGCACGAGACTGAGTGCCACGACAATGATGATCAGACGAGTGGCGCTGTAGAGAGGCCCGAACAGGAGCGCCCAGAGCGCGTTCACGCCCAGAAAGAGCATCACGCCACTCGCGGCTCCCACCGAGCTCGACGAGGCCAACCCCCACACCACTACCCCCAGCAGAATGGCCGTGAGCGCGAGACCGGGAATGCCAAAGTGCGCCCAGAGATCGCCGAAGACGGAATGCAGCTCAATGTGCCCGCCAAACATGTACTTCTCCACGTATCCGTTGTTGGGCGCGTAATTAATGCTCGCCATGCCCGTCTTCGCCACCTGCAGGTCTTCGGGGTTCAACAGGGTGCCGGCGCCGAAACCCAGTGGCCGGTCTCGCATGAGACTCAGGGTGGCGGCCAGTTCCGGGCGGCCGCCGAGGATGAGCGACCCGGCGGCATTGAGCTGGGCTACGGTTCGTTCCCTCGTGGCCTCACCAAAAGAGCCGGCGAGGATTGCCTTCTGCGCAAGATAAAAAACAAGGGTGGCGAGCGCCGCCATGCCCACGATGATGCCCCCGCCCGACCGCCGCCGCCCGGCTCGCCAGTGCCACGTGGGCAGCATCTGCCAGACGACCAGAATTGCCGTGATAAACAGAATGGCAAAGGACGAACGGGAGTCGGTGAACATCGACACGACGGTCAGCACGCCGATGACGGCGAACTCGAGCCAGCGGCGGCCCGACAAATGAGCCAGCGCAAGGGCAACCACGGTTACGGCGAAGGAATACCCAAACTTCCACGGGTTCTCGGCATACATTCCGCTGGAGGACGTGACCCCGGCGCACAACCCGACACCGAACCACAGTGCCAGCCACGACGGTGACATGACTTCCCTGGCCCAGAGCACGAACCCGATGGAGATGAGGATACCTACGAGGCCGATCAGGACATTGGCGGTTTCACCGAGGCTGATGACGTGCGTTGGTGCGGCCAGCCCGTTGAGCCACACGCCGGAGATAAGGCAGACGAGACCGGTGATGAAGATGGTCACCGCTCCGCGATAGAGCGGAAGCACGCGCAACCAGACGGGAGCCAGCGCAATGACGGCAAGGTAACCCACCGTGAGGCCCTGCGGCAGGTCGACGCGCATCCCGAGCAGGATGAGCACGACCGCGACGATGATCCTGCTCGACAGCGCCGCGCGACCGGCCTGCTCGATCGGCCTGGTGGCGAATGTGACCGGGGCAGCGCTCACTCGGCACGATCCTCAGCTGGCGGCCACCGGCGCACGAGGGGTGGGTTCGCCTGGCAAATGATCGCCTCGGACCTAACGATAGGTGCCCGCCCGGCCCTCATCAAGGCGAGGCGGTCATTCGACCCGGGATGCGCCCTGCAATGGGGGCGTGGCCGGCGTTGGGTCAGCCGGCGAAGCGATCCGTGGCGACGATAATGGCGTCGAGGATTCCCGGCTGGTCAAAGGCGTGGCCGGCATCCGGGATCATGTGAAAGTCCGCTTCCGGCCAGTTCTTGTGCAGGTCCCAGGCTGTGAACGCGGGCGTGCACATGTCGTAGCGTCCCTGGATGATGACACCGGGAATGTCGGCGAGGCGGCCAGCATCCCGAATCAGCTGATTCGGCTCGAACCAGCCCCCGTTTGCAAAGAAATGGTTCTCGATGCGGGCGAAGGCCACCGCGAAGGCCGGCTCGGTGAAGTGCGCGATCTTGTCGGGCTCCTGCAAGAGGGTGATCGTCGACGATTCCCACGTGGACCAGGCGATGCCGGCGCGTTCACGCACGAACTCGTCCGGATCATTCAGCATGCGCCCATAGGCGGCGATCAAGTGGCCGCGCTCGTTTTCGGGAACCGGCGCCAGGAACGCCTCCCACAGGTCGGGGTAGATCGCCGCGGCGCCCCCCTCGTAGAACCAATCAAGTTCCATCGGACGCAGCGTGAAGATTCCGCGCAGAACAAGCTCGGTGACCTTGGCGGGATGGGTCTCGGCGTAGGCGAGCCCGAGCGTGCTGCCCCAGGATCCACCGCAGACCAGCCAGCGTTCAATGCCCAGGTGCTCTCGCAGTTTTTCCAGGTCAGCTACGAGATGCCAGGTGGTGTTCGTGGCCAGGTCGGCGTGCGGCGCACTCGCGTGCGGGGTGCTGAGGCCGCATCCCCGCTGGTCGAAGAGGATGATGCGGTACTTCGCCGGATCGAAGACTCGACGCTGCGGCGCGCTGCTGGCTCCGCCTGGGCCGCCGTGCAGGTAGACGGCGGGTTTGCCCTCCGGGTTACCGGAGGCCTCCCAATAAATCGTCTGTCCGTCGCCCACGTCGAGCATGCCGGTTTCGTAGGGTTCGATCTCTGGGTAAAAAGTACGCATGCTGTGAGCCTATTCCCCGTGCCGGTCGCGGAGAAGTCAACCGCCGACGATGCCGAGCTCATAGGCGAGGATCACGGCCTGCACGCGGTCGCGCAGCCCGAGCTTCTGCAGGATTCGGCCGACGTGGGTCTTCACCGTCGACTCCGACAGGCTGAACCGCAACGCCAGCTCCGGGTTCGAGAGTCCCTCAGCGATCGCGAGGAACACCTCATGTTCGCGCGAGGTCAGCGTGTCGAGACGACCACATTCCCCGTTCTCTGCTCCCTGCTGGGCGGGTAGCTTTGAGCCGAAAAGCTCAAGCATCCGCTGGGTCACACGGGGGGAAACGGATGCTTCCCCCAACGCCACAGACCGGATCGCGGCTATGAGCTCCCCCGGCTCCGTGTTCTTGAGCAGAAACCCGCTCGCACCGGCTCGGAGCCCGCCGAAGGCGTACTCGTCGAGGTCGAAGGTGGTGAGGATGATCACCCGGGTGTTCGGATTCGCGGCGACGATGTGCTGTGTGGCCTCGATACCGTCCATTCCGGGCATTCGCACGTCCATGAGCACAACGTCGGGCCGTTCGCGAGCCGCGACGGCGACGGCCGCCGCACCGTCACCCGCCTCGGCCACCACCCGCAGGTCGTCCTCTGCCTCAAGCACCATGCGAAAACCCACCCGCAGCAGGGCCTGATCGTCGACGAGCAAGATTCGAATGGTCACGCTTTCTCCTCAGGATCGAAGACCATGGTCGCCGTGACCCGCCAGCCGCGATTGGCTGCAGGGCCGGCCTCGAGCGTGCCTCCGTACAGCGCCACACGTTCCTGAAGACCAATGATTCCCCGCCCGGAGCCCTGTGAGGGCGCAGGAGAATGCCCCAGGCCGTTGTCGGCGACGATCACCTCCACGCCCCCAGACGTGGCCACGATTCGCACGGTCACGAGCGTCGGGCTTTCCGAGTAGCGCAGCACGTTCGTCAGGGACTCCTGCACGATCCGATAGATCGTGAGCTGCACGCCGGCGTTGTTCGGACCGCGCCCGTTCTGTTCCAGTCGTATCGGCAGCTTGGCCGCGCGGAAGGATTCGACCAGTTCGACGAGCTGTTCAGTTCCGGGCTGAGGTTCGAGAGGAGCACGCACGGCGGCGGGCTCGCGCCGGTCGCGCCCGCCCTGGCGAACCGCGGCACCCGTTTCGGGAGCTTCGGCAAGCACGCCGAGAAGACGACGCATCTCCCGCATTGAGCTGCGCCCCGTGGAGGCGACCTCGAGCATGGCCTCCCGGGAGCGTTCGGGATCCTTCGGCGCGATGGCGTTGGCGCCATCGGCGAGGGCGACCATCACGGACAGGCTGTGCGCGACGACGTCGTGCATTTCCCGAGCGATGCGTGCCCGCTCGGACACGCGAGCCAGCTGTGCCTGCTGGTCCCGTTCGGCGGCGAGCTGGGCCGCGAGGTCGACGAGCGCCGCCACGTACCGTTTGCCGTTGCCCACGTTGACGCCGATCAGGGTTGCCGCCAGCATCATGATCACGACCTGACTCGCGACGGCGACCCATGACATGAACGTGACCCCCTCGTTGAGCCACACGGACAGCGCCCCGAGCAGGGCGGACGCTCCGAACCCCACCCAGGCCGTTGACACATCTCGGTACACGGCCACAGCGTAGAGCGCCAGGAGCACGGGAAGCAGGTGGCCCTGGCCATACTCGGCAAATCCCGCCACCATGCCCAGCGCGGTGATCACGAGCACGAGTCGGGGCGCCCGTCGTCGAAACAGCAACGCTCCGCTGACGGCAACCACGACGACCGCGTTCAGTATGAGCATTCCCTGCGGGGCGCCGGCACCGAGCAGTGCGTCCACGATCAGGGCGATCGCCATCGGCACGAAGTACATACTCGCCAGGAGAAGGTCGGCCACGCGCGGGTGCCGGGCCCAGAAACGTCGAATCAGGCCGGGAGGGGTGGGCAGATTCAAATCTCCCCCGGGCAGCGTGTTCCGCCCGGGGGAAAGAGGTGTTGCGGTCATTTCAGCGATTTTACGCCGCTGACTGGCGTCACGCCCGTTCTAGGCGTCGCGCTTCTTGAGCACGACGGCGGCCAGACCCGCCACCGCAACAACCCAGCCGAGGACGACGAGCACGCCCTGCCCGGGTTCCATGGTCGTCGTGGTCGAGAACAGCGCGGAGCCGGCGTTCGAGAGCAGGTACGGGGACACGTCCGTTGACCACTGCGCGGGAATCATGGAGAACACGATCGGCAACAGCAGGAGCGTGCCGAGAGCCGCCGCGATGCCGCCGGCAGCGCTGCGCAGGATTGTTCCGATTCCGAGCGCGAACACGGAAATCAGGCCCAGGTAGAGCGAAGCACCGAGCAGCGGCAGGATAACGGCTGAGTCGAACAGGCTCACGCTCAGGCCCTGCCCCGCAAGCATCGGGGCCGCCACCAGGAAAGATCCGATGGTGCTGACGACACCCACCACGAAGGTGCACGCGAACAGCACGACACCCTTGGCCGCGAGGGCCCCGAGGCGACGCGGGACCGCCGTCAGGGTTGACTTGATCATCCCGGTGGAATATTCACCGCTGATGACGAGAACCCCGAGAACAGCCACGATCAGTTGACCGAAGAAGATGCCGAACGTGGCGGCCTGCAGAACGATCCCGGCCTGGTCGGCCGCGGGAAGCACGCTGAGGTCGGTCGCCCCGCCCATGCTGGCCAGCTGCAAGGTCGTCGCCCACGCCATGACCGCAGCCATGCCGAGGGACACGACCACAACCAGGGAGAGGGACCACACGGTGGAGCGCACGCTCCAGAGCTTGATCCACTCGGAGCGGATCAGGGCGACGAAGCTGAGACCGGGGCCGGCGGACACGTAAGACGTGTCGGCCGGGGCCGTGGCCGGGGCGGTGGGGTGGGTCAGTGTGGTCATCGTGCCGCCTCCTGCAGTGCCGGTGTTGCCGATTCGGATTCGATGGTCGATGACGCGCCGCCGGTGCGGTACTCCACCTCATCCTGGGTGAGGGTCATGTAGGCCTCTTCGAGGGACGCGCTCACGGGGGTGAGCTCGTGCAGAATGATCCCGGCGCGCGCGGCCTGGTCGCCGATCTCAACGGCGGTCACGCCGACGATCTCGAGCAGGTCCTGTTCGAGGTTGGTGACCGTGACATCAGCCTGGGCGAGAAGATTCGCGAGGTGTGCCGAGTTGGGCGTACGAACCCGAACCGTGGTGCGGTTTGCCGAGGCGATGATGTCGGCGACCGGGGCATCCGCTATCACGCGTCCACGGCCGAGCACGATGAGGTGGTCGGCGGTGAGCGCCATCTCGCTCATAAGGTGCGAGGAGAGCAGAACTGTTCGGCCCTCCCGCGCCAGCTGGCGAGCGAGGCGACGAACCCACAGCACGCCCTCGGGGTCGAGGCCGTTGATGGGCTCGTCGAGGATGAGCGTGGCCGGGTCACCGAGCAGCGCGGCGGCGATGCCGAGGCGCTGGCCCATGCCGAGGGAGAAGCCGCCGACGCGCTTGCGGGCAACGGATTCGAGGCCGGTCAGGGCGATGACCTCATCGACCCGGCTGGCCGGGATGCTGTGCGTTGCAGCCAGTGCCCGCAGGTGGTTGTAGGCGCTGCGGCCGGTGTGTACGGCCTTCGCGTCGAGCAGCATGCCGACCTCGCGGAGGGGGGCCTTGTGCTCGCGGTATGCCTTGCCGTTGACGATGACGGAACCCGAGGTGGGCTTGTCGAGTCCCACGATCATGCGCATCGTGGTGGACTTGCCTGCGCCGTTGGGCCCCAGGAAGCCGGTGACCTTACCCGGCTGCACGGTGAAGTCGACCGAGTCGACGGCCGTCTTGCTGCCGTAGCGCTTGGTCAGGGACTGTGCCTGAATCATCCGTTGCCTCTTTCAATGAGTGGTGGGGCCGCACACTCTGCGGCCCCCATGAAAGACGTTACGGGCGAGCGATGCCCCGGCACATCACCCGCAGGGAGGGTTCTGCCTGCGGGTTTCTCGTACCGCGGTACGACGGGCCGGGCTACTTCTTGCCGGATTTCTCCTCGCGCGGGGCGGTACCCGAGGCCCGTGCGGCGGCATAGTACTCGCGCGCCTCGGTCTGGCGCTCGCGCTCGAGGCCGCTCGCGATCGGGGCACGCAGGTGGTCCTGCGTGTAACCGAATGAATCAACGAGGCTCTGCGCGTGCGGGCGGATGCGCGCGATCAACCGGTCGATGTAGGCCGTGACCGCCTGGGCACGCTTCGCGGACAGGCGCCCATTGATGAGGTACCAGCCGATGTTCTTCTCCACGAGACCGAGGCCGAAGAGGTCGCGCAGCCAGGTGAGCACCTGCTTCGTTCCGGGGTCCTCGGTCTTCTCGAGGGCCCGGGTGAAGGCCTCCCACTGCAGTAGTTCGCCGTGGGCGCGTGCCGCTTCGATGAGTTCGTTCTGGTGCGCGTTGAAGAGGTCCGCCGCCTCCTTCTTGGGCAGCTTCGTCGCGCGGCGCAGCTTGCCCGCAGCGTCGGCGATCATCGTCTCCACCCGGTCGGTCAGCATCTCGCGCTGCACCTCGGTGTCGCGCAGGGCACCGACGGAGCGGGCTGTCGACCCGCGGTCGGCCATCAGCTGGGTCAGTGAACGCAGACCCGTGCCGCTGTAGGCGCGACCGGCGGCCTGCGCCACGACGTACCAGGCGAGGGCACCGGCATCCGCCTTGGCGAATTTACGGCTGAAGTCGGTGAGCAGGCGCTTGGCGACGAGCTGGAGCAACACGTTGTTGTCCCCCTCGAACGTGGCGTACACGTCGAGGTCGGCGCGCAGGCCCACGATGCGGTTGGCCGCCAGGAATCCGGCGCCACCGCAGGCTTCGCGCGCCTCCTGGAGGGTGTCGAGGGCATGCCAGGTGGAGAGCGGCTTGAGCGCTGCGGCGAGGGTTTCGAGGTCTTGCCGGTCGGCATCCGTTGTGGCCTTGCCGCTGAACACGTCGTCGAACTTCACGAGGAACTCGTCGTGCGCGAACGTCTGGGCGTAGGTCGTGGCGAGGCGGGGGAACAATCGGCGCTGGTGGCGCTGGTAGTCGAGAATGACCTCCTCGTCCGTGGCGCTTCCCGCGTTGAACTGCCGACGTTGGCCGCCGTAGGTGATGGCGATCGTGAGCGCGAGAGCGGATGCCGCGGTGGCGGCGCCGTCGAGGGACACGCGCCCCTGCACGAGGGTGCCGAGCATGGTGAAGAAACGGCGCCCGGGGCTCGAAATGGAGCTCGTGTAGGTGCCGTCTTCGGTGACGTCACCGTAGCGGTTGAGCAGGTTTGCGCGGGGAATGCGCACGTGGTCGAAGTGCAGGCGTCCGTTGTCGATGCCGTTGAGACCGCCCTTGAGGCCGTCGTCTTCGCCTCCGATGCCGGGCAGGAACGCGCCGGTTTCGTCACGGATGGGGATGTAGAACGCGTGCACGCCGTGGTTGACGCCCTGGGTGATCAGCTGTGCGAAGAGCACGGCGGCAATGCCGTCTTTTGCGGCGTTGCCGAGGTAGTCCTTCCATGCCGCACGGAACGGGGTGTGGATGACGAATTCGTCGGTTTCCGGGTCGAATGTTGCGGTTGTGCCGATGCTCGCGACGTCGGAGCCGTGGCCGATCTCGGTCATGGCGAACGCACCGGGAACACTGAGGTCCATGATGCCGGGCAGGTACTTGTTATGGTGTTCTTCCGTGCCGAGGTGCAACACGGCCGCACCGAAGAGACCCCACTGCACGCCACCCTTGATCTGCAGGCTGGGGTCCGCGATGACGAGCTCTTCGAAGCCGGCGATGTTTCCGCCGTGGTCGTCGGCCCCGCCGAGGTGCGTCGGGAACGCGCGGAGCACATGACCGTTCTCGGCGAGCACGTGCAGCTGGTCGAAAACGCGGGCGCGGTGATCGGCCATACTGAGGCCCTCGATACGCTGCATGTCGGGGCGGGCGGACAGCTCGCGCGCCTGGATGCGCACGTCGGCCCACGTGCCAAGCAGCTGACGCCCGAGGCTTGCCACATCAACGGCGGGCTGCACCGTGACGCCGCCGACGGCGACGGGGCCCGTGTCCGTGTTTGGGTTCGTGTCGCTCACGGTGGGGCGGGCCTTGGAGCGCTGGGCGGTGTCAACCATCGGGGTCCTAACTTCTTGCGCGGAACGTTGCTGTTCGCCCACGCTAGAACCAACCATGCCCCCGGCGAAATAGTGCGTGACCGGGCTACAAAGATGCATGCCGGTCGCGGCATCCGTCTTGTAGGTTTCCTCAACTGCGCAGGCAATCTCCCAGCTATCCCCCACAACCCCGGGCGGGAAGCCTAGCTGGCGGGTGCCGCGCCCACCACCTCCAGCAGGGCCGCCCCATAGGCCTCCAGCTTCTTGGCGCCGATGCCGGTGATGCCGTCGAGATCGCTCATGCTCGCGGGCTTCGCCGCAGCCACGGCAAGCAGGGTAGCGTCGCCGAAGACGATGTACGCCGGAACGCCCTGCTCCCTCGACTGGGCGGAACGCCAGGTCCGAAGCGCCTCGAAGAGCGCGGCCTGATCCGGCGACAGGTCCGCGGCAGCGGCCTTCTTGCTCGAACCGCGAGCGGCAGCCGACCGCACGGGACGATCGGGCTCGGTGCGCAGCTGCACGCTGCGGCCTCCCCCCAGAACCTCCGCCGCGGCATCCGTCAGAATCAGCGTGCCGTATTCGCCGGAAGTGGCGAGAAAGCCCTGGGCGAGCATCTGCCGCACCACACCGCGCCATTGCTGGTCACTGAGGTCGGCGCCGATCCCCCACGTCTTGAGGGCGTTGTGGCCGTGTTGCGTGGCGCGGGGCGTTTCCTTGCCGCGCAGAATATCGATGAGGTGTCCCGCGCCGAATTTCTGGTTGCGCTCGCGCAGCAGGCGCACGATCGTGGAAAGCAGCTTCTGGGCGGGAACGGTGCCGTCCCAGGCCGCTGGTGGTTCGAGGCACGTGTCGCAGTTGCCGCACGGCTCGCTCGTCTGGCCGAAGTAGCGCAGCAGGTTGACGCGTCGGCAGTGCACCGTCTCGCAGAGCGCGAGCATGGCGTCGAGGTGCGCGGAGAGTTTGCGGCGATGCGAGAGGTCGCCGGGTGACTCGTCGATCATGCGGCGTTGCTGCACGACGTCGGCGAGGCCGTAGGCAAGCCACGCGTCGGCGGGGGCGCCGTCGCGACCGGCGCGACCGGTTTCCTGGTAGTACCCCTCGACCGATTTGGGCAGGTCGATGTGGGCCACGAATCGCACGTCGGGCTTGTCGATTCCCATTCCGAAGGCGATGGTCGCCACGATGATGACGCCCTCTTCGCGCAGGAATCGAGACTGGGTACGGGCGCGTAGTCCCGCGTCAAGGCCGGCGTGATACGGCAGGGCGTTGAGCCCGTTCTGGCGTAGGAACTCGGCGGTCTGGTCCACAGTTTTGCGGCTCAGCGCGTACACGATGCCCGCGTCGCTGGGGTGCTCGGTCTTGATGAACGACAAGAGCTGCTTGCGCACCTCGTTCTTGCCCACGATGCGGTACTGAATATTGGGCCGGTCAAAGCTCGCCACGAAGTGTTTGGCGTCGCCCATCTGCAGGCGCGTCGTGATTTCCTGGTGCGTGGCATCCGTCGCCGTGGCGGTGAGGGCGATGCGCGGCACGTCGGGCCAACGGTCAGCGAGCTCGGAGAGGGCCAGGTAGTCCGGGCGAAAGTCGTGCCCCCACTGCGACACACAGTGCGCCTCGTCGATCGCGAAGAGGGCGATCGTGCCCTGGTCGAGAAAGCGTTTGGTCGCCTCGCTCGAGAGGCGCTCCGGTGCCACGTAGAGCAGGTCGAGGTCACCGGAGAGATAGTCGCGTTCCACGCGGCCACGGGCTGCGGCGTCCTGGCTTGAATTGAGAAAAGCGGCGCGCACACCCACCGCGGTGAGCGCATCGACCTGGTCCTGCATCAGGGCGATGAGCGGAGAGACGACGATGCCGGTCCCCTCCCGCACGAGCGACGGAATCTGGTAACAGAGGCTCTTACCGCCACCGGTCGGCATGAGCACGACGGCGTCTTTGCCGTGGACCACCTGGGCGATGATCTCGGCCTGGTCCCCGCGAAACGAGTCGTAGCCGAACACGGTCTGCAGGGCTTCGGCGGCCGTCACGAATTTGCGCGTGGCCGGCATGGTGGCCACGCGGGGGGCAGCGGATGCCTGACGTGCGCCTGCGGGCTGGCCACCACCGGGCTGCGCGTATTCGCTTTCACCCGGCGGTGGTGGAGCATCGAAGTCTTCCGGTGGTTCGAACTCGTCAGGATTCCACGGGATTTCGGCGTTCCAACTCACCGTGTAAGTCTACCTGCGCCAGCGTCCGGCCACCGAGAGCGGGGGCTTACCGCCCGGAATCACCTGGCGGGTGATTCCGGGCGGTATCCCGAGCTGCTACCTGGTTTCCGGCTTCGACTTTCGTCGCAGCACGAACAGCGTCGCGCCGACGGCGAGTAGCACCATACCGAGGGAGCCGCCGATCCAGGCCACATCGGTGAGGACCCCCGACGAAGCAGCGGATGCGCCTGGCGAGACGGTGCCGGGGGCAGCGGTCGTCGGGGGTGTCTCGTCTTCGACGGTTCCGCCACACGTGGGCACGACGGGCGAGCCGGTGGCGAGCTCCTGTCCCTCTCGGGGTTTCCACGTGAACGAGTACTCGCCGGAGATAGCGTGACCGTCGGTGGACACGCTCTGCCAGATGACAGTGTAATCGCCGGCGCCGCCGAGCTGGGCGCTCTTCTCCACCGTGGCGCCGGATACCGTGGCGCATCCGTCACCGTAATACAGCGGTTCATCGGCGCTTTTCGGGCCGGTGATCTGCATGGCGCTGGCCGCGCCGGCACCGTCAAGGTTGAGCAGCAGGTCGTTCGTGGTGACCGAGAAGACACCGGGCTGCTCGGTGATGACCGAGTTCTCGGCCGGCGCATACCCCACCGGGTAGTTGTGCGCCGAGGCGGGGGCGGCGAACAGCCCCACCGCGGCGACGATCAGGCCACCGCCGAGTGCCACCCGGGCGGGCAGGGAAAATCCCGCGCCGCGCGCGATCGAACCGGACTGGATATTGTTCATGCGCTGCACGCTATGCAGACTGCTTGCGACGCGCGCTCACGGCGAGCACGATACCAACCGCTCCGACGGCGAGGCCGCCGACACCGAGCACGCGGGCGAGGACATCGTCGGAGGATGCGGCGCTCTCGGTCGCCGCCTCTGTGGTCTCAGCGTGATCGGTTGTCGCGGCGCCGTGCTCGTGCCCGTCGCCAGCGGCCTCGGTCACCGCGATGAAGGGTGCGGGGTGAGCCGGCTCCTCCTCGCCGTCAACCGTGGTCTCGCTCCAGTTCGTTGAGCCGGTCTCGCACGTCTGCAGCACCGGGAACTCGAGAGTCTCACCCTCGGCGTCGGCTGGAATCGTGAAGCTGAGAACAAACGTGGTGCGCAGGCCGCTGGCAAGTGGTGCCTGCGCCGTGTACACGACCTGCCCGGTGCGGGTGGCGACCGTATTGCCATGGCCGTCATCGATCGGCGTGGCGAGGTCCGCCGCAACCTTCTCGACGCCCCAGCCGGCGTTGACCGTGGGCGCCACGCTCGCGACGCCCTCGGGGAGCGATATGGCGATGATTGTGGTGGGCGAGCCGTCGCATCCGTGCGCCGTGGCGAAGGTGAGCAGCGTCGATGACCCGGCGGCGGTCGACGTGGCGCCGGCTGAGACGTGAGCCCTGGCTGCGAGGGGTGCGCTCAGGGCCAGCAGAACGCCGGCGACGAGAGCAGATCCCGCGAGTGCGGATGTGGTGGTGAAAAGCTTCATGGGTGGTCTTTCAGAGGGTTCAGGGCGGCCGACGCGGGCCGCAGAAAAATGCAGCACACGGCCGGCATCCCATTCGGTGCGAAGTGGGTATTCGTCTCGTACTGCCGAAGCTCCGGGCATCGCGTCGAAGGCGGCGGGGGGTGTCAGGCGACGAGCGAGACCGGTGGCGGCCCACGGCGCGACACGGAGGACAACAAGACGAAGATGTTGCGGGGAAGGCTCACCCATGCGGTGCTGGCACGACGCGCGAGTACGGGCGGAACCACAACGGTGAGCGTTGGAAGACAAAGCGCTCGAACGATGAGCCTCGCGGTCTCGAGGAGGCTCCAGAACGCGCCCTCTCCGAAACGGAGCGCCACGATCGTGATGCCCGCGGCCACCGCGTGGGCAAGCCACATCGTGGGGCCGAAATGGCCGGCATGCGTTGCAGCCGTGGTTCCGGCAGCCTCGATGATCCCGGGCAGCAGGGAGTGGTGGGTGCCTGATGTCGCAATCGTGTCGGGCGGGATTGCACCCCCGGATCGGCCCAGGGCGAAGAGCCCGTGAAAGATGAACTGGCTGGCGAGCACGGCGAGGGCACCGCGCCAGATGGAGAGCGTGTGCCCGGCGAGCGCAATGCAGATCATTCCAGCGAAGGAGAGCGAAATGACAATGGGCAGCACGCCGGGTCCGGGTCCGCCGGCGAGCGTATGCAGTACCGCAGCCACCAGTGTCGAGACGAGAGCGACAATCCAACCGCGGACGAAACGCGCCCACCGTGTGGTCATGTGCCCTCCTCTGCCGACCCCTCAAGACTACAACCGCGAGGCCGCGTGCCCTCCCGTCGCCCGCAGTGCAGGCTAGGAGTGGCCGGTGAAGGTGGGCCTGCGCTTTTGTTGGAAGGCCGCGAAGCCCTCCCGATAGTCCTCGGTGTCGCAGAGCGCCGCCTGGGCCGCGGTTTCGGCGGTCATGCTGTCCCAGAGTCCCAAACGTTCATCCCGCAGCGCTGCGACGAGTTTTTTGCTCGCCAGGAAAGCCTGGGTCGCGCCCGTCGCGGCCCGCTCGGCGGCCTGCACTGTGGCATCCGTCACCTCCGACGCGGGGAAGACCTGGCTGAACAACCCGGCGCCCACAGCCTCGGCACCCGACATGAGCCGACCGGAGTAGATGAGGTCGAGGGTGCGGTGGGCGCCGAGACGCTCCACGAACAGGGCATGTCCACCCGAGTCGAGGGTGGCCCCGAGGTTGGCAAAGGGTGAGCCGATTTTGGCGTTGTCGGCCACGTACACCACGTCGGTGGCGATGAGCAGTCCGAGGCCCACACCGAGGCACGCACCGTGCGCGGCCGCAAAGGTGGGCGCCCCAAACGCGCTCATGCGGTGCAGAAGCTTGGTAACGTGCCCGCCGAGGTAGCCCTGCACGTCGTCGGTTCGGGGGTCGACGGCCGAAATATCGCGGCCGGCGCAAAACGCCCGGCCCTCGCCGCGGAGCACGAGGGCTCGCACTCCGGCGTCCTCCGCGGACGCGTACGCCGCATCGAGTTCGATGACGGCCGCCTCGTCGAGGGCGTTCAGTTTGTCGGGGGCGTTCAGCACCACGTACGCGACGTCGTCCTTGAAGGTCAGCTCGATCATGGGCATCCGCTTTCTGTCGGGCCGAGATTAGCCGTCGTAGTCGACGACAACCTTTTCGGTGGTCGGGTGGGACTGGCACGTGAGCACGAAGCCGCGTTCGAGCTCGTCGGGTTCGAGCGCGTAGTTCTCGGTCATGGTGACATCGCCGCTCACGAGCTTGGCGCGGCAGGTGCCACACACACCCCCGGCGCAGGCGAAGGGCACATCGGGGCGCACGCGCAGGGCGGCGTTCAGGATGCTCTCGTTCGCGTTGACCGGCGTCGTGACGGTGTTGCTCTGGCCGTCCAACGTGAAGTCAATCTGGAACGTCTTGTCGCCGGCCGCCACCTGGACGGGTCGCCCGGAATCGCCGCCGCTGGCGCGGTTGGTCTCGCCCGTTGTGAACAGTTCGAAGCGCACGCGGGAGCGATCGACGCCCACATCCTCTAGGGTGTCGCGACACAACTGCACGAGCTCGAACGGCCCGCAGAGGAACCATTCGTCCACCGTTGCGGGCCGCAGAATCGAGTCCAGCATGCGGCGAAACTTGTCTTCGTCGATGCGCCCGGTGAGCAGCGAGGATGAGCGCTGCTCCCGCGAAAGCACGTGGTACAGCGCGAGGCGGGCCGGGTAGCGGTCCTTGAGATCGGCGAGTTCGTCGAGAAACATCACGTCGAGCGCGGTGCGGTTCGTGTACACGAGAGTGAAGCGTGAGGTAGCGGACGACGCGAGCACGGTGTGCGCGAGCGACATCAGCGGGGTGATGCCCGAGCCTGCGGCCACGCCCACAATGTGCTTGTCGTCGAGGTCGGGCAGGGTCGACGTGAACGTGCCCTGCGGGCTCATCACCTCAATCTCCTGGCCCTCATGCAGTTCGCTGTTGGCCCAGCTGGAGAACACGCCGCCAAGGTCCCGTTTGATGGCCACGCTGATCGATCCGGCGGCGCTCGTGCTCGGCGGCCGGCAGATGGAGTAGCTGCGGCGCAGTTCGTGGCCGTCGATCGTCGCGCGCAGGGCGAGGTGCTGGCCGGGAGCGTAGTCGAAGGCTCCGCGCAGATTTTCGGGGACAGCGAAGGTCACCTCCACGCTGTCGGCGGTGAGCTGGCGCACGTCGGAGACGGTGAGCGTGTGGAAACGCGCCCGGTGCTTCGTGGCACCGATGTTCGTTGCAGTCATGGTCACAGCACCTTGAAGTAGTCGAAGGGTTCGAGGCAGTCCTTGCACTCATAGAGCGACTTGCACGAGGTCGAACCGAAGTGGGCGAGTTCACGCGTGTTGAGGGAGTTGCAGCGCGGGCACTTGACCGCGAGCTGCAGGCGAACCGGGCCGGCCGGGCCGGAGGGGCGTGCTGCGGAGTGCCCGGTGGGGGCGGCGATGCCGTACTCGATGAGCTTGAGTTTGCCCTCTTCGCTCATCCAGTCGGTCGTCCACGCGGGGCTCAGCACGAGCCGCACGGTGACATTGGTATAACCGACGGCGGTGAGCGCCCCGTGAACGTCGTCGCGCATGGCGTCGAGGGCGGGGCATCCGCTATAGGTGGGCGTCAGCGCGACGTCGACACCGCTTGACGTGACGCTGACGGACCGCAGCACGCCGAGGTCCTCAATCGTGAGCACCGGAATCTCCGGGTCAACGACCGTGGCGGCAACGAGCCACGCGCGGAGCGACTCGGCGTCGACCGGTCGCGGTCGCGCCGTCGACTCGGGGGCCGGCGAGGTCACCACTTCGCTCCGGGGTGAGCGCGGGTGAGCACCTGCATATCGGCGAGCAGGAGGCCGAGATGCTCGGAGTGAATTCCCCGGCGTCCGCCGCCCGAGGCGATGAAGCCGCGGGGCTCCTCCAGCTCGGCCTCGGCGAAGACCGGAGCGATCGCACGCTCGAACGCTTCGCGCAGGCTGGACGGGCGTACGGCCACGCCCTCCAGTCGGTCGAGCAGCGGTTCATCGCGGAACATCTCGTCGACGTAGGGCCACATGTCAGAGAAGCCGACGAGCATGCGGCGGCGGGACTCATCAGTTCCGAGCGAGAGCCGGAGCACCCACTGCACCGAGTGGTCGCGGTGGTAGTCCACCTCTTTCGCCGCCTTGTCGGCCACGGCGGCGAGCGTTGCGTCGGTGGAATCGCGCAGTCGCGTGTAGAGCTCGAACAAGAAGTGGCTCACGATGAATTGTCGTGCAATGGTGTGCGCAAAGTCGCCGTTGGGCTGCTCCACGATCTGCAGGGAACGCCATTCGGGCTCATCGCGCCAGTAGGCGAGGTCGTCTTCGCTCTGTCCGGAGGCCGTACCGGCGTAGTGGAGCAGCGAACGAGCGTGTCCGATGAGGTCAAGGGCGATATTGCCCAGGGCTACGTCCTCCTCGAGTTCGGGGGCCCGCGAGATCCAGGAGCCGAGGCGCTGGGCGAGAACGAGCGAGTCGTCGCCGAGCCACAACGCATACTCCGCGACATCGGCGGAGGCAACGGCTGCCGACGCGATCAGCTCGTCAGGTAGCAGGGTGACATCAACCTGGACGTGCCCGTGGCCGTCGTCGTGCATGGAGTCATCCGTTTCGACGCTCATAGGTGTTTCACTCCCTCACTCTTGGAGTAATAGCTCGCATGGCGGTAGTTCTTGCCGGACGCGGATTCGAAGAAGGCGCCCTTGGCGTCGGGGTCGCTCGTAGTGATGGCGGCGGCAGGCACGACCCACACGGAGACGCCCTCAGCGCGACGAGTGTAGAGATCGCGGGCGTTGCGCACGGCGAGGATCTCGTCGGGAGCATGCAGCGAACCCACGTGCACATGGCTCAGCCCACGGCTGGAACGCACGAAGACCTCCCACAGGGGCCAGATTTCGTTTGCGGAATCGCCGGGTGCGGTCATGAGGCCACCATTTCAGATCGTTCGGACTGTTTACGGGCGTAGGCGGCCGCAGCTTCGCGCACCCAGGCGCCTTCGGCGTGCGCATCGCGTCGGCGCTGCAGGCGCTGCGCGTTGCTGGCGCCTCGGCCGGAGAGCACCTCGTGGAACTCGGTCCAGTCAATCTCGCCGAGATCATACTTCTGGGTCTCGTCGTTCCACTTGAGGTCGGGGTCTGGCAGGGTGATCCCGAGCACGGCGGCCTGGGGCACGAGCATGCCCACGAAGCGCTGGCGCAGCTCGTCGTTGGAGAAACGCTTGATCTTCCACGCCATGGACTGCGCGGAGTTGGGCGAGTCGTCATCGGGCGGGCCGAACATCATCAGCGCGGGCCAGTACCAGCGGTTCACCGAGTCCTGCGCCATATGGCGCTGAGCCTCGGTGCCCTGCATCAGCTCGAGCAGAATCTCGAATCCCTGGCGCTGGTGGAAGGATTCTTCCTTGCAGATGCGCACCATCGCACGGCCGTACGGGCCGTAGCTGGCGCGGCAGAGCGGCACCTGATTGCAGATGGCGGCGCCGTCCACGAGCCAGCCGACCGAACCCATGTCGGCCCATGTCGGGGTGGGGTAGTTGAAGATCGAGGAGTAGCGGGCCTTGCCGGCGATGAGGGCTTCGGTCATGCCGTCCCGGGTGGCACCGAGGGTCTGTGCGGCCGAGTACAGGTAAAGACCGTGACCGGCCTCGTCCTGGACCTTGGCCATGAGGATCGCCTTACGCTTGAGGCTCGGCGCCCGCGTGATCCAGTTCGATTCCGGCTGCATACCAATGATCTCGGAATGCGCGTGCTGGGAGATCTGCCGCACCAAGGACTTGCGGTAGTCCTCTGGCATCCAGTCACGCGGTTCGATGCGGGAATCCGCCTCGATCAGATCGTTGAACTGCTGCTCATCGGCAGAAATCTCCGGATTCTCCGCGGAGGCATCCGGAGCAAGGGGATAAGGCCCTGCGTGGGTTGTCATCATTGACTCCTGGTCATCGTTGGCGCTCAAGGTTCCACGTCCGGAAGGCAAATATTTACCAACCGATCGTTCAGTTAGTATATAGTCACACTATCGGCGCAGCAACCCCCGCCGCCGGTACACGTTTTCGCATCACGGTCACTCAAAGAGGAGAACCAAGTTGGACGCAGCACCCGACGCCGCACCGCACGAACCCGCGCAGCACGCAGCGGCACAATCACCCCTCGGAAACCGCGCCATGATGCAGCGTGATCGGGCATCCGCCGGGCTCGGCATGGTTGTGGAGCACACCGAACCCGGGAGCGCCATCGTGTCAATGCTGGTTCGAGATGACATGCTCAACGGCTTCGATGTGACTCACGGCGGCATGATCTTCTCCCTCGCGGACACGGCATTCGCCATCGCCTGCAATGACGACCATCACGTCACCCTGGCCGCTGGCGCCGACATCAGCTTTCTGAAGCCGGCAACCCTCGGCCAGACTCTAACCGCAACCGCCGTGCTCCGTACCAAGAGCGGGCGGAGCGGACTGTACGACGTGCGCGTCACCGACGAGCACAACGTTCCCATCGCGGAATTCCGCGGTCGCAGTCGAACCACGACCCTCGCAACGCCCACCCGCGCCCACAACTGACCAGCTCCGGAGGCACCATGTCAACGCTGACCAAGACCCGCCTGCACGCCCCATCTCTCGATGAGCTCGACCCCGAAGAGCGAATGTCACGCGACGAGATCCTCGCACTACAGCTCCTTCGGCTGCAGCAGACCGTGCGCCACGCCTACGCCAATGTGCCCCTCTACACGCGAAAGTTCGATGCTGTCGGCGTTCACCCCGACGACATCCGCACCCTTGACGACGTGGCTCTCCTGCCGTTCACGACGAAGGAAGATCTGCGGCAGAGCTACCCCTTCGGCATGTTCGCGGTTCCCATGGACCGGGTCGCGCGCATCCACACCTCCTCGGGCACCACCGGCCTGCCCACCGTCGTTGGATACACCAAAGACGATCTTCGCAACTGGGCCGGCCTCGTCGCACGGAGCCTCCGCGCCGCCGGCGTTCGCCCAGGAATGAAGGTGCACAACGCCTACGGTTACGGCCTGTTCACGGGTGGCCTCGGCGCGCACGCCGGCATTGAGGCCCTCGGAGCGGTTGCCATTCCCATGTCGGGAGGCCAGACCAACAAGCAGGTGCAGATGATCAACGACTTCGAACCCGACGTCATTCTGTCCACTCCGAGCTACCTGCTGACGATAACGGATGCCATGGTGGCCGCTGGTCTCGACCCGCGCCGATCCAGCCTGAAGGCGGGCGTTCTCGGTGCCGAACCGTGGACAAACCAGTTGCGTCTGGAACTTGAGGAACGTCTCGACTTCGACGCGCTCGACATCTACGGGCTGAGCGAGGTCATGGGCCCCGGCGTGGGAAGCGAATGTCTCGAGTCGAAAGACGGACCGCACCTGTGGGAAGACCAGTTCTACCCGGAGATCATTGACGGCGAGACCAGAAAACCCCTCGCCGACGGAGACACGGGAGAGCTGGTCTTCACGTCACTCACCAAGCAGGCCTTCCCGGTGATTCGCTACCGCACCCGGGACCTCACTCGGCTGCTGCCCGGCACGGCTCGCCCTGGCATGCGCCGCATGGAGAAAATCACGGGACGCAACGACGACATGATCATCCTCCGTGGGGTGAACCTCTTTCCCACCCAGATCGAGGAGATTGTGCTGAGCATTGAACACCTCTCGCCGCATTTCGTGCTGGAACTCACCCGCCCCGGCCGGATGGACGAGTTGACCGTGCGCATCGAGCGCCACGAGCACGCCGACGGCGCCTCCTCGGACACGGCCCGCGCGGCCCTCATCGCCCGGATCAAGGACCAGATCGGCTCGACCGTGCAGGTGGAGATCGCCGAGCCCGGCACCCTCGAACGCAGTGCCGGCAAGCTGAAGCGGGTCTACGACCTGAGGTAAAGCACGGATCCGTCTCTACCGCATGGGATACTGCTAATAATGTCTGACCTCATCTCGGCCAAGCGGGGGCGCCCCGGTTACGATCAGCGCGCCATTCTCGATATCGCTGTCGCAGCCTTCAACGAGTATGGCTACGACGCCACCTCCATGGGAGCACTCGCGGCACGCCTGGACCTGTCCAAAGCGGCGATCTACCACCACTTCGCTTCCAAGGAAGAGCTGCTGGAACTGGCTCTCGACGAGGCGCTGACCGCTCTCGAGGGTGTCCTCGCCGAGGAGGGCGCCCTCGCCGGCGCCGCCATCGATCGGCTCGCCTACGTACTGCGTGGCGCGGTACAGGTGCTGGCGGCCAAGCTGCCGTCGGTGACGCTGCTGCTGCGCGTGCGCGGCAATTCCCAGGTGGAGCGCGATGCCCTCACCCGCCGTCGCGCGTTCGACCACATGGTTTCGGCCCTCGTGCTTGAGGCCCGCGCCGAGGGGTCCCTCCGCAGCGACGTCGATGCCCGTGTTGTCACCCGGTTGCTCTTTGGCATGGTCAACTCCATTGCCGAGTGGTACCGCCCTGAGGGCCTGGAAGACGCCGCTCAGCTCGCGGACGACGTGCTCACGGTCGCCCTGGACGGGCTGCGGCCCCGCAGCTGACTCTTCCGCTGGTCGGGTCTGCCGAGACCTGGCCCCTGGCGGTATGAGGGGTTAACGCAAAAATGGCCACCCCGTGTGGGGTGGCCATTGATGGTGTTGCTAAGTTAAGTCCGGCGGTGTCCTACTCTCCCACAGGGTCCCCCCTGCAGTACCATCGGCGCAAAGAGTCTTAGCTTCCGGGTTCGGAATGTGACCGGGCGTTTCCCTCTTGCTATAGCCGCCGAAACACTTGGTGATGCGTGTTTCGAACCTATATTTTTTAGTTATAGACCCCTGCAATGTTTATTAGACACCGTGGGGTGTTGTTCTCGACCGTACATCGAGAACCACATAGTGGACGCTAAAGCAGCTTCTTCAAACTGAGTGTTATCAAATTATCGGCTTATTAGTACCGGTCAGCTTCATGGGTCTTTAGTCCCCACTTCCACATCCGGCCTATCAACGCAGTAGTCTAGCTGCGAGCCTCTCCCCCTAAGGGATGGAAATCTCATCTCGAAGCCGGCTTCCCGCTTAGATGCTTTCAGCGGTTATCCGTTCCGAACGTAGCTAATCAGCGGTGCTCCTGGCGGAACAACTGACACACCAGAGGTTCGTCCATCCCGGTCCTCTCGTACTAGGGATAGATCTTCTCAAATTTCCTGCGCGCGCAGCGGATAGGGACCGAACTGTCTCACGACGTTCTAAACCCAGCTCGCGTACCGCTTTAATGGGCGAACAGCCCAACCCTTGGGACCTACTCCAGCCCCAGGATGCGACGAGCCGACATCGAGGTGCCAAACCATGCCGTCGATATGGACTCTTGGGCAAGATCAGCCTGTTATCCCCGAGGTACCTTTTATCCGTTGAGCGACAGCGCTTCCACAAGCCACTGCCGGATCACTAGTCCCGACTTTCGTCCCTGCTCGACGTGTCAGTCTCACAGTCAAGCTCCCTTGTGCACTTACACTCGACACCTGATTACCAACCAGGTTGAGGGAACCTTTGGGCGCCTCCGTTACTTTTTAGGAGGCAACCGCCCCAGTTAAACTACCCACCAGGCACTGTCCCTGAACCGGATCACGGTTCGAAGTTAGGTATCCAATATGACCAGAGTGGTATTTCAACGATGACTCCACCTGAACTAGCGTCCAAGCTTCACAGTCTCCCACCTATCCTACACAAGCCACACCGAACACCAATACCAAGCTGTAGTAAAGGTCACGGGGTCTTTCCGTCCTGCTGCGCGTAACGAGCATCTTTACTCGTAATGCAATTTCGCCGAGTTCGCGGTTGAGACAGCTGGGAAGTCGTTACGCCATTCGTGCAGGTCGGAACTTACCCGACAAGGAATTTCGCTACCTTAGGATGGTTATAGTTACCACCGCCGTTTACTGGGGCTTAAATTCTCAGCTTCGCCTTGCGGCTAACCGTTCCTCTTAACCTTCCAGCACCGGGCAGGCGTCAGTCCGTATACATCGTCTTGCGACTTAGCACGGACCTGTGTTTTTAGTAAACAGTCGCTTCCCACTGGTCTCTGCGGCCTTCGAACGCTCCCGGAGCAAGTCCGTTCACGCCTCAGGCCCCCCTTCTCCCGAAGTTACGGGGGCATTTTGCCGAGTTCCTTAACCACGATTCTCTCGATCTCCTTAGTATTCTCTACCTGATCACCTGAGTCGGTTTGGGGTACGGGTGACTAAAACCTCGCGTCGATGCTTTTCTTGGCAGCATAGGATCACTGATTTCGCCCTTACGGGCTACCCATCGGGTCTCAGGCTATATGAACGACGGATTTGCCTATCGTTCGCCCTACATCCTTAGACCGGGACAACCATCGCCCGGCTCAGCTACCTTCCTGCGTCACACCTGTTAATACGCTAACCGCACCAGTGTCGGGTCGTACGCTAGGCCCCTGGCCTCACCCCGAAGGGATTAGCTAGAGGATTCAGATACTTAGCATTACTGGATTAGCTTGGGCGGTTTTTCGTCAGTACGGGAATATCAACCCGTTGTCCATCGACTACGCCTGTCGGCCTCGCCTTAGGTCCCGACTTACCCAGGGCGGATTAGCCTGGCCCTGGAACCCTTGATCTTTCGGAGGACGGGTTTCTCACCCGTCTTTCGCTACTCATGCCTGCATTCTCACTCGTGTAGCCTCCACGGCTGGTTTACACCGCCGCTTCGCTGGCCACACGACGCTCTCCTACCCATCAACACGGCTGAACCAACCACACAAGGTGGCGGCTTACCAAAAATATCAATGCCACAACTTCGGTGGCGTGCTTGAGCCCCGTTACATTGTCGGCGCGGAATCACTTGACCAGTGAGCTATTACGCACTCTTTCAAGGGTGGCTGCTTCTAAGCCAACCTCCTGGTTGTCTGCGCAACTCCACATCCTTTCCCACTTAGCACGCGCTTTGGGACCTTAGTTGGTGGTCTGGGTTGTTTCCCTCTCGACGATGAAGCTTATCCCCCACCGTCTCACTGCTGCGCTCTCACTTACCGGCATTCGGAGTTTGGCTGACGTCAGTAAGCTTTTGGGCCCCATCGGCCATCCAGTAGCTCTACCTCCGGCAAGAAACACGCAACGCTGCACCTAAATGCATTTCGGAGAGAACCAGCTATCACGAAGTTTGATTGGCCTTTCACCCCTATCCACAGCTCATCCCCTCCATTTTCAACTGAAGTGGGTTCGGTCCTCCACGACGTCTTACCGTCGCTTCAACCTGGCCATGGATAGATCACTTCGCTTCGGGTCTAGGACATGCGACTGAATCGCCCTATTCAGACTCGCTTTCGCTACGCATTCCCCTCTCGGGTTAAGCTCGCCACATATCACTAACTCGCAGGCTCATTCTTCAAAAGGCACGCTGTCACCAGAATCAGACTGGCTCCAACGGTTTGTAAGCAAACGGTTTCAGGTACTATTTCACTCCCCTCCCGGGGTACTTTTCACCTTTCCCTCACGGTACTTGTTCACTATCGGTCATGTAGGAGTATTTAGGCTTATCAGGTGGTCCTGACGGATTCACACGGGATTTCTCGGGCCCCGTGCTACTTGGGATACTCTTCGGGTGATTACTGCATTTCGACTACGGGGTTCGCACCCTCTATGACCAGGCTTTCAATCCTGTTCGTCTATACAACGCTCTAACCCTTGCCATTCGGTAGAATCGGCTGAAAAGTCCCACAACCCCGACCATGCAACGCCTACCGGCTATCACACATGATCGGTTTAGCCTCATCCGGGTTCGCTCGCCACTACTAACGGAATCACTATTGTTTTCTCTTCCTGTGGGTACTGAGATGTTTCACTTCCCCACGTTCCCTCTACCCGCCCTATATATTCAGGCGGGAGTCACCAGGTCACCTTACGGGCCTGGCGGGGTTTCCCCATTCGGAAATCCTCGGATCACAGTTCGTTTATCAACTCCCCGAGGCTTATCGCAGATTACTACGTCCTTCTTCGGCTCTACATGCCAAGGCATTCACCGTTTGCTCTTAAAAATTTGAAATCACATGAGTTTGAATCGATTAAGTATCACCACTCGAAAGTGATGATCGAAATTGACCAATGATCACGCACTTATAAATAAGTGCATAGATCTTTGTAATCCAACGGACCAAAGTCCGTCAAATTTAAGATGCTCGCGTCCACTGTGTAGTTCTCAAAGTACGGGCGGTACCCCAACTGCCGGCCATTGATGCCAACAGAAAAGGATCCAGAGGAACAGTTCATACCCGGTCTCAACAAACTCGACCAACGATATGTTCCGGTCCCTCAGGACCCAACAGCGTGCACATACAATTCTCTCCGAACCCGAATCCTCCAACTCCCCCGTGTAAACACCGGAAAGCGTACTAACTCGAGAACGACCGTCCTCATACCAATGTCAATGTTCCACCCATGAGCGCCATCCACACCGTTCGGCGTGGCATGACTGGCATCTTTGATCTCCCTGTATACAGAGGAGAGATGCACGTGCTCCTTAGAAAGGAGGTGATCCAGCCGCACCTTCCGGTACGGCTACCTTGTTACGACTTAGTCCTAATCACCGATCCCACCTTCGACAGCTCCTTCCCACAAGGGGTTAGGCCACCGGCTTCGGGTGTTACCGACTTTCATGACTTGACGGGCGGTGTGTACAAGGCCCGGGAACGTATTCACCGCAGCGTTGCTGATCTGCGATTACTAGCGACTCCGACTTCATGAGGTCGAGTTGCAGACCTCAATCCGAACTGAGACCGGCTTTTTGGGATTCGCTCCACCTTACGGTATTGCAGCCCTTTGTACCGGCCATTGTAGCATGCGTGAAGCCCAAGACATAAGGGGCATGATGATTTGACGTCATCCCCACCTTCCTCCGAGTTGACCCCGGCAGTATCCCATGAGTTCCCACCATTACGTGCTGGCAACATAGGACGAGGGTTGCGCTCGTTGCGGGACTTAACCCAACATCTCACGACACGAGCTGACGACAACCATGCACCACCTGTATACCGACCTTGCGGGGCGACTGTTTCCAGCCGTTTCCGGTATATGTCAAGCCTTGGTAAGGTTCTTCGCGTTGCATCGAATTAATCCGCATGCTCCGCCGCTTGTGCGGGCCCCCGTCAATTCCTTTGAGTTTTAGCCTTGCGGCCGTACTCCCCAGGCGGGGAACTTAATGCGTTAGCTGCGACACGGAGACCGTGGAATGGTCCCCACATCTAGTTCCCAACGTTTACGGCATGGACTACCAGGGTATCTAATCCTGTTCGCTCCCCATGCTTTCGCTCCTCAGCGTCAGTTACGGCCCAGAGATCTGCCTTCGCCATTGGTGTTCCTCCTGATATCTGCGCATTCCACCGCTACACCAGGAATTCCAATCTCCCCTACCGCACTCTAGTCTGCCCGTACCCACTGCAGGCCCGAGGTTGAGCCTCGGGTTTTCACAGCAGACGCAACAAACCGCCTACGAGCTCTTTACGCCCAATAATTCCGGACAACGCTTGCACCCTACGTATTACCGCGGCTGCTGGCACGTAGTTAGCCGGTGCTTTTTCTGCAGGTACCGTCACTTCCAGGAAAACCCAGTCACTTCTTCCCTACTAAAAGAGGTTTACAACCCGAAGGCCTTCGTCCCTCACGCGGCGTTGCTGCATCAGGCTTGCGCCCATTGTGCAATATTCCCCACTGCTGCCTCCCGTAGGAGTCTGGGCCGTGTCTCAGTCCCAGTGTGGCCGGTCACCCTCTCAGGCCGGCTACCCGTCGTCGCCTTGGTGAGCCATTACCTCACCAACTAGCTGATAGGCCGCGAGCTCATCCTTGACCAAAATTCTTTCCACCAAGAAAGATGCCTTCCAAGGTCGTATCCGGTATTAGCTACAGTTTCCCGCAGTTATCCCAGAGTCAAGGGCAGATTGCTCACGTGTTACTCACCCGTTCGCCACTGATCAGAGAAGCAAGCTCCTCATCACCGTTCGACTTGCATGTGTTAAGCACGCCGCCAGCGTTCGTCCTGAGCCAGGATCAAACTCTCCGTAAATGTTGAATAGCTCCCCAGTCGAAACCAGGTGCCCATCTAGTGCAGAAACCCGCCGGAATAGGCGAAGAAACTGCAAGTTTGAAACTAGCAAGAACAAATCATTACTGACTTGCTTTTGTTATTTTGCGTGGTCATTAACCACGACTTCAATTGTTATTCCAAAGGAATCTCTTAGCTGCGCACCCGCTAGAAACGGATACAACAACCACGAGGTTTTTGGCATTTGACATTGTGCACGCTGTTGAGTTCTCAAGGATCGGACGCACCCAGCTTCGAACCCTAATGGGCTATCTCGCTGAGGCAACTTGTCTAACTTAGCCACCCTGCTCGCCGCTGTCAAGTCGAGCGAAACGCACGTTCCAGGCCGCCGAAGCACACCACAAAACCCACGACTCAGACCAGGAAACCAGCGAGATGGAAGACTTACAATTCTAAACCACGAGACAACATTCATACAAGATGAACAACGGCTGTCTTCACGGCGTCGAGATGGTCCCGCATGAGGCCGAAAAGCTAAGCAGCTTTCCGCACCTGTGGGGTGACTTAGAAGACATTACGGCCATTCCCCACACGCCGCAAATCCACACCCATTTACCCACATCCCGGGCGCGCCGCCGCATCTGGTGCCTTTTCTCGGGTCATGTCCTCATTCATGCCGACTGCGCCTGAGCGGGGGCGCTGCTAACTTTTTCACACCGGGGCAATCGGACGTCTTAGGGCGCCCAGTCAGGTCCTCGGCACTCCGCGATGTGCGAACCGATTGAGGAACCGCCTCATGAGAATCACGTGCCCCTACTGCCGCTCCGATGCCAGTCTCACTCCGAATGCGGCCCATATCGATAAGGGGCCGCTTCCCCTCTACGTGCTTAACTGTTCGGGCTGCGACCGAACCAGCGTGCGGCGCGACAACCAGGAGCTTCTCGTGGCTGCCCTGGTCGGAACGCGGCACGGCAACGGCACTCACGAGCTCAGGGTTACCGCTGAGCATGGCGGACTCGTGTATTTTCACACCGATCCGACCGGTCGCCGTTCCCCCACCCTCGAACATTCCGCCCTGCTGGAGTTCGTCACCCGAAGCATTGGTGCCTCACAGTCCTTCACTCTCCTGCTGCGGACAGTTGAGGTCGGGGCACGCTACGCCTCACCGCGCGGCAACATTCCGTATAAGGCGGTGCGCGGGTGGGTTGTGATCGACGGCGAGATCCACGCGCTGACACGCACGGAAGTATGGGAGGCCTCGTGCGAGGAGGCGGACCATGAGGTGCCCTCCGGGCCAGAGGCCGGCGTTCACTATGTGGATGCCGACAACATCAACCGCCCCTATCGGTGGCGGATGACCCCCGTCCGCTAGCACCTCGCAGCCGGTGTCCCCCACGGCCACGGCTCAATCGACTACGACTCGATCGACTCAACGCGCTCCGGCCGCTCGTCAACCCAGGCGAGAAGTTCGCGCACCCCCTCGGGGATCGTCGCGTCAGTGCAGCGGTAATGGTACTCGCGCTTCCCGTCCACGAGTGAGATGTCGTAAAGCTGCGCGTCCGGCCACGTGCGGTTGGCGCGTGGTTCGGTGAGGTTCCGCAGGCCGGCACGGTCGATTTCGGCGGCGAGCGTCGTGGCATCCGCTGGCGGAAGGACCGCACTGTCCAGGTCGGTACGCGCCACCATCCCGGCGAAACCGCCACCACGCCGCACGCATAATTTCATGACAGAACTCCCACCTCCACCCAGGCGGCGCGAACAATGGCTTGCTCCTGGGCACCGAAGAGTTCTCCGGCGGCATCGATCGTGAACTGCGCCGCCTCAGCAAATTGCGTATAGGCACCCAATTTGGTGGTGAGGGCGTTGTACCAAATCTTGCCCGCCTTCTCCCACGCCGATCCGCCCAGGCCAATAGCGGCGAGGTAGAACGCGTGATTGGGAATGCCCGAGTTGATGTGCACACCACCGTTGTCGTTTGCCGGGTTGTTGTCATCGGGCAGGTCCCGGTACTGATCCATGTGACGTGGTTGGTGGTCGCCCGCGAACGCCGTTCCGGGATTCTTCATGGAGCGTAGGGCGAGCCCCAGCGTGGTCACGAGAACGCCCTGACCGATCAACCAGTCGGCCTCGGCGGCCGTCTGCTTGAGGCCGTACTGTTTCACGAGGCTGCCGAAGACGTCTGAGAAGGACTCGTTGAGCGCGCCAGGCTGCTTGCTGTAGACGAGGCCCGCGGTGAACTCGGTGACGCCGTGCGTGAGCTCATGCGCGATCACGTCGATCGCCCTGGTGAGTCCGCCGATTTGGAAGATACGGTCGCTCCCGTCGCCGTAGACCATTTGGCTGCCGTCCCAGAAAGCGTTATCGAAAGCCACGCCGTAATGCACCGAGGAGATGAGCTCCATTCCCGCGTTGTCGAGGGACCTCCGGCCGAAGACGTCGCGAAAGAAGCTGGCGGTGGCCGAGCTGCCGTCGAAGGCCTCATTCACGGCAGGGTCTGCGTGGAGTGAATCACCGAGGGATCGTTTCTTGACGCCCGGGAGAAAACTGCGCCCGTGGGTCTCATTGTCGTAAACCGTGATGCCCTGCTCAGTGAGGGAGATGACCCCGATGAGGCCGATGTTCTGATTGAGTTCGCGACTGAATTGACCGATCAGGGCTCGGCGGGAACGGATCCCCGACGATGTGGCCATCGACGATAGGGCTGCTTCTCGTTCAGCCTCGGTGCCCTGCATGGCCAGCCACGCGAGAAGGTCGGGTGGGGCAATGCTGCAGTTCGGCCGACGTTGCGGCCCCGACATGTGATGAGGCGCTGAATCCAACTGGCGCTCTGGCATGATTCCCCTTTTCTCACGAATAGGCGGCGCGGTACGATACGCCCACAGTATGGCCTCCGCGTGCGGTGCGCTACCGTGGCGTCGATAACGCCGGAGTAACGCGAATCGGACCAGAATGCGGTATACGAAAACATCCAGTTTGTGAAAGGAACCAATCATGGCCAATGCCGTTTCCCGCGATCTGCCCACGACGCGTTACTGCGCCACTCCGGATGTTTACACTAAGCAGTTGGCCGAACAGCCCGGTTTTGCCGAGGCTCGTGTCGCCCTGGACGTGGAGGCGCTGCGCACCGTAGCGCGGGGCATCTTCGCGGCTCGAGCAGGTGTCACCCGCATTCCCGTGGTCGTTCACGTCGTGTGGCACGAAGACGACCAGAACATCTCCGACGAGCAGATCCAGAGCCAGATTGCTGTGCTCAACCAGGACTTCCGCAAGACAAATGCCGACATCATCAAGCTCCCCGAAGTCTTCCGGTCCCTGGCCGATGACGCCCAGGTGGAGTTCGCCCTGGCGACGACGGACCCGGGCGGCGAGGACACGGACGGAATCACCCGCACGCATACTGATACACGCTCGTTCACGTATGACGATGCGATCAAGTTCGCGTCGTCTGGCGGTGCGGACGCGTGGCCGGCGGACAAGTACCTCAACCTGTGGGTTGGTCGACTCAGCGGCGGTCTGCTGGGATACGCCCAGTTCCCCGGCGGCGAGCCGTCCACGGACGGCGTCGTTGTTCTCGACACCGCCGTTGGCACCGTTGGAACGGCGTCCCCGCCGTTCGGGCTTGGCCGCACCGCCACCCACGAAATTGGACACTGGCTCAACCTCAACCACATTTGGGGTGACGAGTCGGGCTGCGTGGGCACCGACAAGGTTGATGACACGCCCAACCAGGCGGACGCGAACGTCGGAAAGCCAGCCTTCCCTCATGTCTCCTGTGGCAACGGGCCGAACGGCGACCTGTTCGCGGACTACATGGACTACGTGGACGATGACGTGATGGTGATGTTCTCCGCTGGGCAGATTGCCCGCATCCAGGCATGCCTGGACGGGCCTCGCAACACCTTCGAGCTCGTTGAGGACAGCGTCCTGGCACAGCGGAACCGCGAGCGCCTGTCGGGCACGGACACGATGTGATCCACGCTGGCCGAACGCACCTCTGAGCGGAAGAAGCACAGCATGTCTGCGATGAACCATGAGCCAGCCATTCCCGCCGGCGAGTGGACTCACTCGCACGAAGAGGATGATGACGGGATTCTGGTTTATCGCCCCACGGAGTCTTTCCCGTTCCCGCCCACGCGAGGAGGGAGAGACTCCCTCCGGGTGAGCGACGACGGCACAATTGCGACGCTGCTCCCCGGACCGGACGATCGTCCACGGCCCACCGGATACCGGCTCGTCGATGACACGTCGCCCGATGCGATCACGGTTGTTGAATCGAACGCGGAGATTCTCAAGATTCGTCGACCGTGACGGAGACGCCGACGGTCCGGCAGGAAGGCAGGAGCCATGTACACCTACGTCATCGTTCCAGCATCCGTTGACCCCGCCGCTGGGCGGTCGGCACGGCGTGAACCCGGATTGAAATGGTGCCGCTTCGGAGACCGGGTAATTTATTGGACGACCGGAATTGCCCAGTCCTCGGCCGGTCGACGTGTGCGCACGCTGGGACCCGTGTCGCAGTCGAGTCAGGGTCTCCTGCACCTGGTGGTGCAGGCCGGTAACTCGTTCCGCGAAGAGTTCCCCGAGGTCCCCGTCATCCTCGATCGGGGACGCTATCTCGCCGTCGAACTCAGCGACGAGGAGTTCATGCGGGCTTCGGTCGGGAACCCCGCCCATTTCGGCGTTCGGCCGCTCCCTCAGAATTCCTCCATCGTGCGGGAGACGGGAGGCGCCGGTCGCCGCCTGCGTGCCGTGGACCCGACACTGACCATGTTCGCCAACGAGGTTTCCGCCACGCACGTCAAGGATTCCCTGGTGGCCCTCACCGGGTTCGGCACCCGTCATTCCCTGAGCCAGGGCTTCGTTCAGGCCGGCGCCTGGGTCACGGAGGTGCTGCAGTCGCTGGGGTACGCGGTCACGCGAGCCACCATCTCGGTGGGGGCGGGCGCGAGTTTCTCGGTCATCGGCGACAAACCGGGTCTTCGGGACAATCCCGAACTTGTTCTGGTGACCGCGCACCTCGATTCCACCAATCATGTGGACGGCCCTCTGGCACCCGCACCGGGAGCCGATGACAACGGCAGCGGATGTGCCGGTGTTCTTGAGATCGCCCGAATCCTGGCCGGCCGTGCGGATGACCAGGATCTGCGCCTGGTGCTGTTCGGAGGCGAGGAGCAGGGCCTGTTTGGAAGCGAGCAGTACGTTCGGGCGCTCAGCGAGCACGATCGCGGCCGCCTACAGGCCGTGATCAACATGGACATGGTCGGCACGCTCAACTCGGCCTTGCCGGGCGTGCTGCTGGAGGGGGGCCCGCTGTCGCAGGGGCTCATCGACGAACTCACGGCGAGCGCGCAGGACTACACCACGCTGGCTGTGGAGGTGTCATTGACTCCGTTCGCGAGTGACCATGTGCCCTTTCTCAACGCCGGGCTGCCCGCCGTACTCACGATTGAGGGTTCGGATTCCACCAACAACAACATTCATTCGAGCCGTGACACCCTCGATAGGGTCAACTACCCGCTGGCCTGCGAAATTATCAAGATGAACCTCGTGACCACGGCGCGGTTGATCGGCACCAGGGCCTCCATCGCGGATCTCGAGCGGTGGCGCCAGTCCACAACCAACGTTGACTGACGCGCACTGACCGAGGACCAATCGGCGCGATCAGATCAGAAGTGATCGGTACGGTGTTCTCGCAGGTGGTCGCGGATCTCATCCGCCTCCCGCGTGGCGGCGCGGCTCTCTTGCTCCCGCGCGGATTCGCGCAGGCACAGCGCGAGAGTCTCCAGCGAATCCGCGAGGTCGGTCGCCGTAGCGGAGAGAGGCGGGCCGTCTCGGCTCCCCTTCACGCGCATCCGCTGCATCGACACGGCTCGTTCACTCTCAAAAAGAGCCTTATCCCGGCGACCCACCTCCGCCAACCTCAGGGCGAAGACGTTAAGGGCTCGCGCGAGGGGTGCCGTGTCGTGCTGGGGATTCGCGTCGGCCTGCCGCTGATAGAGGTGAACGGCTTCCTGGGCGGCCAGCAGCGCCTTGCGAGCACTCAGTGCACTCGACAGACGGTTTGACAGCCGGGTGAGTGCGAGGGCCAGATCGGACTCCTGGGCTGGATCGGCTGCCGCCAATCGTCGGCACGCTTGTACGAGTTCTTCACTCGCCTGGACTGAACTGTCGTTTGGTGACACTGCACTCACCTGAAACCTCCTGATCGTTCGAGCAGCCGAACCGGCCATGTCACGGCCAGTATCGTTCTCCCGCCGCGCGCTGCATAGGCGTCAGGATCGTGGACCGCGACCAGGGTCCGGCCGTCCCCCGAACGCAGTCGCGGCCCGACCTGGGGACCCACGCACTCAGTCACACGGGTGACAGGATCGCTCAGTCGGGCCGCGAACGTTCGCGTCCGTTAGCTCTTCACATACCCATTCGGGTTGAGCACGTACTTCGTGGCCGCACCCGCGTCGAACTCCGCATACCCGCGCGGGGCATCTTCCAGACTGATGGCCTTGGCGTTGACCGCCTTGCCGATCTGTACCTTGTCGTGGAGGATGGCCATCATCAGCTGGCGGTTGTACTTCATCACCGGACATTGGCCGGTCGCGAAGGTGAGCGACTTGGCCCAGCCGAGACCGAGACGAATGGACAGGGACCCGACCTGAGCGGCAGCATCTTTCGCTCCGGGGTCACCCGTGACGTACAGCCCGGGAATGCCCAGGCCTCCACCCGCAGCGGTGACCGTCATAAGAGAGTTCAGCACCGTGGCCGGAGCCTCTTCGCCGGACGCCTTGCCATGGCCGCGCGCCTCGAAGCCCACGGCGTCGACGCCCGCATCCACCTCCGGCACGCCGAGAATCTGTTCGATCTGCTCCCCCGGCTCGCCCTTGGTGAGGTCGATGGTTTCGCACCCGAAGCTGCGTGCCTGCGCGAGTCGCTCCGGGTTCATGTCGCCGACGATGACGACAGCAGCACCGAGCAACTGCGCCGAGACCGCCGCCGCAAGCCCGACGGGCCCTGCCCCTGCCACGTACACGGTGGACCCGACCCCGGCACCGGCGGTGTAGGCGCCGTGGAAACCGGTCGGGAAGATGTCAGAGAGCATGGTGAGGTCCATGATCTTCTCGAGCGCCTGATCCCGGTCGGGAAACTTGAGCAGGTTCCAGTCCGCGTACGGAACAAGCACATACTCCGCCTGGCCGCCTACCCAGCCGCCCATGTCGACGTAACCGTAGGCGCTGCCCGGACGATCCGGGTTCACGTTGAGGCAGATGCCCGTCTTGCGTTCCTTGCAATTGCGGCAGCGACCGCAGGAGATGTTGAAGGGCACGGACACGATGTCCCCGACCTTGATGAATTCGACGTCGGGTCCCGCCTCAACCACTTCGCCGGTGATCTCGTGACCCAGAACGAGGTTCTTTGGCGCCGTCGTGCGGCCTCGCACCATGTGCTGGTCCGAGCCGCAGATGTTGGTGGTCACCGTGCGCAGGATGACCCCGTGGGGCACCTTGCGACCCACGTTGGCCGGGTTCACTCCCGGTCCGTCCTTGAGTTCGAACGTGGGGTAGTCGATGTCGATAACCTCGACTTCTCCCGCACTCTTGTAGGCAACTGCTCTGTTGGCCGTCATGAAGGTACCTTCCTAATTCTTTAGCCAACCGATACCCCGCAAGGGGCTGGTTGGCAGATGGATTTCTGAAGCGTGTTCCCCCACAGGGTATAGGGCGTGTGCGACACCAAACTGAGCACTAGCTCGGAAAATATGGGCAGACGGAGAACGCGATGAAGCCGCCGACGGATACTCCCGTCGACGGCCCGGCATGCGCTGTCAGTGCTTGGCGACGAGGGTGAGCACGTCGTACGAGGCGACCGTCTCATCGTTCTGGTTGGTGAGAATGGCGTCCCAGCGCACCTCTCCATACTCGTCGGTCTCCCGCGGCGTGATCTGCTTGGCCGTGAGCGTCACCCGGATACTGTCACCCGGGGAGACCGGCGTGAGAAAGCGCAGGTTCTCAAGGCCGTAATTCGCCAGGACAGGGCCCGGGGCCGGGTCCACGAACAGTCCGGCCGCCCACGACACGAGCAGGTACCCGTGGGCGACCCGACCGGGGAAGAACGGGTTGGCCGCGGCGGCCTCCTCGTTCATGTGCGCGTAGAACGTGTCACCGGTGAATTCGGCGAAGTGCTCGATGTCGTCGAGGTTCACGGTGCGGGATTCCGACACGATCTGGTCGCCGAGCGTGAGCTCCGCGAGGCTCTTTCTGAACGGATGCGTGTCGCCGGCATGGGTCGTTGCGCCCTGGTGCCAGATACCCGTGATGGCCGTGAGCATCTCGGGTGAACCCTGAATGGCGGTGCGCTGCATGTGGTGCAGTACCGCGCGGATGCCACCGAGTTCCTCGCCGCCCCCGGCACGGCCGGGGCCGCCGTGCACGAGCTGGGGAACGGGCGAGCCGTGCCCCGTCGACGTGCGGGCGTCGTCACGGTCGAGCACGAGGACGCGGCCGTTGAAGGCGGAAATTCCGGTCATGAGCGCCACGGCCACGTCTGGGTCGTGGGTGGCGATGCTCGTCACGAGCGATCCGCCGCCTTGCCGGACCAGCGCGATCGCTTCGTCGAGGGTGTCGTAGCCGAGCACGCTCGAGACCGGGCCGAAGGCCTCGACCTCGTGCACAGCATCCACGGCGGCGTCGAACCGCAACAGCAGCGGTGCGACGAAGGCGCCGTCGAGGGCGGGGGCGATGGTGCCGTCCGCGTGCACGATGGCCGGGGCATCCGTTGAGCCAACGACAAGCTCGCCGCCGGCGTCCTGCAGCCGGGCGACCTGGCGGAGCACCTCGGCGCGCTGCTCGGCGGAGACAAGCGGGCCCATCGTGACACCCTCGCCGCGCGGGTCGCCCAGCACGATGCGCGCGGCGATGCGCTTCTGCACGGCGTCGATCACGTCGCCCATGGCGGCACGGGGCACGATCACCCGGCGAATGGCGGTGCATTTCTGGCCGGCCTTGACCGTCATCTCGGTGACGACCTGCTTCACAAAGGCATCGAACTCGGGGGTCCCTGCCGTGGCGTCGGTGCCCAGCACCGAGGCATTGATCGAGTCGGTCTCGTTCGTGAACCGCACGCCGCCCGTCTGCACGGAGTCGCTCGCGCGAAGCTTCTCCGCTGTGGACGCGGAGCCGGTGAAGGCCACGAGGTCGCCGAGTCGAACGTCGTCGAAGAGGGTGGGGACGCTTCCGGAAACGAGTTGCAGCGAACCCTCGGGGAGCAGCCCGGAGTCGGCGAGGATGCGCACGAAGGCCTCCGCGAGGTACCCCGATGGCGTGGCGGGCTTCACGAGCGTTGGCACGCCGGCGAGGAAGGCCGGGGCGAACTTCTCGAGGGCGCCCCACACGGGAAAGTTGAAGGCGTTGATCTGCACGGCCACGCCGGGCAGGCGCGAGTAGATGTGGCGGGCGAGGAACGAGCCGTCTTTCGAGAGCGGTTCGACCGGCCCTTCCACGAATACCTTCGCGTTCGGCAGTTCGCGGCGACCCTTCGAGGAATACGTGAAGAGCACGCCAATGCCACCGTCGATGTCCACCCAGGAATCGACCTTGGTGGCGCCCGTGCGGCTCGAGAGCGCGTATAGCTCCTGTTTGCGTTCGGTCAGCAGCAGTGCCATCTGCTTGAGCAGCACCGCGCGCTGGTGAAAGGTGAGGGCGCCGAGCGAGGCCTGGCCCACCGTGCGGGCGTATTCGAGGGCGGCGCTGAGGTCGAGGCCCGCCGTGCTCACGCGAGTGACGATCTCACCGGTCGACGCATCGTGCACGTCGACGGCAACGGATGCCTCGGGTGGGGTGAACCAGGATCCCTGTATGTAGCTGGGCAGAATCTGTGTCATTTTGGAGGGCTCCTCAATGTGGAGAATGGGCGAAGTGGGTATCAGTCGGTCCAGGTGTAGAAGCCCTGGCCGGACTTGCGGCCGAGCTTTCCCTCGGCCACGAGCCGACGGAGCAGCGCGGGTGGCTCGAACCGGGCTCCGAGCTGGCTGTGCAGGTACTCGGCGATGCCGAGGCGCACATCGAGTCCCACCAGGTCGGTGAGTCTGAGCGGACCAACCGGGTGCTTGTATCCGAGCATCATGGCCGCGTCGATGTCCTCGGCAGAGGCCACACCATCTTCGAGCATGCGGATGGCCTCGAGCCCGAGAGCGACTCCGAGCCGTGATGAGGCAAACCCGGGCGCGTCGCTGACGGTGATGGGAGTCTTGCCGAGCGCGCTCACCCAGGCTTGGGCATCCACGATGAGTTCGGGTGACGTGCCCGTGCCGGCGACGAGTTCGACGAGGTTCGAGGAAGGCACGGGGTTGAAGAAGTGCAGGCCCAGGAAGCGCGCGGGGCGCTCCAGCTGGGCGGCGAGGTCGTCGATAGAGATGGAGGAGGTGTTGCTCGCGAGGGCGGCATCGGAGCCGAGCATGGCCTCGACCCGCTGCAGGGCGTCAATCTTGAGGGCCCGAACCTCCGGCACGGCCTCAACCACGAGTTCCCGGTCGGCAAAGGCCGCAAAGTCCCAGCCCACGTGCAGGCGACCGGTGAGGTCTTCGTGCGTCTCACCGGTGGCGCCCCGGGTGACGCTCGCCGTCACGGCACGAAGCACGCGCTCCAGGGCGGCATCGGCCTCAGCCTCGTTGCGCTCGACCAGGGCAACGTGCGCTCCGGCGAGCAGGAACGCGTGCGCGATACCCGCGCCCATCCGTCCGCCGCCCAGCACCCCGACGCGGTCGGGTACCCCATTTTCGCCGCGATCGCCAAGTTCAAGTCCCACTATGCTCATCAGACACGCTCCAAGATTAGGGCCGAGCCCTGGCCGACGCCCACACACATCGTGGCGAGGCCGTGCTGGGCATTTTCACGTTCCATGCGGCCGAGCAGGGTCACAACAAGTCGTGCTCCGCTCGAACCCAGGGGGTGGCCGAGGGCGATCGCTCCGCCATCGCGGTTGACGATCGACTGGTCAAGGCCCAGACGGCGGATGCTGGCCAGCGACTGGGTGGCGAAGGCCTCGTTGAGCTCGATGGCGCCAAGGTCGGCAATGCCCAGCCCGCTGCGATCCAGCACCTTGCGGGTGGCGGCGACCGGTCCAAGGCCCATGATTTCGGGGGCGAGGCCCACGCTCGCGCCGAAGACGATGCGGGCGCGCGGTACGAGGCCGTAGCGTTTGACGGCCTCGCCACTCGCCACAACCACCGCGGAGGCTCCGTCGTTGAGCGAGCTCGCGTTGCCGGCGGTGACCACTGATCCGCCCGAGACGATGGGCCGCAGCTTCGCGAGCCCCTCCAGCGTCGTGTCCCGTCGCGGTCCCTCATCGACAAGCACCACGCCGGCCTTCGTCGGAACGCCGACGATTTCGTCGACGAAGTGCCCGGCATCGATCGCGGCGGCGGCGCGCTGCTGGCTCTGCAGGGCGAAGGCATCCGCTTCGTCGCGGGTGATGCCGTCGAGGCGGGCCACCTCTTCGGCGGTTTCGCTCATGGAAAAGGTGGCCTTGTCGCGGGCCGCGAGGCGCGGGTTGACGAAGCGCCACCCGATGGACGTGTCGAACTGCGGCCCCGGCTTGGCCCAGGGGCGTTCCGGTTTGCCCTGCACCCAGGGTGCACGAGTCATGGATTCGACGCCACCGGCGACGATGAGGTCGGCATCTCCGGACCGAATGGCCTGGGCGGCCATCGTGATCGCGGAGAGGCCAGAGGCGCACAGTCGGTTCACGGTGATTCCGGGGATCTCGTCGGGCAGGCCCGCGAGAAGGGCGGCCATGCGCGCCACATTTCGGTTGTCTTCACCGGCCTGCGTGGCGGCACCGAAGATGATGTCGTCGATCCGCGCCGGGTCGATGCCCGCGCGGCGCACCGCTTCGGCGACAACGATCGCGGCGAGATCGTCGGGGCGAACACTGGAAAGCACTCCGCCGTAGCGACCGACGGGCGTGCGTGCTCCTCCAACGAGGTAGGCCTCTGCCATGGTTTCTCCTGACGACGGTGTCTGCGTGGATGCTGCGGTGAACGCGATGAATTAGTAACCGACCGTTCGGAAAGTAATTCTGGCAGATAGATGGCCGCGCGGCAACCTGTTTCTGCTGCAAGCACCATAGTTGGCGAGCCATTGACAGTCTCATGCTCTAGGACATAATCGGAGTAGCTGAACACCTTTCTGCCGAATGGAGTGTCGGATGTCTCTCCCTGTGGTGCTGCCAGCGCCAGCATCCACTACTGAAAGAGGACTGCCGTGAACACTGCCACCGAGTCGCTGACCGGGGTGATCGGAATAGACGGGCACGACGGAACGGGCAAGACCACGATCGCTCGCGCTGCCGCCCACGCGCTGAACGCCTCTTACCAACGGCCGTTCGGCGGCGAACGCGGGTCACTTCTGGCCAGGGCCGCTGATGCCGGCGACAGCGACGGGGTACTGCGAATCGGGGAAGCTGCGATAGCGGCGGCGATTTCGCGTGCCGGTCCGGTGCGTCCCCTTGTGGTGGAGCGCTCGTGGCTGACCGTGGGTTCGCTGGTGTCTGACGAGGAATTCTATGAACGCTGGCAGCTGTGGATACCGACAATCCTGTGTTGGGCCGACCTGCCAACGACCCTCGAACGCCTGGGCATGTGCGCAGAACCGACGGAATCCATGGAGCGGCACCGGCACTACGTTGACCGCTACCGCTGCATGGCCGAGGACCGCGGCTGCGTCATCGTCGACACCTCCAACGCGACCGACGACGAGGCGATCGCTGAGGTGGTGCGCGCTGCTCGACGCCTGCTCCGCTGGGCATCAGTCCCGTCGATGCAGTCCGGACGCGCCGGAGACATCCAATAACCGACACCGGGGGCTCTGACCAAAGATTTCGGGTGAGAGCTTTGCGAAAGAACGTCTCAGCCAGCAGCCTGGACCGGGAACTGGTTTCGGCCGTCTTTGCAGATGCGCTCGATCATGCGGGGAAGATCGTTGAGTTGGCCGACCGAGTTCAACGTTCCGTTCAGAACGACGTCGGCGACGGACGTCGGCGCGAGGCGTCCCACCGATCCCACAGGAGTGATGAGCTCACCGGCGATCGACGTGGTCGCGGCCAGCACCTGCTTGAGGCTCATGCCAACGCCGGCCAGCAGGGTGAGTTCCTGCAGGTTCTCGCCGTGCACGCCGACACCGGAATCGGTGCCCATGGCGCTACGGCCCCCGCGCTCACGGCCCGCGCAATGGATTCCCGGTGAACGCCGATGACCCGATGCGCCTTGTCGATGACGGCCGGTGAGAGGCCGCTGTTTCCGGTGGCCGCCTTACGAATCACGCCCTGGGGCGCCGCGAGAGTCGGTACGAGGTCCGCGTTCTTCTCGAGAAACAGGTCAATCGCTTCGTCGTCGAGGTAGATGCCGTGCTCGATTGTACGCACGCCCATTCGCAGCGCGTTCGTGATTCCGGCCGTGCCCTGAGCGTGCGCCATGACGTACTTCCCCTGGGCCTGGGCCTGGGCCTGGGCCTGGGTGAATTGTGAGTGTCCCGGGTCGTCAGTCGGCGACAACACTCCGCCGGTTTAACTGATCTTGATCTGGTCGGCCCTGGACCGCAGCATCCGTCTGGTTGCCTTGCGCACCTCGCCGACCCCGTCGGCGATGCCGCTCGGTCGACCGGGGTGCGAGCTCATGGTTGGGGAGACGACCCCGGATGGGTGCCAGAAGTCGGTATGGCCACCGGTCTGCGACATGATGCTGATGGCCAGACGCAAACGTGGGCCCTTGATCAGCCCGGAGTCGACGGCGACCTTGGTATCCAGATCAGCGCCTCCGGCATCACGCGCCGAGGTGATTCCGGCACGCAAGGTGGCCTCAAGGTTACGAACCGACTTATGGAGCTGCAGGGAAAACGGCTCGGTGAACGCCTGAAGTGAGCCCAGGTTCGACGTGGTCGCGTGAATGTGCAGGTCGATCATTCCGGGCAGAACCGTCTGGCCCGTGCAATCCACGACCGTCGCGCTCGCGAATTTCGCCGGCGCACCGACGTTCGGGCCCACGTTCGGGCCCACGGCCACGATCAGGTCGTCAGTGAAGACAACATCGGTCGACTGCGGCAGAAAGCGCCCGCCATCAAAGACGTGGGCATTCGTGAAAACCGTTCAGGGTGCAGACATAATCACTTTTCGTTGGGTGGCGACGCAACGTGTGCGGCCGCGAGACGGTTGGTGGCAACGAGGGCGTCTCAGGCAAAGGTTGCCAGCCAGTGCGACGACATGAAATCGGGTGCAACGGCGGCGGCGAGACCGGCGCGCAACAGCGGCTCGAGTGCCGTTCGCAGCGTGGACGCGCCTTCTGAACGGATGCCTGCATCCCAGCCCCCTGCGCCCTCAAGCGCTGCGAGAATGCGCGCGATCTGCCCTGCGCGTGACAGGTTCAGGCCGTGCAGGTGCACGAAATAACCGTCGCTCTCGTCGGTCACCCGAACAGGTTTGAGGATGCGCGAGTCGGCGGCCAGACCGGGCAGGAACGCGGTGAACCAGTCGGCGAACTCGTGCGGACCGAGGACGCGGCGCACGGGCCACTCGGCGGTAGCCGTCCATGCCACCACGAGGTCGGCGACCACGTCGACGAGGGGGTCAAGGGCGTGGCCCCACGCGCGAATCCGGGCATCCGTTGACTCGGCGCACACAGTCGCGAGCCGCAGCAGCCAGGCCCAGCCGTACGGCCGCTCCCAGCTGGGGTTTGAGCGCAGATACTCGGCTTCGACCAGCAGCTTCTCTGGCATGAGGGTGGCGGCGAGCGCGGCGCGGATTGCGGCATCACGGTCGGCGGACACGCCGTGCTCGAGCAGCGTGACCCCGAGATAGTGCATGTGCACGCAGGAATGCCAGTCGAAGGATGTGAAGAAGGCGAGGTGAATCTCGTGCGGAAGAGGCCGGTCCTCGGCGCTCCGGGTGGTGTGATGCGCCGAGTGCGGGAACGGGCGGGCCAGGTTGTCGAGCACGATGTCGGCATAGCGCGGCGCCATGGCGGCCAACTGGGCAACCGCATCGAACGCCACCCACGGCGCACGTGTGGCGGCTGCCGCACTCGGCAGAGCGTGATGCCCCGGCGCCTTCGCCTTCGGCCTGTCGGTCATGGTCCCCGATCCTGATCTGCCTTCGCTCGTTGCGTGCCTTGCGGCTTAAAACACAATCGGGACGGGAAGCATCCGCTGGCCCCATCGCACGACGCAGGGCAAAGAAGGGGCGCCGAGTCAGAAGCGGCAACGGCCGGCGCCGTTCGCAGATCCTCACGCGACCGCTTCGATCACGCGGCAGCGCGATCAGCTCTGCGGCGTGCGGGGTGAGAAAGCGGTCAGGAGTTCACCGATGCGGTGGTCGCTGTCGAGGGGGTGCCGCAGGGGCATGGCGGTGTTCAGGAGATAGCTGTTGCGGCGGCCCTCGCGCACGCGCTCAAGGTATCCGGCCTCTTCTAGTTCGGTGACAATGCGTTGCGCGGCGCGCTCCGTGACCCCCACCATTTCCGCGATATCGCGCAGTCGAGTGTTCGGGTTCTTGGACACGCAGAGCAGAACGTGGGCGTGATTGGTCAGAAATGTCCAGTGCGCCATGCACCGATCCTACTAGTGATGGCAGGAAGTATCTCCAAACGCTTCTCCTGAATTACATTACGTGCTATCGTTTTCTTGTTTTCGTTGACAGGTTATTAAGGAGTCCCCAATGGTCGAAACGGCGCTAGTGGCGTGCATACTGACAGCCCTGCTGCTGGCGATAATCAGCGGAGCCGTGGTGGGGCGTTGGTCGGCGGATGGGGCGGCCCGATGGGCCGCCTCCCTCGCACTCATCGGGTGGGTTGCGTCGATCTGGCTCATTCTTCTCCGCCTGACAGCGCCCGCTGCTCCGACCGGAGACGTGCTGATGGTGTGGCCAGGTGCGCTGATCGTGGACGGGTTGTCGCTCCTGATGCTGGTCTTTGTGTTGGGATTGAGCGCGCTGATCCAGTTCTTCGCCGTGCGTTACCTTCGCGGGGATACCCGACAGGTGTGGTTTGTCGTCACCGTCAATCTTGTGACGGCGTTCACCGCTCTGATGGTGTGCACCACCACGGTCCTTGGCTTCGCGATCGCCTGGGTGGCGGCAGGTGCAAGTCTGATCGCGTTGCTGGCCACCTATCCGCACCTGTCTCAGGCCCGTGATGGGGTGCGCCGAACCGCCGTGCGATTTCTGATCGGCGATCTTCCTTTCGTCGTGGCCGTGACGGCGCTCATGGTTGCGGCCGGCGGGGACGTGCCCCTCACCGATCTTGGTGAAAGGCTGGCCGAGTTACCGGCTTCTCTTGCCACGGTGGTTGCAATCCTGTTGGTGATACCGGCGCTCGCACGATCCAGTCAGGTGCCGTTCCACGGTTGGCTGCCGGCGACGCTGGCCGCCCCAACCCCGGTGTCCGCGCTGATGCACGCCGGGGTTGTCAACGCTGGCGCGATCCTGATACTGCGCTTCTCGCCCGCGATCGGCGAATCCGTTGCGGCGATGACAGTACTTTTCTCCGCGGGGGCACTGACATTGGGGTATGCGTCTGCGGTTCGGTTGATCAAACCGGATGTGAAGGGTCGCCTCGTTTTCTCCACCATGGCGCAGATGGGCTTCATGATGCTCGCTTGCGGCATGGGAGCATTCGCTGCCGCTGTGTTCCATCTCATCGCCCACGGACTCTTCAAATCCGCCCTGTTCCTCGGTGCTGGATCCGGTGTGGAAAGAGAGGCCACCCAGCGGTCGTGGCCGACCCGTCTGGTCACCCGCTGGCCCCAGGCAGCTGCATCCCTCGCGCTGGCAGTGGTTGTACCGATCGGGTCGATTGTCGCGGCCCGCTTTCTCCTCGGTATCGAGCTGTCGCCTGCGAGTCAGGCACTCCAACTGTTCGTCGTCTTCACCGCCGCAGTGGCTCTCGGAACCACGCTCTGGACGCACTTTTCGGCCAGCACGGCTCTCGTCGGGAGCAGCGCAATCATCGGGTTGACCTTCGGATACACCGCTCTCATCAACGCATTCGATACTGCCCTGAAATTCGCACCGGTACCTGCTGCGGTAAACGCGTGGTGGCTGCTCGTCCCGGGTGCCGCACTTTTCGCACTCCCGCTGCTGCGGCGGTTCCCGTCAGGCAACCGTGTCAGCCACCGTCTCTATGCCCTCACCCTCGCCGCCGGGACCCCGATCGCGGGTCCGCAGCGGCAACCGAATGCTGTTCCTGAAGGAGCCTTGTCATGAACCTCGAGATTAGGGCGGCAGTGGCCCGCGCCACCCGCACAGTCATCCCGCAATGGCCGCTGTCGTCGTTCATCGCGGTCAACCCATTGGGCGCGCACGAATTCGAAGATTTCGACCGGGTCGCGACCACTCGACCACGGAAGGCGTTCCTGGCCGACTATGAAACCGGGCGAATCACCGACCGTGATCTGACGACGGCGGTCCTGCAGCGTGTCCCCGAATTGACCGGCGCGGGAAACGTTGCCCTCGGCAACCGAGTGTGGACGGCGGCCGAACTTGTGGCGGCTGAACTGGTTCACGCCGACCATCATGGGATGGCGCCCTCGACGACAACTGAGCCTGACATCGTGGATGAGCTCGTGTCGAAATGGATTGCCGCCTACCTCGACCCGCACCCACTGTGGGAGATGCCAAACCGCCATCAGGGTCTGTGGGCGGCATGGACGGCCATGGGCTGCTACGACCCCCACCTCTCTGGAACGGCACAACGACGGCTCCGCGACCTGCCACACACCGCCGACGAGGGGCTCGCACACGCGCTCACGATGCTGGGGGTACACGGAAGCCAGACTGAGGCGGTTCTTCAGCGGGAAGCGCAACGACTGCCCGGATGGCTTGCACACATCAAGTGGCGGAGCGACCACGTCGGGGATATCGACGTGACCTCGTATCTGGCCATCCGCACCACTCTGAGGTGGGCGCTCGGCCTGCCCGCACCAGATGAGACAGCCACTCACCTGCCTGAATCGGCCACCGTGTGGGAGCGAGCCGCGTCGATCATCTCGATACTGTCGGAGTCTCCCGCATCGCCCGACACGCTCGCCCATGTGGCCCGCATTCTGGGTCTGCATCCCCCGCAGTTTCACGCATTCACGTGGCAGAACGCCTATGAAGATCACTATCGGCGGCAGCTCCTGGCCTCGCTATCCACAACAGCCAGCGGTCCCGCCGATCCAAGGTCACAGGTGGTGATGTGCATCGATGTGCGGTCGGAGGGTATGCGCCGCCACCTCGAAGCCGATCCCTCAATCGAGACCTACGGTTTTGCCGGATTCTTCGGAGTGCCGATCCGCTTTGCCCGTTACCAGGCCAGGGGCAGCATCGACGCCGTTCCCGCACTCCTTGCTGCTCGCCATATGGTGACCGAGGCCACGACCGACCTGCATCTCGCTCGGCGTCGTACGAGTGCGCTTCGGCTTCGGGATGCTTTCGCTGCCGGAGTGCATGCCGGTGAGACGGTCCCGGCGGCACCCTTTGCGCTGGCCGAGACGCTCGGCTGGTTCCTCGGGGCAGGCACTTTGCTTCGTACACTCTGGCCCAGCAGCACCCACACCGTGAAACGGCTCCGCCGACACACAACACCCACCATCTCCACACACGTGACCATCGCGGATGCCTTCACCCTCGACGAGCGGGTCGCTTTTGCCGAGACGGGCATTCGCATGATGGGCCTGGATCGCTTCGCCCCGCTCATCATTCTGGCCGGCCACGGGTCGACCAGCACCAACAATCTGTACCAGTCCGCGCTGGACTGCGGAGCCTGCGGTGGAAACCCGGGAGCCGCCAATGCCAGAGCTGCGGCCGCGATCTTCAACGACCCCGACGTACGCCGCCTTCTTGCTCACCGGGGACTCTCGATCCCGGACACAAGCTTCTTCGTGGCAGCAGAACACAACACCATGTCCGATCGCATCGACATATTTGATCACCATCTGATTCCCCGGAGCCACACGGTTGCCGTCAGCGATTTCCTGCACGCCCAAACAACGGCTTCCAATCTGCTCGTGGCCGAGCGATCAACACAACTTCCCGGCGCGACAGGACACTCCACCGCACGTGTGCGCCAACGCGCGCACGACTGGGCGGAGGTGTATCCGGAGCTCGGTCTCGCCGGCAATTCGGCCATGATCATCGGTCCCCGCGAGATGACGCGGGGAGTCGATCTCAAGCGACGCGTCTTCTTGCACTCCTACCGACCGGAATGTGACCTCGACGGTTCGGCACTGGAAACGATCATGACAGCTCCCTTGGTTGTCGCCCAATGGATCAATCACCAGTACTACTTCTCCACCGTCGACCAGAACCGCTGGGGGGCCGGCACGAAGACCCTCCACAACGCGATCGGAACGATCGGCGTGCTTTCCGGTCACACGGGCGACCTCCAGTCCGGCCTGCCGCTTCAGTCGGTGGCCATCGGCACCACGGGCCTGCACGAACTTATGCGGCTGAGCGTACTCATTCAGGCACCCCTTGACCGAATCGGCACCATCATCTCGCGCAACCAGGTTCTTCGGCACCTTTTCGACAACAACTGGATCACCCTTACCGCGCGCAACGACCAGAACAGCCCGTGGCGCCGGTACAGCACCTACGGGTGGTTCCCTGAGCCGCACCTCGACCCAACCACTCAAGGAGAGTAACCATGGAATCACTCACAAAAATGACGCGCATCGAGATCGTGATCCCGGGTCGCGACGCAGCGCCGGTAAGGGAACTCATCACCTCTGCCGGAGCCACCGGCTACACGGCGGTCTCCGGTGTCTCTGGGCTCGGGCACCACGGAGCCCACTCGGGCGTTTTGCTGTTCAACGAGTACGACATGCTCACCATGCTCATCACGGTGCTGCCACCGGAAAAAGCACCGGCGCTCATCGACGCCGTCCGCCACCTCCTCGAGGGTGGCCACGGAGTCATGTTTGTCGCGGAAACCTATGTCAGCAGACCCGAGTACTTCGTATGAGCACCCTCCCATACGCGGGCGCAAGGGTTGCGTTCGCCACCATGCACGGCAAAGAGCAACTCGCCCAGGGCCCGTTTTACGACACTCTGGGCGCCGGTGTGGTCGCACCCACGGGCCTGGATACTGATCAGTTCGGCACTTTCTCCGGAGAGATTGTCCGCACCCTCAGCCCTCGAGCCGCCGCGCAGGTGAAAGCACGGCTCGGCATGCACCTGGCCGACACCCCGTACGGACTCGCCTCGGAGGGCAGCTTCAGCTCCGGCCTCGGATTTCTGGTCGAACACCACGAGGTGCTGCTCTTCATTGACGAGATTCGCGGGCTCGAACTGGTCGAAGCCACCATCGCCACTTCCCCGCTGCCGCCCGCGAGACCGATAGCAACCGTCGATGCCGCACTCACATATGCAACGGCAATCGGATATCCCGCACAGGGCCTGATTCTTCGCGGCGGCGCGGCAGGCGAGATCATCCACAAGAACCTCAACTCGCTCGAGGCTCTACGAAGCGCAATGAGCCAGCTGCTCCTCCACACACCTGGCCGCCCCATCGTCATCTCGCCCGACTACCGAGCACATCGCTGCGCCTCTCGAGCTGCGGTCATCATCACACTCGCCGAGAACATGGCCAGGCGGCTTGCCACCCCCTGCGCACGCTGTCACACACCGGGTTTCGGACAGGTCGGCATCGAACGCGGTTTGCCCTGCTCTGACTGCGGCGAGCCCACCCGCGTCATCGCCGCCGATATCTTCGGCTGCGGAAACTGCCCTCACACCCTTCGCACCGCCCGTGCGAGCCGGGTCGCCGCACCTCAGTGGTGCGACTCCTGCAACCCGTAATCGGTCGGCGCTCGGCGCCAACGGAAACCCACAGCATCCACTTTTAAACCGAAGAAGGGGCACCCACCAGACGGTGGATGCCCCTTCTCAGGTGAAGCAGATGCTAGATGCTGGCGAGCTCACGCACAGCCTGGTCGCCGGGGCCGGCAGACGTGTAGCTGGCGTCGATCTCTGCACGGTCGAGCAGCTCGTCCATGCGACGCTTGCGCTGCTTGGGGATGAGCGTCACGACGGTTCCCGTTTTGCCCGCACGGCCGGTGCGGCCGGAACGGTGGAGGTAGGTCTTGTACTCGTCGGGAGCATCGGCCTGGATGACCAGGTCGATGTCGTCAACGTGGATTCCGCGAGCCGCGACATCCGTTGCAACCAGAACGTTGACACGTCCGCTGGTGAGCATCTGGAGGTTGCGGGTACGACGAGCCTGGTTGAGGTCACCGTGAAGGCTCGTGGCCTTCACGCCGACGTCTTCAAGCTGGTCGGCGAGCTGCTCGGCATACGCACGGGTGCGGCTGAAGATGAGCGTCTTGCCGTCGCGGTTGACGAGCTCTTGGATGATGCGGCTCTTGTCGCGGTGCTCGATGACGAGCACGCGGTGGTCGATCGTGGAGGAAGCCTGGTCTTCACCGGCGACTTCGTGCACGGCCGGGTTGGTCAGGAATTCCTTGACCAGCGAGGCAACGCCCTTGTCGAGGGTTGCGGAGAAGAGCAGCTTCTGGCCGCCGGCCTTGGTCGCGCGGAGGATTCGCTGGACGGGCTCGAGGAACCCGAGGTCGCACATGTAGTCGGCCTCGTCAAGAACGGTGATGACAACCTCGGAGAGGTCGAGGCGACCCTGCTCCATGAGGTCCTCGATACGACCGGCGGTGCCCACGATGATGTCCACGCCGCGCTGGAGGGCGCTGACCTGACGGTACTGGGGAACGCCTCCATAGATCTGGGTGGTGAAGAGTCCGACGCTGCGGGCGATGGGCTGCACGGTGCGGTCAATCTGCAGCGCGAGCTCGCGGGTGGGGGCCAGGATGAGCGCGCGCGGCTTGCGGGCGTGCTTGCGGTCCTTGGCTCCGTTGTTCTCCATGAGCTTCTCCACGAGGGGAGCAGCGAAGGCGATGGTCTTGCCGGATCCGGTCTTGCCACGGCCGAGAACGTCTCGCCCGGAGAGGACGTCGGGAATGGTTGCGGCCTGGATGGGGAACGGCGCCGGAGCGCCGAGGGTAGCGAGCTCGCGAACGATGTTCTCGCCGAGGCCCAGGTCGCCGAACGTTACGCCGACAACATCGGATGCCGTCGTGGCGGTGGCTTCGAGACGCTCAAGTACCACGTCGTCGCCGCCGGCGAAGCTGGGCTTCACGCCGTTGTCGGAGCGCTTCGGGTAGAACGTGCTGTCGCCACCCTCGCCGCGGGCCGGACGGTCGTTGCGGTCAAAGTTGCGGGGAGCGCGCTCGGCGCGGTCGCCGGTGGACGGACGCTCGCTGCGAGCAGGACGGTCATTGTTGTAGGCCGGGCGGTCCGTGCGAGGAGCGCGGTCGCCATAGGACGGACGCTCGCTGCGAGCAGGGCGCTCGCTGTTGCGGTCGTTGTTGTACGACGGGCGGTCGTTGCCGTACGACGGGCGGTCCGTACGAGGAGCGCGGTCGCCATAGGACGGACGCTCGCTGCGAGCAGGACGCTCGCTGTTGCGGTCGTTGTTGTACGACGGGCGGTCCGTACGAGGAGCGCGGTCGCCATAGGACGGACGCTCGCTGCGAGCAGGACGCTCGCTGTTGCGGTCGTTGTTGTACGACGGGCGGTCGTTGCCGTACGAGGGACGGTCGTTGCCGTACGAGGGACGGTCGCCACGGGGAGCGCGGTCGTTGTACGACGGGCGGTCTCCGCCGCGAGCAGGACGCTCGCTGTTGCGGTCGTTGTTGTACGACGGGCGGTCGTTGCCGTACGAGGGACGGTCGCCACGGGGAGCGCGGTCGTTGTACGACGGGCGGTCTCCGCCGCGAGCAGGACGCTCGCTGTTGCGGTCGTTGTTGTAGGCAGGACGCTCTGAGCGCTGGCCGGTGGCCGGGCGGTCGTTGCGTGCACCATAAGAGGGACGGTCGCCGTAGCTGCCGCGATCGCTCGCCGGACGCTCGGCTGCACGGGATGCGCGCTCATCGGCGTTCCAGCGCTGCTTCTTGGGCGCGCCCTCGTCAGCCTTGAATCCGCGGTGTCCGGGGCTTTTGCTGCCCTGGTTGTTTGATCCGCCACGGTTGGGGCCGCTCTTGGCGGCGTATTTCGGATCGTAATTGTTCTTGCTCTGGGGCATAGAAATGTTCCTGGGTTGTGTTCAGTACATGGCAGAACAACGTCGCACATGCGACGTAACTGAGAACCCGGGCAGTCTATGGCCGGGGCCGTTCACATACAGTGATTTTTCACCAGCGGATTACTGGGAAACCGGCCCAACTTGACTTACAAACCCATCCACGCACAGCGCAGTGTCAAGAGCCGACCTACCTACGTTACCTGATGGGCACGCAAATGTCACGCTAAGATGCGAGTCCATTCTGATCTACCCTGATCTCATGCCCGCCCTCATCGCCATCGAGCCGCCCCGCCAGAGTGACGTGGAGGCCTTGCTTCGGCTCAGTTCCGAGTTCACCCTCGCCCTCTATCCGGCCGAGAACAACTACCTGCTCGGCCTCGCCGAGCTTGAGCGCGCCGGGGTCTGCGTCTATGTGGCCCGCGCCGAAGACGGTACCGCCCTCGGCATCGCCGCGACCGTCCCCCTCGAAGCCGACACTCTTGAGCTCAAGCGCATGTTCGTGCATCCGGCCGCGCGTGGTCTGGGTCTGGCCAGCCAACTGCTTGGCCGCATCGAAGCGGATGCCGCCAGCCGCGGTATCCGCGAACTGCGGCTCGAAACGGGGTCGCGTCATGACGCGGCGCTCTCCTTCTACCGGCGTCTCGGCTACGCCCGGATCGCCGCGTTCGGACCCTATGTTGGCGACGAGCTCAGCGTGTGCTTCGCCAAGGCGTTGTAGGCGTCCTCCCCCCGAAGCCGTCCCGGCAGATGCGAAGCAAAACGTTCTATCCTCAGAGCTGCCCCAATTCCCCTCTTCTGCTCGGAGCACTCGTGACCACCGGCCGCCGCCCTTCTCTATCCGGTTTGCGCCACATCCGTCCCCTCAGCGTTGTGGTCGCAGCGGTGCTCGCCGTGGGGGCAACGGCCGTGCTCGTGGGCCTGGACAGTGGCGAGCGGCACCCGGGCACGAGCGAGGCCACCGAACCCGTGATCGGGATTCGCACGTTTGACGTTCCGCGGGGTATCACGGTGACCGAGGACGTCGTCTACGACGTCGAGCCGAACGGAACGCCGCTCACACTCGACGTGTGCACTCCCCCAACGAATGCTCTACCGACCGGTTCTCCCAATCTCAGGCCTGCCGTGGTGTCGATTCACGGTGGCAGCTGGACCCGAGGTGACAAGTCCAGCGACGACTGGCGCGTCGTATGCGAATGGCTCGCGTCGGAGGGATTCGTCGCGTATTCACTCGACTACCGGCTGACCCCGGCGGCCCCCTTCCCCGCCGCCATCGACGACATCTCCCATGCCGTGGAGTGGATCCGCGACACCGACAACGCCGCACGTTTCGGCATCGATCCGGCGCGCATCGGCGCCTTCGGCGGTTCGGCGGGCGGCAACCTCGCCGCCCTTCTCGGCACGCAGGGTGAGGGCTCGCTCACCATGGGATCGCGTGTGGCCGCGGTGGCGGAGCTCTCCGGCCCCAGCGACCTGCGTGGGGCGTCTATGACAGATGATGGCGCGTCAGAGCGGCTGCAGAAGCTCGCGAAACGCTACCTCGACTGCACCAACCTCGACGACTGCCCCCGTACGACACCAGCGTCCCCCGTGGCGCAGCTCGACGCGAGCGATCCGCCGATGTTTATCGGAAATTCCGAGAAGGAATTCGTGCCGCTCAAGCAGGCCACCCGGTTCGCCGACGAGCTCGAACGCCTCGGGATCCCGTACGAACTCGTCTCCCGCCCGGGTTCCGTGCACTCGATCGGGTTCCTCGACGCCGATATGCGCACGCGCGTGGCCGCGTTCCTGCACGCCAGCATGGGTTTCTAGCTCCTCTACCCGCTCACGCAGCGGGCAGGCAGCCGCGCCAGCATCGGCTACTCGATCTCCCCCCGCAACGCGAGGACGCGGACATGCAACCGGGGCTTTGTCCTTTTTGGTCGAGCGGGCGCGTGGGCGCGTGGGCGGGGTCCATGAACGCGTCTTTAGAGCAGCCCAGCCTGGATGGCGTACGACGCGGCACCCGTGCGGGAGGTCTGGCCGAGCTTGGTAAGGATGTTGGCGACGTGTCGGTGCACCGTGTGCTCGCTGAGAACGAGCGACACCGCGATCTCTGGGTTGCTCAATCCTTGGGATACCAACCGCAACACCTCGCGCTCCCTGGCGGAGAGTCCACCAACGGCTGGCTCGCCAGCAGCTTTGGCGAGCCGCCGCGCATGCGCTAAATCATCACTCGCCGACAGACCGGACAAAACCTCCGTTGCGAGCGCGAGATGACGCTGGGCGGCGACTTTGTCACCCGTCGCGAGAAGCGCCTCCGCGAGGAAAAGCCGCGTGTGCGCTTCGTCAAATCGCAGCCCCGCGGCGTTGAACAGTCGCACCGCCTCGTTCAGCAAGGGAACTGCAGCGGCTGGTGGTGCCAGAAGAGCGTCAGCGGCGGATGCGGAGGCCATCAGCGAATCGGTGCGCGTTAACGCTGCTGTTAGACGGAGCTCGTCCGCGAGCAGTTGCGCTTGCTCTACCTCGCCTGCGGCCCGCGCGACGACTACCGCGAGGTAAAGCACGTCTGCGCGAAGAACGCGGCTATTCTGCGGCAGCCAATCCAACAGGCCCCGGATAGCCGTCCAGGCGCTCGCATAGTCGCCGCTGGCCAGGTGTATCCGAGCGCGCCCGGCGATCGCCGATGGGTGGAACTCAGCCTGTGCGAAGAGAAACTCCGCCTCATCGAACCGACCTTGGCGGCGGCGTAACTCTCCCAGCTGCACCACCGCCTCAAGCCGGGAGGTACGGTGTGACCCCGAGAGCCGCTCGAGCGCTCCGGTCAGTTCGCGCTCAGCCTCGCGCCACGACCCGCGCGCCACGTGACAGCACGCATGTTCTCGCCCTCGATTCCCACCAAGGCGTCGGTGAGGTTCCGAATGATTTCCTGTTTCTGGTCGTCGCTGAAGACATTTTCAATGACCTTGACCTGAATAAACGGCATTGTGATCTCCTTGTGTAGGGGCTCCACGCGTTGCGGAGCGGCTACAACAGCTCTCGGCTCCGCAGCAGATCCGCGCCTCGGCAGGACAGGCCATCTCTGCCTCGCGGGTCGCTGGCCCGATCGGGTTACAGTCATAAGATCCTCTGCGTTTGTTCTGATCCACGACAACGGCGTGAAGGCCTGTGGCGCAGAAAAGTATCAATTGACTGCACTCGGTCACCATCCGCTTCGTGGTGGTCGTTCTAGAGACGCCCCGCGTTGTCGGTGAGAGTCAGGGTGCGAGCCAGATCAACTTCGCAGGCGCCTCCGGGGAATGCCGCGCGAGACAACAGCACGGCGTCGAGGGTCGCGCTCCAGAATGTCCGCACCTCGCGCGCGACCTCAGGCTACGTCGACCAGCCGTTCCGCGCGGTTCGATCGCGAATGAATCGCTCTGACCCCGCGAATAGCAGATCGAGATTGCGCTCAACGGAATCGCTCGCATCGTGAGAATCTCCGGCGACACCCAGCGCGGAGACGGCCTTGGGAAGCGAGGGCATGAGCAATGCAGTACGGGCGAGCAGCGCCCGGAACGCCGTTACGGTCTTCGCGCGCGACGCAGCAGTACGCAGCCTTGCGGTATCGCGCAGGAGCAGAGCAAACGCCGCGTCGATGAAAAGGGCATCTTTCGACCCGAAATGATGAGTGATCTGGTTCGGATAGACCCCGGCAGCGGCAGCGGCAGCGGCCACGGCCACGGCCACGGCCACGGCCACGCTCACATCATGACGAGAAGATCGGATAAATAGCTCCGAGGCTGCATCGCGGATTCGCGCGGATCCGGAACTGATGGTCGATTTCGCGCAAGGGCTTCGCGACCGCGGCGCGCGCCTTCGCGTATTGAACCTCGGCGGTGGAGACGTCGACGCATCGACCCCGATGGGGTCGATGCTGTTCATAATCATGGCTGCACCGGCGCAGATGGAACACGACATCAAGCAGGTGGATCGTTGACTTCATCAGCAAGCGCCGTGATGCGCACGTCGGGCGACAGTACATTTAGTTCGGGGCGGACTGGCCTGCCCCGTTGGGAGCCGCTTGTTGGGTCTTCCTCACGGGGCCCCGAGAGTTCTCTCGAGGAAAGAGTTCCAGAACTTCCCTTCCTGGTCGTAGTGTCTCCGCACGTCTTTGAAATCGGTGAGGCGGGGGAACCGCTGGCCGATGACGTCAGCGCCGTAATGGAAGAGTCTGCCCCAGTGCTGCCGCGGCGCGAACGGTGCCAGTGCCTCCTCGATCACGGGCAGCAGGGCCGCCACTTGCGCGGGGTGCTTGGCCCAGGTGAACCCGATACACAACACGTCCCGTTCGTAGGCCGGGCTGAGCCACAATGAATCGGCCGCTGCTGTGCGGATCTCGGCGATCAGCAGGTGCGGGGAAATCTGCGCCCCCTAGCGTTCCTAGCGCCTCCAACGCCTGCACGCCGTGTTCACGGCTGACGTAGTACTCGCTCTGCAGCTCATCACCGCCGTTGGAGGGCTGCCGGTCCAGTCGGAAGTGCGGCATCCGTTCCGACCAACAGTCGCTGGGTCCAGGATCGCTTCGGCGCTGTAGGTGAGGTTTCCCGCCCGATTCAAGTGTGTGGTCGACACGACGATCCTCTCGATGGACTGAACACTCGCTGGACAAGCGAGGCCGGCACTGACACCAGCTGTCGGTCAAGCGTATGGCGCGTCGGAGCGCCTCGGGTGCGCTCCCGCCCTTCCCCGCCCCTTAAATCGGTGGCCGCTACGGTAAGCGGCGTAGCGGCCAGCGAAACCGGGCGCGACGGCTCCGTGGGGGCGGCGCGGGCCGTTAGGCGACGCGACCGCGGATGCGGCGGGAGAGCTCGGTCGCGGTACCGGCGAGCTGCGCGGCGAGCGCGGGCCACTCCGCCTCGGCAACGTCGTTCCGGGAGAATGTCACGGCAATGGCGGCCGCCGGCCAACCCGCATGGTCACGCACAACCACGGCAACGGAGGCGATCCCCGGCGTGATCTCGCCGTCCTCCTGGGCAAATCCCCGCGTTCGCACCTGATCGAGCAGCCGACGCAGCTCGCCTGCCGTGCGGGGACCCTGCCCGTCTCTGGTCGAAAACGCCGCAGCATTCGGAAACAACGCGCGCAACTGCGCGGCCGGGAGCGCCGCGAGCATCGCCCGGCCACTCGCGGTCAGGTGACTCGGCAGACGCACGCCCACGTCCGACACGAGCGAGGGGCGTCGTGGCGCGCGCTCCTCCACCAGATAGATCACGTCGCGCCCGTGCAGCACCACGAGGTGCGCACTCTCCCCCAGGCGGTCCACGAGCTGCGCAACCAGCGGTCGTCCCAGGCGCGAGAGCGGTTGCTGCCGGGAGAACCCGCTGCTGAGCTCGAACGCGGCAACCCCGAGCCCGTATCGTCGCTCCTCGGGCAGGTGCACGACGAAGCCGCGCTCCGCCAGCACGGCGAGCAGCTGGTACACCGTGGAGCGGGGCAGGTTGAGTGCGGTGGCAATGGCGCTGGCCGCGACCGGTCCCCGCAGCGTGGCGAGGTGCGAGAGGATGCGCAGCGCACTGTCGGCCGCCGGAACCTTGGGGTGAGCGGGCGAGCGGATGCCTCGCGCGTCGGACGCCGGAACCGTCGGGCGTGCGGCGCTCGCCTCCATGTCGACTCCCGCCGTGAACATGTCCGGTATCCCGGACTGTTCCGACAGTAGCAGCACCCGCGACACCGCAAAAGGGTGTGGAATCGTAAGCATGACCCACGCCCCCGCCTCCGTTAAAGTCCCCTCCTCCATACCCCCGGCATCCGTTCTTGTCGGCGCCGGAGCGGTGTCGTTTGAGGGTGTCGTGGCGGTCGCGAGGCACGGATCGCTGATCCACCTCGACCCGGCGGCGCTTGAGGGTGTGGCCGCCACGCGGCTCATCATCGACAACCTCGCGAGCGACGCGAACCCGCACTACGGCATTTCCACGGGTTTCGGCGCCCTGGCCACGACGTTTATCACCTCAGACCGCCGCGCCCAACTACAGGCGAGCCTCGTGCGTTCGCATGCCGCGGGAAGCGGCCCGGAGGTGGAGCGCGAGGTCGTGCGTGCCCTCATGTTGTTGCGCCTCTCGACCCTCATGACCGGCCGCACGGGCGTGAAGCCCCAGACCATTGAGGTCTACGCGGCCCTGCTCAACGCCGGCATCACGCCCGTCGTGCGCGAGTATGGCTCGCTCGGCTGCTCCGGCGACCTCGCACCCCTCGCCCACTGTGCCCTCGCGGTCATGGGCGAGGGCGCAGTTCGCGACGCGGCCGGCACGCCCATGAGTGCCGGGGTGGCTCTTGCCGCCGCCGGCATCACACCGGTCGTGCTCGCCGAGAAGGAGGGCCTCGCCCTCATCAACGGCACCGATGGCATGCTCGGCATGCTCGTACTCGCCCTCGACGACCTCTCCATGCTGATGCAGACCGCCGACATTGCCGCCGCCATGAGCATCGAGGCGCTCCTCGGAACGGATGCGACCTTCGCCGCCGACCTGCACGCCCTGCGGCCCCAACTCGGCCAGGCCGTGAGCGCCACGAACCTGCGCGCGCTGCTCGCTGGTTCCCCGCTGCTCGCAAGCCACTCCGGTCCAGAGGACCCCACCGTGCAAGACGCCTATTCCCTGCGCTGCGCACCCCAGGTGCACGGTGCAGCCCGCGACACCGCCGACCACGCGGCCCGAGTGGCCGAACGAGAGCTCGCGAGCGCCGTCGACAACCCCGTCGTCACGCTCGACGGCCGTATCGAATCCAACGGCAACTTTCACGGTGCCCCCGTGGCCTACGTGCTCGACTTTCTCGCGATTGCCTCGGCCGACGTGGCGAGCATGAGCGAACGCCGCACCGACCGCCACCTCGACGCCAACCGCAACAAGGGACTGCCGCCGTTTCTCGCGCACGAGGTGGGTGTTGACTCGGGGCTCATGATCGCGCAGTACACGTCCGCCGGAATCGTCTCGGAGCTCAAGCGCCTCGCCGCCCCGGCGTCGGTCGATTCCATCCCCTCCTCCGCCATGCAGGAGGACCACGTGTCCATGGGCTGGCACGCCGCCCGCAAGCTGCGCCGCTCTCTCGACGGCCTCGGCCGCGTCCTCGCGATCGAGATCATGACCGCCGCCCGCTCGCTCGACCTGCGCGCCCCGCTGCAGCCCGGTGCCGCGACGGATGCCGTACGCCTGGCCGTGCGCACCGTGGCCGACGGCCCCGGCCACGATCGCTTTCTATCGCCGGAGATCGAGGGTGTTGTCGCACTCGTTCAGACCGGTGCGGTGCGGGATGCCGCCACGGCGATCGTGGGCGATCTGGGGTAGACACAGGCGTGTTCCTGACGTCCTTGTAGCTCACGGAGCGGCGTGGCATACTGGCGCCGCGTCGACGTCAAAGTTCACTGGTGGCCTGTTGCGGGTCATGTGCTGCGCGTGGAATCGGCGTCCAAGGGTGACCTAGTGAAATGACCTCAAAGTTGAGATTTCGCCGAATTCCTGTTGCTGAGGCCCGCTCCCGGTGCCTGGCCGTTGCGACCGCATCGGCCCTCACTCTCGCCCTTGTTGTGTTCGCTGCCCCCCAGGGTACGCTCGCGACCGAGGGGGATGAGCCCGCCTCGCCCCCCGGCACCTCGCCGAGCACCCCGACTCCGGCGACTTCAGCCCCTCACACCCCCGTACCGAGTGAACTCGGTTCCCCGCCGAGCCTCGGTCCATCCGAGCCCGTCGCGAGCCTGAACACGAGCTCGGCGCCTCCTCCCTCGGAACCCACCGGAGCGCCGCAACCCACGCCGGCCCCCACCACTGAACCGGCAGCAGTACCGGAAGCAGAGCCGGCAGCGGCACCGGCACCGGCAGCGGAGCCCGTCGCATCGCCCGCAAGCACGCCGACACCAGTTTCAACGCCCCCGACCACTGCGGATCCGGTCCCGCCGAGCATGCCGACCCCCGCCCCTGAACCGGGAGCACAGCCGTCCACCGCCCCGGCCCCGGCAACACAACCCCCACCCACACAGCCCCCGGCGGCGCAAGCCCCAGCGGCGCAGCCCCCGGCCATCCCCGAGGGTGACGGCATCCCCGTTTTTCGGCTCAGCACACCCACCGCGGCCGCGCAGCAAACCGCCGCCGCACGGGTTGCCGCACGGGTTGCCGCTCAATCGGCGCGTGCCGCCTCCGCGGAACGCGCGGCCGCCCAGCGGGCCGTTGCGCGAGCATCCGCCCAGGGCGCCGTGACGTCTGCCCTCACCGCCAGGGATACCGCCGCAAGGAGCCTCGCCTCGGCACAAGCGACCCTGGCCGCTCTCACAAGCCGCGCCGATAATCTGCAGGCACTTGCCGATTCGGCCGCTACCAAGGCCGCCCATTCTCGGCGACTACTCACGGGCCTCGTGCTCGAACTCGGCCGGCAACGGGCGGGAACGGCATCGGTCGATGCCCTGCTCACCTCGGGCGACAACCTGCTCTCCGCGCTGGGGTCCATTGACCGTTTGTCCCAGCTCACCGGCAGTATCGATGCCGTTCGGGAACGCTCCGAGAACGACGCCGCCCACAAGCAATCCTTCCTCGACCAGATGATCACCGCTCGCGACGCGGCCGCGCTCGTTCCCATCGCCGCCCGCCAGGCGGACCTCGACGCGGCCCAAATCGCCCTTGATGCCGCCACAGCAGCTCTCGCCGAACTCGACGTCGCCGCTGCGAGCCCGGCCCGGTCCAACACCACGGTCATCGAAGCATGGTCAGCCCCGGCGTTGCTCTCTGTCCTGGACACCGGCCAGCTCAGCACCCAAAGGTGGGCCCTCCCCACCGTCGGCGGCATCACCGACGTCTTCGGCCCCCGACCGACGCGCCCGCTGCCCACCGTGGGCGACTTTCATCGCGGCACCGACATCGGCGCAGCGTGTGGCGCCACCGTGCACGCTGCGACCTCTGGGGTCGTCTCGTCCGTCGGCCCGCTCGGCACCTACGGCAACTGGATCGTCATCGATCACGGCGCGGGACTTCAGACCGGTTACGCCCACCTCGCCACCGGTGAATTGCTCGTCTCCGTGGGCGACAGCGTGGCCGCCGGCGAGGTCATCGCCGACGTGGGCCGAACGGGTGCCGCCACGGGGTGCCACCTGCACGTTGAGGTGCGCGTCGACGGCCTGCGCGTTGATCCGCAGCCGTTCCTCGCCGCGCGCGGCGTGAGACTGGGCTAGACGAGCTCGGGAAGATCCACCGGCAGACGCTGGGTGAAGAGTGCCGGGCCAAACGATTCCGCGGCCGAGCGGATGCGTCGAGTGAAGCTGTCGTTCATGGGCGGAAGCTCAGCGAGGGGCCACCAGGCCGCCTCGAGGTTCTCCCCATCGGCCGGGGCGGGGTCGCCGTTGAGCCAGTTGCAGGCGAAGACCAGGTCAAGATATTGGGCTTCGTCCCCGTTGGAGTAGGTGATCGCGTCAAGCACATGCGCCCACACCAGGCGCACCGCCTTGACCACAACGTCGGCCTCTTCGAGCACTTCGCGCACGGCGGCGTCGGCCGGTTCCTCGCCGGGATCAATGATCCCGGTCACCGGCGACCACTCCCCCGTGTCGGCGCGACGCACCAGCAGCACGTCATCGCCGCGCAGTACGACGGCAGTGACGCCGGTCAACCACAGCGGTGCATGGCCAATTTGCTCTCGCAGGTCGAGAACGAAGTCGGGAGTAGTCATTCTTCGAGCCTAACCACCACACCCGAGAGTGGGCCGAATTCCTCAGAACTGGGGCGGATCCGCCCGTCGGGCGCCGTGTTCGTTGTTGGATCTGCTCATTGCGGGTGTGGCCGATCTGGCCACAGCTCCATTGAGCGTCCTCACGGATGGGCGAGGCTAAACGACCTCAGCGAGGGAGCCGCTTCCGCTGGAGGAGATCGGATGCCGCGCCAGCGACGCCCAGGCCAGCGCGAGTGCGTCCACGGCGCGGTCGGTGTCGTCGACGGAGTGCATGAACGGGATGCGCATGAATCGCTCAAAGGCCCCGTCGATACCGAAGATCGGGCCGGCCGGCACGATCAGCCCGTGGTTACGGGCGGCGAGTGCCAGCTGCGAACTCACCGGGCTGCCAAGATTCACCCACGCCGTGATGCCACCGTCAACATGCGGTATATGCCAGTCAGGGAATGTTTCGGCGAGGCGGCTCTCGAGGTGATCCCGGCCCGCACGAAGCTGTTCGGCGCGGACGGACAGGATGCCCGGCATGTCAGCGAGCAGGCGGGAGACAATGAGCTGCTCGAGAAGGGGTGTGCCGAGATCGCTTGCGCTCCGTGCCGACACGAGCTTGCGGATGAGCGCGGGCTCGGCCCGTATCCAGCCGATGCGGATCCCGCCCCACACGGACTTGCCGACGGACCCGATGCTCACGACCGCGCCCTGGTCCCTGGCATCGACGCAGGCCGCAAACGGCGCGAACTCACCCGCCCTGTCGATGCTGAGTTCCGCGATTGTCTCGTCGGCAATGAGGACTGTGCCGCTACGAGCGGCCGCCGCGATCACCCGTTCTCGCTGAAGCACCGGCATGCTCTCGCCGGTGGGATTGTGGAAGTCGGGCATGAGGTAACCGAGCGCGGGACTGCTGCGCTGCAGGGTCTGCAGAAGCGCGATCTCGTCCCAGCCGCGGGCGGGGGCATCCGCTGCCGGGCCCCCGGCAGAGACGTTCACGCCCACGAGTCGCGCTCCGGCGGACCGAAGGGCCTCGGCGGCGTGCGGGTAGGTGGGGTTTTCGATCAGGGCTCGGTCTCCGCGGCTCAGGAGTACCCGGCTGAGCAGGGAGATGGCGTGCTGGGCACCGATGGTGACCATGATCTGCTCGGGGGTGGTGGGTACACCCCGCGCGGCGTAGCGGTCGGCGATGGCGGCGCGCAGCTCGGGCAGTCCCACCGGGTCGAAACCCGAGTCACCGAGGTGCCGGGGCAGTTCCGCGGCCGCGTGCCGGGCGGCATCCGCCAGGCCGGGCAGGGCAGGCATCGTTGCCTTGCTGAAGTCGAGGACGCCGTCGCTTGCGGCCGGCGTGACACCGGGGATTGCGGAAGGCAGCCGGGTCACGCTGCCGGAGCCACGCACGCTGTGCAGGTAACCGGCCTCGCGGAGCTGCCGGTAGGCGGCCGCCACCGTGGTGCGACTCACGGCCAGGCGTGTGCTCAGGTCCCGTTCGGCGGGCAGGCGGCTGTCAGTGGCAATGCGCCCGTCAAGCGTGAGCAGGCGGATGCGTTCGCTCAGCGACACGTAGGCGCTCGCCCCTCCCCGCCACTGTCCAAGCAACGTTTCGAGGGTTCGCGCACTGATCTGGTTCTCCACCATAAGGCCACTATACGAAGATTGGACTCTTGATAACAGGGCGGTTATGCAATTGGATTGACTTTCATGACCCGGAGATTGACCCAGCTGTTTATTGGCCTGTTCCTGTACGGAATCGGCATTGCGTTGATCGTGCGCGGCGCAATTGGCGTGGCCCCCTGGGACGTGTTGACCCAGGGCGTCGACGCCCACACCCACCTCGGTTTCGGGACCATCACCATTCTGATCAGTGCGGTGGTGCTCGTGCTCTGGATCCCCATTCGGCAGAAGCCCGGCGTCGGCACGCTCTTCAACGCCGTACTCGTGGGGCCGTCCGCCGACGTGGGACTACTGCTCATCCCCGAAGGTCTCGATCTCTGGGTGCGGGTGCTGCTCTTCGCTGCCGGCCTGCTGCTCGTTGCCGTGGCGACCGGCCTGTACATTGGCGCGCACTTCGGTCCCGGCCCGCGTGATGGCTTGATGACCGGCCTGCACCAGCGCACGGGCTGGCGAATCTGGGTCGTGCGTACCGGCATCGAGGTGACCGTGCTCGGGATCGGCTGGGTGCTCGGCGGTGACGTGGGAGTGGGAACCGTGCTGTTCGCGGTGCTCATCGGCCCGCTGTGCCAGGTCACGATTCCCCTCTTCGCGATCAAGCGGCCCACGCCGGGCCCGTCGCCCGTTGTCGAGCCGACCGTGAGTGTCCGCTAGCCGTTGCCCGGCGAACGGCGGTTAGCCGGGTCGGAGGCTGCGCCCGGCGTGGATCAGCATCGTGTCGCGCACCCTGCGGCTCGTCGTGTGCGCCTCCGCGCGGTCGGTCAGCGGCAGAAGTCTGCGATTGTGCCCTCGAGTATGTCGGCGAGGTCGACAACGGATGCCGCATCCACCCATTCCGTGTCGGCATGCAGTCCGTCACCGGTCGCGCCGAAGACCACACAGGGAATGCCGGCCTCGAGCACGAGGCCCGCGTCGGTCCAGAACGGTTCGCCGCGGGTGGCGGGCTCCCGCCCGAGCGTTCGAGTCGCGTTCTGGGTCAGCGCCCGCAGAATCGGACATTCCACCTCCGCCTCGAAGGCACCGCGCGCCACGAGGCGGGTGAGGTCGAAGCGAAACCCACTCACCCGGCCGGCGAGGTCGGTGAAGAGCTCACGCAGCTCGGCCTCCACGTCATTCGGGGACTCGCCGGGCAGCATCCGTCGCTCGAGGGTGAGCACACAGCTCGCCGCCACCGTTGCGGCGTCATCGCCGCCGCTGATCATCGACACGCGCACGGCGCCATAGCCGAGCGTGGGGTGGGCCGGGCCGGATTCCAGCCGCTCGCGCAGCGCATCCAGCGCCTGCAGCGCGAGACCGGCGTGCGCAATCGCGTCCACCCCGAGACCGGGCTGTGAGCCGTGCGCGGCGAGGCCGGTGAGCGTCAGTTCGAACCAGGCGAACCCGCGGTGAGCCGTCGTGAGCTCGAGGCCGCTCGGTTCCACGATGATGGCGGCATCCGCTCGATAGGTGCGCAGCACCTCCTCGGTGCCGAGACTGCCGAACTCCTCGTCGGCCACGAGCGTCACCACGATGTCGCCCGCGAGCGGCAGCACGGACGCCCGTGCCGCCGCCACGAGAATCCCCGCCAGCCCGCTCTTCGTATCGATGGCGCCGCGGCCGAACACCCGGCCGTCAACGAGTTCCCCGCCGAACGGGTCGCCGTCGTAGGTGGCCACACCGACCGTGTCGAGGTGCGCGTTGAGCATGATCGAGCGCCCGCCGCCGGTTCCGCGCTTCACACCCACCACGGAGGGCCTCCCGAGAGTGTGCTCGAGCACGCTCACCGCGAAGCCACGGCTCAGCAGCCAGTCGGCGCACCACAGCGCGAGCTCGCCCTCACCGGCCGCGCCCGGCACGAGATCGGGATTAACCGAATCGATTCGTACGAGCTGCTGCAGAAGAGCGATGGGGTCGAGGTCACTCGGTGAAGTGGGCACGCTCCAACCTATCGCCCGCGACGCCCGCGAAACACGACATTTGTTCCGCGGGCGCCAGACGCTGGATAGGCTGAGGCATGGGTAGAGCGAGGACCGACTCCAGCACCACGACGGGTGAACGAACGCGGCCTCGCGCGGCCTGGGGGCTGATTCCGGCGACCCTGGTGAGCGCATCGGCTGCCCTGCTCTTTGGCCTGCGGATGCCCGTTCCCGGCTACCTCGTTCTGGCGGCGGCCCTCACGCTCGCCTTCGTGCTCAACCGGGCGCTGTTTCGCGACCTGCTGCTGATCGCGGTGGGCCTCGTCATCATCAGCACGATCTCCGTCGAGGCGAACATCGACTACCCGAACATTGCCCTGATGGGTACGGTTCTTTCCCTCTCCGTGCTCGTGCCGTACCTGCTCTCACGCTACGCCTACCGCGACCATGCCATTCGTTTTCCCATTCGCACCGGTCAACGCTGGACCGCGCTGGAACGCGCCTACCTGCCGCTCGTGCTGCTGCTCGGCTACCTGGTTCTGCCGCGGTACTTCATCAGCTCCGGCGCCTACCTCAATTGGCCGGCGGTGAGCGTTCCCGACGAGATCGCCCGGCTGTTCGTGGGCGTGGGATTCGTGGGAATCTGGGACGAGCTCTTCTTCATCTGCACGGTCTTTGCCCTGTTGCGGCGCCATTTTCCCGACTGGCAGGCGAACCTGCTGCAGGCCGTGATCTTCAGCTCCTTTCTCTGGGAGCTCGGCTACCAGAGCTGGGGACCACTGCTCACCTTCCCTTTCGCGCTGCTGCAGGGGTACACCTTCGCCCGCACCCGGTCGCTCACCTATGTGGTGTGCGTACACCTGCTCTTCGATGCCGTGGTGTTCCTGGTGCTCGTGCACGCGCATCATCCGCAGTGGCTCGCCATCTTCTGGTACTGACGCTCTTCGGTCGGGGCTCGGCCCGGTGCCGCAACGCTCAACTGGGCGTTTCCCGGGACCGAGCGTATTCTCTTGCGCGCTCTCAAGACGCGATATATCGTGTTCTTCACCCAGACGCGATATAACGCGATGTGCCGATAGAAAGGACCCTCCGGTGTCTCTGGAAAAATGGCTGGTCTTCCCCGGACAGACCAAGATCATCGACATAGATTTGGTACGCAGACTCAAACTGGGCATGATCGGCGGCACGGTCGACGTGATCGGCCATGACGAGCCCGGCGCGCGCATCGAAGTGCACAGCGTGAGCGGCAAGGGCCTCAAGATCTCCATGAACGGCGACGCTCTGGAGATCGACCATGTGCAGCTGCGCTGGGACAACTTCATCGACGTCTTTGGGTCGTTCCGAGGCACGTCCCGGGCCGAAGCCAGCATTCTCGTGCCCCGCGATGTGGCGATGACCTTCGGCGTGGTCTCCGCCGAAGCCCTCGTCTCCGGGCTGCACAACGATGCCAGGCTCAGTACGGTCTCCGGCAGCCTCGTCGTGGACGCCGGCCAGGGCCACCTCGAGATCAATGCGGTCAGCGCCGAGGTCTCCGTGCGCAATCACGAGGGCACGGTCAACGCGCACACCGTGACGGGCGAGTTCACGGCCAGCGGACGCATCCGTCGCTTCGGCCTCGACGGGGTCACGAGCAACGTGTTCCTCGACCTCGAGGGCACCCCCGACGAGATCACCACCAACACGGTGAGCGGCAACCTCACCGTACGCCTGGCCGCCGACGTCGCCGCCCGGTATCGGCTCAACACCATCTCCGGCACCCTCCAGCTCGACGACCAGACCGTTCGCGGAACGTTTGGCAAGCCCTACGAATCCTCAAACGGCGCGCTCAACGGCGCGTGGGTCGAGCTGCGCGCGAACTCGGTCTCCGGCGACATCTCCGTCGTGCGGCGGGACACCACGGCCGACCCGGATGCCGACCGACCGACCGCACGGACCGCGCAGACCGCCCCACCGACAGCTACGTCCCCGACGGATTCCGGCGAGGCCGCATCATGACCCCCGTGTTCGCCCATGGCAGCCTGCGGTTGTACCTGCTGAGCCTGCTGGACGAGCGACCGCGCCATGGCTACGAGCTGATCCAGGCGCTCAGGGAGCGCTTCGGGGGCACGTACAGCCCGAGCGCCGGCACGATCTACCCGCGCCTGGCCAAGCTCGAGGAGGAGGGACTCGTGACCAAGGCGGCCGATGGCCGCAAGACGGTATACGAAATCACCCCGGCCGGCCGCGCCGAGCTCGCCGCCCGGGAAGGCGAACTCGGCGCAATCGAAGACGAGGTCACCGATTCGGTGCGCCGCCTCGCCACCGAGGTGCGCTCCGGCGTGAACGCGGCCATGCGGTCGCTGCGCGCCGACCTGGCCTCGGCCGCCCGCCAGGCCCGCACGGAGTTCACCGGAAACGGTGCCGCGAGAGCCGAGTCGGAAACCACCGAAGCGCACACCGAACCGTCGGAAGCCAGGCCGCACTCCGACGCGGCCTCACCCGACAACGCTGGCAGCAGCACGACCGCTCGCGCGGACTCGAACCGAGCCCTGCACGAGGCCGAAATGGTGCTCAACGAGTTTCGACAGCAGCTGCGTGCCGATCTGCGCACACAGGCCTACCGCTCCCGCGTGCCCGCCGACACCGTTTCCGACCTGCGCCGGCAACTCGCCGATGTGCGCGCGAGCATCCTGGCGTCCCTGGACAAATCGCTCTGAACCCGCATACGTTTGCCGCTGGCCACACGGGAACACCGCCACGCGTCGCGGATGCAGGCACGCGGGGACGCCCACCCCGGGCACGGCACTCGTCGGAGCCCGTGGCCCTTGTTCAATCGAGTGCCGGTGACCCTACTGCGTGCCAGGCGCGGCATCCGCTCGTTCAGGACTCAGGCGGCGCGCTGCGCTCGCGGATCTCTTCGGGTGTGGGATGGAAGATCTGGGTGCGTGTTCCGGAACGGTCGACCTCGTGCAAGGACATCAGCGCTCCGCAGATGGGGCAGAGGGAGCGGGCTTTGCGGGCCGCGACCTCTGCCTCGACGATGACCGGGTAGGGACCCAGGGGTGGCGGGCCGATCAGGGGCAGCAGTTTGCGGTTGACCCAGGAGGCCCAGCCGCCGCGCCCCGAAGCCGTTCGTCCCATACTGGTTAGGATACTCACCAAATAGGCAGCTCGCACCGGCCCGCGCAACCGACGATGAATGACCCGGACCTGCTCAAACGCCTCGAACCCGCCGGCGTCGTGGCCAGGCAGCGCAGCGCCGTGGCAGGAACGCAAACCCGCGCTATTTGACACGGCCCCGCTTAGGAGTAATGTCATCCATCGTGACACCCGAGGCGAACGCCGCCGTACCAGAGAACCGATCGCCCAAGCGGTGGATCATCGGTGATCCGCTTCCCACCGAGCATTTGGAAGGGCAGCTCCTTCCCAAGCATCTGGCCCTGCCCATCTTCGCGAGCGACCCGCTCTCGAGCGTGGCCTACGCGCCGCAAGAACTGCTCATGATCCTCACCCTCGGCGGGCTCGCCTTTTTGGGCTTCGCCCCCTGGGTTGCCGCGGTCGTTGCCATCCTGCTCGTGGTTGTCGTCGCCTCGTACCGCCAACTGATCAAGGCCTACCCCTCCGGCGGCGGGGACTACGAAGTGGCCCATCGAAACCTGGGCGAAAAAGCGGGCCTGATCGTGGCATCCGCCCTGCTCGTGGACTACGTGATGACCGTGGTCGTGTCAGTTGCCAGCGGCGTGGACAACATCATCTCCGCCCTACCAGCGCTCAACCCGTTCCGCGTCGAGATGGCTGTCTTTTTCATCATTCTGCTCGCCGCGGTGAACCTGCGCGGCGTGCGCGAGTCCAGCAAGACCTTCGCGATCCCGACCTACCTCTTCGTGGCCAGCGTGCTCTTCATGATCATCGTGGGCCTCGTGCGCATGGTGCTCGGCGACGCTCCGGTGGCCGAGTCCGCCGGCTTCGATGTGCAGGGTGAGAACCTGGCTCAGGCCGCCTTCATCCTCCTGCTGCTTCGATCCTTTGCCAGCGGATGCAGCGCCCTCACCGGCGTGGAAGCCATCGCCAACGGCGTGCCCGCGTTCAAACGACCCAAGGTGAAGAACGCGCAGACCACGCTGACCCTCATGGGCGGCATAGCTATCGTGCTCTTCATCGGCCTCACCACCCTCGCCCTCGTGTCGAAGGTGCACTATTCCGAGAACCCGTGCGATCTGATCGGCTGGGCCGAGTGCGCGACCGCGCCGCAGCGCAGCCTGATCGCCCAGGTTGCCGCGGCGACGTTCGGCAACTACTCGATCATGTTCTTCGTGCTGCAGGCCGCCACGGCAGCCGTTTTGCTCCTCGCGGCCAACACGGCGTTCAATGGATTCCCGCTACTCGGCTCCGTGCTCGCCCGCGACTCGTATGCGCCGAAGTCACTGAGCACCCGCGGCGACCGCCTGATCTACTCGAACGGCGTGGTGCTGCTGGCACTGGCCGCGTGCGTGATCATGGTCGTCTACCGGGCCAACCTGACCCTGCTCATTCAGCTGTACATTATCGGCGTCTTCGTCTCGTTCACCCTCGGACAAACGGGCATGGTGAAGCATTGGCTGAACCTGCTCAAAACCAATCCGCCTCACCGGGCCTCCATCATCTGGAGCCTCTCAATCAACGGCTTCGGCGCAGCGCTCACCGGCGTTGTGCTCGTCGTGGTAACCATCACCAAGTTCACCCACGGCGCCTGGCTGGTCTTCGTACTCATGCCGGTGCTGTTTGCCCTCATGATCGGCGTCAACCGCTACTACCGTGACGTGGCCAAGGAGATCGAGGTTGACCCGATCACGACCTTCGGGTCGAGCGGCGACCACGCCATTGTGCTCGTGGGCAAGATGCAGAAGCCCGTGCTCAAGGCGCTCGACTACGCCATCGCGGCCCGTCACGAATCCCTCGAGGCCGTGCACGTGTCCATCGACGACGCCGAAACCAAGATCCTCAAGCGAGCGTGGGTCACCCAGAACATTCAGGTTCCGCTGCGCATTGTGGCCTCGCCGTATCGGGACATCAGCTGGCCGCTCATCACCTACATTCGCGGCCGTCGCGAGGACCACGGCTCCGAGGTCATCACCGTGTACACCCCCATCTACATCGTGGGCCACTGGTGGGAGAGCCTGCTGCACAACCACAAGGCCCGCCGCCTGCGTCAGAAGCTCATGATGGTGCACGGGGTGACGATCGCGCTTGTGCCGTGGCTGCTCGACTCTTCCGAGCTCATCTATGGGCGCCGTTCCCGGCCCATCCCCGGCCAGGAGCGCCGCGGAGAGCCCGTTCGTTCCACGCCGGTGCCCCGCAAACCGCTCAGCCCGGCCGCCGGCGACTCCGGCACGCGGTCGACTCCGGTCGTCCCTGGAGTGTCCACGGTATCGCGCCCGTCGGACTCCCGCCGGCGCAAGCGCAAGTAGCAATGCGGGTCGGCAAGGGATGCCCCGGCAGCGCTTGCCCCGCCGCGGCCGCTTCGTCCTGCAGGGCGAAGCGGCGTGGGCGCCCTGCAGATCGAAATGTTCCGAGTCCACCCAGCCGATCGGTCGCCGTGCGGCCCCGATGAGTTCGCTCGTGACCGTGACCAGGCTCACGACGGAGAGACCGACGCGTTCCTCGTAGCCTCGCTGGTACTCCGAAACGATCTCCCGCGCCGGCCGGGACCGGTCCACGGTATCGAAACTGAGACCGACATCACGAAGTCCGGGAAGATCATTCACCCGATGCGCGTCGCCGAGCCGCGGCGATGCGGCCAGGCGCCGCCGACATCCGGTTCGCGGTCGAAGAAGATAAAATCCCGGCCAGCGCACAAATTCATGATTCGCAAGCAGTAGGTCACCGGGAGGCTGGCCTGTCCGGCGCCGATTATGACGTCAGACGCGTTTGAGCCACGTGCCGTCACACTTTAGCGTTGCGTGTACGCGTTCACTGCGCGGCCGCAGCCGATACCAGCGGTCATGCTAAACTGGCATTTAGTTTTCACACATTTTGTTCGGCAACTCCCGAGTGACTCCGGCTCACTCGGCCTGGCATCGTAAGGGGGTCACGCATGGGGCGCGGCCGTCAAAAAGCAAAGCACACCAAGGTCGCTCGGGAGCTGAAGTATTTCAGCCCCGACACGAACTACAACGCGCTCGAACGCGAGCTAACCGGGCATCCGGATGACCCGCGTCTCGATGAGGACCTGGCCAAGTGGCCGGAGTACGACCGGGACAAGGCCGATAGGGCCGCGGCCGGAGCATCAGGCGTTGATGACGACGATCAGTACGTCGATCACTACGCGACCGAAGACGAGCAGCGACGCGCGTAGTCTTCCGCCTCAAAAACTCTCGGCAAGCTCGCTTGCCGAGAGTTTTCGTTAACCCCCGTGCTGAAACCAGCTGGGCTGACCGGCCCCCTGACGTGGTGCTGCTTCAGGAGATCCGGCCGACAACTAGCTCGCGAATGACCCGACGAGGCGCACGGCGCCGCCGTTGACGCCCTTGGCGCCCTGCTCGAAACCGGTGATGTCGTGCGGCGCCGTCGAGACGCGCCCGGTCACCCAGGCGGGAATGCCGCTGGCCGCCAGACGAGCGATAACGGAGGATGCGGAGCCGGCGTCGACAACGGCGAACATACCGACGCCGAGGTTCCAGGTGCCCTCCGAGCTTTCCAGGGACGACCCGGCCATGTCACTCAACACCCGGAACACCGGGGCGGGCGACCAGGTGGCGCGATCGACTTCGACCCAGGAACCGACGGGGAGCACGCGCGCGAGGTTGGCCGCGATCCCGCCACCGGTGACGTGGCTCAGCGAGTGCACGACGCCGGCGAGGGCGGGGTCGCCCAGAACATCGAGCAGCGGACCGGTGTAGAGGCGGGTCGGCTCGAGCAGCACTTCACCGACGACGCCGCCGAGTTCGGCGGATGTGTCGGTGTAGCCGATGCCACGTTCGGCCAGGATGTGACGCACGAGCGAGTAGCCGTTGGAGTGCAGGCCGGAGGAGGCCATGGCGATGACGATGTCACCGGACACCACCTTGGCGGCGCCGAGCACCTGGTCGGCCTCGACCACCCCGGTGGCCGCGCCGGCCACGTCGTAGTCGTCAACGCCGAGCAGCCCGGGGTGCTCGGCAGTCTCGCCGCCGACGAGGGCGGTACCGGTCTCGGCGCAGGCCCGGGCGATGCCGGCCACGATCGAGGCGATACGCTCGGGAACGACCTTGCCGCAGGCGATGTAGTCGGTCATGAAGAGTGGACGCGCGCCGACGACGACGATGTCGTCAACGACCATGCCCACGAGGTCCTGACCGATGGTGTCGTGCTTGTCGATGGCCTGGGCGATGGCGACCTTCGTGCCAACACCGTCCGTCGACGTGGCCAGAAGCGGCTGGCGAAACGTGGTCAGGAACGACACGTCGTAAAGTCCGGCGAATCCGCCGACTCCGCCCCAGACCTCCGGACCGTGCGTCTTGGACACGGCGGATTTCATCAGCTCAACGGCGAGGTCACCCGCCGCGGTGTCGACTCCGGCTGCTGCATAGGACGCATTTGTCATTCTTGTCTTCCTGGATCGCCGAACGGAACCTGTCCGAGGGCCGCGAGGGCATCCTCACGCTGAATGGTCGGTGCAAGCACGGCCTCCAGCTCGGAGTCGGGGCCCGGATCGCATCCGTTGCTCGCCGGCTGTCGCTCGAGCAAGTTCTTGCCGAGGTGCTCTGAATCGGGTAGGGCAATGGGGTAAATTCCGGTGAAGCACGCCGTGCAGAGGCGCTCGCGCGGCTGCTCGGTGGACTCGATCATGCCGTCTTCCGACAGGTAGCCGAGAGAGTCGGCGCCGATCGACTGGCGCACCTCGTCAATCTCAAGGCCGGTCGCCACGAGTTCGGCGCGGGAGGCGAAATCGATGCCGTAGAAGCACGGCCAGGTGATGGGCGGGCTCGAGATGCGCACGTGCACCTCTGCCGCGCCGGCTTCCCGCAGCATGCTCACGAGGGCGCGCTGGGTGTTGCCGCGCACGATCGAGTCATCAACGACGATCAGGCGTTGGCCCTTGATGACGTTCTTGAGTGGGTTGAGCTTCAGCCGGATGCCCCGCTGCCGGATGGTCTGCGACGGCGCGATGAAGGTGCGCCCCACGTACGAGTTCTTGACGAGACCCTGCCCGAACGGGATGCCAGACGCCTGCGCGTACCCGATCGCGGCGGGCGTGCCCGACTCGGGTGTCGGGATGACGAGGTCAGCCTCAACGGGATGCTCGGCGGCGAGCTTGCGGCCCATCTCCACCCGGGCCTCATGCACGCCGCGGCCGGCGATGGTGGTGTCGGGACGCGCGAGATACACGTACTCAAAGACGCACCCCTTGGGGTCTGCCGTCGCGAAACGCTGCGTGCGCAATCCGTTCTCATCGATCGTGATGAGCTCACCCGGCTCGACCTCGCGCACGAAGCTTGCACCAACAATATCGAGGGCGGCCGTTTCGGAGGCGACAACCCAGCCACGCTCAAGGCGGCCGAGCACGAGCGGACGCACACCCTGCGGGTCGCGGGCGGCGTACAGCGTGGTTTCGTCCATGAACACGAGGCAATACGCGCCGCGCAGTCGCGGCAGCACCTCGAGGGCCGTGGACTCGAGCGTGTGGTCGAGGTCGCCGGTGAGCAGTGCGGTGATCACGGCCGTGTCGGTCGTGTTGCCGCGGGCCAGTTCGCCGTTAACCTTCGGGTAGCGCTCGCGTACGAGCTCAAGCAGCTCAGCGGTGTTGGTGAGGTTTCCGTTGTGGCCGAGCGCCACCGTTCCGGTCGCGGTTCGACCGAGGGTGGGCTGGGCGTTCTGCCAGCTGCTCGACCCCGTCGTGGAGTACCGGGTGTGCCCGACCGCAATGTGTCCGAGCAGCGTGCCGAGCGAGGCCTCGTTGAAGACCTGCGAGACGAGACCCATGTCTTTGTAGATGAGGATCTTGCTGCCGTCGCTCGTGGCAATTCCAGCGGATTCCTGACCGCGGTGCTGGAGCGCGTACAGCCCGAAGTAGCTGAGCTTGGCCACCTCTTCGCCGGGTGCCCACACGCCGAAGACGCCACAGGCATCCTGCGGCCCCTTCTCATTGGGAAGAAGATCGTGATTTAGCAGTCCATCGCCACCGGCCAAGGTGCAGCCCCTTTACTCTGATTTCTCATTGAATTGTTGGGTGTCGGTTGACTCAACTGGCGCAGGAAACGCGCGTGAATCATCTGCGCCCAGTCTATCCGCGACCACCGTGTGGGCGCGGCGACCGATTGTGCGGTCAAGGATGAGGGCCACGATGCTACCGAGGAGAACGCCCCCCGCGAGGCAGGCGAGCAGCAGAAAACCGAAGACCTGAGTCTTGTTGAAGTCCGCGTTGTCGGGAAAGGCGGTGGTGAGCACGAGCGCCAGCACAATTCCGACGCCCGCGCCAAGAACCATGAAGTTCTTGTAGCGCGGCGAGCGACGCACCACCAGGGTGTCCTCACCGTTGACGGACTCGGCCAGTGCGGCGGTGTCATCGTCGTGGGTCGAGCGTGTGGGCTGCTGTTCGGGCTGTTCGGGCTGTTCGGAAGAACTCACCCAATCATTCTGCCATGCGAGACTGAGGCAGTGAACAGAATTGCGGTACTCGGCAGCGCCAACATGGACCTCGTCGTGCGGCAGAGCCGACTCCCCCGACCCGGCGAGACCATCTTCGGCTCCGGTTTCGACACCGTGCCGGGCGGAAAGGGCCTCAACCAGGCCGTCGCCGCGGCCCGTTTGGGCGGTGCCGTCGATTTTCTCGGGGCGCTGGGAGCGGATGCCTATGGCACGCAACTGCGCGCACTTCTCGCGACCGAAGGCATCCGATCCACCGGGGTGCGCGAGTCGAGCGAGTCCACCGGAACCGCACACATTTCGGTCGTGGACTCGGGTGAGAACTCGATCGTCGTCGTGTCGGGCGCCAATGCGACCGTGACCGACCTCGACGATACCCAGCGCACGACGATTGCCGACGCGGCCTTTCTCGTGATGCAGTGCGAACTACCGGTTGCCGTGCTCGTGCAGGCGATTGCGGTGGCCAGGGAGGCGGGCGTCTTCACCGTGCTGACCCCGGCACCCGTGATGCCATTGCCGGACGGTTTTCTCTCCTCGGTGGACCTCGTGGTGCCCAACCAGATCGAGGCCGAGGAACTCACGGGCGAATCGGACCCGGTGCGCGCGGCCGAAAGCCTCAGCGCGAACAAGACCTGGGCGATCGTGACGCTCGGCGCGGAGGGTTCGGTGATCGCCTACAACGGGGAGGTGCTCGGCCTCGCGCCTGCCCGTCCGGTGCAGGCCGTCGACACGACAGCCGCGGGCGACACCTTCGTGGGCGCGCTCGTGGCTCGGCTGGCCCTGAAGGTCGGCGGCTCCGTTCCGGTGAGCGAAGACGACATGGTCGAGGCGCTGCGCTGGGCCACGGTCGCCTCCTCGGTGGCGGTCACCCGTGTGGGCGCCACCACCTCCATGCCGAGTCTCGCCGAGGTCGCCGCGATCCTGGCCTGAACGGTGCGCCCGGGCCGCGTCTGAGTCACGGCACTTGTTCGTGCCGTCGGCACTCGTTGGAACACGTGCCACCGGCTCCAACGAGTGCCAGGCCCGCGGGCGGCACGGGGAGCGCCACGACCTGTGACCCGGCGACGTTCTCAGAGCGGAAGAACGGGAACGTGGCCGGTGAGGTCGGCGCGCGCACCGGAGGCGTGGATGCGGCCGGTGGCGATGCCGTCGGTCCACGTGAGGCCGCCGGTGGCGAGGTCGAGCCAGGTGGCGACATCCGTTTCAATCACGTTGGGCGGCGTGCCACGGGTGTGGCGCGGCCCGGCCACGCACTGCACGGCGCCGAAGGGCGGCACGCGCACCTCGAGGGTGTTGCCCTCTGCCTGCTCGGCGAGCAGCTGCAGGGTGTACCGCACGGCCTGGGCGCGGATGTCCCGGCTCGCGTCGGCCCCCGCGGCGAGCGCCGCGCGCACGGCCACCCGGCCGGCGCCGTCGTCTATTCGTGCTCGTGCCATACGTCTAGTCTGCGGGATCAGCTCGCGGGCGTGTATTCGACCACGGTCGACGGCGGGCGGGAAACGTTGGCCGGCCGGAGGGATCGCGGCCGTGCAGTCACCTTCGGCCCGAGCCACATCTATATCGGCGCGACCGGGGATGGTGCACCGCCGGGGGCGGAATCAGCCGCGCAGGGTCCGAAGCAGCTTGGCGCTGGAGGTCATTGCCCCGCCGAGCACCGCCGGAATTCCGCCACCGGGGTGCACCGATGCCCCGACGCGCCAGAGCCACCGGCGTCGAGGGTCCCGGTAGGCGGGCACGTGGAACGGGCCGCTCTGCCAGAGCGGGCGGGTCGCGCCGTAGAGCGCCCCACCCGTCGCCCCCCAGCCCCCGAAGTACTCGGGATCGAGAATCTCGTAGTCGCCGAGCAGCTGGGTGATCGGCTGATCGAGTCCCATGACTTCGCTGATGCGCCCGACCTCCCGTCGCACGAAGGTGTCGTCGAGGCCGTACCGGCGGCCGTCGGCGGGCGCGGTCAGCAGCAACGCGACGGTGGCCTTCTCGTTGGGGTAGACCTCGCCCGGACGGTAATAGTTCACGAAGGCCATGGTCTGCTCGGGTGGGAGCCCCGCCGCGAGGCTGCGATGCAGGGCGGCCGGGTCGTCCGGCATCACCACGGAGTGCGTCGCCGTGGTTTTCGGCAGAAGCTGGTCGAGCACGCCGTAGATGGCCACGCCCGAGCAGGTGAGACCTCGCGCCCGCGACGACCCACCGCCCAGGAGCCCAGCGAGCACCCCCGGGTCGAGAGCGCTCACCACCACGTCGGCCCGGTACTCGGCCGCAACCGTGCGCACCCGCGACCGCTCCACCGACACGACGCTCTCGCCAGTGTGCACCCTCGCACCGGCTTGCAGGGCGAGCCGGTGGAGGGCGAGTGGCAGCTCATAGACCCCACCCTCGGGCACCCAGACGCCGTCCCTGGCCATCACCGCTGGCATGCTCGCGTAGAGCGAAAGGCTCCGGGTGGGCGGCACCCCCGCGTTCAGTGTGTGGATGGCGATCACCTCGCGCAATCCCTCGGGCATCCAGGTCAGGGCGTCGAGGAAGCGCTTGGTCGTCAGTCGGGTGCCGTACAGGCGTGCGAGGACGCCCGCTGCGGGAAACGCCGTCGGATCGAGCGGGTCGGCGGTCAGCAGCGAGGTGATCTCGGGTCCGAGGCCGCCGTGCTCACGATCGAAGCGCTCCCACGCCGCCCGCCAGGGGTGCCCCTCCTCCACCGGCAAGGTGACCGTCTGCCCGCCGTAGAAGTAGCGCCCCACCTCGGGCAGACGCCGCAGCTGCAGCCGGCCCACCGACGAGTCGCCCCCGGCATCGCCCGCACCGCTCGGCGCACCCCTTGCGCCAAGTGCGTCGTAGCGGCGCAGTAGTTCATCCCACACTGCCGGGAACGTGACGAGGGAGGGGCCGGTGTCGATTCGCTGGCCGCCGACCTCGAGCCGCCGGCTCTTGCCGCCGACCCAGTCGCTGCCTTCGAGTACCGTGACATCGTGCCCGGCCCTGGCCAGCAGCGCGGCAGCCGTGAGCCCGCCGATTCCGGCCCCGAGCACGACGATCCGCCGGGGTGTCATTGCGGTCATGAATAGACTCCCAGCAGTAACGCAGCCACGATCTGCACGCCGGCAACAGAACCGGCCGCATAGGGGAACGCAATCGAATACCGGTAGAGACGGCGGGCGCCGTTCGGGGTCGGATCCCGGCGCAGGCGCAGCAGCAGCCAGCCGGCGATCAGGGCGTTCACCACGGCGACCGGGATGTTGACGAACGCGAAGCAGACGGTTGACACCGACCACCAGACGGCGCTCCACAGCGCGGACCCGCGCGGCCCCAGGCGCACCGCCGTGGTGACGATGCCGGCCGCCCTGTCCTCGTCGATGTCCTGCACGGCATCGAAGGTGTGCTTGGCCACGCTCCAGGCCATCAGCCCGATCGCGGCACCCCAGACCGGGGACTCCCCGAAGGCGAGAGGAACGAACACGAGGGGGAACGCGTAGGCCGCGTTGCTCAGCGCGTCCAGGAACGACCTCGCCTTGAAGCGCAGCGGCGGCGCCGAGTACTGCACGAAGATGACGATGTAGGCGAGGATCCAGGCAAGTGCGTCCAGCGGCAGTGCGAAGAGGAAGTAGGCGACGAAGGGCACATTCGTCAGCACGACCGCGGCGAGGATGCGCCGGGACTCGGAGTCGGCGATCCGGGCGCCCTCGAGGCCGCCCTTCCGCGAATTCAACGCGTCGGTCTCCTGGTCGAAGATGTCATTGACGCCGTAGATCAGGAGATTGAACGGCAGCGTCGCCCACAGCAACAGGGGAACGACGTCCCACCGCCACAGATCGCCCGTGAGCCACATGGCGATCGCCGTCGTGCCGATCGTATTCACCCACAACACCGGTCGCGATATCAGAATCAGTCGAAGGAGCACCGTTCCAGAGTAGTGGTAGCGGGCAACCGGCCCCGCGTTGAATCATAAGAAACCTTCGCGTAGCCCTCTGTACGTTCCCGCAGTTGACAACCTCCGCTTCGGAGTGGGTTCTGACTTTTGAGACGGATCTGGCGTACGCCCGTTTCTATGGATCTGACGATGACGCAGCGGCAGGCTGCGACGTAGAAAAAGTACTCGCGTATCGCACGCGCTGACAGTTCGGGCACGTCCCGGATCCTGGATGAGCTGGTCGAGTTGACGCGGTGGAGAAGCTCACCGCGCTGCGCCAACGACGCCGTGATAGACGAAGTTCCAATCGTGTGTCAGCCCTTGACGATGAATTTCGGTGCACGCTCCGGGTGAGCAGAGGCATCCGGTAGCCTGAAATTGTGAAAATTCTTGTTCTCGGATCCGGTGCCCGCGAGCACGCCATCATTACCGCGCTGCGTCGCGAGGAGCCCGCGCACTTCATCGAGGCGGCGCCGGGCAATGCCGGTATCGCCGCGGACGTCGCCGTCGTGCCGCTCGACCCGAACGACCCGGTCGCTGTCGCCGACTATGCGACGCTCAATGACGTGCAACTCGTCGTGATCGGGCCGGAGGCACCGCTCGTGGCGGGCGTCGCCGACGCGCTGCGCACCCGCGGAATCGCCGTTTTCGGACCCGACAAGGCCGCCGCGGCCCTCGAAGGCAGCAAAACCTTCGCCAAGCGCATCATGGACGACGCCGGCGTGCCCACCGGGCGTGCTGTGCGCGCCGGAAACCTCGCGGAGGTCGAGTCCGCTCTCACGGAGTTCGGCGCCCCCTACGTGGTGAAGGCCGACGGCCTCGCCGCCGGCAAGGGCGTGCTCGTGACCGAGGACCTCGCCGCCGCCCTCGCCCACGCCACATTCTGGCTCGAGCACGGCAGCATCCTCATCGAGGAATTTCTCGACGGCCAGGAGATCTCCCTGTTCCTGCTGAGCGACGGCCACAACGTGCTGCCGCTCTCCCCCGCCCAGGACTACAAGCGCCTCGGCAACAACGATGCCGGCCCGAACACCGGCGGCATGGGTGCCTACTCGCCGCTGCCGTGGCTCGATGCCCAGTTCGGCAACGAGCGTCTCTTCGTGCAGGAGATCATCGACACCGTGGCCCTGCCCACCGTGCGGCAGCTCGCCCAGGAAGACACCCCATTCATCGGGCTGCTCTACTGCGGACTCATCCTCACCAAGCAGGGCATTCGCGTGATTGAATTCAACGCGCGCTTCGGCGACCCGGAGACCCAGGTGGTGCTGCCGCGCCTCATCACCCCGCTCTCCGAACTCTTGTTTGCCGCGTCCACAGGCGCGCTCGACGACCGCGCCTGGCCCGAATTCTCGACCGACGTTGCCGTAACCGTGGTGCTCGCGAGCGAGAACTACCCGGAGACCCCGCTCACGGGCCGCGAGATCACGGGCCTCGATGCGGCGCTCCAGGTACCCGACGTCACCATCGCGCACGCCGCGACCGCCAACCGGGATGACACGCTCGTCTCCACCGGCGGCCGTGTGCTGAGCGTGGTCGCCGTGGGAGCCTCGTTCGCCGAGGCCCGCGAACGCGCCTACGAAGCCCTCGGCCACGTGTCGCTTGAGGGCGCCCAGTTCCGCACGGACATCGCCGCGCGCGTCGCCTGACCCACGGCATCCGTTTGCCCGGCCTCGCAACGGCCGCCAGCGTCGCTACTTCAGGAGATTCACTGCCCGGCGCCCCACCCGCCCGCACAAACACGCGGCAGAGCGGATGCCCGCGGCCGAATCTCCTGAACTAGCAACCACACCCGAGCCATAACGGCTCCACCGAGTGTCAGGTGAGGCGACCCATACCCCGATACCTGGCCACGCGTTTCGGAAGCAGGGCGTCCACCGGGGTAGCCCGGAGCGTGGACAGCTCGTATTCGATGGCCGCCGCCATCCGCTGGCAGAATGCCTTGCCCTCGCTGGCGGCGTCTGGACGTTCATCGACGATGTGGTCGACGACTCCGTTGGCGTAGAGCGAGGACACGTTCACACCCTGCGCCTCTGACATTTGCGGCGCGAACTCGATGCTGCGATGCACGATGGCACTCGCCCCCTCGGGTGGCAGCGGCGACAGCCATGCGTGCTGCGCGGCAATGGTGCGGTCGGCCGGCAGCAGGGCGAGCGCCCCGCCGCCCGCGCCCTGCCCGAGCAGCACGGACACGGTGGGTGAGCGCACACCAATGAGCTCCAGCAACGACCGGGCGATCTCCCCGGCCATGCCGCCCTCCTCGGCCTCCTTCGACAGCGCGGCGCCCGCGGTGTCGATCACGGTCAGCAGCGGCAGGCCGAGTTCTTCGGCCAACCGCATGCCGCGACGGGCCTCCCGCAGCGATGCCGGGCCCATCTTGGTGTCCTGGGACGGTCGCGGGCGACTGTGGCCGAGCACGATGCAGCCCTGGTCCCCAAACCTGGCCATCGCGAGCATGAGCGCCGGGTCGTTTTCGCCCTGTCCGGTTCCGTTGAGCGGCAGCACGTCGTGGGCGCCCCACGCGAGCAGCTGCCGCAGGTCTGGTCTGCGCGGGTTACGCGAAATCTGAATGGATGCCCACGCCGCGTCCGACCCGGGCCGTACCTCGAGCGAGGCCGGCGCCACGACCGGGGCCACAGGCGACGACAGCAGCACCGTCAGCACCCGATCGAGAATCTCGGGCAGCTGCTCGGGCGGCACGACCGCGTCAATGATGCCCTTGTCAAAGAGGTTCTCGGCAACCTGCACGCCGGGCGGGAACGGCTTTCCGTAGAGCGCCTCGTAGACGCGCGGGCCGAGAAACCCGAGCAGCGCGCCCGGTTCGGCCACGGTGATGTGGCCGAGCGAACCCCACGACGCCATGACGCCGCCGGTCGTGGGATGCCGCAGGTACACCAGGTACGGCAGCCCGGCCTGGCGGTGGGCGAGCACCGCCGCGGTGATCTTCACCATGGAGAGGAACGCGAGCGTTCCCTCCTGCATGCGGGTGCCCCCGGAGGCCGGTCCCGCCAACAGCGGCAGCCCCGCGCGGGTGGCTCGTTCGATGGCGGCCACAATGCGATCAGCGGCGGACAGGCCGATGGAACCGGCCAGGAATGAGAACTCGCTCACGACAACGGCCACGCGGCGGCCGCGGATGAGGCCTTCCCCCGTGAGCACGGATTCGTCGACTCCGGTCTTCTCCCGCGCACGCTGCAGGTCGCTCGCGTACGCATCATTCGGGTCGGGGTCGATGACGGGCTGATCCCAGCTCGCGAACGTCCCCTCATCGAGTACGACCGCGATGAGTTCGGTCGCGGTCAGGTGGGGTTTCTTCGCTGAGGCGGTGTCGGTCACGTTAGATACCTTTCGGGGAATCACTGAGCGATCTCACCCTACAAGCCGGGGACGAAGAGCCCGCAGCTCTGGTGCGACTGCCCTATGGCCCGGGCGAGTAGGACAGAATATAGAGGTGACCGAATCCGACCAGCCCACAGCATCCGTCGCCCTCGACCTGCCAGGATGGCGACATGCCTACTCGGGCAAGGTGCGCGACCTCTACATTCCGCAGGCTTCGACAACGGATGCCGCAGCCGATCTCACGACCGCTTCCCGCGTGCTCGTGGTCGCGAGCGATCGGGTAAGTGCGTTCGACCACGTACTGGAGCCCGGCATCCCCGGCAAGGGCGAGCTGCTGACCACCCTGAGCCTGTGGTGGTTCGACCGGCTGAACCCGGTTCCCAATCACCTCGTGGCCGACCACGAACTCGTGGACGACACCGTGCGCGAGCTGACTCCGGCCGCCGTTGCCGGCCGCGCGATGCTCTGCACCACGCTCGACATGTTCCCGGTGGAGTGCGTCGTGCGCGGCTACCTCACCGGTTCGGGCTGGAAGGAATACCAGGCCAGCCAGTCGGTGTGCGGCATCGCCCTGCCGGCCGGGCTCACGAACGGCGACCGACTCCCGGAGCCCATTTACACTCCCGCCTGGAAAGCACCGATGGGCGAGCACGACGAGAACATCTCATTCGCGCGCACCGTCGAGCTCGTCGGCGAGGGCGTGGCTGCCGAGCTGCGCGACCTGTCGCTCGCCCTGTTCGCCACGGCGTCGACGATCGCCGAAACCGCCGGCGTTATTCTCGCTGACACCAAGTTCGAGTTCGGAGCGAACCGCGTGACGGGCGTCACGACCCTCGCCGACGAGGTGCTCACGAGTGATTCGAGCCGCTACTGGGACGAAGAGGCCTGGCGCACGGGCACCACCCCCGAGGCGCGCATGGCGAGCTTTGACAAGCAGATCGTTCGAGACTGGCTCGCCGCTCACTGGGACGGCGTGGGCACCCCACCCGTGCTCCCCGCCGAAATTGTGGAGCAGACCGCCGCCCGGTACCGCGAGCTGCTCGAGCGCCTCACCCGCGCCTGAGGCCAGCGCCGCGCCAGTTTTCGGTGGCCGCTACGCCGGATACGACAGCGCCCACCGATTTGTGTAGCGGTCGCGGCCAATTTCGGTAGCGGGGGCCAATTTCGGTAGCGGCGGTCATCGTGGTGCCTCTGGTGACATTTGGCGCAACGGAAACCACCGCGAAACACGGCTTGGGTAGTCTCTTCCCATGAGAATCAAAATGTGCAGCGTGCACGTCAAAGACCCTGCCGACGCGTTCGACTTTTACACGAAGATCCTCGGATTCGACGAACTCATGAAGGCGCCGGAGGCGGAGTTGTACATCGTGCGGTCGTCCGAAGAACCCGACGGTGTTGGCCTGATTCTCGAGCCCACCGACACCAGGGTGGCCAAGGCCTACCAGGAGGGCATCGCCCGCCTGGGCCTCCCCGCGATCGTCTTCGGCACCCCGGACGTGCAGGCGGAGCGCGATCGACTGGTGGCGCTCGGCGTGAACTTCGTGGTTGAACCCAGCACGGACGCCTACGGCACAACGGCCGATTTCGATGACACGTGCGGCAACCTCATTCGGCTGAGCCAGGACTAGGCGCCGCGCGCCGGACCAGGTGCTCCGGCGCGCGGCGAATAGGCGGCGGTTACGCGCCGGGGGCGGGGACGGTGCCGTTCACGAGGTCCACGATCTTCGAGCAGTCTTTGCCACCCTCACCGACGTCGATCAGGCGCTGGAAGAGCTGCTGCACGTGCTCGCCGATCTCGAGTGGTGTGTCGGTGGCCTTCGCAGCCGCGATTGCGAGCCCGACATCTTTGTTCGCGAGTTCCGCAGTGAACGTGGGCGCGAAGTCATTGTTGGCCGCCGAGGTGGGCACCGGACCCGCCACCGGATACCAGGTGCGCAGCGCCCAGCTGTCGCCGGAGGAGACGGAGGCAATGTCCCAGAACACCTGCTTGTCGAGGCCGAGCCGGTCGGCGAGGGTGGCGCCCTCGGCGACTCCCGCGAGGTTGATGAAAAGCATGAGATTGTTGCAGATCTTGGCGGCCTGACCGGTGGTGGCGCCTCCGGTGGGAATGATGTTGGCACTCATCGCCTCGATGAACACGCTGGCATCGGCGACAGCGCCGGATTCGCCGCCGATCATGAAAGTGAGGGTCGCGGCCTGCGCACCGGTCATACCGCCGGAGACCGGTGCGTCGACGAAACGGAATCCGGCCGCTGCGGCGGCGTCGTGCAGGGCCTGCGCCGATTCAATATCGATGGTGGAAGAGTCAACGAGCAGAGTGCCCGATGCAGCGGAGGCAAGAATCCCCTCGTCGCCGAGATAGACGGCCCGCGCGTGCTCGCCCTTGGGCAGCATCGTGAACACCACGTCGGCACCCGCCACAGCCTCCGCAATGCTCGCCGTGCTCGTGACACCCGCAGCCACAGCGGCGTCGAGGGCCGCGGAGCTCAGGTCGAATCCGCGCACGGTGTGCCCGGACTTCACGAGGTTTGCCGTCATCGGGCCGCCCATGTTGCCCAGACCGATCCATCCGATTACCGCCATGATTCAAGCTCCTTTGCTGAGTCGGACCGACCGGCCCTGTGCCAACAATCACACTCCCCGGCCAGGCAAACAAGTCACCCGCGCGACGGCCGCGAACCGATCCGGCGGTACGGCTCCTCAGGCTACGGGGCCGTGGCCGGCGCGGCCGGCGCGTTTCGCGCGACGCGTGAGGCCGTGCAGGGTCGCGCGGAACTGCTTGGCGTTGAGCGGACGGCCGGCGAGCTTGGGCCTGGCAGAACCCGCCACCCGCAGCCCGTCGAGCACGATCGACAGCTGCCGACGCCACTGGCCGGCATAGCCGTCGCCGAGGCTGCCGAGCGAGCCCACCATCGTCACGAGCACGGCAATGTCCACGGCATCGACGTCGGGACGCAGGTCGCCGTCTTTCTTGGCCTGGGCGACGCGGCCGGCGATGAAACTGTCGAACGGGGCCGCCGGCCGGTTCGCGGGATCGATGAGCGCCATCCGCTTCAGAATGGGCGGCAGGGCCGGGTCGGCCACGAGCCACTCGGCGACGCGTTCGGTGTAGACGACCACGCCGTCCCAGGCCGTCGGCGCCGCCTCGATCTCACCGCGCACGGAGGCGAGCTCGGCGAGTGCCAGCTCATACAGGGCCCGCACAAGGTCATCACGGGTGGGAAAATTTCGGTAGAGCGTTGCCACGCCCACGTCGGCGCGGCGGGCGATTTCTTCGAGGGAGGCATCGACGCCGTCGGTCGCGAACAGTGCCCGGGCCTCGGTGACCAGACGTTCCCGGTTCTGCCGCGCGTCGCGGCGCCGGGGTTGCGAACCCTCCTGCGGGGCTCGAGTCGACGATGTCATGAAGACGATTCTAAGTCCCTCTTCTCCGGATTCACGGAGGGAAACCTCCGTGCGCGCTGTGGAACGGTGTCGGTGTTGCATCCGTGCCATCAAGACCGGAGAATTCAGGGAAGGAACCTGGCATCGCGGTCACACCTCGCCGGTTCAGAAATGGAACACTCATGCCCGTCGAGCACAACACCAGGGACTTTGACCCCGAGATCGTCACGGATTTTCGCGAGCGAATGAGCTATGGCGCCTACCTGGACCTGCCCACACTGCTCACGGCACAGAAGCCGGTGAGCGTTCCGGAGCACCACGACGAGCTTCTGTTCATCATTCAGCACCAGACGACCGAGTTGTGGCTCAAGCTCATGCTGCACGAGCTGCGCGCCGCCACGGAGTCGCTGCGCCTGGACGACCTCGCCCCGGCACTCAAACGCATCGCCAGGGTCAAGCACATTCAACGCACCCTCACGGAGCAGTGGTCGGTGCTCGCGACCCTCACTCCCACCGAATACGCCGAATTCCGCGGGTTTCTCGGCAACTCGTCCGGTTTTCAGTCGTACCAATATCGCGCCGTCGAGTTCGCCCTCGGAAACAAGAACAAGCGGATGCTCAGCGTGTTCGAGAGCGATCCCGCCGCCCTCGAACTCCTCACGGAGGTATTCGAGGCCCCGAGCATCTATGACGAGTTTCTGCGCTACCTGGCCCGTAACGGCTTCGACATCTCCCCGGACGTACTCAACCGGGATGTGACCGAGGCCTGGGTGCTTCATCCCGAGCTCGTGACCACGTTCCGCCGGATCTACGAGAACGCGAGCGAACATTGGAGCGCCTACGAGGCCTGCGAAGAACTCGTCGACCTCGAGGACAACTTTCAGTTGTGGCGGTTTCGGCATCTCAAGACCGTGCAGCGCATCATTGGGATGAAGCCAGGCACGGGCGGGTCGAGTGGCGCCGCTTTTCTGCAGAAGGCGCTTGAGCTCACGTTCTTCCCCGAGCTATTCGCCGTGCGCACCGAGATTGGTCGCTGACCGTGACGGTCGCCCCCGGCGCCCGATGACGGTCCTCCCCCCGTTCCTTGACGCCCATGTGCACCTCGCGCTGATCGACCCCGCACCGCTGCTCTCCCATGGCATCGCCCGGGTGCTCGATCTCGGTGGGTACGGGGGCGGAGCCACCGGGCCGTCTGCCCCCGCACCCGAACTCCCCGACACGGCGCTGGCCGGGCAGTTCCTCACCGCACCGGGCGGGTACCCCGCACGAACGGTGTGGGCGCCGGCCGGGAGCGTCTGCGAGGTCACCACCGTGACCGACGCGGCAGCGGCGGTCGACGTGCAGGAGGCGGGCGGGGCATCCGTCATCAAAGTCACCCTGAACTCGGTGGCCGGTGCGGTACTCGCCAGCGAGATTCTTGACGCGATCGTGGCCCGCGCGCACCGGCTCGGACTGCCCGTCGTCGCCCACGCCGAGGGTACCGGGGAGGCGGAGCGTGCCTTTGTGGCCGGTGTGGACATGCTCGCGCACACGCCGTTCAGCGAACGGATTGACGATGAACTCGTGGCCGCCATGGCCGGGCGCATGACGTGGATCAGCACCCTCGACATTCACGGGCACGGACACCGCACCGCCAGCTTCGACCTGGCGAGTGACAATCTGGCTCGCTTTCATGACGCGGGCGGGCGGATGCTCTACGGCACCGATCTGGGCAACGGCCCGCTGCCGGTGGGGCTCAACCGGCAGGAGATCGAGGCGCTCCTTCGCGCCGGCCTGTCACCCGACGACGTGATCGGCGCCCTGACGAACGACGCGGGGCTGCGCTGGCCCACCGGCGCCACCGAGCGGGTTACCGTTATTGCGGGCGAGCGCCCGAGCGACCCGGCCGATTTCGCTGCCTGGTTGTGTACCGCCCGCGCGGTGAATCGCTCGTCGCACCACTCGGAAGCACACGACGCCGACGACCAGAAGGACCCGCATGACCTCGCAGTATGACCCGACATCCGGCATCGATCCACATCTCACGTTCGCGCGCCGCATGGACCGCATCGACGGGCTCGCGCACTACCGACCGCGCTTCATCGGAACGGATGCCCTCCCGGACGACGCCAACCCGCTGGCCTATCTCGATGGCAATTCCCTCGGCCGGCCCACGAAGGCCAGCGCCGAACGCATTGCCGAGTTCATCACGCACGCGTGGGGAGAGCGACTCATTCGCGGCTGGGATGAATCATGGATGGAGCTGCCGCTGCGCATCGGCGACGACCTCGGCCGCTCCGGGATCGGCGCGGCACCCGGCCAGACCTTCGTGGGCGACTCGACGACGGTGCTGCTGTACAAGCTCGCGCGCGCCGCGGTCGATTCCCGCCCCGGGCGCACGGAAATCGTGCTCGACTCCGACAACTTCCCCACCGACCGGTACGTGCTCGAGGGCATCGCCGCCGAGCGCGGGCTGAGCCTGCGCTGGATCGTGTCCTCGACCGAGGGCGGCGTCACGCCCGAGCAGGTCCGCGACGCCGTGGGTCCGCGCACCGCCCTCGTGGTGCTGAGCCACGTGGCCTACCGCTCCGGGTACATCGCCGACATGCGCTCGATCACCACGATCGCGCACGAGCACGATGCCCTCGTTATGTGGGATCTCTCTCATTCCACCGGCTCCATTCCGGTGGAACTCGACCTCTGCGACGTCGACCTCGCCGTGGGTTGCTCGTACAAGTACCTCAACGGCGGCCCGGGGTCTCCCGCCTTCGGCTACGTGCGCGCCGACCTTCAGGACGTACTCGTGCAGCCGATCCAGGGCTGGATGGGCACCAACGACGTCTTTGCGATGGGACCAGAGTACGTGCCGGCCACGGGCATCCGTCGTTTCATGAGCGGCACGCCGGCCATTGTGGCCATGCTCGCCATGCAGGACACGATCGGCATGATCGAGGAGGCCGGCATCGAACAGGTGCGCGCCAAGTCGGTGGCGCTCACCGAATTCACGATCACCCTGGTGGACGAATGGCTCGCCCCCATGGGCGTCACCGTGGCTTCGCCGCGCGAAAGTTCGCACCGCGGCGGTCACGTCACGATCAACCACCCGGCCATGCGGCAGGTCACCACGACCCTCTGGGCACACGACGTCATCCCGGATTTCCGCAGCCCGAGCGGCCTCCGCATCGGCCTGTCGCCACTCAGCACGAGCTTCGTCGAGACCTACGATGGTCTTGCCGCGATTCGCGACGTGCTGCGGGGCGTGCTGCTCGGCCAGAGCGGGCTGACGACGTAGGCGCGTCGGCCTGTAGAATTGTTCCATCCACCCTCGAATCAATGCGGAGTGCGCTGTGCCCACAATTGTTGTAGAAGTTATGCCCAAGGCCGAGCTGCTTGACCCCCAGGGCAAGGCCGTCGCCGGCGCCCTCGGTCGCCTCGGTCAGACCCAGTTTTCCGACGTGCGCGTCGGCAAACGTTTTGAGATCACGATTGACGGCCCAGCGGATGCCGCGGCCCTCGCGGCCGTCGCCGAGCTCGCAGACACCGTGCTCTCCAACTCCGTGATCGAGGATGTCGTCGGCATCCACGTCGTCGAACCGGCCAACTAGTGCGCATCGGCGTCGTCACGTTCCCCGGTTCGCTCGACGATCGTGACGCACAGCGCGCGATTCGCCTCGCCGGCGCGGAGCCCGTTGCCCTGTGGCACGGCGACCACGACCTGCACGGCGTCGACGCGCTCGTTCTTCCCGGTGGCTTCAGCTACGGGGACTACCTGCGCTGCGGCGCCATCGCGAGCCTGTCGCCGATCATGACCGAGGTCATCGAAGCCGCGGGCAAGGGCATGCCGGTTCTCGGCATCTGCAACGGCTTCCAGATGCTCGCCGAGGCGCACCTGCTCGACGGCGGCCTCATTCGCAACGAGGGCGGTCGGTTCATCTGCCGTGACCAGCTGTTGCGCGTTGAGAACACGGCGACCGACTGGACCGGAGGCTTCCAGACCGGCCAGGAGATCACGATTCCGCTCAAGAACGGTGAGGGCGCATTCATCGCGTCGGCCGAGACGCTGGAGCGCCTCGAAGGTGACGGCCAGGTGGCGTTCCGCTACCTCGGCGTCAACCCGAACGGCTCGCTCAACGATATTGCCGGCGTCACGAACGCCCGCGGCAACGTCGTGGGCCTCATGCCGCACCCCGAGCACGCGGTCGAGGCCGGTTTCGGCCCCGACACCACCGATGCCATGCGCAGCGGCGTTGACGGGCTCACCTTCTTCACCTCCGTGATCGAACGGGCGCTCGTCAACGCCTAACCGGCTCAGCGCCCAGCCCGCGCTGAAACCCGGCCCGCTCTCGTCGATGCTTTCGACAGATTGGGCTTTCGACAGATTGGCCGCATTACCGTGCTCCGAACGATGTTCACCGCCAAGATCCACCGCGCCACCGTCACCCATGCCGACGTGAACTATGTCGGCTCGGTGACGATCGACCGTGACCTGCTCACGGCTGCCGACGTGCTACCGGGAGAAAAGGTGGCCATCGTCGACGTGACGAACGGCGCCCGGCTCGAGACCTACGTGATCGAGGGCGAGCCGGGCAGCGGGGTGCTCGGCATCAACGGTGCCGCGGCGCACCTCATCGTTCCCGGTGACGTGGTCATCGTGATCGCTTACGGACTGATGGGCGACGCCGAGGCGCGCGCCCACGAGCCGCGAGTCGTACACGTTGACGCCGACAACCGCGTCGTAATGGTGGGCAGCAGCCCGGCGGTGGCTGTGACCGCGGGCCTCGACGCGCCGCCCTTCGCCCGCGCCTGACCCGCGCAGACGAACACTCGTCACAGCCCCGCGGAACAAGTTCGCCGCCGGGGCGCTCCCTCAGGCGAACCTGCCACCATGAGGTGTCCACCGCACCACGCCTCATTCCAGGAGTGTCATTTTCGTGTCTCCCCGCATACTTTTTCGTTCGGTCGCCATCGCCGAAGCCATCACCTGGGCACTCCTCATCACCGGGATGCTCCTGAAGTACGTGCTCAACGTCGGCGACGCGGGAGTGCGGGTCGGCGGATTCGTGCACGGACTCGTCTTCATCGCATTCGGCATGACGGCGGTGCTCCTGGCCGTGAACCAGCACTGGGGCCCGCGACTCGCCGCGCTCGCGGTCGTCACCGCCATCATTCCCTTCGGCACCATCCCCCTGGACCGCGGGCTCGAAAAGCGCGGCCTCCTCGACGGCGACTGGCGCAGTACCCGCACCGACGACCCGCGGGATCAGACCCGGGTGAGCGCCCTGCTGCGCTGGATGCTCGCGCGTCCCGCGCTGTTTACGACCGTGCTCGTGCTCGGCCTCGTTGCCATCATGACCACGCTGCTCGCGGTGGGGCCTCCCGGCGGCGCGAGCTGAGGCAGCCGCTCCTGGCCCCACATTGATACCCGATTGTCCTTCAGGGAAGGGCGTTGTTGATCGACAGGGTGATCGCCGCCGCACGCCCGTCCTACCGGTCTCCCCCGTTGCCACAGAGCCAGCGTGCGTGCTCCTCGGATTTGCGCAAATATACCCCCGAGGGTAACGTTTTTCCATAGCGCGAACGACGCAGCCGAAGACTCTTCTTTAGGAGATGACCGTGGACATCACGCCGCAACAGCTCGCCGAGCAGCTCAAGCACGACGCAAGCCTCCAGCTTGTGGATGTCCGCGAAAGCGCCGAAATCAGCGAAGGACGAATTCCCGGCGCGGAGCACATTCCTCTGGGCGAACTCAGCGCACGGTCCGGCGAACTCGACCAATCCCGGCCGGTCGTCGTCGTGTGCCGCAGCGGGCGGCGCAGCGCCGTTGGCGCGGACCACCTCGCGGCTACGGGCTTCACCGCGTACACAATGACCGGCGGCATGCTCGACTGGGCGGCCGGCGGTTTGCCCGTCGCCTGACACCCCACAAACGGCCCGGCCGGCGCATGTCTCATGCGTCGCCGGGAATCCACCTGCCCGGATGACACAGTCACCGGGCAATCCCAGGGTTTGTCGGCGGTGCCCCACACCAGTGGGTGCGCCGCTCGTCAGGCCCGAATTGTAACGAAGGACAACATGACCAGTTCACAAAGCACCACTGCGGCTCACTCGACTCCCCAGAGCATCGATGCATCCACCCTCAAGGCCTGGGGCGACAACCATGATGACCTGATGGTGATTGACGTGCGCAGCGGGGCGGAGTTTGATGCGACGCACATCACCGGCTCGTACCACGTGCCGCTGCCCCTGCTCAGCGAGCATGCCGAGCAGTTCGCCGCCAAGATGGGTACTCGCGTGGTCCTGGTCTGCCAGTCCGGCAACCGGGCCGAGCAGGCACGCAAGCACCTGGACTCTGTAGGCCTTGCCAATGCGAGCGTGCTGACCGGTGGGGTTCCCGCCTATGTTGCCGCCGGAGGTCGCGTCGTTAAGGGCAAGAGCACCTGGGCACTCGAGCGCCAGGTGCGCATGACTGCGGGATCCCTGGTGTTTGCCAGCGTGTTGGCCGGAGTGTTCCTCTCCCCCCTGTTCCTCGTGGTGGCCGGCGTGGTCGGTGCCGGACTGACGTTTTCGGCGGCGACGAACAGTTGCGCCATGGGAGCGATGCTCTCCGTAATGCCGTGGAACCGTTCCGCGAATGAGCCCACCGCGCGTCAGGCTTTGGAGAACCTGGGCATTCGGCAGTGATCCTGACCGCGGCTGCGTTCGGGCTCATCGTTGGCGGACTACTGGGCCTGGTCGGTGGCGGGGGATCCATCCTCGCCGTCCCCGCATTGGTCTATGGGGTAGGACTGCCACTTGCCGTGGCGATCCCGACGTCGCTGGTGGTTGTCGGTGCGTCGTCCGCCGTCGCGGTGCTCCCCCGGCTGCGCGGAGGAGTGAACTGGCGCCTGGCACTGATCGTTGGCGCCTCAGGAACGGTGACCGCCTTCCTGGGGGCCGCGGTGAACCGCCTTCTGGACCCCCGGGTGCTGCTCCTGGCCTTCGCCGCGATCATGGTCTTCGCGGGCGTCAGGATGCTGTTGCCGTCCACGTCGACCGGCGGGGCCTGTGCGCTGCCGGGGGGCGGCGTGAATTGGCGGACCTGCCTGCCCAAGGCGATCGCTACCGGCGCCGTTGTGGGGTTCCTCACCGGACTTCTCGGCGTGGGCGGCGGGTTCCTCCTGGTCCCCGCACTCACCCTCGTCCTGGGCCTGCCCATGGCCGTGACGGTGGGGACCTCCCTGGTCATCATTGTCATCAACTCAGTCGCGGGGTTCACGGCCCATCTGGGAGACCTACAGATCGATTGGGCCGTGACGGCAGCCTTCGCCGGTACGGCCATGATTGCGTCGCTCGCCGCAGGCCGGCTCGGACGGAAGATCCCGGACCAGATCCTCAAACGCGGCTTCGCAATCCTGGTCCTGGTCATAGCCGTCTATGTGGCCCTGCAGGCGCTACTGCCCTGAGGGCGTTAGGGCACAAAGAAGGCGACGGAGGAATGATTCCTCCGTCGCCTTCTTTGATCCCGGGCTACTTGTCGGCGGAGACCGTCTCCCGCGACTGCTGCCAGGCGGCCCAGCCGAGGTAGCTTCCGTCGAGTTCGACGACGTCGTAGCCGGCGCGGCGCAGGGCGCTGGCGGCGACGGAGTTACGGACTCCGCTCTGGCAGTAGCTGACGATCGTGCCGTTGGCGGGGAGCTGGTCCAGGTGCCACATGACTCGACCGCCACTGAGCTGCTGGGAGCCGGGGATGTGTCCGGCGGAGTGCTCGGTGCGGTTGCGGACATCCAGAACCAGGGCGGCGTCGATGGTGTCGAGATCGCTCGGCTGAATCAGCTTGGGGATGCTGGTGGGCAGTCCGTCAAAGCTGGTAACGAAACCGGCGATCTTGTCGATGCCGACGCGCACGAGGTGGTCCCACATTTCCTGCGCGGCTGCCTGATTCGGAGCGAGCAGCACGAGCGGGTTCGTGTCGGTTTCCGGGTTCACGACCCAGGCGCCAAAGCTCGCCGTGGACTTTCCGGCGGGGATGTTCACGGAGCGGGTGACGGTGCCCTCGTGGACCTGTGCGTTGTTGCGGGTGTCGACGAAGGTCACCGTGTCTGCGTCCAGATCCCGCGCAACGTCGGCGAGGTCCAGCTCGACGAGCGGGGCGCGCTCGCCCATGACGGCCGGGCCATCACGGTTTTCTCTCTTCATCCGGCCGAAGTAGGCGTGCGCGTCCGGCTGGCCGTCGAGGAGCTCGTTGATGAAGCCCTCCTCGTCGTCGGCGGCGAGGTACGGGCCCCACCATGAGTAGAGCCGTTCGTAGCCAACCGTGCTGGACGGGAGCGCGCCGAGGGCTTTGCCGCAGGCGCTGCCCGCTCCGTGACCGGGGTGCACCTGCACATGGTCCGGCAGCGTCAGAAACTTGTCGCGCAGGCTGGAGAAGAGCTGCCTGGCACCCACGAAGCGAGTATCGATGCCGCCGGCTGCCTCGTCGAGCAGGTCAGGCCGACCCAGGTCCCCGGAAAAGACGAAGTCGCCGGAGAGCAGGTAGCCGGGAGTATTGGCGAAGGCGCCGTCGGTGATGAGGAAGGAGAGATGCTCGGGGGTGTGGCCCGGCGTGTGGAGAGCCTTGACCGTGATGTTGCCGAGGGTGACCACATCGCCGTTGTTCAGGCGCTCGGCATCAAAGCCGTACTGCCAGTCGGTTCCACCCTCCCCGGAGACGTAGAGGGTGGCGCCGGTCGCGCCGGCCAGCTCACGGGTTCCGGAGAGGAAATCTGCGTGAATGTGGGTTTCGGCGACGGCCACGATCTTCATGCCGTTGGCGGCGGCCAGCGATTCGTAGACAGCGATGTCACGGCGGGGATCGACGACGATCGCCTCGCCCTTGCTCTGACAGCCGATGAAGTAGCTGGCCTGGGCGAGGTCCTGGTCGTAAATGCGCTCGAGTAGCATGGATCTCCTTCGTAATTCGGTGGTGGAAGCATTCGGGAGGGGAACCCCCCGCTCTTTTACCTACAACCCACAATACCCCCCTAGGTATACGAAGACGAATCGCTCCGCTAACGAACAGCCGTCGACCCGCCCAGTCGAGTGCCGCGAACCTCATGGCTCAGTGCACCTGGTTGGGGGCCTCGGCGAGACCAAGCAAGCCACCGAGGCCGGCGATTCTCACCGGTCGCGGGCAGGCCGAGCAGCACCTGGACGTTGACGGTGAACTCACCCTGGTCCTCGCCCTGAACGGGCCTCTCCCGGCCCGCCGGCGGCGACATGCCTACCCGGCGGGCCGGGTACTCCCTAGGGGAGCACGTGGCCCGCTGACGTGAACAGGCGGTACCACTCAGGTCGGGTGAGCGGCACGTCGGCGCCGGCCGCGGCATCCGTCATGTGGGAGATATTCGTGGTGCCGAGCACGACCTGGATGTTCGCGGGGTGCCGGGTGATCCACGCGACGGCGATGGCCGCGGGAGTCACCTCGTACTTCACGGCGAGTTCGTCGATGACGTCGTTGAGGGCCGAGTACGTCTCGCGATCGCCGAGGAAGATTCCGTCGAAGAACCCCCTCTGGAACGGCGACCACGCCTGCAGGGTGATGCCGTTGAGGCGGGCATGGTCAATAATGCCGTTGCCACGGTCCACGGACTGCTCGAGGCCGGCCATGTTCGCCGACATGCCCGCAGTGATCATCGGCGCGTGCGTGAGGCTGAGCTGCACCTGGTTCACAATGAGGGGCTGGCGCACCGAGCTCTTGAGCAGCTCGATCTGGCCCGGCGTGTGGTTGGAGACTCCGAAGTTGCGCACCTTTCCGGCGCTCTGCAGTTCGTCGAAGGCCGCAGCCACCTCGTCGGGCTCCACGAGAGTGTCGGGGCGGTGCAGCAGCAACAGGTCAAGATAATCGGTCTGTAGGGCCGCCAGGGACTCGTCGACGGAGCGCAGAATGTGCTCGGTGGAGAAATCCCAGAATCCGGAGCGGATGCCGACCTTCGACTGGATCGTGACGGCCGCACGCTCCGCGGCGGAGAAGGTCACAGCGTCGCCGAAGCGCTTCTCGCATTCGTGCGGCTCTGCGCCGTAGATGTCGGCGTGGTCGAAGAAGTTGATGCCGGCGTCCCGGGCGCCGCCCACGAGCGAGCGAATGTCGGCATCGGTCATCGAGGAGATCCTCATCAAGCCCAGGAGGATGCTGGACGTTTCGAGGTTGGTGTTCGGCAGGGTCTGCGATTTCATGGTTCTACTGTGACGCAGTTCCCCCGAACGCCCAAAGACCCGAGCGCTGGCGTGTGGCTCCCGGCAGACACGGTTCAGGGCCGGGTGCCGGATCATCGGATCGACACGTTGTTTCCTCTGGGCCCGGGAGAGGCGGCCCGAGAACAGGCGGCGCGGGGCAACCAACCAGGGATACCGCCCGCATCTCGACCGCCCCGAACTCAATTCCTGAAACACCACGGGCAAACCCTCAGCCGGCGGACTCAGCTGCACGGTAGCCTGTGCCATACCGATTCCGGGCCCAGCGTCGGATATTCGGCCTGAATCACCTGATCAAAGGAGATTATTCGTGTTCACGAGCCCCTACGCCCCCGTTGTCATCCCCGATGAGAGCATCTATGACTACCTGTTCAGCGACCTCACCGAGGCCGAACTCGACCAGATCGCCATCGTCGATGGGGCCACCGGCGCGCCAACGAGCTATCGAACCCTGGTCAGCCAGATCAATCGCGTGGCGGCGGCTCTCGCCGAGCGCGGCGTCGCCGCCGGCACGGTCGTGGGGCTGCTCTGTCCAAACATTCCGGCGTTCGCGAGCGTCTTTCACGGCATCCTGCGCTCGGGCGCCACGGTCACCACCGTCAATTCGCTGTACACCCCCGGCGAGATCCAGCGGCAGCTCGAGGACTCGGGAGCGACCTGGCTCATGACGGTCAGCCCCCTGCTTGCGGGCGCGCGCGCGGCGGCCCATGCCGCCGGCATTGCCGATGACCGCGTCGTCGTGCTCGATGGTGCGCCGGGGCATCCCTCACTCGCCGACCTCCTGGCAACGGATGCCGCGGTGCCCGATGTGTCCATCGACTCCGCCACGCATGTGGCCGTGTTGCCCTTCTCGTCGGGAACCACCGGCCGGGCCAAGGGCGTCATGCTCAGCCACCGCAACCTGGTCGCCAACGTGCAGCAGGCCCGCGGCCTGGTCGGGGTCGTGCCGGAAGACCGCGTGCTGGCGCTGCTGCCGTTCTTCCACATCTACGGCATGACGGTGCTGCTCAACCTCGCGTTCAAGCAGCGGGCGGCCCTGGTGACCATGGCCAAATTCGACCTGACCGAGTTCCTGCGCATCATCCAGGATGAACGGTGCAGCTACGTGTTCATCGCCCCGCCGATTGCGGTGGCCCTGGCGAAGCATCCGCTCGTTGATAGCTACGACCTGTCGAGCGTGCACACGATCCTTTCCGGCGCGGCCCCGCTCAGCGGCGCGCTGGCTGAGGCGGTGGCGACCCGGCTGGGCTGCCGGATACTGCAGGGCTACGGCATGACCGAGGCGAGCCCGGTCAGTCATCTGATACCGATCGACGCACCCGAAATTTCCCGGGACTCGGTCGGCGTCACCATTCCCAACATGGACTGCATGCTCGTGTCGCTGGAGACGGGCGAGGAGATCCCGCTGCCGAGCGAGGGCGTGAGCGGCCCGGGCGAGCTTCTCGTGCGCGGCCCGAACGTGATGCTCGGCTACCTCGGCAATGACCAGGCGACCCACGAAACGATCGATGCCGACGGTTTTCTGCACACCGGCGATGTCGCGACGGTGAACGCGCAGGGTGTGGTGCGGATCGTGGACCGCAGCAAGGAGCTGATCAAGTACAAGGGGTATCAGATCGCACCGGCCGAGCTCGAGGCCCTGCTGCTGAGCCATGTGCACGTCGCGGATGTCGCGGTGATCGGGGTGCAGGACGCCGATGGGCAGGAGATTCCGAAGGCCTTCATCGTGGCCGTTTCGGTGGATGCCGTCGCGGCCGAGGTGCTCATGGAGTGGGTCGCCGAACGCGTCGCCCCGCACAAGAAGGTTCGGGTCGTGGAGTTCATCGACGTGATTCCGAAGTCCGCCTCCGGCAAAATCCTGCGCAAGGACCTGCGAGCACGGGAAGTCGCGGGAGCCTAGCGGGGCGACGGATAGACTGAGGAGGTCAAGCATCCGCTATATCTGGGAGAACGCCACGTGACCGCTGTTTCCAACACCCACTCCGGCGGCGTCGCAGACACCGTCGCGAACGCTGCAGCAACGCCCGAGAAGGAGCAGCCGTACGGCGCGCTCGGACTCAAGGCCGACGAGTACGCGAAGATCCGCGAAATTCTGGGCCGCCGCCCCACCTCGGGCGAGCTCGCCATGTACTCGGTGATGTGGAGCGAACACTGTTCCTACAAGAGCTCCAAGATGTACCTGCGTCAGTTCGGCGACAAGGTGTCCCCCGAAATGACCAAGAACCTCATGGTGGGCATGGGCGAAAACGCCGGCGTGCTCGATGTGGGCGAGGGGTGGGCCGTCACGTTCAAGATCGAATCGCACAACCATCCCTCCTACATTGAGCCGTTCCAGGGCGCCGCAACCGGTGTTGGCGGAATCGTGCGCGACATCATCTCGATGGGCGCCCGCCCGGTGGCCGTGATGGACGCCCTGCGCTTCGGCTCCATTGCCGACCCCGACACGGCGCGCGTTGTGCACGGCGTCGTCTCCGGCATCTCGTTCTACGGCAACTGCCTCGGCCTGCCCAACATCGGCGGCGAGACCTACTTCGACGCCGTGTACCAGGGCAACCCGCTAGTCAACGCGCTCTCCGTCGGCGTGCTGCGCCACGAAGACCTGCACCTGGCCAATGCGCGCGGCGCCGGCAACAAGGTGGTTCTCTTCGGGGCCCGCACCGGCGGCGACGGCATTGGCGGGGCATCCATTCTCGCCTCCGACACGTTTTCTGCAGGCGGACCGACCAAGCGCCCCGCCGTGCAGGTGGGCGACCCGTTCGCCGAGAAGGTGCTCATTGAGTGCTGCCTCGAGCTGTTCCAGGACAAGCTCGTCGAGGGCATTCAGGACCTCGGGGCCGCCGGAATTAGTTGCGCCACGAGCGAGCTCGCCTCCAACGGAGACGGTGGCATGTTCATCGAACTCGACAAGGTGCTGCTGCGCGACCCCACGCTCACTGCCGAAGAGATCCTCATGTCGGAGAGCCAGGAACGCATGATGGCCATCGTGACGCCAGAGAAGCTTGAGGGCTTCCTCGCCGTCACGAAGAAGTGGGACGTTGAGACCAGCGTGCTCGGCGAGGTGACCGACACCGGCCGCCTCATCATCAACTGGCACGGCGAGGAGATCGTCAACGTTCTTCCCCGAACCGTGGCCGTCGATGGCCCCGTCTACGAGCGCCCCCTCACCTACCCCACCTGGATCGACGCGCTGCAGGCCGATTCCGCGAGCGCGCTGCCCCGCGCCCTCGACGCCGAGACCCTGCGCACGCAGTTCCTCGACCTGCTGGGCTCGCCCAACCTCGCCGACCCGAGCTGGATCACCGACCAGTATGACCATTACGTGGGCGGCAACACGGCCCTCGCCTTCCCCGACGACGGCGGCATGATTCGCGTCGACGAGGAGAGCGGCCTCGGCTTCGCCATCGCCACCGATGCGAACGGTCGTTACTGCCAGCTCGACCCCTACCGTGGCGCGCAGCTCGCCCTCGCTGAGGCCTACCGCAACGTGGCCGCGACCGGTGCTGTGCCGGCAGGCGTGAGCGACTGCCTCAACTTCGGTTCCCCCGAGAACCCGGAGGTCATGTGGCAGTTCCGTGAAGCCGTTACGGCTTTGGCCGACGGATGCCTTGAGCTCGGCATCCCTGTCACCGGCGGTAACGTGTCGTTCTACAACCAGACCGGCGATCAGCCAATTCACCCCACCCCGGTCGTCGCCGTGCTCGGCGTGATCGATGACGTGGGACGCCGTACCCCGAGCGGCTGGCAGGACGACGGACACAACATCTACCTGCTCGGCACCACTGCCGAGGAACTCGACGGCTCGGCGTGGTCGGGCGTGGTGCACAACCACCTCGGCGGCCGCCCGCCGGCCGTTGACCTGAAGCGCGAAGTGGCCCTTGCCGGACTGCTGCACGCCGCATCAAAGGAAGCCCTCATCGACAGCGCGCACGACCTGAGCGAGGGCGGGCTGGCCCAGGCCCTCGCCGAGGCCGTGATGCGTTTCGGCGTTGGCGCTCGCGTGTGGCTGGGCGATATTTGCGAGCGCGACGGCGTCGACGCATCCGTTGCCCTGTTCTCGGAGTCGGCCGGTCGCGTGATCGTGTCGGTTCCGCGCGAAGACGACGTGAAGTTCCTCGGCCTGTGTAAGGGTCGCGAGTACCCGGTGTTGCGCATCGGCGTCACGGATGCCGAACTGGGCGCGCTGGAGATTCAGGATCACTTCTCGGTGTCTAGCGACGACCTGCAGGCGCGCCACAGCTCCACGCTGCCCGCCGCGTTCGCCTAACCGGCGCCGCCCTGCAGCCGTCCGGCTGTGGGGCGCGCTACACTGCGAACTCGACCCAGAGCGGGTAGTGGTCGGAGATGCGCCAGGAGAGCTTGCCCCGGTCCAACCCCGGGTACACGTGCACCGGAAAGTCGAACGACCCGCCCCGCCCGGTATACGTGAGGCCACGGAGCAGGGACTGCACCGGGTTGGTGTTCGTCGTGAACCAGGCAATCTGGTCATAGAAATGCGCGGACTTGTCATCGTCGAAGATGGTGCGCGGCAGGTCGTTGAGCTCGGGCGGCGGGAACAGCCCGGTCTCGATGAACGCGTCGTAGAGCGGGTTGCCGTGCCGGTCGATGTTGAAGTCACCGAGCACGAGCAGATTGGTGTTCCAATCGTTCTTGCGGTCGGCCCAGGCACGCATCCACCGGGCAAACGCCTGGATCTCCGGGATTCGATCGCTCACACTCCCCCAGAGGATGTGCACGGTCGTGAGGATGAACTCCACCCCGCCCCGGGTGAAACTCGCCGCATAGGGCGAGCGTGCAAATTGCACGGTCGCCCTGACTCGCACCGCGGCGGGCAACACCACCTCGCCGACCAGACCGGAGGGCTGCACCCGAGTGGTGTCGTACAGAAACGTGAGTCGTTCCCCGTTGCCCGCGTCCCCCTCGGTGACGTCGGAGGTGAGCACGCGCCAGTTCGCGCCGAGCCGGTCCATCAGAAAGCGGAGCGCTGCCACGTTGCGGCGAACCTCCTGCACGGCCACAACGTCGAAACGCGTCACGATCTCCGCGATGCTGGCCACGGCGCGCCAGTCCCGCTGCGGTGTGGTCGTTGCAGATGCGGACCAGGTGGGCGCGACGCCCGAAAAGGCCCGTAGATTCCAACTGCCGATGAGCAGGTTGCCTGGCCGTTTTGCCGGAACGACAGCGTCGACGGCGGCACCCAGGCGCGTGAGTTCCGTGGCCACATCTGCCGGCGTTTCGACCACCATACAGACCATAAAAGCACAGTTGGGCCGACCGGTCCAGTCCCTGCAGGCGGCTTAGAGCACGGGTTCCTCGATGAGCGTCTCGGCCCGTTCCCACAGTTTTGCAGCCACGCCACGATCACGCGACGTGCGGGTGGCCGCCTGAAGCGTGGGTGCACCGCGGGTGAGGAAACGCGGGCCGAAGTAGTCGCCGCCGTGGGCATCCGGGTCGATCGCCGCCCGCACGATGGGCCACGCGCCGTGTTGTTTACCCTGCGCGCCCACCAGCCGTTGCAGCCCGTCGATGACGCGTTTGACGGGTGTGATCTCGTTGATTCCCGGCACGGTGGGGGTCAGGCCGGAGATGGAATAACCGGGATGCGCCACGAGCGACTGCACGGCGCCGGCACCCGCCGCGCGCAACCGACGGTCAAGCTCGAAACCGAACACCTGCATGGCAATCTTCGACTGGGCGTAGGCCTTCCAACCGTTGTACGTGGTGGCGAGCTGCAGGTCCTCAAGGGAGGAATCCATCAGCCGAGAGATCATCGACCCCAGCGACACGACTCTGCTGCCCGGCGTTCGTCGCAGGGCGGGCAGGGCGCCGGCGGTGAGCGCGAAGTGACCGAGAAAGTTGGTGGCGAGAATGAGCTCGTGGCCGTCGAGGCTCACCAGCCGGTCGGCCGAGGGGTGCACGATGCCGGCGTTGAGGATGAGCCCGTCCACGCGCGGAAGGGCACGCAGCCTCTCCGCGGCGGTACGCACGGACTCCAGGTCGGCCACGTCGAGCACCATCGTCGAAACGGATGCCCCGGGCACGCGCGAGCGAATGGCCGTCATCGCCGTCTGCGCTCGCGCTTCATTGCGGCAGGCGAGCACCACGTGGGCGCCCGTGCTCGCGAGCTGCTCGCTCGTGAAGTAGCCGAGGCCCGCGTTGGCGCCGGTGACCACGAATGTCTTGCCCACCTGGGTGGGCAGCACGCGCGGGTTCCAGCTCATGGGGTGGCGGGAGCGGCGGAGCCGCCGGCGAGCCGCACATGGTGGTGGATGACCTCGGCGATCACGAAGTTGAGGAACTTCTCCGCGAAGGCGGGGTCGAGGTGTGCCTCGACGGCCAGGTTACGCAGCCGGTCGATCTGTTCCAGTTCGCGCCCGGGGTCGGCGGGCGGCAGCCCGTGAACGGCCTTGAGCCGACCCACCTGCTGGGTGAATTTGAAGCGCTCCGCGAGCAGATGAATAAGCGCGGCGTCGATGTTGTCGATGCTCTCGCGAATGCTGTGCAACTGGTCAATCGCGTCTTGTCCCGCGTCAGCGGGTATTTCCTCGTTAACGGCCATGCTTTGACGATAATGCATAGGTGTTGATCGGCTTTGCCCCGGCGCCTGCGGCGAACGGTCACGGCAAGGGGGCGAGCACCGCCGGATCCGGGCGGCGCACGGGCAGACCGAGGCGCAGCCGCTTCTGGGTCAGCAGGATGCCGAAGAGCACGAGCACGGCTCCGGCCGGTTGGTGCCAGGAGAACGTTTCGGAAAGCACGACCACGCCGAGCAGCACGCCCACCACCGGCGTGACGTAGGTGACCATGGAGGTGGTCGTGGGGCCCCAGGCGCGCAGCACGTTAATGTGCCAGATGTAGGCGAGGCCGGTGCCGAGCGCCCCGAGGGTGAGCAGACTCAGCACGATCGGCCAGCTGAGCTGCACGGGGTGCCAGGCGAGCACCGGCGTCAGCAGCAGCATGAGCGCGCCCGCCAGACCAATGTTCAAGAAGGCGAACGTGCTGCCGACGATGGGGCGCCCGCTGAGAAACCTGCGGGTATAGCCGAACGTGAAGCCGTAACACACGGCCGCGCCGAGGCACGCAAGCTGGCCCCACAGATCGCCCGTGAGTGCGTCGTATTGCCATGGTCCGATGATCACGACCACGCCGAGAATTCCAATGATCACGCCAACCACCTGCCCGCGAACGAGGCTTTCCACCCGGAAGGCGAAGGAGGCCATGAGCGCCGTCATGATCGGCGTCACCGCGTTGTAGATGCTCGCGAGGCTCGACGAGACGTACTGCTCGGCCCACGCGAACAGCAGGTGCGGCACGAGGCATCCGGTGATGGCGATCACCAGAAAGTGCAGCCACACCACCGGCTCACGCGGCAGCACCGGGCCGCCGTTCACCCGCGGGCGCCGGATGAGCAGTATCACGCCCAGGGTCAGGCCGCCGAGGACGAGCCGCGACCAGGCCACCTGCCCGAAGGAGACGCCGTCGAGGGCTACCTTCATGAATAGGAAACTGGCCCCCCAAACGACACCCATGCCCAGGAATTGCAGGCCGACGATGGTCTTGCTGGAGGAGGTGTGGCTCACGTCACGAGACTATCGTGCGCCTCGAACACCGGGGTTAGCATCGATGGATGCCCGACTTCGTTCAGCTGTCCGCCACCGTGACCCTCCGAACGCTCAGGGAGGGAGATGCCGCTGCGCTGCTGCACGCCTACGTTCGCAATCGCGAGCACCTCGCGCCGTGGGAGCCGGCCCGGCTCGAATCCTTCTTCACCGTGGAAGCCCAGACGACAATGCTGGCCTTTCAGCTTGAGGAACTCGCCACCGGGGTCGGCCTTCCCCTGGCGCTCTGGGAGTGCGATCGTGTCGTGGGCCGCGTCACTCTGTCGCGAATTGTGCGCGGTCCGTTGCAGAGCGCCAGCGTCGGGTATTTCATCGATGGGGAACACACCGGCAGTGGCCTCGCATCCGCCGCCCTGGCGCATACTCTCGAACAGGCGCAGGGCACTCTCGGCCTGCACCGCATCGAAGCCAGCACCCTGCTGCACAACGCGGGCTCTCAGCGCGTGTTGCGCCGCGTCGGGTTCACGCAGATCGGGATGGCCCCCGAATACCTCAAGATCGCCGGCGAGTGGCGCGACCACCTGCTCTTCCAAAGAATCCTGGGCGAGCGGATGCCTGTACCGCGATAGGCGCCGAGCGTTCGTTGCGCCCGGCGCGAGGAACGGCTGCCCGGATCGGCTCTAACGCGCGGGGTCGTCGCGCCGGACGCTTCGGTAGGTGATCGAGCGCGAGGGATAGGCGCCCACTCGGGCCTGGAGCCTCGCACGCACGTCGGGCCACTCGTTGACCAGGATCGAGTACATGGCAGTGTCCCGCCAGCTGCCATCCGCGCGCACTCGGTTGCGGCGGAGCACACCCTCGAAGGTGGCGCCAATGCCCTCGATGGCTTCTCGTGAGCGCGTATTGATTGAGTCGGCCTGGATTGTGATGCGCCCGAAGTCGTTGCGGAAGGCTTCGGTGAGCAGAAGAAGCTTGCACTCGGTGTTCACGGCGGTTCCCCAGACCCGTGGGTCATACGCGGTCCAGCCGAGCTGGGCGCTCTCGTTGACGAGGTCAAGGTCGCCGAGCGTCGTGGTGCCCACGAGGTCGCCGTCGTTGATTCCGCCGAGTAATCGCACCACGTAGGGCAGGCTCTCCCACTGAAAGTAGTCCCGCGCCCAGGTGATGAAAGCATCGGCATTCGTGCGGAGGGCGGCAAGGCCGCCGCCGTAGCCGGACTCGAACACGGCGCGGTGCGCAATGGCGCGGTGGAGTTCGGGGAGCGCGGCGCTGCTGAGCGGTTGCAGCTGAACGAAGCAACCCCGGAGGGTGGTAAAAGGCGGGCGTACAGCGGTCACGACACCAGTGTGCCAGCTGCCGGGGCAAAGCGATGGCCCCCATCCCGACTCCGAAGAGGGATGTGGGCCCGTCGTTGAACGCGACCTAGTCGATCAGGTCGTGACGCACCACAATCGCTTCGCGGTCGGGGCCAACGCCGATGGCGGAAATGCGCGCACCGCTGATGGACTCGAGTGTGAGCACGTAGTCCTGAGCGGCCTGCGGGAGGTCGTCGAAGTTGCGCACTCCGGTGATGTCTTCGGTCCAGCCCTGGAACTGCTCGTAAATGGGCGTCGCGTGGTGGAAGTCGGACTGCGAGACGGGCACCTCGTCGACGCGTACGCCGTCAACCAAGTAGGCAACGCAGACCGGGATGGTGTCCAGTCCGGTGAGCACATCGAGCTTGGTGAGCACGAAGTCGGTGACACCGTTGATGCGGGCCGTGTAGCGCGCGATGGGGGCGTCGTACCAGCCGGTGCGACGCGGGCGACCCGTGGTCGTGCCGAATTCGAAGCCCTTGGAGCGCAGGAACTCACCGGAGTCGTCAAAAAGCTCCGTCGGGAACGGGCCGGCGCCGACGCGGGTCGTGTAGGCCTTGACCACGGCGATGACGCGGTCGATGCGGTTGGGCGCGACACCGGAACCGGTAACGGCACCACCGGACGTGGCGTTCGACGACGTGACGAAGGGGTATGTTCCGTGGTCGACGTCGAGCATTGTGGCCTGGCCACCCTCGAACAGCACCGTCTTACCGGCGTCGAGCGCCTGGTGCAGCAGCAGCGCGGTATCGGCGACCATGGGACGCAGGCGCTCGGCATAGCTGAGCAGCTCCTCCACGATTTCCTCAACGTCGATCGCGCGACGATTGTAGACCTTCACGAGCAGGTGGTTCTTCTGGCTGAGGGCGCCCTCGATCTTCTGACGCAGAATGTTCTCGTCAAACAGGTCCTGTACCCGGATACCCACGCGGTTGATCTTGTCGGCATACGCCGGACCGATCCCACGGCCGGTCGTGCCGATCTGCCGCTTGCCGAGGAAACGCTCGGTGACCTTGTCGAGTGTGCGGTGGAACTGCGTGATGAGGTGGGCGTTGGCGCTCACCTTGAGACGGGAGACATCGACGCCCCGCTCGCTGAGAGCGTCGAGTTCTTCGAAGAGCACCTCAATGTCGACGACAACACCGTTGGCGATGACCGGGGTGACGCCGGGGCTCAGGATCCCGGAGGGCAACAGGTGCAGCGCGTACTTCTCGTCGCCGACCACGACGGTGTGTCCCGCATTGTTACCGCCGTTGAATTTGACGACATAGTCGACGCGGCTGCCGAGCAGATCTGTGGCCTTGCCTTTACCCTCGTCGCCCCACTGGGCGCCGATCAAAACGATCGCTGGCATATCTAGTTCTCTCCTCGGATAACAAAAGCTTCTGTTGGCGGCGCCGGATCGGACCCGGGATTGACGTCGGGCGCCCCCGCAGCTGCCAGCGCGGCATCGATGCTCTCGATGGCGGTGGGGTCAGCATCCATGAGAAAGGCCGTCAGCCGAGTGACCTCGTCGTTCTCCCCGATCTCCGCAGCCGCCAGGCGCAGGGCGAAGAGCGCGCGCAGCACCCCACGGTTGGGTTCGTGGCTCCACGGGATCGGACCGTGTCCCTTCCAACCGGCTCGGCGCAGGGCGTCGAGGCCGCGGTGGTAGCCCACGCGGGCGAAAGCGTAGGACTCAAGCACGTGCCCCGCGGCGTGCGCCGCGTCAGCGAGCTCGGCCCAGGCCAGGGAGGAGGTCGGATGCGCCCATGCCACGGCGGCAATATCTGCCGTTGGGGTTCGATCGAGCAAGGCGAGCACCTCCGCTTCCACAGGAAGAAGGGTCGCGGGCTGGTCGAGCAAGTTTTCGCCGGTCACACTAGATACTATCGCGGCGCGGTTGACGGCCGCGTGACGAGGGTCGGCGGGATGGATATCGCGCGCGCCGAGGATTCGGTCTTGCTGATCCGGGCACGGGGGCTTCTGCGGCCTGCACGCCCTGACAGACTCATTCGCGACCTCAAGCCGGTCACCGCATGGCGGCCGGCCCGAGCAGGATCAATCGGTCGCACTCGACACGGTTGGCCAGCGCAGCAGCGCCGCGGCGCTCGATCTTTTGGGCAGCTCGTCCGGCGACACGACGACAACACGGGCGTCGGTCAGTATCGCCGCGCGCAGCAGGGCGTCGACCGCCGGCACCGGGCCGAGAGACGTGGCACCCAGCGTGTCGTCCGTCGGCGCGGCCACCCACGGTTCGCGGTCGAGGGCGATGAGTTCGTCGACCGGCATGGCGTCGGGCGCCACCACGAGAACGTCGACCTGGGCGTGCTGCAACGACCGTAGGACACCCCAAAAATCGGTCTCGGCGAGGCCGTCTTCCCGGCCGGCTCCCGCGGCGATCCGTTCGAGCGCACCATATTCGTCATGCGCGAGAATCGACGCGATGTGCCGCTCGAGTTCTTGCTGCAACACCTCGTTCGTAGCCCCGCTGGACCGGGTGTTGGCCGGCAGCTCGGTGAGGATCTCCCGCGTCGCCGGCGCGATCTGGTCGACGAGCAGCTGGCGAGCACGAACGTCCCCGGTCAGCACGATGAGTTCGGCGCCACTGTCCCGCACGATGGCATCGAGAGCGGATGCGACGAGGGCTTCATTGCGCTTCCAGATCTCTTCGGTGTGGTGCTGGTAGCGACCGTTGGCGAGAAAATTGTCCTCACCGTGCACCTTGGTGATGAACTCGGTCTCTCCGGCAACGGATTGCTCGGCGATCGCTGTCGCTCGACTCAGGCGGGCCAGTCGGATTTCGCCGCCGTCACGACCGACCTCCGCCACCACGTACGTGACATCCCGCGGTCGCTGGATCAGCAGCGGGGCCAGCTGGGGTACAGCGCCGTGCCCCACAATGAGTTCGGCCAGCGGCTCCCCCGGCAGCAGTTCGCTGAGCTCGACCACGCCCTCCCTGGCTACGATGAGGCGGCTGACCGGACCGCCGATACCGTGCGGCTGCTCGAGGATCGCCTCGATCGCGGCCACGTTTTCGACCGGGGCGCCCGCCTGGGAGAGAGCCTCGGCCACCGTGCGTTGCCGGAGCGTCGAGGTACGCCGCGGATCGCTCGCGTCCTGACTCACGTCGGCGTACACCGTCGACGTTTCGCCGGGTCGGCGGTACAGGTCCGCCATCCCCTCATTTCCAAAATCAGCCATTGCCAGTCCCTTCCGCTGTCGCCAGTAGTGAGAACCTAGGCCGGAGTGGCCACATTGACAACCCCTTCGGGGCGCAGCTCACACCCCCGTGGCGGGGTTGCGGGGCTCCAGGAAATTCCTAGGAGGGCGTGCGCTGCTGGGCCGCGATGCACCATCCGCCGCCATCTTCGTCGAACACATACGTGGTCGACACGAAGTACTCGTGCAGGTGCTCGCCGCGGCGCACCACGACCCGGGACACGACGATTCCGGCGTGCTCGCCCAGGCGAACCACTGCCGGCTTGTGCACCTGGTAGTCATCGCACGCCGCGAGGTCCAGGATCGCTCCGGTGAGGTCGTCGCGGCCGATGATGGCGCCGGGCAGGATCAACAGGCCATCTGGCGTCATTGAACGCTGAAAATATTCAGCGCCCTGACCGGCCACAAGGGCCTGCCACCCCTCGTGTTCTTCATGCAGCAGTCGGGCGGGCAGATCATCAGTGATCGAAGTCATGTCCACACGGTAGCCCCTGCGGCGAGCCGATGGGGCAGAACTTTTGCTGCGGCCCGTCCCGAGTATCGATTGCGGAACGCGACTGACCACGTGCTGTTTGATCATGCTTCCCCCGTTGTGGACGGATTGCCGTTGGGAAACGAGTGAAGCTAGCCTGCACACGTTGCGGGCGAGCCCTTGAACTGGACCGAAGCCTGGTGAAACACGAGGGCAGAACGCTGTCAGATAGGGCGCGGGTGACTGATCGACCCCGTTCAGGGCCAGGTGCCCGACGTGCCGCTCACGCTTCAGAAGTGGTGCTGCAGTACCCAATTGTGCATCGTGACGGCGGCAGCTGCCGAGGCGTTGAGCGACCGGGTGGAGCCGAACTGGCTGATCTCCACGATGGCGTCGGCCGAGGCGACCGCGGCCTCCGAGAGGCCGGGGCCCTCCTGTCCGAACAACAGCACGCAACGCTCCGGGAACCGGTATGTCTCGATAATGACCGAGCCGGGAACATTGTCGACAGCGATGATCGGCAGGCTCTCGCCGCTCGCCCACTCAACGAATGTGGCCACGTCGGGATGGTGCATCACATGCTGGTAGCGGTCGGTCACCATGGCCCCGCGCTTGTTCCAGCGTTTGCGTCCGATGATGTGCACGGTGTCCGCGGCGAATGCGTTGGCGCTGCGCACGATCGAGCCGATGTTCATGTCGTGCTGCCAGTTCTCAATGGCGACGTGAAACGGATGCCGGTGCTCGTCGAGGTCGGCGACAATCGCTTCCATGAGCCAGTAGCGGTAACGGTCGATCACGTTACGGGTGTCGCCGCGCTCCAGGAGTTCCGCGTCGTAACGCGATTCGGAGGGCCACTCCCCCTGCCACGGTCCGACTCCGTAGGTCGAGAGCTCGTTCGTGGGGTTTTCTGCTGGCGTACTCACTGCTTCACTTTATCGCACACCGCGTTCGAGCGATTTTCGGTTACCCGAAATATTCGCTATGGTTTCGGTATGACGAACACCGAGGCGCCGCGACGCGACCGGGCAATGACGCCCACGACCGTGGCCTCGTCACGCCTGCTCTGGCTGCTCGGCCCGGCGCTCGTGGCCGGGGTTGCGTACCTCGATCCCGGCAACGTGGCCAGCAACATGACCGCCGGTGCCCGCTACGGCTACCTGCTCGTGTGGGTGGTGGTGGCCGGTAATGTCATGGCCTGGCTCATCCAGTACCTCTCCGCGAAGCTCGGCATCGTCACCGGCCAGAGCCTGCCCGAAATTCTCGGCCTGCGCATGAAAAGACCGCTCGCGCGCCGGCTCTACTGGATCCAGGCGGAACTGGTGGCGATGGCCACCGACCTCGCCGAGATCATCGGCGGCGCCGTGGCCCTCTACCTGCTCTTCGGTCTTCCCCTCATCGTGGGCGGCATCATCACCGGAACCATCTCCATGGTCGTGCTCGTGGTGCACACCCGACGCGGCCCCAAGGTCTTCGAACGCGTCATCGTGGCCCTCATGCTCATTATCACCGTGGGATTCACGGTGGGTGTCTTTCTTTCCCCGCCCGATGCCGGCCAGGTGCTGGGCGGCCTCGTCCCGCGTTTCGAAGGCTCCAACTCGGTACTCCTGGCCGCCTCCATCCTCGGTGCGACGATCATGCCGCACGCTATTTACGCGCACTCCTCCCTGGCCCGTGACCGCTTCCCCGAGTGGCAGGGCACCACGGCCACTCGCCGTCTGCTGTGGGCGACGAAGTGGGACGTGACGATCGCCATGGTGATTGCCGGCACCGTCAATCTCGCGATCCTGCTGCTCGCGGCATCCGCCCTGCAAGGCGTTGAGGGCACCGACACCCTGCAGGGTGCCTACGCGGCCATCGAGACCTCGCTGGGCGCCGCCGTCGCCACGGCCTTCGCGATCGGGCTGCTCGCCTCCGGCCTCGCCTCCACGTCGGTCGGCGCGTATGCGGGGTCAGAGATCATGGCCGGCCTGCTGCACGTGCGGATTCCACTGCTGCTGCGCCGTCTCATCACCCTCATCCCGGCCCTGTTCATTCTGGGCGTGGGGTTCGATCCCACCGAGGCCCTCGTGCTCAGCCAGGTCGTGCTGTCGTTCGGTATCCCCTTCGCGCTCATTCCGCTCGTGTGGCTCACCGCCCAACGCGGCCTTCTCGGCACCTTTGCGAACCGGTGGTTCACCACCGTGGCCGGGGCGCTGTGCTCCCTGGCCCTCGTGGCACTCAACGTGGTGCTGCTCGTTCTCGTTTTCACCGGGGCCTGAGCCGAACGAGTACCCTGAGACAGTCATGAAGCACACCACGCCGGCCTCCGAGGATTACCTCAAAACCATCTACGCTCACACCGAATGGCAGAGCGAACCGATCACCCCGAAGGCGCTCGCCACTCGGCTGGGCGTGGCGCCGTCATCCGTCACCGAAATGGTGAAGAAGCTCGCCTCGGCCGGGCTCATCACCCACGTCCCTTACGGCCCGCTGACGCTGACGGATGCCGGCGTGTTGCGTGCCACTGCCGTCGTGCGTCGCCATCGCGTGATTGAAACCTGGCTCGTGCGTGAGATGGGCTACGCCTGGGACCAGGTGCACGAGGAGGCCGAGGTACTCGAGCATTCAATCTCCGACCGCCTGCTCGAAGCGATCAACGCGCGCCTCGGCTACCCGGTACGGGACCCGCACGGCGACCCCATTCCGCTCGCCGACGGTTCCTCGCCGCGCCAGGAGGCCATCCTGCTCGCCGAAGCCGCCGCCGGGCACTCGGGAACCATTCTGCGAGTCAGCGACAGGGACCCGGCCGTGCTGCGGGAGCTGGCCGCTGACGGTATCGGCCCCGGCGTCGGCGTCACCGTGCTCGAGCCGCTGATCCTGCGATTCTCCGACGGCCGCACACGGCGCGTAACACCGTTGGCGGGCGACGCAATCTGGGTCACCCAGGATGCCGAGCTGCCCCGCTAGGCTGAAAGCCCCGAATGACAGGAGCGCCGCATGGCTCGCCGTGAAGAGATCGAATGCTGGCTCACCGACATGGACGGTGTTCTCGTGCATGAAAATGCTGCCCTGCCGGGCGCTGCCGCACTGCTGCAGCAATGGACGGACACCGGCACGCCCTTCCTCGTTCTGACCAACAACTCCATTTACACGCCCCGCGACCTGAGTGCGCGGCTGCGAGCATCCGGTCTCAACGTGCCGGAGGACCGTATCTGGACCTCGGCCCTCGCCACCGCGGACTTTCTGCAGGCGCAGGTTTCCGGCGGCACCGCCTTCGTCATTGGCGAGATGGGTCTCACCACGGCGCTGCACGAGGCCGGTTTCACGATGACCGAGACCAACCCCGACTTCGTTGTGGTGGGTGAGACGCGCAACTACTCGTTCGAGGCCATCACGAAAGCCATTCGCCTGATTCTCGGTGGGGCGCGTTTCATCGCCACCAACCCGGATGCCACGGGCCCGAGCGCCGACGGCCCCATGCCGGCGACGGGTGCGATCGCCGCGCTCATCACCAAGGCCACCGGGCGAGAGCCGTATATCGTGGGCAAGCCCAACCCCATGATGTTCCGCTCCGCCATGAACAAGATCGGCGCTCACTCGGAGAACACGGCCATGATCGGTGACCGTATGGACACCGATATTGTGGCCGGCATCGAGGCCGGGCTGCACACGATCCTCGTCATGACGGGCATCAGCGACGAGGCCGAGATCTCCCGCTACCCGTTCCGCCCGAGCGAAATTCTTGCGGGCGTGCACGAGCTACTCTCCACCGAGCTCATCGAGTCCGACGAGATCTAGCCGTTCGATCGCTACCAGCAACGGGATGCCCCCGCCGGTGCGTTGGTCGCAGGCGGATGCGCGAGACTGGGAGCATGCCCGATCTCACTGTGCACGGCGGCGTCGGCAGCCGAGTTGACGCCGAGATCGAAGTGAAACGATCGCGTTTTCTCTGCCGCCTGGTCAGGGCCGAGACGGAGGATGCCGCGCGCGGGGCGATCGACGACGCACGCAAGGAACACTGGAGTGCTCGCCACCACTGTTCGGCATTCGTGCTCGGGCCGAGCGGCACTCCCGATCAGGTACGTCGTTCGAATGACGACGGTGAACCGTCCGGAACCGCGGGTCGGCCCATGCTCGAGGCACTGGCCGGCCGCGGATTCGTCGATTGTGTGGCCGTCGTCACCCGCTACTTCGGTGGCACACTGCTCGGTGCGGGCGGCCTCGCACGCGCCTACTCGGACGCCGTTCTGACCACGATCGACGCGGCCCAGTCCCGTGGGCTCGTCGTGGAGCGCGAACGCCGCGAACTGTTCACGCTCGCACTGTCCCACGCGGATGCCGGACGCATCGAGGCCGAACTGCGCCAGCGCGGAGTACTCATCCTGGGAACGGACTATGGGCGTGACGCAGTGCTCCGGATTGCCGATGATGATGCCGCGCGGCTCGCCGCGATTGTCGCCCAGGTCACGGCCGGAGGGGCCGCGCTGGAGGCTCTCGGCCACGAATGGGTTGACGTCGAACCGTAATCGTCGGACCCTGGGTTCAAGTGCCGAATAACGTCTTCTTGAAATGGTCTGATCAAGGTTTCTTGTCGCAGCGGGCGGGTAAGATTTGATGCATTCACCGTTTATTCGGCGACGACCGTCTCTGCGGTCGCTCGCAGAGACGGTGCACGAGCCTGTTCGACTGACTTCGGGCACCCTCGAGTGCCCATGGTTGTTGCATTCTCACGGGCTCCCGGGGCTAGGTTTCGGACCCGTAATCACGCAGCGCGCTCGGCCGACGTTGGAGTGACGACGCGCCTGAGTGGTCCAGCGGAATCAGCAGGGCTGCCGCCGTCCTCATGCTCTATTCGCTGATCATCCGGTCTGGCACGGGCGGGTCGTCAACTGGTCGACAGGGCCGTCAGGAGCGCTCGCTCGACATGATCGGAGCGGTCGGTTCTTCGGACACGGTCGCCTTCCCGGGAAATCTCCCAAGTGAGAGTGTCTGCCAGGGTCACGTGCAGTGTGCGAGTGGTGAGCACGGCGTCTCGTACTTTGTTGCTGTCGTTGACCTTGACGTTGAAGCCGTGCTTGGCGGTGCGGGCTAGGACGCTGCTGATTTAGGGGTTGTGGGGAGGCCTGGCGAGTCGTGAGAGCGATTTTTGGCCTGTGTATTTCATGGTGACGCCTGTCATTTCTCGTTTTTGTGGTGGTGTTGATCTTCGCGTGCGGGGCGGTTGCGGTCTCTGATGGCCGTCTGCGGCCGGCGGCCGTGGGTGGCCGTCTTCCGGGGTGTTATCCTATGGCCCTGAGCCCGGACACGGTGCTCCCGGCGGATGGCATCATGCTCACGGAGCAGCATTTTCTTGCCGCTCTTCGCCGTCGTGCACTGCTTCATGAGGGGGCAGGTGGCGCAGGAACTACCAAAACTTGCGCGCCCCGCAGCACTGAGTGGGCGGGTCTGACCCGCTGGGCAGGTGACCGTGTTCGTGGTCTCGTCGATAGTGAAATCATCGACGGTGAAGCCGCCGGGAATCGCCCGTCCCAGCGGCGGTGGTTTGATGATCGCGGTGTGACCGGCGGCGGTGATCGCGGCGAGAAGCTCACCACTGCCATAAGCAGAATCGCCCAGAACATCGACGTTCTGGGCGCCGATGCTCGTGTCTTTGGTGACTAGTTCCATGCCGCGGGCCGCGTCGCTGTTGGCCAAACCAGCCGCCTTGGTCAGGATCGCCGCGGTCACCAGGCCCGTGTCCGGTTCGATGATGATGTGGCTTTTGAAGCCGTCGACTTTCTTCTGGCGGCTCTTGTGCGCGTGACGGGCATCAGGATCAACGGTGGAAATGACCCGGTCCGGGGCGACCCGCCGTGCAATTTTCCACCGCCCCTCCGTTTCATGCGACCCGTCCGCCGGCTCAACGTCCTGCCCGGCGACCAACGCGAGCAGGGCGACGGTTTCCTGCTGCGCGTCGGTGAGAACCGTCGGGTCAATGCCGGCCAGCAAGGACAGGGCATCGGTGACGAGCGCGGACACGAGGTCGTCGCGAGCGGCTCGGTCATCCCACGCGATATCCGGTTTCCCTGGCTTCGCGTAATCGTGACCGGTCAACGCGGACACGAGCACATCCGCGCCGGGAATCTCCCGGCCCACCCGGCGGATCTGCGCAACGAGCTGTGTGACGGTGTCCTGACGCGCGACAGCGTCCTCCAAAATTGTGGAGTCCAACGCACGTCGCTTCCGACCCGATAACGCCCCGGACTGCTCGATAACCTCGGTCACTGCCTCAAAAATACGGTGGGGGCGCGTGCTGTTCGCGAGGCGGCGGCGCCAATACGTGAGGACCGTCGGATGAAACGACGCGTCCGTCAACGCGAACCCGCAGGCCGCTTTCCACCGCAAGTCGAACGTGACAGCCTCGGCCGTTTCCCGATCCGAGAGGCTATGCAACGTCTGCAACACCATCACCGACGCGATCACATCAACTGGAGTGGACGGGCGCCCCCGACCGGACGGAAACAAATCCTCGAACGCGTCATCGGGGAACAACTCGTGCCGATGATCGGCGAGGAACTTGAACACGGAACCCGCTGGAAGCATATGCCCCGCCATCGACTCGACATCCAAAAGCTGACGTTGACCATCATCACGACCCTGCATGAATCAAGTCTTAATCATCGGCCCGCAAACCCGAGCAGGCGCGCCTTAATACCCCAGATTAATCAGCAGCGTCCTAGGAAACAGCGGGCTGAAAGTCTCCTAGATCACATGCGGTACCTGGCTCGGGCATCCCGAAAACGAACACCTGCGCCCTGACCGGCGACGGCATTGAATCGCGCTTTTCTGCACGAAGGTCCACAACCGGCTCCTCGTCCCGCTCTGCACGGCCGACCGACCGCGCGCCCCTGCCGAACTACGTCAGGCCCTTCGCACACTCGACACTCGCGTCGATGCCTATATCGACCGGGCGCGCCTTCTGGGGAAGGCCGCCCGAAACTCAAGACAAACGTCAAAGTTCTCACCCCCAAGGATCGCTAGGTCCGGTGCCTCAAGAGCCGCCTGCCTGCGACTGCTCTCCCCGCCGTCAGTCGATCGAAAGCGTCGTGGGCGGGAGCGGAGGAGCGATGCGTATCAGCTTGGTATTCACGAATTCTTCCATGCCGTACTTACCCAGTTCTCGGCCGATTCCGGATCGCTTTACGCCACCAAACGGCAACTCCGCGGAAGTGCCCGGGGCCGCGTTCACGACTACCATTCCGACCTGGAGACGGTCAGCCATCCGCTCTGCAGCGACCAGATCTGTGGATTGGATTGCTGCGCCGAGCCCATACGCCGACGCATTTGCCAACTCAACGGCTTCGTCTTCGTCTTCGACCCTGTGCACAACGGCGACTGGACCGAAAAGCTCTTCCGTATACGCCCGCATTTCCGGCGTCACCCCGGTGAGGATAGTGGGCTGGTACCAGGCACCAGGTAGATCCAGCCTGGCGCCACCAACAACCACAGTGGCGCCCTTGCTGATGGCATCATCGACCTGTTCAGAGAGACCATCCACCGCTGCCACCGACGACATTGGACCCATAAAAGTCTCAGGATGGCGGGGGTCACCCACCCGGATGGCAGAAACCGCGGTAGTGAACTGCGCGAGGAAGTCCCCGTAGACGGCCTCGGTCACTATGAACCGTTTGGCCGCATTGCACGCCTGCCCGGCGTTGCCGAAGCGACCAAGCACAGCCTGCTCGACCGCATGCGCGACATTGGCCGACTCCAGCACCACGAACGCGTCGGATCCCCCCAACTCGAGAACAACCTTCTTGAGGTTGCGTCCGGCTATTTCCGCCACTACAGCACCCGCGCGCTCGGATCCGGTCAGAGAGACACCCTGAATGCGGCGGTCGGCGATAATGAGGGCGGCCTGTTCATTGGTGGTGAAAATATTCACATAGGCTCCGTGAGGTGCGCCCGCATCCCGGAAGATCTGTTCAATGGCCAGAGCAGACTCTGGGCATTGGGGTGCATGCTTCAGGAGGATCGTGTTGCCATTCATGAGGTTGGGCGCGGCGAAACGAGCGACCTGGTAGTACGGATAGTTCCACGGCATGATTCCGAAGATTGGGCCGAGGCCCTCCTTCCTGACCACAGCGGTTCCGCCGCCGACGACGTTCAGGGCCTCGTCCTGCAGGAATCCAGGGCCGTTGTCCGCGTAGTAGTTGTAGATCGAGATCACGAGGTCGACCTCAAGTTCAGCCTGCGAGATCGGCTTGCCCATTTCGCGCGTAATTGTGGCGGCGAGAGTGTCACGTCGTGCTGCGTAGAGCTCGGCGACCCGCCGCAGCAGGCTCACCCGATCAGCAATGGCGGAATATCGCCAGTTCTCGAATGCTGCGGCTGCAGCGATCAATGCAGCTTCGACCTCAACAGTCGTCGCGGTGGGGTATTCCTGGACTGACTCCCCGGTTGCCGGGTTGGATACGGCGTAAAAGGTCACAATGCCCTCCTAATCTGATTCGTACTTTGATTGGGGTGTCTCTGGCCGCTCGGTCAGGGGTGAACGAGTTCTCCCATCACTAGCCGTCGTGCGAGGTCGGTGAGCAGATCGACCCCGGCGAGCATGTCGGCGTCCGAGGTGAACTCGCGCTCGTTGTGCGAGATCCCGTCGGCGCTCGGCACAAAGAGCATGATAGTCGGCACGATGTCCTTCATGTTTGTCGAGTCGTGACCGGCGCGGGTGCGAACGGTACCGTAAGGCAGACCCAGTTTCTCGGCGCTGGCCGCTGCCAGCAGCAATCCCGCGGCGTCGTATTCTTTCGCCGCCCAGATGTGCTCGGCACCTCGTTCAAATCTCACTGTGGCCCACTGTTCAATGTCGGTGACTCGACGGTGCAGTTCAGCATCGGCAGCGGCCAGCACGGTGGGGTCTGTGCTGCGAACGTCGACCAACAAATTGACGCGACTGGCTACGACGACCGGCGAGTTCGGGAACACGGTGAACTCTCCGCAGGAGGTGATGACCATGTGCTCGTCCGTCGTGAACTGGTTGGCGATTTCTCGCGCCGCCACCACCAGCGCGGAAGCGCCCAGCAGGGCGTCGGAGCGATCAGCAATCTCGGTGGCTCCCGTGTGAGCCTGCTCGCCGTGCACCACGAACTCGTACTTGTTGGCACCCCAGGTTGATTCAACTAGACCGATACTGAGACCGTCATCCTCTAACGAGCGTCCCTGCTCGATGTGGATTTCGAGGTACGCGGCAACCTCAAGATTGAAGTTCCCGATCGTGCCGATCGACTCAAGCGCCTCCAGAACCGTTACCCCCTGAGAGTCCGTCGTGGCCAATACCTGCTCGGCGGGCAATTTTCCGGTGAAGACCGAGCTGCCCATCATGGAGGGCTTGAACCGGCAGCCCTCCTCGTTGAACCAGTTAATGATGACGATGTTATAAAGGGGAATCCCTCCCTCGAGAGCGAAAGCCTCCCGCAACCGCATGGCGGCGTGGGCACCCGCCAGCACACCGTAGGCTCCGTCAAAGCGGCCGCCGAGCGGTTGCGAATCCAGATGCGATCCTATGGCAATGTAGGGCGCGCCGGGAACGAATTCCACGAGCGTGAACTGGTTTCCGACTTGGTCGTACCGCACCTCAAAACCGTGGCCTTCGACTAGTCCGCGGAACCAGTTTCGAGTCTGGCCATCGGCCGCCGTGGCGGCCTGTCGATCGACTCCGCTCCCTGCCGTGGCTCCGAAAGAGCTCATTGAACGAAAATCTGCCAGAAATGCTTGTTGCTGCTCCGTGCTCGTGCTCATGGACGTGCTCCGATCGGGTTAGTTGGTGGTGGTGCGCGAGTCGAAGCTGAAATGGCCATCAACAGCGGTCGCAATGACGTCGAGCGTGCCGATGTCGGCAGAGGTCAGTGGGGAGCCGGACAGGACTACAAAATCGGCGAGCTTTCCGCGCACAAGGGTTCCCCGGCTGTCGATCGTGCCGGTGGCGATGGCGGCCCACTCGGTGTAGCTCCGGAGTGCCTCTTCAGGGGTCATTCCCTCGTGGGGCCCGCCGAGCACCAGACCGTTCTCCGTTTTTCGATCTACGGAAGACTGCAGGGCTCGGCGCACGTTGTTGTCGGCGACCGGCAGGTCAGAACTACCGGCAACAATGACACCGGCATCGACGAGTGTCCGGCCTCGGTACAGCCAGCCCTCACGTTCGACTCCGACGAGTTCCGCGAACTGGTCACCCAGCGGGCCGATGAACCCGGCCTGGGGGGTTACGGCGATTCCCGCCTGGGCTATGAGGGCGACCTGATCCGGGCGCGAGATGCCGAAGTGCTCAATGCGGTTCGGCAGCGCGTTGCGACCGAATCGGTCCTGGCAGTCGATGATGATTTCGGCGGCAAGGTCGATAGCCGCGTCTCCAATGGCATGCAACGCAATCGGCCAGCCCGCCCGGTAGACGTCCGTTACGCGTTCTCGGTAGGTCTGCGGGTCGTCCAGCAAATAGCCACTGTTGTGCGGGTGCCCGCAATAGTCTTCCGTGACTGCGGCGGTCGCACCCAGAAGAGACCCGTCCATGAATACCTTGACCGGCCCAAGCGATAGCCAGTCGTTACCGAAACCTGCACCGATACCAAGATCGATTCCTCGTCCGCGGCCAGTGTCGTGCATGTCGGTTGCGTGCCCACTGAGCGGGTGCAAAGCGTCGAGGGTCGGCATCAGCTGGGCTCGGGCATGGAGCCGTTTGTCACGGTGTGCCTGCTGGTAGGCCTGAACCTCGATGGGACTGTGGCCGATCCAGCCTGCGGCGATTCCAGCCTCGGTGAAACTCGTGATGCCTTGTTCTGCATATCGACTGGTTGCATCGTCGAGCGCCTGCACGATCTGTGCAACCGAGTAGGGCAACAACAGGTTCTGGATCAGGGCCTGAGCAGATTCCTCGATCACCCCGGTCGGGTACCCGTCGACGTCGCGGAGCACGGCCCCGCCGTCCGGATCCGAAAAGCCAGGTTCGAAGACGCCGGCGAGCCGCAACGTGGCGGAGTTGGTGATTGAGAGATGCCCGGACACATGGCGCAGATACAACGGTCGGTCACCGGTCAGTTCGTCGAGCCGCCGGATATCCGGAAACTGACCCTCGTGATGCTTGTGGTTGAAGCCGGTTCCTTTGACCCAAGCCCCTAGCTCAACGCCTGGCTCGCTGGCGAGCCGCCGAGTTTCAGTCTCAAGAAGCTCGTAGAGGCTGTTCAGACCACGAGCTTCTTGCATGTCGACGGCGGACAAACCGAGACCCCACCACGTGGTGTGACAGTGTGCATCGATGAATCCAGGGACGATGGTCGCCCCTGGGAAGTCTTCAATTTCGGCTGCCGTGCACCCCTCAATTTGCTCATCGAAGCCGACGACACGGCCATTGAGGATACCCATCCTGTGGGCGGTGGGGCGCCGCTTGTCCAAGGTCAGGATGGTTGCTCCCTGAACGATCCTGTCGAGAATCAAGGACGTGCCGCCGTTATCGTGTTGGTTGCTGAGGGGGGCATTGTTTCGGGATCGGTGCGCAAGTGCAGCAGTGCCGGAACACCACTGGACAGTGCGCGGAGGAGCGCGGATTCGAAGTCTTCGGTGCGTTCCACGAGCTCACCGTGTCCGCCAAAGGATCTCATCCAGGCGGCGAAATCGGGATTCGTCATTGACGTTCCCGAGGCACGACCCGGATAGTGCGCTCGCTGGTGTTGCACAATCGTTCCGTAAATTCCGTTGTCCACGACGACCACGAGCGGAGTGCTGCCCCGGGCAAACGCAACAGAGATTTCTTGTGCATTCATGAAGAAATCACCGTCACCGCAGATCGCGACGGCCTGCCGGTCAGGAAAGATCAGGGAGGCGGCAATGGCCGAGGGCACGGCCAGCCCCATGGCCCCATTGCGTGGGGCAACTAGGGAATGTGCCTGCATGTGGGAAAGGTATCGGTGGCCCCAGATTGTGGCGTTTCCGGCACCGTAGGTGAGTACGCGTTCACGGGGCAGCACGCGTTCCAGGGCCTCGAAGGCCACTCCCAGGTCAACGCCGAGGCCACCGTCTGGTTGCGGCGTTGCGAAGCGTTGCTGGTCTCGGTGCAGCGCCGTCATCCAATCGTCCGTGCGGTTACCACGGGCGGATTCGGGTGTTGGCAGTTTGGCGACGAAGGCGCCTGGGGTGCTGAGCACATGCTGGTCGATGCGGCCAGAGTGCATGGTGGCGGAAGGATCGGGAAGAACCAACAGTGTTGGCTGCGCAAATCCGCGAGTGTACCCGTCACTGAGCACGTCAGACCGGCCGCAACCGAGAAACAGAAGAAGGTCCGCCTCGTCGAGCCGAGCGGCGAGCGTATCCGCACGGCCGTAGCCCAACCAGCCCGCGTAGGCGGCGGAGTGCGGCACAACGTCGTAGGCCCGCCAGTCTGTTGCCACGGGGATTGCCACACTCGCCGCCCACTCCATCAAGGTTTGGCCGGTCGCTTCATCCCAGCCGTCCCCGCCGGCGACGATGAGTGGGCGTTGTGCTGTTGCCAGCTTCTCTGCGATCATCGCGATCTCCGTCGTGGATGGCGTGGCGCTGGCGACCGGACGGACCAGGGCGCGGGCCACCCCGACCTGCTGAACCAAAACATCTTCGGGCAGTCCGATAACAACCGGACCGGGACGGCCAGACGCGGCCAGGTGCATCGCCTCGGCTACCATTTCACCGGCACGGTTGGAATCATCGAGCACCATGACGCGTTTGGCGGTACTTCCGAACCACCCGGCCAGGCTGAACTCCTGGAAGGCATCGCGTTCGCGGTCCGACACGGGAATCAGGCCAACGAACAGCACAAGCGCCGTTGCATCCTGCCAAGCCGTGTGCACGGCAATCATCGCGTTCGCCGCGCCTGGTCCACGGGTCACCATCACCACTCCAGGTGTCCCGGTGAGCCGCCCCTCGGCCAATGCCATGAACCCGGCACCACCCTCGTGGCGGCATACCACGGTCTCAATGGGCGAATCGTGCAGACCGTCGAGGACATCGAGGTAGCTCTCGCCGGGTACCGCGTAGACGCGGCGCACGCAGTGGGCTTCGAGTTGGGCGACGATGAGGTGACCAGCCGATTGTGACATGAGAGAAACTTTCCGGTAGTACAGCTGAAGGTGGTTAGTGCTTGAAACCGGGCAAGTCGACGCTCATGCGCGGGGCAATGTGGCCTGCGACGGCGGTGAACAGTGACAGGAAGACCAAAATGGCTGCCGCAGGCCACCACTGATTGCCAGCGGAGGCGACCAGGGCCGTAGCGAGCAACGGAACGAATCCACTGACCATCCCTGCGGTGTTTTGGGCAAACCCAACACCGGTGTACCGCGTGCGTGCCGGGAACAGGCCGGTGAGCACCGTGCCGGACGCCGCGTAGGGGAATGAGAGCGCGGCGACCGCAAGGGTCATACCGATGACGACCAGTACCGGGATTCCACTGACGATCAGCAGGAAAGCTGGAACCGCAACAATGGCAGATACGATGCCGCCGAAGAAGATGACTCGGCTGGCGCCGAACCGTTCCCCGAGGCGGCCTCCGACGATCAGCACCGGTATCTCAACGACCGCAGCGATCATGCCGCCGAGCAACATCAGTCGAGCGCTATACCCCAACGTGGTGACGCCGTACCAAACGACGAACGCCGTCACCAGGTAGAACCCACCTACGCCGAGCATGCCTGCAGCCATGCCAACAATGATCTGCTTCCAATGGTTCACGAGGGTGGTCCGAATGGGTGCCTTCTCCGTCTCGCCCTTTTCTACGAGCTCGGTGAAAACCGGGGACTCTTCAAGACGGCTGCGGATGTAGAGCGCGAGCAGAAGCATCGGAAAGGCCGCCAGGAACGGGATTCGCCAGCCGAAGGAGGAGAAGTTTTCCTGTGAGAACAAGTACGTCATGAGGAAGAACCCTCCCGACGAGAGGATCGTTCCGATCGGCGAGCCGATCTGCGGGATTGCGGCATAGCGCGCCCGGCGGTGGAGGGGTGCGTTCTCAACGACAAGTGTCATGGCACCAGACCATTCACCACCGACGAAGAGGCCCTGCAATACGCGGAGCAGAACGAGCAGGATTGGTGCGGCCACGCCGATGGCGGCATACGTGGGTAGCAGCCCGATCAGGCCTGTAATAATCCCGATACCGGCGATGGTGATCATCAGTGTCTTACGGCGGCCAATTTTATCGCCCATCGCCCCGAAGAACATTCCGCCGAGCGGACGAGCGACGAGCCCGACTCCGAAGGTGGCGAAGGCAGCCAAAGCTGAAGCCGTGGCATTCTCGCTGTAGAAATACTGGACGTTGAAAACCAGCGCGGCAGCCGCGCTGAAGAGAAAGAAGTCGTACCATTCCATGGCGGTGCCGATGAGGGCCCCGACCGCAACTTTCGTGGCTTCCTTGTCTGTGATCTGCCGGGTCGCACCAGCCTCAACATTTGTCACTTCGCTTGCTATCGTCATCAGCGTCTCCGTGGTGAAGGGCGAAGCCCACCGCGATTCAGGTTGAAAACCACGGCGGCCTCTGTAGGGGAATTCATAGAAGTCTCTCAGTGGATTGCCGTTGTGCGATCAACGAAATGAAACGAGTCGACGCATCAGCTAAGTGCAAATGCACATAAGATGACGCAATGAACACCCTTGCCGGCCCACAAAATGTTGAATCAGCCAAGGAAGGGGCCAACCGGTGGAGCGCGCTACTGGCCAAGTTGTCCGTCGATGACCTGACCGACCACTTCCTCAACCGTGTTCTTCGCGTTCCGGGGTATGACATCCTTCCGCTTCCCAGCAGCGAGATCCGCCGCACCGGAGCAGCCTCCTTCGCCGCTTTAATTCGAGGACTGCACCAGGGAAACGAGGGCAGCAGCGGGAGGGCAGAACGATTGGCCATCGCCACCCACGTTGGTGTCTCGCGTGCACGCGCCGGGATTCCAATCGAGTCCTTGATGACCGCGATCCGCCTGGACTTCTCGATCCTGTGGGGTGAGCTGACTTCTATCGCCGATGACGCTGATGCAGGACTTCTGGTACGCCACACCGATCGAGTGTGGGACATGGTGGATTCCTATGCCAGTCAAACTCAAACGACCTATATGGCCGAACGGGAGCGCATGCACAACGAAGAATCCTCGGTACGGCAAGGGTATGTGGCGGCGCTCTTCGGGGAGATGCGCCCCCCCGCCGAGATGCTCAGCCATATCGCTGACGAACTGAGGATCGCAGAGACTGCACCGCTCTGCGTTGCGCTGGCGATCGGGAAAGAAATGGCGGGATTACGTGTCGTCGTTGCTTCGGCGGCTCAGCGCGATGCGGAGATCTTCACCCATCACCTCGGTGACGGACTCGTGGCATTCTGGCCGTGCGACGAGCGACCCGGGTCAGCCGTTCAGGAGGCGGCGTCACAAATCAGCAATCTTCGTCTCGGGCTATTAAAAGCCGTGCAGGGCATCGCGGACCTCCCCGACGCCGCGCGCCTCGCCCGTGAGCTTGCCCATTTATTGACTCCTGAGGACAGTGAGGCGCTCACGATGCCCGTCGCCTGGGCGCGCATCGCCCGGCTACGGCTTGCTGCATCGGGATCGCCTATCACGGCTGATGTCGATGCTGCGCTGGCCCGCTGTGGCGTTGGAGAAAGAGCCCGACTGATCGAGGGGGTACGTGTGTACCTCTCGTCGGGAAGCATCGCCGCTTCTGCGGAGGCCTTGTTCTGTCATCGAAACACCCTGATGAATCGCCTCCGCCGGTTTGCTGATGTCACCGGGGTCGATGTCACAGTGCCACAACAGGCTGCCAGGCTCGTGGTCGCTTGGGCGTAGTTTTGGGTCAGCACCAACGGCGCCAGTCATCGGGCGTGACGCCGGGGGTAGGCGCCGTTGCCGTGCGAGGTCTCCGTCGTACGAGGCGTGCTGGGCGGTGGCATCGAATTCGGCGTCGGGCGTGTAGGTGGCAACTAGAGCACTGCGGCCACGATCAGGCTGGCAGCGAAGCCGAGCACAATTTCGTACATGATGTCGCCGAGCCGGGATACGAGTTCTCGCGGCGATGAAGAGTCCCAGGGAAAGTTCTAGCCGCCTATGTAGAGCAGCTCGGCGAGCGGAGTGCCTGCACGCATGCGGGCGAGCAGATCGGGCTCGACTGCATCATTTTCGAGAGCCGCGTCGATGACTGCCTCAAGTGTCTCATCGGTCGCGACGAGTACGCCGTTTCGGTCACCGAGCACCCAGTCGCCCGGGTTCACGGTGACGCCACCGACCTGCACTGGAACATCGAAGGTCGAGTTGCCGGTACCGCGTCGCTTGGTGGTCATACTAGTGCTACCGCGAGCGAAGACCGGGAGGCCTACGCGCTCAAGGTCGTCTAGATCGGTGACGAGGCCGTTCACCAACACGCCGGCGAGACCGACCGTCTGAATCGCGGCGATCGTCACCGCGCCAATGCAGGCGTGGATCGCGTCGTCGCCGAGGTCAACGACGAGCACCTCTCCGGGTTGCGCTCGCATAATTGCGACGTTGACTCCTGCGGCATCGGAGTCGGGAACGCTCACGGTGCGTGCGCGGCCGACCACCCGCATAGTGGGTGCGATCGCCTTGATCGACGGGTTGCAGAACCCCTCATCGATGAAGTGCCCCAGTGTTGGGAACTCGACGTGTTCGAGTTTCGATTGCAGCGTTTCATCCATGAGGGACTCCTTCGTCAATGCGGGTGGTTGGTATCGGCGTTAACCGACTGCAGATGAGAGATCCGGCAGCCAAGTGACGATACTCGGAAATGCGAACAGGATCGCGATGATGCCAACGTCGGCGATATAGAAGGGGATCACTCCCTTGAATACCTCGTGCACGCCGAGGCCCTTCGTCGTGCCGGCCGTGACGAACACATTCATCCCAATCGGAGGGGTAATCATGCCGAGCTCAATGAGCTTCACGACCAGAATGCCAAGCCAGATGCCGTTGAAGCCAAGATCCATGATCGGCTGGTAGACAAGCGGAACCGTGATGACGAGCAGCGAAATGGAGTCGAGGAACATACCGGCGGGTATGAGGATCAGCAGCAGCAGGATCACCGTGAGCTCCGGTGCAATATCGAGGCTCACCACGAACTTCGAGATCGCGGTGGGCACACCCGATGCGACCAGAAAGTACGAAAAGATACCAGCTCCAACAAGGATCATAAAGATCATCGAGTTTAGCGAAACAGTGTCCCACACCGAACTTGACAGGTTCTTAAGCATCACACGCGGCTTCTTGATGTGCTGGCTAATAAGCAGCAACATCGCCACAACGGCGCCGACTGCGGCCGATTCGCTGGGGGTGAAGATGCCGGTGTAAATACCGCCCATCACGGTGAGGAAGATGAGGGCGATAGCGATCAGTGCGCGAGTTACCGAAGCCGCACTGATCTTCACTGGATCCATCTGCTCGATCTGGTGGTCTTTGCCAGCGGCCTTAGCCTTTTCGGCGAGCTGGCGCCCCTGGGAGCCGTCTACGAGCGCAGGCTTGCGCCATGGGAGAAACAGCGCAAAGCTCGTGAGCATAATGGCGGAGAGCACACCCGGGATGATGCCGGCGATCAGTAGGCTTCCAACTGACTCACCCGTGACCGCCCCATAGAGCACCAGGATGACGCTCGGCGGAATGAGAACAGCGAGCGAACCCGATACGGCGACCGCCGCACCCGCGAAGCCGCGATTGTAACCGTGGCGCACCATCTCGCTAATCGCTAACTTACCGATTGTGCTGACGCTCGCCATGCTCGAGCCTGAGACCGCGCCGAAGCCGGCCGAGGCGAAGATCGTGGCGATTGCAAGTCCGCCGGGCAGGCGCTTTAAAACCTTGGCCGCTAACGCGAACAATTGCTCGGCTATACCGCTGTGCAGCGTGAACATGCCCATCAATATGAATAGCGGTACGACCACGAGACCGGAGCGACCGACGGCGGTATAGCTGGTTCCCGCAATAACACTGCCGACGATGTCTCCGCCAGACATTAGGGCGAGACCCACGACGCCGGTCACTGCGAGTGAGAAGGCGACGGGGATGCCCGAGAGCAGCAATATCAGAAGTACGACGAGTGCGACAAGAAGGGGAATAGTTTCCATATTGTTCGTTCCTTAGTAGAGATCCGTCGAGGCGTTGACGGGTGCGACCTCTTTGGCGAAGGCATTGCGCACGTTGTCGCTGAGACGCAGCACTGCCTCAAAGAAGTAGGCAGCGAACCCGAGTGCGATCGCTACGCGACCGGGCCAGACAGGAATCTGCACAAGACCGAATCGGAACTCGTTCTGCTCGATCGACTCGAGTGCTCGCCCGGTGGTCACCCAGACCATCCAGGCGAGCGTCACGAGCACGAGGAGCATACAGACGGAGCTGATCATCGCTGCTAGGCGCGGAGGGAGCTTCTCAAGAACGATAGTCACGCGAACGTGAGCGTTACGGTATTCTGCAAATGCGAGACCGAGGAACACGCTCGTTACCATGAGTACTTCGCCGACCTCCGTTACGCCGGGGATCGGGGCGCCGGTGAAGTAGCGGCTCGCGACATCGGCGACGGTGGCGACCATCATGAACGCGATCGCCGCAGCTGCGACGAACGCGAACACGATTGAGACCCCGTGGATCGCGCGCCGCAGCGCATGCTTCTTCGGTGGCGAGACTTGAGTTGTCATGTGTGACTACCTAGTTCGATTGGTTGGATGATCCGCGACTTAGCGAGCTGCGCAGCGCTGAAGTGCAGGCTCGTAGGTGCTTTCGGCTTCGTACTTCTTGACCTCAGCGGTGTACTCGTCATAGAAGGCGCTCGGGTCACCGGTTGAACCAGAGTTCTCTACGTTGCTCTCCCACGCGGTCTTGATCGCCGGACTGACCTGTTCAGACCAATCGTCGGCTTCGTTCTGGTCGAGTGTGGTGATAGTGCCACCGGCGTCGAGTAGCTTGGTGCAAGCAGCGTCCTCATGCTGCACGAGCACCTCCAAGTACATATCGAGGTAATCTTCGCTGGCAGTATTCATGGCTTCCTGCACATCGGCAGGCAGACCGTCCCACAGTTTTTTATTGATGATCACGGCCGACACGGCGTAGTTCCCAGCGCGCAGATCCATGAAGTTCGGGGCGATCTCCTGGTAATCGCGGTCGGTGAGGATGTCGAGAGAACCGCCCGAGACGCCGTCGATGACGCCGCGTTGTAGCGCTTCGTAGACTTCGCTATGCGAGATGGCGACGGGGGTGATGCCGACCTGCTGGAAAGCCTCAGCTGAGAAGCCGATCTGGCGAACTTTGCGGCCCTTGAGGCCACTGAGGTCCTTCGCAGGCTCCGTGAGTGCGACGGTGTTCGGCGGAACCGGTGCCCACATGAGCACGTGAACGCCCTGCTTGTCCCACTCTGCGCGGAATGCCTCGTTGGTCTCGTATAGTTCGGCGAACGCCTTGCCCTGGGCCTCGGCGCTAGACGTGATGAAGGGCACGCCCGAAATGTTGGTGAGGGGAAGCTCTCCCGGGTAGTAGGCATCGGCGACGTAGCCCATTTCAGCGCGGCCATCGCCGACACCCTTTAGGATTTCGGCGCCAGGAAGTAGAGCCTCTTGGTACATGTACTCGACATCGACGCGGCCGTCGGTAGCCTCGTTCACTTTTTCGATCCACTTGAGTGTGGCCTCCGGCTCCGCGGCTCCCGGAGGTTGGTAGGAAGCTAGTTTCAGCGAGAAGCTTTCCTCGCCGGAGTCGCCTCCGCTATTTGATCCTCCGCCACCGGCGGAGCAGCTGGTCAGGGCAAGTGCGGCGATGGCGAACACCGCAATCGACATGGAATGCTTCTTCATCATTGATCTAGCCTTCTGCTTTGGCTGCGCCGACCTTGGCTGCAGGTGGTTCCAGAGCAATGCGAAACCGCAAGCCCTTGCCTCTTAACTATTCAGAAGGCAGCAGAGATGGGCAATAAGATGGTGCACACGGTTTGGTGGTGCGCGATGGGCATATGCACACTGTCCTGGAGGGACCAGACGGTAGAACGGGGGCTATCACAGCCAGGCCGCTCACGACTTGTGCGGCGTGAGCGGGCATATGGAGATCGAGTCCGGTCAGCTCCGTGAACCCGCGAAGCCGCTTCGGCGCGATGTTGCGGTGAGCGTAAATCTGTTTTGCTGCTGAGGTCATAGCCTCTGCGGGGAGGCTCTGCCGACCCGCGCCTGTCCGAGCTGCGCTGCGCTGCGCTGCACCTTTGGGGAGGTGGTCGGATCTACAATCTCATCGACCATGTGCGTCAACACTTCTTTAACGGCGGAGTGAAGTTCCGCTCCGTCGACGGCGTCGCTTGTATACACCGGGATTCCCGTCACGCGCGTCAAGAATTCATCAGCGACTTCAGGGGATCGCGTCTGTGAATCGTTCGATATGTAGGGCCCAAGCCGCTTCGACACCGGAAGGGATAGCCGGATGCACATGCACATGCACATGCACATGCACATGCACATGCACAGCCTAAGCGTTCAAATCGGGGGCGCAGGCACCTCGGAGTCAAAGCTGAACGGTGGCAGGATGAGAAGCAACGCCGTAGAGTACGGCGGTTTCACGAGAAGATACATTCGCAGATGCCATAAAGGACATCTCATCGTCGGGCAGCTCGCCGCAGCAGGAATTGAGCGGGTTTACAGCGTTCCAGGAGAGGGCTTTCTGGACGTGCTCGATGGGCTTCATGGCTGGGACCCTCAGAACGTCGGGGACCAACACGAGCGGTGGAGCCGGGTTCATGGCGCTCCCCGAAGCAAGACTCACTGGTCAGCCCGGAGGCGTTATGGTCACGCGCGGTCCCTGCTCGGCGAACGCGGCTATTGCAGTGCACACTGCGCATCAGGACCAGACCTCGCTTCTGCTAATGATCGGCCTCGTTGCCGTTGCCGACCGGAGCCGCGAGTCATTTCAAGAATTCGACCCACACGCGTGGTTCGGCTCGGCGGCCAAGAAGGACGTCGATAGCTGAAGCTACTACAACTGGAAGGAGAGCAAACATGAATGCTGCCACCGAGTACCCGACGGGTGAAACAACTGCCGAGAGCACTGAGGCGCGTGACAATCTAGGGTACGCAATTCTTCATCTCATCGCTGGGTATGGCGTGCGAACGATCTTCGGGATCCCGGGAACGCACAACCTTGAGTTCTATCGGCATCTCGATCGCTTGGGTATTCACGCGGTCACTGCTCGTCACGAGCAGGGCGCGGGGTATGCGGCAGATGCGTGGGGAAAGCGCTCCCGCCTTCCGGGAGTCGTCATCGCTACCTCAGGCCCGGGCCTTCTGAACGTACTTTCGGCGGCCGGTACTGCCTATTGCGAGTCGCGTCCGATGATCGTGCTGGCTCCGGGTGCACCGCTCGGTAGTGAAAAAGCCGAGCTCGGCAATCTCCACGAGACTAAAGATCAGATTCAGGCAGCTGGTGGCGTCTTCGATGTAGCGCATCGTGTCACGAGCGCGAAAGAAGCCCTCGACGCGGTGCATGATGCGTTCGCACGGTTCAGCCTCACGCGCCCGCGCCCCATCTACATCGAGGTTCCACTCAACCTACTGGAGGCGAAGGTCGACGCCTCGTTTGCTATGGAAGCACCTCGGGAGATTACTCCCGTGCCAATGCCAGCGGCCGAGCAGCTGAGCGAGGTTGCTGATCTTCTAGCCCGCGCCAAGCGCCCACTCATCATCGCGGGTGGCGGTTCGATCGATGCCGGCGAGCAGCTTCAGTCAGTCGCTGAGCGGCTCAGCTCGCCGGTCTTCAGTACCCTCAACGGAAAAGGCGTGCTGCCAGAGAGCCACCCGCTGAGTCTCGGTGCAGAACTTCGCCTCGAAGCCTCGCTCGATTATGTGCGCGATGCCGATGTGCTCCTGGTCCTCGGCTCCAAGCTCGGAGTCGCAGAGCGCCGTGGCCGAGGTATCGAGGCGAACGGGAAGGTGATTCGCGTTGATATTCTTGACAGCCAGCGCGATCGGAATTTGCGGTCGGACTACGCACTTATTGGTGACACTCCGGCGATCCTTGCGGCGATCGACTGTGAGCTCAAACAGCGTGAGATTCAATCTGAGCCGCAGAATAGCGATGCGATGCGCAAGCGATTCGCAGCGGAAGCAGCCGAGTTTGATCCGATCTCCGATGCGCTTTCCGCGCGCATCGTGAGCGCGCTGCCGCACGGCGTGATGGTCAGCGGCGACTCGTCGCAGATCTTCTTTAACGGTGTTGGCAGCCGTCTGCAGCTCGAAGAGCCGTGCGCATTCATGTACATGGCGACGTACTGCACACTCGGCTACGCACTTCCGGCTGCGATTGGTGCGAAAATCGCAGATCCTCGTCGCCCCTCGGTCGCGATCGTCGGCGATGGCGCGCTCATGTTCTCCGTTCAAGAGCTGCAAACCGCAACCGAGCAGGGGCTCGATATCACGGTGATTTGCGTCGACAACGGCGGATATGGTGAAATTCGACAGAATGAGATCGACCGCAAAATCGTGCCCGTCGCCGTCAACCTGTCGCAGCCGAATTGGCCGCTGGTCGCAGAAGCGTTCGGGGGCAAAGGTTTCGCGGTGAAGTCCGAGGATCAGCTCGAGCAGACTATCCGCGACGCGATCGCCGCACCTGGTGTGACCCTCGTGCACGTTCCGGTAAACCTCTTCGGCGCCGCCCAGCCGTTAGCGGTATCCAACAGTCGGAAGTAGAAACCGGCCGCAAGATACCGCCTCGGCGACGACTCGAAATGGGCGTCGCCGAGGCGCGGTTAGGGCAACTTCAGCTAGGCAGCGGGCGCGCCGGCCCACGGAACAGGTAGGTGACTGTGCGAATCGAGGGCTGCTGCAACATGCAGCATACGCATAGCCCGTATCGAAGCCGCCGCGCGAGGACACGCCGTAGAGGGGGCGGAGCCGATTGCGGCGGCCACGACGGCGCCGCACAGGAGCAGTTCGGTCGAGTGGCGATTTCCGAATCCGCCGTTTGCAGCAGCGGCCTTGAAGGAATGGGGGCGCCTGGCCAAAGAGCGGGGTTTGGCCAAGGAAGGTCCGGTGGGCACCGGGCCCCACATCAGGATTTGATGGACGGTCGTTTATTCAGCGTTTACCGCGACCTCGAGTTCGGCTGGTCCTCGCCCGTAAGCGTTGCATAGGGTAAAAATTGGGCAAGCAGACGAGGCCTTGATGCACGCACGTATATTCAACGTTTATTGCGTCGAGACAGACCTAAGCGAGTCGAGGTGTTGCAATAACATGGGAAACGATATCGCAAGGAACTCCTGGTCAGACAGGGATTAGTCGAGGTTTTCGGCGTGTAGGTCGACAGGTCAAAAAGGGCGCGTCGCAACCCGGTTGCCGGGCGACCGTCGGGCTGCTCGACGTGGTCTTCGCCTCGCTGTTCGCGTGGCTGCTGCTCGGCGAGCAGCTCACATCCCTGCAGTTCCTCGGCGGGCTGCGTGACGGAGCTGGTTAGGCGTCTTTCAAAACCTCGTCTTGCGTGGCGTCCGCGGACGGGGTCGCGGGCTTGCCGCGCGTCTTGAGCAAGCTGGCGACCGTGGCCACGGCGACCGTGGCACCGATGAAGAGCAGCGAGAACCAGATCGGAATCTCCGGAGCCCACCCGACGCCCTCTCCGCCATTGATGAACGGGAGCTCGTTGATGTACAGGGCGTGGAAGACCAGTTTGATGCCGATGAACCCGAGGATGACGGCGAGGCCCTGGGCGAGGTAGACGAGGCGCGCCAGCAGGCCGCCGATCAGGAAGTACAGCTGACGCAGGCCCATCAGGGCGAAGACGTTAGCGGTGAAGACGATGTACGCCTCGCTCGTGAGGCCGTAAATTGCGGGAATCGAGTCGACGGCGAAGACCAGGTCGACGAAGCCGATGGCCACGATCGCGAGCAGCATCGGGGTGAGGAACCGTTTGCCGTTCAGCTTCACGGACAACTTGTCGTCGTGGTACTCCTCGGTGATGGGGAAAATGCGCCGCATGAACTTGATCACTCGCCCGTTGGCAGGATCGCTCTCCTCCGAATTGAACGCCTGTCGATAGGCCAGCAGGAGCAGCAGCGCGCCGAAGACGTAGAAGATCCAGGAGAAGTTCTCAATGAGGGTGGCGCCGACCGCGATGAAGATGCCGCGCAAGACGATCGCGATAATGATGCCGATCATCAGCACCTTCTGCTGGTATTCCTTCGGCACGGCAAAACCGCCCATCAGGATGAGAAACACGAAGAGGTTGTCAATCGACAGGGCTTTCTCCGTGAGGTATCCGGCGAAGTACTCACCGCCGAAGGTCCAGCCCGACACCAGGCCGATGCCGATGCCGAAGAGCAGCGCGAGGCTGATGTAAAACACTGACCAGCGGGCGGACTCAGCCACGGTAGGCACGTGCGGCTTGCGCACATGGGCGAAAAATTCGTATACGAAAAAGGCTATCGTGACGGCAATGGTGATGAGCCAGACGAGGGGGGTCGCATTCACAGGGGAACTCCACGGGGTCTACGGGGTCTACGGACTGGTTGACCAAAGTCTCATCCACCCTCATCGACAACAGCCGAAGAGGGCCAGCGGTCCGGAACGCGTCGATGCATTCGTGTTGACGAAGTCGCTGCTCGTGAATTACTCCCTTTGCAGCACTTAGAGTACCACCTCAATCTGATCCAGCGAGGAAAAGCAGAGGCTCACAGCCAGCTGGCAGGACATCAACTGGCTGCACATACTGCGGCTATCAGAATATATGTGCAGCGACGTCGCCGCCTGAAAAAGTACGGCCAGATCGACTGAGGGCAACAAGCGAGAACGCCTACCCCGGTCACCGGGGAGGCGTTCTCTGCGCTGGCTGGGCTGCGGATACCGCGTCGCGGCTACGCGGCCGGGCCCGGCCCGGCCACGCTTGCGGTCAGGGGTTTCCCTCCGGAGCGGCTGACGAAGCAGTAGTAGTTTCGTGCCGAGTCGGCCCACTGCTCTTCGGTGACCGGGTAGCTGCCCTGAACCTGAAGGTCGGGGTAGGCGCCGGCGGCCGCGAGGTCGAGCGCGCCGGGCGCGGTGCACAGGAGGTTCATCTGCGCGGCCAGGGCGGCTTCGCCGGGGAACGCTGCGTTGACGTCGCCGCCGAACGAGCCGCGATACACCAGCTGCGCGCCATGCGGAGCGGCACAATCGGAGACCGTGAACGTCTCCTCCCACGGCGACACGTACGGCTCAAGGCACTCGCCTCCGAACAGGGTGTTCCAGGCGTGTACTCCGGCCGGCTGCGCGGCCGTCACCTCGGGCGATGGCGTCGGGGTCGGGGTCGGGGTGGCCGACGGCGTGGGGGTCGCCGTGGGCGTCGCGAGGGCAACGGGGCCGCCTCCGCTCCCGAGCCTCTGACCCAATAGGAACAGGCCCACGAGGATGATGATGGCGACGATCACGGCGCCCACCCAGATCACCGTGCGGGTGGCGGTGCGAGCCGGGTCGCTCGATGCAGAGTGCCGGCTCGGAACGACGGGCTCTTCGGCATCGTCGGCAATCGGATCGGGCAACACGGTGGCCGCCGGGTCGCTGTGCTCCAGCGACTCCCCGGCCCGTGCGTCCGGCACGGACGCCTCACGGTCGTCGTTCCCCGCGCCAGAGAGAGCGGATGCGGGTGCCCCCTCCGCGCCGAGCGGGGCCGGTAATGCCGCGCCAAGCGGGGCCGGTAGTGCCGCGCCAAGTTCGAATTCTTGCGGGGTTTTCTGCGACTCGGGAGTCGTCCACCAGGGTTCGGGCTCGAGGTCCGCCTCCGTGCGGCGTGGGCTCTGCGGCACGACGGGTTCGATGGTCGGCGGCGCTTCAGGCACGTCGAGCACCGCAGGCACGTCAGGCACCGTGGGCACGTCGGCCGCGTGAGCGGCTGGCGAAACCTGGGACTCGTGAGCCACATCGGGCGCCGCAGGGGCTATCGGTGCAACAGGCACTTCGGGGGTGACGGGCAGGTCAGGCGCCATAGGCTCACGGGCACCGGGGTCGTGGGGAATTTCTGTGCGAGCGGACTCAGCCGACGCCGCGGAGACAGACGGAAGGTGGGGTAATTCGGGCTCCGGCAAAACGGGAACGGTGGATACATCGGACGCAGCCGGCTCCCGCTCATTCTGATCAACCCCGGGCAGGGACTCGGCGTAGGGCGCCTCAGTGGGCTCCGACGCGGCAGGCTCGGGCGCGACCAGCGCCTCGTCGTCGGCAGGTGACGAGGCGGGCATAGAGTGCGTCCCCGGCTCGTTCTGTCGTTCGCCGAACTGCGATGCCAACCAGTCGATGCCGTGATCGGACTCGTCGTCCTTGGGCACTAGTTCAGACCCAGGTCCTCAAGGGAGATGGCCGCGTAGTAGGGGTAGCCGGCGGCCTCAATGATCTCGCGCGCCCCCGTGTTGCGATCGACAACCACGGCGACGCCGGCGATGATCGCGCCCACCTTGAGCAACGCCTCAACAGCCGCGAGCGGCGATCCGCCGGTGGTCGAGGTGTCTTCCAGCACGATGACACGTTTGCCGGCGAGGTCCGGTCCTTCGACCTGACGACCACGGCCGTGGTCTTTCGGCTCCTTGCGCACGACGAAGGCGTCGTAGCTTTCGCCTCGGGCCGCACCCTGGTGCAGAACGGCAGCGGCAACGGGGTCGGCGCCCATGGTCATGCCGCCGACGGCGGAGACGTCGGGAATGTCCTTGATGAGGTCGAGCATCACCTGGCCGATGAGCGGTGCCACGCGATGATCGAGGCTCACGCGGCGCAGGTCGACGTAGTACGTCGCCGTCTTGCCGCTCGTGAGAACGAATTCTCCGTGAAAAACGGCCTCGGCCGAGATGAAATCGATGAGTTTCTGCCGCGTATCCTTCACAGAAACAACTTTAGGGCATCGAGCCACGCGGCCGGCGCTCGCAGCCGGTTGCCCGGCCAGGAGAACTGCGGCCGAGCACGCCCCAGGTCGCGTCAAGACGCGGCAGAACGGATGCCCACAGTCAGATGTGCTGAACCAGCAACACACAGGACGGGCGCGGCCCGCGGGCGGACTAGAAGATGCGAACGAGTGCGCGCTCGGGAACGCGACCGTAGCCGTCGCGGGCAACGGTACCGACGAGGGTAACGATCGAGGCGATGGAGATGGCAGCAAGAAGAACGAGAAGAGCGAACATGGTTATACCTTTCGACAAGAGGTGGCGGGTCAAAGTACGGAGGCGCCATTGCTCGTGATCGACGTTCCTAGTTCACCACTGAAAATCATGCAGCACAACCGCATTATTTGGCTGATACTGTGTAGCTTTGCTACATGGACGTACAGCGACTCGAACTTCTCAGGGAACTCGCCGAACGGCGCACCGTGACCGCGGTGGCGCGGGCAACACATCGCACCCCCTCCGCGGTCTCCCAACAGCTCAAGGTGCTCGAACGAGAGGCCGGCCTGCCGCTCACCGAGCGCAGCGGCCGCGGCCTCGTGCTCACCTCGGCCGGACGCGCCCTCGCGCGGAGCGCGAGCGACGTGGCCGTGGCTCTCGCGCGGGCGAATGCCCTCTGGGACGAGTTCCGCAACCTGGCCACCGGCGAGGTGAGCGTCGTCACGTTTCCGACCGCCGGGCAGATGCTGCTCCCCGGCGCCATTGCCGACCTCGCCGCCACGCCGGGACTCGTCGTCACGTGCACCGACCTCGATCCGGAGCTGAGCGACTTTCCCGCCCTCACCGCCGAATTCGACATCGTGCTCGCGCACACCATGCGCGGCCAGCCCTCCTGGGGTGGGCGAGGACTCACCGTGGTGCCGCTCATGACCGAACCGCTCGACGTGGGGCTGCCGGTGGGGCACCGGCTGGCCGGGCGGGCATCCGTGTCCGCCGGTGATGTGGCGAGCGAACCGTGGATCGGTGTACCAGGGGGCTACCCCTTCGAGCGCATTCTGCATGAGATCGAGCAGCAGTCCGGCGAACGGCTCACGGTGACGCAGCGCTTCGCGGACCTGCGGCTGATCGAGTCCTTCATCACCGCGGGGCTCGGCATCGCCCTGCTGCCCCGCTACACGTCGGCTGGGGACCAGCCCGGCCGGCTCGTGCTCAAGCCACTGCGCGGAGTGGATGCCGAACGGCAGATCGTGGCGCTCATGCGCCCCGATCGCGCCGAGCGCCTCGCCGTGCGCACTGTCGTGGACGTCCTGCGCGAGCAGGCCGCGCAGGTACAGTCGCAGCACGCCCACAGGCAGTAGCTTCCTCACCGGACCGGAGTGCATGGCGCGCCAGGAACGAACCTTCGCAGGGGCACTGTTACGGTCATCCGCCCACGATAATGACAGAAGGCGTGCGACCACGATCGAGCCGGGCCGCCGCCGAAGACCGCGCGGCCTGCGGCCCCGCCCTGCCCTGCCCTGCCCTGCCCTGCCCTGCCCAACGGATGGGCACATGATGAGCACTCCCACGAGGCCGACGCTCGAACGCCAGGCACGAGCGGGGCGGCTCACCTCTGGTGAGCCGCCCCGCTGCTACCGGACAGGCGGATGCCTACTCGTTCTGCGGGAACCCGAGGTTGATGCCTCCGTGGCTCGGGTCGAGCCACCGACTCGTCACGGCCTTCTCGCGGGTGAAGAAGTTGACCCCGGCGGGACCGTACGCCTTCGCGTCGCCGAACAGGGAGTTCTTCCAGCCGCCGAAGGAGTGGTACGCCACCGGAACGGGGATCGGTACGTTGATGCCGACCATGCCCACCTGCACCTCGTTCTGGAACCGGCGGGCGGCCCCACCGTCGTTGGTGAAGATCGCCGTGCCGTTGCCGTACGGGCTCGCATTGATGAGATCGAGGCCCTCGGTGTACGTGGCCACGCGCACGATGGAGAGCACCGGGCCGAAGATCTCATCGATGTAAACGGCCGAGTCGACACTGACGTTGTCGAACAGGGTCGGCCCCAGCCAGAAACCGTCGGCGGCGCCGTCGACCTCGATGCCGCGACCGTCAACGACGACCGTGGCCCCGTCGGCCGTGGCCACGTCGATGTAGCTCGCGACCTTGTCGCGGTGCACCTTCGTGATGAGCGGACCCATGTCGCAGCCGCGGGTGCCGTCGCCGACCTTCAGTCCCTTCATCCGCTCGGTGATCTTATTGATGAGTTCATCGGCGACGGGTTCGACCGCGACGATCACGCTGATGGCCATGCACCGCTCGCCAGCAGATCCGAATCCGGCGTTGACCGCGGCATCCGCTGTGAGGTCGAGGTCGGCGTCGGGCAGCACGAGCATGTGGTTCTTGGCCCCGCCGAGGGCCTGCACCCGCTTGCCGGCCTTCGCCGCGGTTTCGTAGATGTAGCGGGCGATGGGGGTCGAACCGACGAACGAGATCGCCTGCACGTCGGGGTTGACGAGCAGGGCGTCAACGGCTTCCTTGTCGCCGTGCACGACGTTGAACACGCCGGCCGGGAGTCCGGCCTCCGTGAACAGCTCGGCGAGCCAGTTGGCGGCCGAGGGGTCCTTCTCGCTCGGCTTGAGCACGACGGTGTTCCCGGCCGCAATCGCGATCGGGAAGTACCACAGCGGCACCATGGCCGGAAAGTTGAACGGGCTGATGATGCCGACAACACCGAGCGGCTGGCGCAGGGTGTAGACGTCGACGCCGGTCGAGACGTTCTCCGAGTAGTCACCCTTGGAGAGGTGCGGCATACCGAGCGCGAATTCGACGACCTCGAGCCCACGGATGATCTCCCCGAGGGCGTCGGCGGTCACCTTGCCGTGTTCAGCGGTGAGGATGTCGGCCAGGTCGCCCTTGCGTGCGTTGAGCAGCTCGCGAAAGTTGTACATGATGCTTTGGCGCCTGGCCTGGCTGGTATCGCGCCACAACGGGAACGCCGCCTGGGCGACCGCGACAGCAGCGTCGAGGTCGGCCGCGGTGGCCAGGGCGAGGTTCTTGGTGACCAGGCCAGTGGCGGGGTTGTACACCGGGGATGTGCGGGTGGAGCTGCCAGCGAAGGGCGCGCCATCGACCCAGTGGGCGAGGAGCGGTACTGCGGTGGTGACGACGGTGTCAGTCATGTGGATAGAACCTTTCTATTATTCCGTTGGTCAGGAGAGCAGGTCGAGGCTCAGCACCTCGTCGTAGATGGCAACGGCCTCGGCCACTTCGTCATCGGTCACGACACACGGCGGAACGACGTGAATGCGGTTCTCGATGAGGAACGGCAGAAGGCCCCGGGCCAGCAGCTCGGATTTGATGCGTGCCATCACAGCGGCGCCGACGGGCTCTCGGGTATCACGGTCGGCCACAAGTTCGAGGGCCCAGAACACGCCATCGCCGCGAACCTCTCCAATGATCCGGTGCGCCGCCTGCAACGCGGTCAGCGCCGGCGCCAGCACGTCGCGGCCGATGCGCGCCGCGTTCTCCACAATGCCCTCGTCCTCCATCGCATCGAGCGCCCCCACGATTGAGGCCATGGCCAGCGGATGCCCGCTGTACGTGAGTCCGCCGGGGAACACCGTCTCATCGAAGTCGGCGGCGATCGGATCGGAGATGATCACGCCGCCGGTGGGCACGTAGCCGGAGTTGACGCCCTTGGCGAAGGTGATCAGGTCGGGGACAACGTCGTAGGCCTCGAACGCGAACCACCGGCCCGTGCGGCCGAAGCCGCACATGACCTCGTCGAAGATGAGCATGATGCCGTACTTGTCGCACAGTGCGCGCACACCGGCGAGGTAGCCCGTCGGCGGCAGCATGATGCCGGCCGTACCCGGCACGGACTCGAGCATTATGGCGGCGACCGAAGCGGGGCCCTCGCTCTGGATCACCCGCTCGAGGTGGTGCAGCGCGCGAGCGCACTCCTCCTGTTCGGTCGTGGCCCAGAACTCGCTGCGGTAGAGAAAGGGCCCGAAGAAGTGCACGTGCCCGCGAGCGTACTCATTGGGGATGCGACGCCAGTCTCCGGTCGCGACGATGGCCGAACCGGTGTTGCCGTGGTAGGACTTGTACAGCGAGAGCACCTTGTCGCGGCCGGTGTGCAGGCGGGCCATTCTGATGGCGTTCTCATTCGCATCCGCTCCCCCGTTGGTGAAGAAGACCTTGTTGAACCCCTCGGGGGCACGGTCGGTAATGCGCTTGGCCGCTTCGCCACGGGCCAGGTTGGCTGTGGCGGGAGAAATCGTCGTCAGAGTTTGAGCCTGTTCGGTGATCGCCCGAATAACGGCCGGATGCTGGTGGCCGATATTCACATTCACCAGCTGACTCGAGAAATCGAGATAGCTGCGCCCATCGAAATCCCACACCCGACAGCCGAGGCCGCCGGCGATCACGAGCGGCTTCAGCGCCGCTTGTGCCGACCAGGAATGGAAGACGTGCGCGCGATCGAGTTCAGTGGTGCGCTCGGTCAGCCCGACCTGCGCGGTGCCGGATGCGGTGGTGTCGTTCACAAATATCGCTTCTTTCGGTTGAGATGTACTGGTTGCGAGCAAAGGTGGGGGAAGAATTTGTGGGGGTGGCCGGGCAGCGGATACCGCCGCCCGGCCCGTCAAACGGTGCAGGCCAATCGGTGTGGGCTAGTTGCCGCCCTTGTTCAAGGTGACGTCGATCGGGGTCCAGTCGGTCCCCATCACGTCGACCCCGTCGGCGGTCAGCTCGTCGAGCGCCTGCTGCACGTACGTGTTCGAGAACGCGGTCGCCGGGGGGTCTGCCGTGATGATGGTGGCGCCGGTTTCGTTCTTCGTGTTCATGGCGATGTCGACCGTGTTCGCCCAGGCTGCTTCGTCGATCAGGCCGACGCCGTTGGTCGACGGGAAGATCAGCTTGCTGACTTCGTTGGTCATCCACAGCTGGTGGCTCGCGCCGAGGGAAGACCCGGCGGCAGTGACGATGCCGGCAGCTTCCTCGGCGTTGTTCGCGGCGTAGATCCAGCCGCGGATCGAGGCCTTGATGAACTTCACGGTGTTGTCGGCGTAGTCCGAGTCGCTGGAGAGCTTGTCGGTGTTGGCCCAAATTGCATCCTGAAGCATCGCGGTGCCCTCGTCATTCCAGTCGATGACGTTGAGGTCTTCAGGCTGGTAAAGGTTGCCGGTGGCGGGGTTTTCGGTCTCGAGCACCTGCGCGTACTCGTTGTACGTCATCGCCTGCGCCGCATCGATGTCGCCGGAGAGGAACGCGTTCATGTCGAAGGCCTGCTGGATCAGCGAGAGATCGTCAACGCCAACGCCGGCCTGCTGCATGCCGGCGAAAAGCTCCCATTCGTTGCCGAAGCCCCAGCTGCCCACGTTCTTGCCCTTGAGGTCGGCGGCTGTGGTGATGTTCTTGTCCTTGAACGAAATCTGCGTGGTGGCGCTGCGCTCGAAGATCTGCGCGACGTCGGTGATGTTGGCACCCTGTTCGATCGAGCCGAGCACCTTGGGCACCCAGGAGATGGCGTAGTCGACGTCGCCGGCCGCGAGCACGTCTTGCGGAACGATGTCCGGGCCACCTTCTTCGATGGTGACGTCGAGGCCCTCGTCCTCGTAGTACCCCTGGTCGACGGCCGCGTAGTAGCCGGCGAACTGCGCCTGGGCCACCCACTGCAGTTGCAGGGTGATCGGGGTGAGGCCCCCTGAGGCGCCGTCGGTCCCGTTGTCCGTCGAGTCAGCGGAGCTGCATCCGCTGAGAACGAGCACGCCGAGTGCAGCCATTGTTCCGAAAGTGCCGAGCCGTGTAGTGCTGAGTTTCATGATTCATCGCCTTCTCTAGTGCTGGTGTACAGAAAGGAAGTAGTGCGGTGCTGTGATGCTGCCCGTCGGCTGCTGCCGACGGGACGTCTATCCGGGGCGGCGGTTGACCAGCTTCTCGACGCCGACCGCTGCCGAGAAGAACACCAGGCCGAGAATGATCGAACCGAGCACGTATGCCCAGGCCAGGCCATAGTTGCTGCTCGCGGCGGCCGAGGTGATGGACTTACCGAGACCGCCGACCGGGCCGCCGAAGTACTCGGCGATGAGTGCCGAGATCACCGCGAGCGACGATGCGATCCGCAGCCCCGTGAACACAAACGGAAGCGCGGTGGGCAGGGTAACCACCCGGGTCGCCTGCCAGCTGGAGACGGCATAGGAGCGCATGAGGTCCCGGTGCACCGGGCGTACCTGGCGCAGGCCCTTGAGCGTGTTGAAATACACTGGGACGAACACGGCGAGCGCCGCGACGAGCTGACGTGCCGTCTCGGCTCCGGCCCCGAACATTGTGTACAGCACCGGGGCAAGCGCGACGATGGGCACAACCGACAGGGCGCCGACCACGGGAACGGCCATCTGGTCGAACACGCGGGCCAGGGCGGACACGATCGCCAGTAGGATGCCGAGGGCGGCACCGGTGAGCAGGCCGACGAGGGCGTTTCGGCCGGTGACCGACATGCCGTTCAGAACGTTCTGCAGGTTGGAGGCGAATTCCGCACCGATCGTGAACGGCGCCGGCATAATGAACGCCTCGATCGCGAACCCGGTGACGAGGGCCTGCCAGAGCAGGATCACCCCCGTGCCGAAGACGAGAGGCGCGAGCACCATCTGCACCACGCGCGGCTGGGTGTCTCTCATCGGGTTTCGACCCCGCGGGTACCCTGCGGGGTGCTCGGGGTCTCGTCGCCGTAAAGCAGGTCACGAACCTGGCTGAGTGCACGAAAGAAGCCCTCGTCTTCGCGCAAGTCTTCGCCGCGCCCGCTCATATCGCCGAGACCAACGTTGACGACCTCGCGGATACGTCCGGGGCGCGGTGACATGACCACCACCCGGTCGGAGAGGAAGACGGCCTCGGGAATGGAGTGCGTCACGAACACGACCGCGGCCTTGGTCTCGGCGCAGATGCGCACCAGCTCGCTCTGCATCCGCTCGCGGGTCATCTCGTCGAGGGCGCCGAAGGGTTCGTCCATGAGCAGCAGACTCGGGCTTTCGGCCAGGGAACGGGCGATCGCGACGCGTTGTTGCATACCGCCGGAGAGCTGATCGGGGTAGTTGCCGGAGAAATCACCCAGGCTGACCAACTCGATGAGTTCTGCCGCCCTGGCGCGCCGCGCGGCCCTGCCCACGCCGTGCAGTTCGAGCGGCAACTCGATATTGCCCGCGACCGTGCGCCACGGCAACAGCCCGGCCTGCTGAAACGCGATGCCGTAGTCCTGGTCGATGCGGGCCTGCCTCGCCGGCTTGCCGAAGACCTCGATACTCCCGCTTGTGGGCGTGTCGAGGTCAGCGATGAGGCGCAGCAGGGTGCTCTTGCCACAGCCGCTCGGCCCGATCAATGACACGAATTCGCCGGGAGCGACCGTGAGGCTCACGTTGTCGAGCGCGGTGACGCCGTCACCCTTGCGCGCGGCAAAGACCCGGCTCACCCCCACAACCTCAACGGCTGGCGCTGGTGTGTTCACGTCTGGAGTATTAATTGGTGCGGTGGTACTCATGCTGGAGACTCTCCTCTGCGAAAACGACGAAGAAACAGTCCGATCAGGCCGACAAAACCGGCGGCGACCAGCCCGACAAGGATCGACCCGAATATGGGGGCCCATGGTTTACCAGGGTCGCCGCCGGACGAACCGGCGTACTCCACGATCAGGCGGCCGATGCCGCCGCGAAGCCCGATGGAGACCTCGGCGACGACGCTTCCGATGACGGCGCTCACCGCGGCAAGCCGCAGGGCGGGCAGCAGGTACCCGACGCTCGCCGGCAGGCGCAGCCGCCACAGTGTCTTCCACCAGCCGACCGAGTAGCAGTGCATGAGGTCGACGTGGTTGGCATCCGGCGCTTCGAGACCGCGCAGCGCACCAATCGACACCGGGAAGAAGGCGAGGTAGCTTGCGATCAACGCCACCGACATCCAGCTCTCCCACGAGAAGTCACCAAAGTTGATCTGCGCGCCCCACCGCCGCACGAGGGGTGCGATCGCGATGAGCGGCACCGTCTGGCTCAGGATAATCCAGGGCAGAATCGCCGATTCGACCAGGCGAAAACGCTGCATCAACAGCGCGAGGACCATACCAACGGTGACGCCGACGAGCCAGCCAACGGACGCGATGCCCAGGGTGAACAGGGACGCCGATGCGACGGCTTGCCACAAAGGCACCGCGACCGTGGCCCCCGTCTCCGGTTCGAACAGGCGAGCGAGCATCACCCAGAGGTGTGGCATCGCGAGGTCGCTCGTGCGCGGCAGCACGGTGAGGGTGCCGATGACGACACCATCGGCCGGGCCCAGGAACTTGTACAGCTCCCAGCCCAGGGCGAGGGCGAGAACGCCCAGCACCCCGAAGACAGCTCCTCCCCATTGCGCGGGCGGCCCGAACCGCGCTCGGTGCGCGGGCGACAATTGAGTCATGCGGGGCTCCCTTCGTGACTCGCTGTTAGCTGGTGGCCACGATGTGGTCGGCCATGGCCGGGATGATCGTGTCGCCGTAGACCCGCAGTGTTTCCTCCTTGTTGTCATGCTGCAGGTAGCCGGCGAATTGGTCGACGCCGAGCGCCTTGAGCGCCTGAAGTTTCTCGATGTGATCCGCCGCCGAGCCCATCAGGCAGAAGCGGTCCACGATCTCATCGGGCACGAACGCGGCATGCTCGTTGCCGGCCTGGCCGTGCTGGTTGTAGTCGTACCCTTCCCGGCCCGCAATGTAGTCGGTGAGCGCCTTCGGCACATTCGAATCGGTACCGTACTTGGAGACGATGTCTGCCACGTGGTTGCCGACCATTCCACCGAACCAGCGACACTGGTTGCGCATGTGCTCCCAGTCGTCTCCGATGTACATGGGCGCTGCGACGCAGAACTTCACCGAGGCGGGGTCACGTCCGGCGTTGGAGGCGGCGGTACGCACGGTGTTGATCATCCACTCGGCCACGTCGAGGTCGGCCATTTGCAGGATGAACCCGTCGCCGACCTCACCGGCGAGTTTGAGTGCGAGCGGTCCGTAGGCGGCGACCCACACCTCGAGGCTTGACCCCTTGCTCCAGGGGAATTGCAGGGTCGCGCCGTTGTGTTCGACGGACCGCGAGTTGGCCAGTTCACGGATCACGTGTATCGATTCCCGCAGCGTCTTGAGGGTCGTCGGCGCCCCATTGGTGGTGCGCACGGCCGAATCACCGCGGCCAATGCCACAGACGGTGCGGTTACCGTACATCTCATTGAGGGTTGCGTAGGTCGAAGCCGTGACCGTCCAATCCCGGGTCGCCGGGTTGGTGACCATCGGTCCGAGAATGATCTTGCTGGTTTCGGCGAGGATGCGGCTGTAGATCACATAGGGCTCCTGCCAGAGCAGGTGTGAGTCGAAGGTCCATACGTGGCTGAAGCCGTGGGCCTCGGCCAGTTTGGCCAGCTGCACCGTTCGTGCGGACGGTGGGTTCGTCTGTAGTACTGCTCCAAAATCCATGGTCGTACTCTTTCCTGGTGGTCGCTAAAGGGTGAGGGGCTTTGGATCAGATGTTTAGATCAGATACTGGCTGAGGCCCCGCTTGATATAACGGCCGTCACCCTGGGTTCCCAGATACTCGTTCCCGTCGATCACGACCTTGCCGCGGGAGATGACGGTGTCGACGTGGCCGTCGATTTCGTAGCCCTCCCAGGCGGAATAGTCCATGTTCATGTGGTGGGTCTTCTCGACCCCGATTGAGGTGTGCCCGTTCGGGTCGTAGATCACAACGTCGCCGTCGGCGCCCGGCTGGATGACGCCCTTGGTGCCGTACATGCCGAACATGCGCGCCGGCGTGGTCGAGCACACCTCGACCCAGCGTTCGAGCGAGATCTTCCCATCCACGACACCCTGGTAGAGCAGGTCCATGCGGTGCTCGACCGAGCCGATGCCGTTCGGGATCTTGGAGAAGTCGGTCAGGCCCATGTCCTTCTGGCCCTTCATACAGAACGGGCAGTGGTCGGTGGAGACCATCTGAATGTCGTTCGTGCGCAGGCTCTGCCACATGTGGTGCTGATGGCCCTCCGCCTTGGCGCGCAGCGGGGTAGAACACACCCACTTGGCGCCCTCGAAGCCGGGCGCGCCGAGGTTGTCCTCAAGAGAGAGATAGAGGTACTGCGGGCAGGTTTCACCAAACACGTTCTGGCCGTTGTCCCTGGCCGTGGCGATTTGGGCCACGGCCTGCTTGGCCGAGACGTGCACGATGTAGAGCGGCGCACCGGTGAGGTTGGCGAGCATGATCGCCCGGTGCGTGGCCTCTTCCTCGGCCTGCCAGGGCCGGGTGAGGCCGTGGTAGAGCGGGCTCGTGTTGCCGGCGGCGATGGCCTGCTGCACGAGCAGGTCAATCACGCTGCCGTTTTCGGCGTGCATCATGATCATGCTGCCGTTGGTGGCGGCCCGCTGCATGGCCTTCACGATCTGGCCGTCATCGGAGAGGAACACACCCTTGTAGGCCATGAACAGCTTGAAACTCGAGACCCCTTCGTTCACGAGTTCGTCCATCGCGGTCAGCGAATCGTCCTGCACGTCGGAGAGAATCTGGTGAAAGCCGTAGTCAATGGCGCACTGACCGGATGCCTTCGTCTGCCACGCCGCATAGCGTTCGAGCACGTTTTCGCCCGCGTACTGCACCACGAAGTCCACAATGCTCGTGGTTCCGCCCCAGGCGGCAGCCCGGGTACCGGTTTCGAAGGTGTCGCTGGCGTGGGTGCCACCAAACGGCATTTCCATGTGGGTGTGGGCGTCGATGCCGCCGGGGATGACGTACTTGCCGCGCGCGTCAATGACCCGGTCGACGTTGGTTTCCACATTGAAACCGAGCAGGGTGGATCCGGGCGCAAGTACCGCGCTGATGGTTTCCCCGTCGATGAGTACGTCGGCGAGTCCTCGACCCGTGGCGTTGACCACGGTGCCGTTCTTAATCAAAGTCTTCATGTGCATCCGTTCTCAAGGGTTCGACAGGGCGAGCGGTCGAGGCTGTCTGCTCGACCGCACGACCCGCGAACGTGGACGATCAGGTGGCGGTGATCAGGGTGCGACGAGGGAATCGTAGGAGTCGGGGCGACGGTCCCGGTAGAACTGCCAGGAGTTGCGTACCTCGCGGATCACTGCGAGGTCGAGGTCACGCACGAGGATCTCTTCGGTGCCCGTGGACGCAACATCACCGACGTAGTTGCCCTTGGGATCAACGAAGTAGGAGCTGCCGTAGAAGGTCACGGCCTCGTCTCCGAATTCTGCTTCCTCGTTGCCGATGCGGTTGTTGGCCCCGACGTAGTACTGGTTTGCGACGGCGGCGGCGGGCTGCTCAAGCTCCCACAGTCGGTTGGACAGGCCGGGCTTGGTCGCCGACGGGTTGAACACGATTTCGGCACCGTTGAGTCCCAGTGCACGCCAGCCCTCGGGAAAATGACGGTCGTAGCAGATGTAGACGCCGATCTTGCCGTACTTCGTCTCGAAGACCGGGTAATCGGTGTTGCCCGGACGGAAGTAGAACTTCTCCCAGAACTGCGGCAGGTGGGGGATGTGGTGCTTGCGGTACTTGCCGAGATAGGTACCGTCCGCGTCGATCACCGCCGCCGTGTTGTACAGCACGCCCGGCTGGTCCTCTTCGTACATGGGCAAGACAATCACCATGTTGAATTCGGCTGCGAGTTTCTGAAACCGCTCAACAATGGGACCGGGCACCGGGTGCGCATACTCGTAATACTTCGAGTCCTGCACGATGCCGAAGTAGGGGCCGTGAAACAGCTCCTGAAAGCAAATTACCTGCACACCGTCTTTGGCCGCAGTTCGCACGAACTCCTCGTGCTTCTGGATCATCGACTCTTCGTCGCCGGTCCAGGTGGCCTGGGTTATGGCCGTTCGAACGATATTTCTCTGGTCAACGCTCATATTTTCGTTCCGCCTGTCGTCTGAGGATCTTGTGCTTCAGGTCTCGAGTTCAGGCGGCTGCGATGGCCGCCTGACTTCTGGCCTGTCGTGATTGGTCCCGCCGGGCAACGTTGTCCGGCTTTGTTATTATTTGACGTAAACATTTCATTTGTGTTTCTCTTAAGTCACACACGCGTTAATCATCCTGTCGCCCGATGAACACTGAGGCAAGAGCAATGCACAACTTTGTCGAAGAAATCGAACACCGTACCCCCGCCGGGATCGCCGCTGCGGTCGGTCGACTGATCGCGGCCGAACGGCTCGCCCCCGGGGATCGACTGCCCACGGTGCGCGACCTCGCGGGCGACCTGGGAGTGAGCCCGGCGACCATCAGCCACGCGTGGAAGGCGCTCTCGTCCGCGGGGCTCATCGTGTCCCGGGGACGCAGCGGAACCTTCGTGCTCGACGCGGCCCCGAAGTGGCTGCCCGCCCGGAGCCAAACCCTGGCCGGACCGCTCGGTTCGGCGCGTCTGGATCTTTCGCGCGGCACGCCGGACCCGCAGTTGCTGCCGGCGCTCGGGCCCGCACTCTCCCGGGTCTCCCAACGCGCCGTCACTCCGAGCTACCAGGATCTCCCCGTGATTCCCGAACTGCTCGACGTGTTGCAGGCGTCCTGGCCCTACCCGGTGCAGGCGATCACCGTCGTCGACGGTGCCCTCGACGCGATCTCCCGGAGCCTGGACCAGATCACCCGGTTCGGTGACCGCGTGATCGTGGAAAATCCGACGTTTCCCCCGTTTTTCGACCTGCTCGACCAGCTCGGGCTCGAGCGGGTTCCGGTTGATATCGACGCCGAGGGGATCGTTCCGGCCAGTCTCGCTGCCGCCCTCCGGCTCGCTCCCACTGCGGTCATCCTGCAACCCCGCGCCCACAACCCCACCGGGGCGTCGATGACCACCACCCGGGCCCGAGATCTGGCTGATTTGCTGGCTGCCAGCCCGTCACAGCCCGTCGTCATCGAGGACGACCATTCCGGCGACATCAGCATCTCCCCCGATGTGAGCCTGGGCCAGTGGCTACCCGACCGGGTGCTGCACGTTCGGAGCTTCTCCAAATCGCACGGCCCCGACCTGCGCATTGCCGCACTCGGCGGCCCGGCGGCTCTCGTCGATCCGATTGTGTCGCGGCGCATGCTCGGGCCCGGGTGGACCAGTCGAATGCTGCAGACGATCCTGCATGACCTGCTCACCAACGGTGACAGCATGGCCCAGGTTAGCGAAGCCCGCCGCATCTACTTCGCCAGGCAGCGCGCCCTCAGAGAGGCGCTGGCCCTGCGCGGCCTCACCCTTGACCAGGCCGACGGCATCAACGCCTGGCTACCCGTCCACGACGAGCGAGATACCATCGTGCGTCTCGCCGCATCCGGAATTCGGGTTGCCGGCGGTTCACCTTTTCTTGCCGCCGAGGGAGGATCGTTCATTCGGGTCACCGCCGGGGCGCTGCCCGACGACGTCGCACCGGTCGCCGAAGCGCTCGCGGCGGCCGCCAACAGCGGGGGGGCGGAGGCGCACTCGCTGAAATCGCGATGGGCATAGCGCTCAGGGCATAGGCTCGACGTAGACCACCGGTTAGCTATGACCGGCTGCGCTGGCCTGGATTTGGGCTGAGGTCCCGCACGCTACCTTTCCGCACCACCACTCTGCGCGACCCTTCGCACAAACAGCCCAGCCGCGTGCACCGCATCGGTTGCGACAACTGCTTGGGCCCGGGTCCGCATTCGGTCGACACCCTTCGAGGACCCGTGAAAATCATCAGCATTCGCCCCCGTTCCCGCCCCCTGGCCGTTGGCCTGCTCGGCGCCACCGCACTGCTCCTGACCGGATGCGCCGCCGGGGGCCAGGCTGCGGCCCCGGCCGAGACCGCCGGGGGCGCCGCCGGTTACCCGGTGTCGCTTCAGAACTGCGGCACCGCCGTCACGGTGGACGCCCAACCGCAACGGGTGGTCACCATCAAGTCCTCGACCACCGAGCTCATGCTCGCCCTCGGTCTCGGCGACCGCATCGTCGGTTCGGCCTTCCTCGACGGCCCGCTGCCGGCGAATCTCATCGAGGAGGGTGCGAACCTCAATGTGATGAGCGACTTCCTCCCCGGGCAGGAAGCCGTTCTCGGCCTCACCCCCGATTTCATCTACGGCGGCTGGGAGTCCAACTTCTCCGCCGATGGCGTGGGTGAGCGTTCGGCCCTCGACGGGCTCGGCATCGGCAGCTACGTGTCGCCGGCGGCGTGCAAGGGCGACGCCATGCCAGACCCGCTCACCTTCGACTCGGTGTTCTCAGAGATCACCGAGGCCGGCGACATTTTCGGCGCGGAACCCGAGGCGGCCACCCTCGTCGGCTCCCTCACGAGCGACCTCGCGGACCTCGAGCCGGTCACGACGGACAAGCGCACCGCGCTCTGGTATTCCAGCGGAACCGACACCCCATATGTTGGTGCCGGCATAGGTTCCCCGGACATGATCATGAAGGCGGCCGGGCTGACAAACATATTCCACGACGTGCAAGACACCTGGACCTCCGTGGGCTGGGAGTCGATCATCGAGGCGAACCCGAACGTGATCGTGCTGGTCGACGCCACCTGGAACACCGCGGCCGACAAGATCGCCAACCTCGAGTCAAGCGCCGCCACCCAGGGACTCGATGCGGTGACCAACAAGCGCTACATCATCCTGCCGTTCGCCTCGACCGAGGCCGGCATTCGCAACGTGGAGGCCGCGGCCTCCACGATCGACCAGCTCGCCGGCCTGAGCAAGTAGCACCGACCGGCGCATGCAAGGCAGTTCGATGGTGGCCGGGTGACACGCCAGGGGTACGCCGCCTGGCTCGTGGCGGCGTTCATCGCCCTGCTCCTCGCCTGCGCCGTGGCCGTCACGATCGGACCAGCCAGCGTGAGTCTCACGCAGGTGCTCGGCATTTTCGCCGAGCGCTTCGGGCTCTCGTTCGGTGACCCGGTTCCCCCGCTGATCGACTCGATTGTCTGGCAACTGCGTTTGCCCCGGGTTCTCACGGCGGCCTTCGTGGGCGCGGGGCTCGCACTCAGCGGGGCGGTGATGCAGAGCGTCACCCGTAACCCGCTCGCCGACCCGTACCTGCTCGGCCTGTCGTCGGGCGCGTCGCTCGGCGCGGTGTGCGTGGTCATTCTTGGAGTGAGTTTCGCCCTTCCGGCCGCCGCCTTTCTCGGCGCCCTCCTCGCCCTCTTCGCCACGCTCAGCATCGCGAGGGTCGGGGGAACGATCACGCCGGCGCGCGCCGTGCTTTCGGGACTGGCCATTGCCCAACTGGCCGCCGCCGCCACATCCTTCGTCATCTTTTGGGCCGCCAAGGGCGACTCCTACCGCGAGATTCTCAACTGGCTGCTCGGTTCCGTGGCGGGCAGTACGTGGCAGAGTGTGGCCATTTCGGGCACCGCGCTGCTCATCGTGGGGATCGGAATCGTGCTCGCGGCGACTCGGCTCGATGCCTTCGCCTTCGGCGACACGTCCGCTGCGAGCCTCGGCATCAACGTGAACGCCACCCGCTGGGCACTACTCGGCTCAGTGGCACTGCTCACCGGCGCCATGGTGGCGGTGAGTGGCTCGATCGGTTTCGTGGGCCTCATCCTCCCGCACCTCGTGCGCGGGCTGAGCGGCCCTGGCCACCGGCGCCTGCTGCCGCTCGTGATCGTGTGCGGCGCCCTGTTCCTCGTGATTGCGGATACGCTCGCCCGCACCGTCTTCGATCCCCGAGAACTCCCCGTGGGCATCATCACCGCGTTCATCGGTGTGCCCGTCTTCATTCTGCTGATCAAGAGAAAGAAGTCGGCCGTATGGGCGTAACGATCAGCGATCTCTCGTTCTCGATCGACGGGACGAGCATTCTGAGCGAGGTCTCGGCATCCGTTGAAACCGGCACGGTCACCGGGTTGCTGGGGCCGAACGGTGCGGGCAAATCCACTCTGCTTCGCCTGGTCGCGGGCATTGAGAAAGCGGATGCCGGCCAGGTCGCCCTCGACGGCGTGGCCATCGGCTCGCTGCCGAGGCGTGAGGTGGCGAGGCGCGTGGCGCTGCTGGAGCAGAACACCTCCCCGAGCGTTGATCTGTCGGTGGCCGAGGTCGTGCTGCTCGGCCGCATTCCGCACCGCACTCGTCTGCTCGGCGGCTTCGGCGGTGACGACGACCGTCAGGTGGCGATGGATGCCCTCGCGGCGGTCGGTGCGAGTGACATCGCCGAGCGCCTCTGGCACACGCTCAGCGGCGGCCAGCAGCAGCGCGTGCAGATCGCCCGGGCACTCGCGCAGCGCCCGGGCCTGCTTCTGCTCGACGAGCCCACCAACCACCTCGACGTGAGCGCCCAGCTCTCGCTGCTCGGGCAGGTTCGGGGCCTCGGTCTCACCGCGATCATGGCGCTGCACGACCTCAACCTTGCGGCCGCTTATTGTGATCGCATCCTGTTGTTGCACGGCGGTCGCCTCGTGGCGGCGGGCACCCCGCGTGAGGTGCTCCGGCCCGAGATCATTGCCGACGTCTACGGCGTCGACTGCTTCATCATGGACCACCCGCGCGGAGGGCATCCCGTGATCGTGTTCTCCGCCCTGGATACCGCTCCGCAGCCTGCCGCCGTGGTCGTCGGCCCGGCTTCGACCAGCACAGACCCGACGAGAGGAACCCCGTGAAGAACGTGACCGTACTGGCCGGAGGTGTCGGCGGCGCCCGCTTCACGCGTGGACTGCTGGCACACCTCGCGCAGGCGCATCCACTTGCCACAGTCACCGTGATCGTGAACACCGGCGACGACATGTGGCTCGACGGGCTGCGCATCTGCCCCGACCTCGACACCGTGATGTACACGCTCGGCGGCGGAATCAACGAGGATCAGGGCTGGGGGCGCCCGGAGGAGACCCGCCGCACCTCGGCCGAGATTGCTGCCTATGGCCGCGGCTGGTCGTGGTTCACTCTCGGCGACCTCGACCTCGCCACGCACATCGTGCGCACCGATCTGCTGCGGGCCGGGTCGACCCTGAGCGAGGCGACCGAGTTTCTTTGCCGTCGCTGGCAGCCGGGCGCGCGCCTGCTGCCGATGAGTGACCAGCCGGTTGAGACGCACGTGCGCCTTGCCGAGAGCGTCGACGAGCACCGCGCCGGGGAACTCATGCACTTCGAGGAATGGTGGGTTCGGTATCGGGCACGTATTCCCGTGACGGAATTCGTGCAGCAGGGGCTCTCCGGCTCCGTGGCCGCTCCCGGCGTGCTCGAGGCGATCGACAGCGCTGACCTGGTGATTCTTCCGCCGTCCAACCCTGTGGTCTCAGTCGGCACCATCCTCGACGTGCCGGGCATTCGCGACGCCCTGCGCACCACGTCGGCGCCGGTCGTTGGCGTGGCGCCGATCATCGGCGGCGGCGCCGTGCGCGGCATGGCCGACGCGTGCCTGCACACCATCGGGGTCGACACCTCGGCCCTCGCCGTGGGCCTGCACTACGGCGCCCGGTCGGCCGGCGGCGTGCTCGATGCCTGGCTCGTTGACGAAACGGATGCCGCCGCACTGCCCCAGCTCGCGGCCGCCGGCATCCGCTCACTCGCCGTGCCCCTGTGGATGCACGACGTCCCCACCACGGCAGCCATGGCCGCCGCCGTGCTCGCGGTCGCGGTCGCCGGCGCAACGTAGCGCCCACCTCACGGCACGTGTTGGCTCCGGCGGCACGTGTTCCAACGAGTGCCAGCCGCTTCAGGAAGTGCCGCGACGACAAACTGTCATTTTCCGTTCACGATTGCACAGATGTTCGTTCACGCCTGCACAACTGGTTCGCAGTTCAGACTGACGCGTTCTGTTCTGCTCAGTTAGCCCGTGGATTGGGCGGTCTGGCTTGCAGTGGAACGGGTGGTTAGCGTTCAGAGTTGAGGTGACCGACGCGGCCCTAGGCACGAGCGGTGGTGAGGTCGGCGAGGGTGCGTTCGCGAATCATGTCACGCTCAAGTTTGGCGAACGCGGCACTGCTTGTCCTCGGGACGAGGCGCCTCCCTACCTATGGCATTTTTCAGTTCGCCAGCCATCGGGGCCAGACGGCCGACGATTCTGTTGGGCAGTGTGCGAAGTCGACCATGCAGTAATCATCGTCGGCGCTTGTATTTAGCTCCAGCGATACAAGAAATGGGGTACAAATGAAAATTCAGAAGATAATTGCGGCGGCGAGTGTAGCTTTGCTGATGTCAGGCCTGGGGGCTAGCGCGGCTTACGCCGACAATTCAGGACACAAACAGGATTCCGACACCGTCGTCATCAGCGGCCAGCAGCTGGGCCCCAAGGATGGTCTCAGATTGGTCACCGAATCGTACGCGATAACCCCCGGGGGCGACCCCGTCGGGGCCAACTACCCGACCACCGCAACAGCAACAGGGGATCCAATGCCCCAGCTCGTCTGGGGGTCGAGCTACGCCTTCTCTAACGAGATCCTTTATACCAGTTACAAGGGATACGCGAAGGCCGCTGCAAATGTGTACAACGGAGAGCGGATTGTAAGAGTTTGCTTCTGGTGGACGCAAGCAAGCAGGACGTCGCCGACGACGTGTGCGAATGCTACCTTCAGCGGCGGTAGTTGGTACGCGTCGCCAGAAGAAATAGCGGTCTTCGATGACTCACTTGATTCCAACGCACCGCAGACCATCTTCAACATCCAGACCTCCCGGATAGACCCGAGGGGTTAATCGACGAGAGGAGGGGGCCGGGTCAGTTGTGCGAATAGTGCACTGCGGGCCTGGTCCCAAGGAATAGAACAAGGAAACCAGAGCCCAACAGAGCCACGAGCCCGCCAGAGATAAGTCCAAGCATCACGCCTGGGGTCGTGTATCCCATGACGTTTAGTGCGATAAAAGCTGACGCATCGAGCACGATGAACGCGACTAGGCAGCCGACAATCGCGCGTAACCATCCAAAGGACGAAGAATCGAATCTGTCATCGCGCACGAGTATGACAAGCCGCAGTCCGATGACGGCAATAGCTTGCCAGCATGCGATTGCGACGACACCCCAGATGATGGATGGCACCGCGAGCGGGTTGACCTCCGGGAATACCGATACGACGCTATCCACCGCATGGGGGAGAGCCCACACCTGGGTGAACACGGACAAGACCAGCAGAACGAGAAGTAACGCGTTCAGCGCGAACGAGGTCCAACGGCGCATCTTTGCCTCCTTGATCTACTTGACTCTTGCCACAGGCACCATACTTGCACATCGACCTAAGGATCATCGCCGCCGTCATCAGTACAGCGGCCCGGTATCGTCGCGAGACTTGTAGTGAATCTGTCGAAGCAAAGCGGAGGCGGGCTCAAACTCGAGGTCTGGCCAGTAGTTTGGCGCTAAGGGTTGAGGTGGCGGTAGATCGTTGCTCGTGAGACGCCGAGGGCTTTGGCGATTTGGGTGGGGGTTTCGCCGCGTTGTTGTCGAGCTTTGGCTGCTGCGAGCGTGTCGGGTGTTATGACGGTCGGGCGTCCACCGACCCGGCCCTGGACTCGGGCGGTGGTGAGGCCGGCGAGGGTGCGTTCGCGAATCATGTCTCGTTCGAGTTCGGCGAACGCGGCCATCATGGTGAAGAAGAATTTGCCTTCTCCGGTGGGCCGGTAAGTTCCGGCGAGTGTGCCGGTGAGGATCTGGAGGGCGATGTGTTTGTCGTGGAGGTCATCGGCGATGGTGAGGACTTCTTTGACGGATCGTCCGAGGCGGTCCAGTTTCCAGACACAGAGGGTGTCGCCTGGCCGGAGGTAGTCGAGCGCGGCGATCAGCCCGGGCCGGCTGAGTGCACGGCTGGAGATGGTGTCGGTGAAGATCCGTCCGCAGCCGATGGATGTGAGTGCGTCGTGTTGCATCGTGGTGTCTTGGCTGTGGGTGGAGACGCGGGCGTAGCCGACGAGGGTGACGTGTGTGGTGGCCATTCGTCTATCGTCTCAGAATAGTCTCAGAACATCGTCGATCCCAACTAGGTTCTGAGACGGGTTGTGGACGTTCGCGCATCGGCGTGTCGTTGATGGTGCTGTTGGTCTCGAAATGTACCGTTTTTGGACACCGGTCAATCGCCGCCACTTGCGGAGGTTGGGTCGAGGAGTGGACGATCGGCGCGGCCGCGCTGTTCACGCACTTCCTGCCGCAGCTCGGCAGCCCCGTCCCGGAGATGGGCGATTTGTTGGTCGCTTATGGTACTGAGCTCGCTGATGCGTTGGTCAGCGTGAGTTCGCTCACGCCGGGCGTTCGCCCGTGCTGCGTCGCGTTCAACGATCGCGGTCGCTAGGTGCTCGCGCAGCGAGCGACCTTCCTCCCGAAGGGTGTCCTTGGCTGTTCGGGCCTGATCGAGCTGGTCCCGAATTTTGGCGAGATCAGTCTCGATGCGCTGAGCTCGGGCTGCCTCGTCGTCGGCGCGGGCAACCGCTCCTCGAGCACGTTCTTCGGCTTCGGCCCACGCGGCAGAAGCCGTCTCGGCGCGCGCTGCGGCGTCATCGCGTTCATGCTCGGCCTCCCCCAGCCGCGTGCGCACGGTCGTCAGCTGCTCGCGCAGCCGGGACAGCTCGGCCTGCGCCTGTGCGTTCTGGGCCTTCGCCGCGGACCGGACGGCGACCAGCTCGGCCGTCACCTGGTCGAGAGCGTGCTCCCGGTCCCCCAGCTCGAGCTGAGTGACGGTGAGGTCGGCGTGCCGCTGGTCGGCCAGCTCTGATGCTTCCGTTGCTGCGGCGTCAGCTTCCAGCCGCTCCGCGTCGGCCTGACGTTGAGCTTGCTCGGCGCGGCGGGTTCGGGTGGTTGCGGCGGCGACTTGTGTGGCGGCCTCGGTCGTCACTGATTCGATCTGAGCCTCAACGGCGTCCGGGTCAGCAACGGTCTGCAGCTCCTCTTTGAGGGCGGTGAGTTGCTGGCCCAGTTGCTCGAGCATCCCTGTGATCTGGCCGCTGAGCTCTCCGGCGCGCTGGCGCGCGGCGTCAACTGGGCGTTTCTCGTCCTCGATGTTCCGGCTCGGTTCGTCGGCCAGACGGCGCCGTGCGCGCCAGCCGGCAGCCCGGTTGTGCCCGTCGTCGTCGCAATACTCCGGGGGCCGGCCACTGCCAGATTCCGCGCTCACTGCGGCGCGGACGCACCCCGGGAACCGGCACGTACGTTGCGCGCCCTGCTGCACCTCATCACTCTTATCGCGCCGCCAGGGAACCCAACCGGCCGCATCCATCTGCCGTAACCGGTCCGGGGTGACGCCGGTGCGCTCGGCCGGGACGTCGATCATGGCGGATGTCGCTGCCGCGTCGATGTCCTCAGGGGGGCGCCATCTGAGCGTGAAGCCGAGGTCATCGCCGAGGAGGGTGAGGTCGGTGCTATAGCAGGCGGCGATACGGCGCAGCCAGGAGTAGAACGTTTCACCGTCGATCGGGGCCGGATGCACGGGCCATCGGCGCGGCCCGGTCACGATGTACTGGTCACAGTAGTTCTCGTTCGAATACGCGCTTTCGTTCGGTGGGCCCGAGGTAGTCGGCCATGACCAGGGTGCGTTGGTTGATGCTTTCCTCACCGCTTTCAACAGCGGCGATCGCCGCAGCGGTCAGGAGGTGGGCGAGTTCCCCGATGGTTCCCTCGCAGCGAGCCAGCAGATATTGGGCCATGTCGTCGGTCGCGATGGTGGAAGGATGCTGCAGTGGCAACGCTCTCGCGAAGCTGGCTAACAACGACACGGTGTCGGCATTGACAGTCCATAGGGGCAGGACGACGGGTTCGAATCGGTTCTCGAGCTGGTCGTCGGATCGGATGGCAAGGTACGCTTCTCGTGTTCCGACGCCGATGATGGGGATGTGTAACTCGTTGCCGAGGAAACGCAGCAGATTGAGGAATTCCCGGCGGCTGCTGCCAGCCCCGGCTAGGACGTTATGCAGCTCGTCGATGACGAGCATGCGCACACCCGTTGACCGCAGCAGACTCAGCGACATCTGCTCCACCTCGGCCAACCGCCACCGGGGTTGAAGTGGCGCGCCCAGCGCGGCTAGGAGCGCGATGTAGAACCGCAGCACGGACGGTTCGGAGGGCATCTGCACGCACAACACGGCGATGTGTTCCCGGTGCGGTTCGGTCACTGGCAGGTGCCCTCGGCGGAACTTTTCCACGATCATCGACTTGCCATTGTTGGTTGGCCCCACCAATAACAGGTTCGGCATCCGCTGTTTGTCGGGCCAGCCCAGCAGGGCCTCCAGTCGGGCGACCGTCACTACCGCCTTGGGGTAGCCGATCCACCGGTCCGCTCGGATCAGCTCCACCCGCTCGCCCGTCGGTAGCCGTGCACTGCCGCGCACCGTGGGGTGCAGGTGAGATAAATCTGGTGCGACATCGTCGGACATGGTCACCACTGCTCGATCTGATCGAATCCAGCGACCGTTATCGCTGGCGACGGTGTGTTCGGTGGCTCATCGTCCGGTGAATCCGCCGGCTCGACGGCGCCCGGGCTCTGGGCGGCGCTCGTCGCTACGGCCGGTGTGGTGCGGCGTCGTTCGGCGTCACGGCGCATGCGTTTCGTGGTTTTCGACGCGGTGCTGGCGATGTCCCTCATCTGCCCGATCATCCGGAACAGGACTTCCTCATCCACCTGCGCGATGCCACGCTCGTGCAACCGGGCCAGGGCACGCTGGTGCTCCCAGAGACTCACAACCGGGTTCGCCATCGTCCGATACGGCACCTCTACATAGAGGTGCCCGTCGGGATCCAACACCCAGATCCGGCTGATGTCCCGCGGGTCCCGCCGGATCAGGAACGGAGCCAACGTGTCGCGCCTGCCGATCCACGGTTTCAACGCGTTGGCGAAGTAGTGGACGTGGTCGATGACGAATCCCGTCCGCGTCAGGGTCCGCCGCACAACGGGGAGAAAATCGATCAGGAACGCTGTCGGGTTCGACACCACCGCCGGCATCCCGGTCGCGGCGACGCCTTCGGCCCACCGGCCGGCGGGCGTCTGCCCCAACGTGCTGTGAAGACTGCCGTGGTAGCTGGCCACAGCCAGGGCCAACCATTTCTCCAACTCGCCAAGCGTCAGCATCGCCATTCGGTCCGAGTCATACCGGCCACGCTCGACCGGATTGGAGAAGGTCGTCCCAGGAAGTTCGTGGACCTGCTGCATCGCGGTCCCAATCACCCGCTCCACGATCCCGCCGTAGTGCGGCCGGCCCGGCGGCCGGTACGCCAGCTCGATTCCGTGCTGCTCGCACCCACGACGCAGCGCCTCGCTCTTAAACTCCGCCGCGTTATCCAAATACAACTGCCGTGGCTTCCCACTCATCGGCCACGGTGCGTCAACTCCCAGACTCTCCAGCCACGGCCGTTTATCGGTGGCAGTATGCGCCAGGCAGAGGCCCACGGACACGGCCGACGGAGCCTCCAACGTGACGACCATCCCCACCAACGTGCGGCTGAACACATCGATCGCCACGGTCAGATACGGGCGCCCGATCGGTTGTCGTTCCCGCTCGTCGACGACGATCACGTCGATGACCGTGTGATCGATCTGCACCTGCTCCAAAATGGTGCCAATCACTGGAACGTCACCGCCGGCGGGCTGCAACGACCGCACCGCATCCGGACCTCCCCGGCGCCGGCCCACCTCCACCGGATTCAACGCCCGGATCCGCCGCTCCACCGTGTTCCGCGCTGGAACTGGAAGCTGTCGCATCCGGCACGCTCCCGCGATGTCACGGTATACCGCCGCCTGGGTTCGCTTCTGCCGGGTCAGGAACTGCTTCCGCACCACCTCACGGACAAGGTCCTCAACCGCGGCTGTCAGCCGCCACGTACCTTTCCCATGCGAGGAACGCCCCGGAGCCAAATCCGTCAGCAACCCCGACCCCGTTCGATGGCGTTTGATAAGCAGGTAGACCTGGCGCCGCGATATCCCCAGCGATAATGCGGCCGCATCGACCGCGGCCCGGCCCACGATCGCTCGGGCCGCCAACGGCGCAATCACCGCTGACACCCTCATCGTGCGATCCCACAGAGCAGCCGGCATCGTCAACGTGCCGGACTCAGAAAAACGTACCGATTCCGCGTCCACCCCGCCACCTCCTTATTGTGCAGAGGAGTAGTGAGCAAAAAACAGTTTAGTGCAGGGGTGAACGGAAAAACCAGTGCTCAACACTCGCCTGCACAACCCCGAAAACACGCGGGACGCTGTGCAATCGTGAACGGAAAATGACACAAACGCCACCGGCCTGTTCGGCCTATTGCGGGGCGGGCCCGACCGGCTCCTGAAGAACCGCGCGCGAGTACGGGCCGAGACCCAGGCCGTGCGCGACGTCGAGGTCCTCGGCCGTGTCCACGTCGCGGCGTATCGTGGACCTCGCGGCCACCTCAAGCGGCACGTAGCCGGCCGCCTCGTGCGCCGCCCGCGACCCGGGGCCGAAGAGAAGCGCAGGAGGCAGGCCCGACCGCACGAGCAGCGCGGTTGTTCCGGTCCCAGCGGCATCGGGCACCATCGCCAGCGCGTACGCCGCGGCGAGGTCCAGTGTCTTCGTGAGGTCTGTGGCGCGCAGCGCGGGAAGGTCGCCCGTGACGACGGCCAGCGGGGCATCGGGGAAGGACGCTCGGGCCGCAGCAGCACCCTGCCGGATCGCCGCGTTGAGCGGGTCCTCGGACGGGGCCCCCGCCCGATCGGCTCCCCTGGCCTCGGGCACGATGACGGCACCGAGCAGCTCCAGTGCGGCACCCAGCGCGACGTCACCCGTGACGACGAACACGCCGAGCACTCGAGGCGACCCGAGCGCCACCGAGACGGTGTCAAGCGCGAAGGCCTCGGCAAGCGCGGCTCGTTCGGGCAGGGCGCCCAGTCGGCTCTTGCCTCCCGGATTCCCCTTGGCCGGAACCACAACGACCCAGCTCAATCGAATGCATCCTCGGTGAGCGCAGCGGCGCGGCCGGCGGCGTACCCCTCCGCATAGCCCTCGTCATGCGCCTCATTCGTCCCCAGACGAAACATGTCCGTCTCACTCGGGCGTTGCAGCGCGGATGCCCCGGCGAGCGTCATATCCCCCACCAGATGCGCGAGGCCACGCACGACGGCGACCGGGTTGCCGCTGGTCTTGCCCTTGACGAGGTCGGCGGCCCCGGCGATCTCGTCGGCGACGGCCGCTGCGGTGACGTCGAGGCGGCGACCAGAGGCATCCGCTGTGCCACGAAGGTCATCGAGCACGGCGAGGCCGGCCGCACCGATCGCGATGTCGGTCTGGCCATCCCGCCACGGGCGACCGGCGGTGTCGGTGATGACGACGCCGAGCCGCAACCCCGTGCGCGCCCGCAACGCGGTGCACAGGGCGCGCGCCGAGGCATCCGGGTCAACGGGCAGCAGCAGCACAACACCGTCGGGCGTGTTGCTCGTGTCGACCCCGGCCGCGGCCATGATCAGCCCCTGCCGGTTTTGCACGATGCGGGTCACGCCGCCCGGATGCGCCCTGGTGGCCACGACCCGCACGGTCTCGTCGGTGATCGCCTGCTCCCGATCGGTCGCCGCGCGTTGCCTGCCCTCGGCCTTGGAGACGATCTTGCTGGTGATGGCCAGAATGTCGCCGTCGATCAGCCGTGAGTCCACGGCCGCGGCGATGAGTGACGCCAGGTCGGCACCGGCCACGATCTCGCCGAAACCGCCCAGGGTGAATACCGTCAGCTCACCGTCCGGGGGCAGGTCGTGCGGCATCTAGCGAACGAGTTTCGGCAGTACCTGCGCGCCGAACACGTCGATCCACTGGCGCTGGTTGCGGCCCACGTTGTGCAGGTAGATGCGATCGAAGCCCAGGTCAACGAACTTCTGAATGTATTTGCGGTGCTCGTCGGGGTCGGCCGAGATGACCATGCGCCCCTCGAAGTCCTCCGGGCGCACGAGCTTGGCAATCTGCTCGAATTCGAACGGGGAGCGAATGTCGCCCTTCGGGAACTTCATTCCGCCGTTCGGCCACTCGAGCAGCGCGTTCTTCATCGCCTCTTCATCGGTTTCGGCCCAGCTCATGTGCAGCTGCAGCACCTTGGGCATCGTTGACGGGTCCTTGCCCGCGTCGCGGGCGCCGTCATCGAACTTGCCAAAGAGCATCGAGATCTTCTCGAGCGGGGCACCGACCGTGATGAGGCCGTCGGCGTGGCGACCGGCGCGCTTGGACGTCACCGGGCCCGCCGTTGCCACCAGGATCTCGGGGGCGACCTCGGGCATGGTCCACAGCCGCGTGGACTCAAGCTTGTAGAACTGGCCGGAGTGTTTCACGTCTTTGCCGGCGAGGGACGCGGTGAACAGCTTCGAAATGATCTCGATGGCCTCGAACATACGGTTGATGCGCTCGGGGGCCTCGGGCCAGTATTGGCCGACGATGTGCTCGTTGAGCGCCTCGCCCGAACCGAGTCCGAGCCAGTGCCGGCCCGGGTACATGGCGGCAAGGGTCGCGGAGGCCTGGGCGACCATGGCGGGGTGCCAGCGAAAGGTCGGTGCGGTGACGCCGGGACCCAGGTCGCCCGTCGTGCGTTCGGCGATGGCCGCGAGCACGCTCCACACGAATGAGCTCTGGCCCTGCTGCGGAACCCACGGTTGAAAGTGATCCGCCGCCATCACGCCGCTGAATCCGTGTTCTTCGGCATACGCCGACAGTGCAACCGCCTCCGAGGGGGCGAATTGCTCCAACATTGCCGCGTAGCCAATCTGCAAATCCGTCATAATGACCTTCCTGTGCATCGGGTGGTCCTCCCCATCTAACCGCAACACCACCCGTCCGCGCTTCCTTGCCCGGTTGGACCGCAGCTTCGCCGGGCGCTGGCGAATAGGCTGGACGCATGCGCATTGCCACCTGGAACGTCAACTCCATCCGTGCCAGAGTCGACCGCACCGTGGACTGGATGGTACGCGAAGACATCGACGTGCTCGCCATGCAGGAGATCAAGTGCAAGCCCGAACAGTTTCCGGCGCAGCCGTTTGAAGACGCGGGCTACGACCTCGCCATTCACGGGCTCAGCCAGTGGAACGGCGTCGCCTTCGCGAGTCGCCTTCCCATCACGGATGTTGTCACCGCCTTCCCGGGGATGCCCGGCTTCCTGAAAGGCGCGGAGGGGCCAGACCTGCCCGCCGAGGCACGGGCCCTCGGCGTGACGATCAACGAGCAGCGCCTCTGGAGCCTCTACGTGCCCAACGGTCGCGCGCTCGGCGACCCGCATTACGCGTACAAGCTCGAATGGCTCGCTGCCCTGCAGCGGCACGCGCAGAGCGAGCTCGCGGCCAATCCGCACCTCGCCCTCGCCCTGATGGGCGACTGGAACGTGGCCCCGTTCGATGAGGACATGGGCGACCCCAGTTTCATGCCCGGCGAATCGACCCACATCTCCGCGCCCGAGCGTGCGGCCTTCACGGCGTTCGAGGCCGCCGGGCTGCACGATGTCGTGCGCCCCCTCGTGCCGGAGGGATTCACGTTCTGGGACTACAAACGCCTGCGCTTCCCCCGCAACGAGGGAATGCGCATCGACTTCATCCTCGGCTCCGAGGCCTTTGCCGACCGCGTCACGGATGCGAGCATCCACCGCAACGAACGTAAGGGTGACGCACCGAGTGATCATGTGCCCGTGGTCGTCGACGTGGATATCGACGGTGAAGACGATGACCGCCCGATGATCTTTTAGCGATAGCCCCAGGACACCATGTCGACATCCGCGCCCCGACCGATCCCGCCGTCGTCGGCATCCGTTACCGTATCGATCTCACGCTGGGTCGACCCGAGCCGCATCGAGGAGGCGACCGGCTGGATGCAGGCCGGCATGGACCTCGCGCACCAATACCCCGGTTTTCTCGGTTCGGGCTGGGTGCGCGCGAGCGAGGACTCCGGGCATTGGCAGATGCTCTACAAGTTCTCCAACGCCCAGTCTCTCAAGGCGTGGGAGTCCTCGATCGACCGCTCTGAGTGGCTGCACGCAGGCCGCGACCTGGTGCTCGATGCCCGTGATGAATCGAAGCGCACGGGAATTGAGGGCTGGTTCGATGCGCCGCAGGAAGCGGAGCCGGGGACCGCCATTCTGCCACCACCACGTTGGAAGCAGGCCGTCAGTATCTGGCTCGGGTTCTTCCCCCTGAACCTGGCATTCACGTTCCTCATAGCCGCATTCGTGCCGGCGTGGAACGACCTCTGGACTGTGGCGCGCGTTCTGCTGACCACCCTCGCCCTGACGCCGATCATGACCTACCTCCTGCTGCCGTGGATCACCCGCATGCTGCGGCCCTGGCTGCAGAAACAAAAAAAGAAGTAGCCGGCCGGTTACACGACACGGAAGCTGAGCTCGCCGATACCGTCGATTCCCCCTGCCACCACGTTGCCGGTCACGATGGCGCCAACGCCGGCGGGCGTGCCGGTGAAGATGACGTCGCCCGGCAGCAGCGTGACGGAGCGTGAGAGCGCGGCAACGATGTCGGGAACGGGCCAGATCTGGTCGACAAGATCGCCGACCTGCTTCGGCTGACCGTCGACGCTCAACCAGATTCGAGCGGATACGGGATGGCCGATAACGCTCGCCGGCACGAGCGGCGTGCACGGGCCGGAGAAATCGAACCCCTTCGCGAGGTCCCATGGCCGGCGGAGCGACTTCGCGCTGTTCTGCAGGTCACGCCGGGTCAGGTCGATTCCCGCGCCGTAGCCCCACACGTGTGCGAGGGCATCGGCGGGCTCGATGCTGCTGCCCCCTTCGCCGATGGCGACGACAAGTTCCATCTCAAAATGCAGGTTTTCCGTCTCTGGCGGGTACGGCACCTCGTTCGGTGCGACCTGGCGCGCCGGTACGCCCTCGTGCACGGCGAAGACCGCGTCGGCGGGCTTGGCGAAGAAGAAGGGAGGCTCGCGGTCGGGATCGTTTCCCATTTCCCTGGCGTGATCGGCGTAATTGCGGCCCACGCAGTACACCCGGCGCACAAAGAAACGGTCGTCGGAACCGGCCACGGGGAGGCTGGCGGGCAATGGTGCCGAGAGTGCGGAACTCATGAGGTCCTTTCGAAGGCGGGCAGGGTGAGGGCTGGGCAGGGGCAGGGCAGAGTCAGGCCAGGAGCGCCGCGATCACGAGCAGCTGCATCAGCAGCGCGGGGGCGGCCACGAAGAAGGCCATCCGGTTGAGCACCCTGATGGATCCGGGCCCCCGCAATCCCGAACCGTTCCACGAGGTAACCGACCAGGATCACGAACCCAATGATCCCCAACCCCACCAGCACGCCGACCATTCACCCGAGCTTACGGCCACGTGCGCGGCGCCCTGCCGCTGGTACCAAAGCGGGGGGTATGCCCCGCATCATCCGCACCGCTACGCTCGCATCATGGCACACCTCGTTGTTCCCGGCGCATCGCTCTACTACGAGACGGCTGGGCACATCTCGGCCCCCGCCCTGCTGCTCCTGCATGCGGGAATCGCGCACCTGCGCATGTGGGATCTCCAGGTGGCGGCCCTTGCTGCGCACCACTACGTCATCCGCTTCGACGCTCGAGGTTTTGGGCGTACCGAGGCCGAAGACAAGCCGTTTTCGAATCGAGCGGATGCCCTCGCCCTGCTCGATCACCTCGGCGTGGACCGCGCGACCCTGGTCGGGTGCGACCGAGGGGGGACGATCGCCCTCGACCTGGCCGTGGCCCACCCGGAGCGCGTCGCCGGGCTCGTCACGATCGGCGCCGGACCGAGCGGTTTCCCTGAAGTTGAGCTGTCAGAGGCCGAGGACACCATCTTCGATTCGCTGGATGCGGCGTTCAACGCCAAGGACCCCGAAGGGATCTCTCGCCTGGAGGTGCTGCTCTGGGCGGTCGGTCCGCTTCGCCGGGAGAACGACCTCGACCCCTCGTTCCTCCAGTCCGCCTATGCCATGAACCTCGACAACGCAGCACACTTCGATGAGCACCCGTTCCCGCAACCGCTCGATCCGCCGGCCGCCGACCGGGTGGTCGAGATCATGGTGCCGGCCCTGGTGACCGTGGGTGAATTCGACCTCACTCCCGCCCTCGCCGAGTACGAGTACCTGCTTGAGGTGATGCCGCAGGCGAGCGGATGCACGTTCCGCGACGCCGCCCACCTGCCGAGCGTCGAGCATCCGAAGGAATTCCAGAGCGTTCTCGTGAGCTGGCTGGCCCAAAACGGTCTCTGACCGCCGCTGCCTGCGACACCTGTTGCCGAAACGGACGATTATGCCTGGAGCACCAGGCAGCATTGTCCGATTGGGGAACAGGTACGGCTAGTCGAGCTCGACAGCGTCGGGCGCGAGAGATTCGCGACCGACCCAGTCGTTCATCGAGCGGTACACGCCGAATCCGCTGGCCACCTTGTCCCAGACCGGCAGGGGCAGGGTGCCGCGCAGCGCCCGGGCGAGCGCCACCGTCCACGGCATCATCAGCATGGGTTTACCGGCCAGCATCGCCCGCCAGACCCGCTCGACCACATATTCCGGGGTCATCAGCGGGGTGAGCAGCGGCCCGCGGGCACCGTCGAACATGCCGGTGGAGACGTAGCTTGGGCACACCGTTGTCACCTTCACCTGGCCGAAGCCCTGCTGCTCCAGCTCGAGGCGCAAGGAATCGCTCCAGCCGATGAGCGCCGCCTTAGAGGCCGCGTAGACGCTCATACGCGGGTTGGACAGCGTTCCGGCGGCCGACGCGATGTTGACGATGCGGGCCTCCCGAGCGCCGTTGGTCATCATGTGCGGCAGGAATTCGCGCGCAATGTACATGGGGGCGAGCGCGTTCACCTTCATGGTGGGGCGAATGTCGTCGCCGTTGTCGTGCTCCCAGAAGAACTTGCCCCGCACGATCCCGGCGTTGCTGATCACGATGTCGGGGTCACCCACTTCCGTGCGCACCCGCTGTGCGGCCTGGGCGATGGCACCAAGGTCGGCAATGTCCACCACGAAGGGTGAAATGAGCGTGCCTTTCTCGGCACGCTCGGCCAGCAGCGATGCCGCGGTGGCGAGAGCGGTCGCGTCGTTATCCCACAGGATCACGGCCCTGGCCCCCTCGGCCACTGCTCGTTCGGCGTATAACCGCCCCATTCCCCGGGCCGCACCGGTAATCAACACGCGTGCTCCAGCAACCGTTCGACTCATGTACCCATCATTGCAACTTCTGGACCCGTTCTGGCGTCCGAACTGTTACGTTCGGTGGCGAATTTCGCACGAGACGGCGCTCGGTTTCTCGCGCGTCACCATATGGCGCCCAGCATCGACACCCGCATCCGGCCTGTTGCGCGCTCAGACAACGGATGCCGCGGGCGGCGCGCACGTTGCCTGGCTAAGCGAACATCAAAACCAAGCCGAAAATACCGGATGCGACGCCCACCAGAATCAGAAGGAGCCCGGTCAGGCGCAGGGCACGGCCATCGTGACTCGGGTCGTCGGTGCGGCAACGGTCCGGCGAGCGCGGCCGGAACCACACCGGAATGTCGTCCCCGGGCAGCAGCCCGTGGGACTCGTGGGTGTTCTGCTGACCAGCGTGCACGTCGCCCTGGCCGTCGAACCATCGGATGACCGAGCCGGTTTTGGAGACGGCGATCACGCCATCCGCTTTCACCCATCGATGACTCACCATGCGCACAATCAGCCCCATGATCAGAAGCGGAATCCCGGCCACGAAGCCCACTAGGGTGAGAATCTCCGTGATGACGCCGGCGGTTGAGTGCAGGTCCAATTCATCCGCCATTCGTCGTCAATAATCCCGTGGGTAAATGTTATCGGCTGTGCGGGGGTCTCCGGGAACGGATCTCCAGTGCCCGGCGCCGAGCGACGTGCCTGTGGCTACGTTTTTCCGCGCCGTGCAGCAGCCAGGTCGCCCCCGGGTGGGATAATTCAGAGCAGACGACCGCTTGGGCCGTTCGACCCCGGGAGCCAACGCAATGCCCAGCACCACGCACGCAACCACCGACGCGCCACGCATCCAGTGGGAGGAGGCTGGCACCGCGCACTCCGCCCTCTGGCGCTCCGACAGCGGCTGGGCCGCGCCCACACGCGTGGTCGTCGTCGACGATACCCTCACCGCCGATGCTGCGTACCGCCTCGCTTCCTCGGGCACGGGCATGTTGTGGCGGGGTGACTTTCACAATGCCCGCCAACTGCTGAGCGCACTCGCCCGCCGGGTCGAACGCGGGCAGCGGATGCGAGACCGCGACCTGACCGCGGCCTTCCGCCGGCACCGCACCGAGGCGCTGCGTCGGGCCCACCTGCTCGGGCTTCTGCTCGTTCCGCTCGACACCGACCTTCGCATTCCACTGCGTCGGGCACCCAACGTTCGCCAGGCCTGCCTCGAGGTGTATGGCCCGAAGGCTCCGGCCTCTGTCGTTTCCCTGCGTGAAGTCATGGGCGTCATCGGCGCGCACGAGTGGCGCACCAAGGGAGTGGAGATCGAGGCGCTCGGAGCTCGCATCCACCCGCACTACGGCGTGTTCTCCCCCGTGCGCGGCGAATACCTCGACCTGGTGGCGTCCGCGCCGCTGCCCGGTACCGGGCTCGCCTTCGACATCGGCGCCGGAACGGGCGTGCTCTCCGCGATCCTGGCCCAGCGCGGCGTTTCGCGCATTGTGGCCACCGACCAGGACGCCCGCGCCCTGGTCTGCGCCCGCGAGAATATTGCCGCACTCGGATTTTCCTCGAGCGTCGACGTGGTCGAGGCCGATCTATTTCCGGCTGGGCGCGCCGACCTCGTGGTGTGCAACCCGCCGTGGATTCCCGCGGCAGCGACAACGTCCACCGACTTCGCCGTGTACGACCCGAACAGCCGCATGCTGCGCGGCTTTCTCGCGGGACTCGCCGATCACCTCGAACCAAACGGCGAGGGATGGCTCATCCTCTCCGACATTGCGGAGCGCCTCGGACTGCGATCACGGGCGGAGCTGCTCGACCTCATCGAAGACGCGGGACTCGCGGTCGTGGCTCGCCTCGACACTCGCCCGAAGCATCCGCGTGCCTCCGACCCCACCGACCCGCTGCATGCCGCACGTGCGGCCGAGGTCACGTCGCTCTGGCGCCTCAAAATCGCGGCCTGACCCGAGGAGCACGTTGTGACGGCGGAACTTCAGGCCCCATCCGGGCGTTCGGCGAGGCTCGACGCCCTGCCGTTCACCCGGGAGCACCGCAAACTGCTGGTGGGCTCGGGGGCCGGCTGGGCGCTCGACGCCATGGACGTCGGCCTCATTTCCTTCGTACTCGCCCAACTGGCCGTGCAGTGGCAGGCCACCAGCACCGAGCTCTCGCTCATCGCCTCGGCCGGCTTCGTGGGCATGGCCATCGGCGCAGGCCTCGGCGGGCTGCTCGCCGACCGCATTGGCCGGCGCCAGGTCTTCGCACTCACCCTGCTGATCTACGGCCTCGCGACCGGGGCGTCAGCGCTCTCTGGCGGGGTCGCTGTTCTCATCGCCTGGCGATTCGTGGTGGGTCTCGGTCTCGGCGCGGAACTCCCCGTGGCGTCAACGCTTGTGAGCGAATTCGCGCCGCCGAAGATTCGCGGGCGCATCATCGTGATTCTTGAGTCCTTCTGGGCTGTGGGCTGGACCCTCGCGGCCGTGATCGGCTTTCTCGTGGTGCCGGCCTCAGCGGATGGCTGGCGCTGGGCGCTGTTCATCGGCGCCATTCCCGCGGTCTATGCCGTGGTCGTGCGCCTGGGCCTGCCCGAATCCGTGCGGTTCCTCGAGTCGAGGGGCCGTCACGACGAGGCGGAAGCCACCGTGCGACGCTTCGAGAAGTCGGCCGGGGTCGCGACGCCGACGGCCGAGATCGCGGCACTGCCTCCCGTCCCTCTCGCCGCGGCGAAACCGCGCGTTTCGGTGCTGTGGTCTCCCGGACTTCGTCGACGCACCGGCGCCCTCTGGCTGGTGTGGTTCTGCGTCAACTTCTCCTACTACGGCGCCTTCATCTGGCTGCCGACGATCCTGGTGGCGTCGGGGTTCTCGCTCGTGCGGTCCTTCGCGTACACGCTCATCATCACCGTGGCGCAGCTGCCGGGCTACGCCGCGTCGGCATGGCTCGTTGAACGCTGGGGACGCCGCCGCACGCTCGCCGTGTTCCTCGTCGGATCCGCGGTCTCGGCCGTGCTCTTCGGCCTCGCCGGAGACACGAGCCAGGTGATCGGGGCCGGCATGCTGCTGTCGTTCTTCAACCTCGGTGCCTGGGGCGCGCTCTACGCCGTGACCCCCGAGATCTACCCCACGAGCATTCGTGCCACCGGGGCGGGGTGGGCGGCCGGGATCGGCAGGATCGCAGCGATTCTGGCGCCACTTGCGGTTCCCCTGCTGCGGGATGTGGGCGGCGTCGGCCTGCTGTTTACGGTGTTCGCCGCCTTCTTCGTCGTGGCTGCCCTCGGCGCCCTCGGCCTTCCCGAAAAGCAGGGCGTGGCCCTCGAGGACTAGAGGATGTCGACCGCGAGGCCGCCGGTCCCGCTACCGCCGCCGTGCGCGATTGGTCGATGTGCTTCCCCGGCTCCCGCAGCATCCAGCCAACGGCCTTGTGCATGAGCGGTTCACGGTCGCCCAGCAGCCGTGTCGCCAGCTCAAGCGTCGTGCTCGCGTCGCCGCGCATGATGAGGCCGAGGCTGCCCACCATGGCCACCCGCCGGCGCCAGAGCGCCTCGCTGCCGGCCAGCTCGAACATCACGTCGCGCGGCCGGTCACACAGCTACGTTCCGAGCAGCGTGGGCACCGAGCAGTCCACGAGGTCCCAATTGTTCACCCGCCCCGCCGCACAGCGGCGAGGTAGGCTGTCGCCAGGCGGGTGCGAGCCTCTACATCGCGGGCGGCCGGCTTGCTCGCCTTCTCGAACTGCGCCACCAGGATGAGCAGGCCGGTCAGTCAATGTTCGTGCACCTCGCTCTCGAGCAACACGTCGATCTCGGCCTGGGGCAGCGCCGCGAAGGCCTTTACGCTGGTGCCCACGACCGGGACCTTGAGCCCGAGGAAAACGTCACCGTCCGCGTACTGGACCGGCCCTGTCTGGAAGAACCGCGCCACGCCCTCCGCGAATTCCGGATCGGCCAGGCCGCCCAGTGGCCCTTTCACCGCGCACGCCGTGAGTGAAGCAGGGAAGGTTCGCGCAGCATCCGTCATGTGCGCGCCCTCACCCGCCGGGGGCCGGTGGGGCTCCGGTCAGGAGCGCCCCGAACCCAGCGTCGCCAGCAGGCGGTCCTCGGCGTCATGGCCCGGCGCGATGCCGGCAGGAATGCGCAGGAAGAAGAAGACGCCGCCGACCCACCACAGCCCGAACAACAGCCAGGGTTCGAACGACAGCGCTGCGGGCATGCCCGGCAGGTACAGGCTCAGTAGCGCCAGGCAGAGGGCCACGGCCGCGACGCCGATCACGATTCCGCCGTTGCCCTTGCCGCCGATGCGCAGCGGGCGGTCCATCTGGGGTTCGCGGCGACGCAACACCACGAAGGCGACAGCCACCAGGATGTACGCCAGGACGATGCTCGGGGCACCGGAATCGACGAGCCAGCCCAGCATCTGGGTGCCGAAGAACGGGGCGAGGAACGACAACGCGCCAATGAAGAGGAGCGCATTGGTAGGCGTGCGGAACTTCGGGTGCAGCACGCCGAACCATGCCGGGAGCATGCCGGAGCGGGCCATTGAGAACATGAGACGGGATGCGCCGAGCAGCAGCGAGTTCCACGAGGTGAGAATTCCCGCGATTCCGCCGGCAATGAGCACCTTGGCCATGACGTCGGTGCCGAACAGTGCACCCATGGCATCCGCGGTCGCGATGTCGGTCTGGCCGATATCGGCCGCACTCATCGACGACGACGTGGTCAGCACGATCATGACGTACCAGATGGTCGCCAGGATCACGGCGACGACAACGAGCTTGCCGATCTGGCGCGGCTCCACATCGACCTCTTCGGCGGACTGCGGGATCACGTCGAAGCCGACGAACAGGAACGGCACGACGACGAGCACGGCGAAGAACCCGCCCATACCACCGGTGAAGAACGGCTCCATGTGCGTGGCCGATCCGCCGGTGAACGAACCGAACACGAGCATCGCGCCGATGATCAGCAAGAAGAGGACGACAAAAGTCTGTACGACCCCGGCCAGTTTCACGCCGCGAATGTTGATGCCCGTGATCACGACGGCCGCGATGGCTCCGACCAGCGCCCAGGTCAGGTAGACCTGTTCACCGGCGATCTGCCACAGCGGAATCTGGCTCAGATTCGGAAACAGGTACCCGGCGGTGCGTGGCAGGGCTACGGCTTCGAAGGCGACGATGGTGACGTAGCCTCCGGTGATCGCCCACGATCCGACGAACGACCAGCGCGGGCCCATGGCCCGAAGCAGGAAGTTGTGTTCGCCGCCGGCCTTCGGCATGGCTGCGGTGAGTTCGGCGTAGGTGAGGCCCACGATGCACATGATGATTCCGCCGGCGATCATGGCCGCGACGGCGCCCATCGTGCCGGCTTCGTTGATCCAGCCGCCCGTCAGGACCACCCAGCCGAAGCCGATCATGGCCCCGAATCCGAGCGCGAGCGCGTCTCGATTTCCTAATACTTTGAGAAGCGAATGATCAGTTTTGTGGCTCTGCATGGCAGGCATGTCTCCCAAATGTCTCGACTCGCACTCGACGCTGAGTGGACCTCGCCTTCGACGAATCACTCGGGTCGCCGACTGCGTTATTAGTGATCACTCTGCCATAGTCACTGCCGCACTCTGCCGCGGGCACAGCGTGTCATGCAAACTGCCTATTTTCCACGTAACGCCCGCAGCAGGCAGCGGCAGCGGTGATTCTCAGCGCGCAGGGACGTCCGCGCGCAATTACTGCGAGAAAATTGCAACAAAACGCCGCCTTTCCCTCGATACGCTTATGACTTGCGCGCTTGCTGCGCTCACAGTCGCAACCGCGGCGCTTCAGAGGACGGGAGGTTCCCATGTCGATGTCAGTAAAAGAAACGCACGCTCAAAATGCGCTGGTCGGTGAGCCCGAGGTTCTCGAAGATGCTCGCGTCACCGAACTGGCCGAGCACCCGGCCTGGTTGCGTCTCAAGGCCGCCGCGACCGCGCTGCAGGCAGTGCAGACGCAAGACGGTTCGGTTGCCGATACGTCGCTGCACACGGATGCCGCGGCATCCGTTGCCCTGCTCACCGGTGCCATCCAGCAGCTCGCGCCGCTCTTTGCCCACGACGTCGCCTACCTCGACGCGCTCGTGGTGGACTTCGAGCGTTGGGTGGCCGAAGGATTCGGTGTGCCCGACTTCTACGACGCCCTCATGCAGTTCCAGCCGCAGCAGGATCGCATCGACGGCCTCGCGCACCTCGTGGTCTTCCCGATGTACACGCAGAACGGCAGCACCAACCGGCTCGTCGAAGCGGTGCTGATCGAGGTGATCTGGCCGCGTTTCATTGCCGAGCTCGAGGAGGGGTACACGAACAAGCTGTTCGTTCCCATTCGTTTTCTCGACTTCACGCCCGGATACGACACGAACTCCGCTGTGCTGTTTCCCGAAACGGTTGCGATGCGGGAGATCCCGACGTTCACGTGGGGCGCGATCTTTGCCGATCGCGAAGCCGCGAGATTCCGTCGGGTCGTGCGCGCAGCATCCGAGATCACCCGCCTCGATCTTCCCGCAGAAGCGCTCGGCCTGCTGAATGACCAGCACCTCACCGAAGAAACCTTCGTGATGTGGGACCTCATCCACGACCGAACCCACATGCGCGGTGACCTGCCGTTCGATCCGTTCATGATCAAGCAGCGCATGCCGTTCTTCCTGTATTCCCTGGAGGAATTGCGCTGCGACCTCACCGCGTTCCGCGAGTCGGTCACCATCGAACGCAGCGAACTCGCCAGCCCGGAGGCTCGCAAGCATGCCAAGCTCGTGCAGTACGCCGTGATCTTCGACCGCATCTTTCGGTTTGCGATCACGGGCAGCCGGGTGCGCAACTATGACGGTCTCGGCGGACAGTTGCTCTTTGCGTGGATGCACCAGCATCACGTGCTGCACTGGACAAACACGCGTCTCACGTTCGACTGGGACGCCGTTCCCGACGTGGTCATCGCTCTGGGCAAGCAGATCGACGAGCTGTACTGGGCGTCGATTGACCGACCGAAGAAGGCGCACTGGCTCGCCGCGTACGCCATGATCTCCGAGACGCTCACCCCCAACCCGGCCTCGGTCTGGGCCAACGGGCTGCCGCGGGAGGTACTCGCGGGGGCACCCAAGGGGTACACCGACGCCGTCCTGGACGATGAGTTCCCCCTGTCGATGTTCTTCGAGGCCCTCGAGAAGAAGATGAAGACGATCATCGCATCAACGGCGGGCATCACCGCTCATGACTAGCGCCGTCGCTGGACGCACCGTGCTCATCGCCGGTGCGTCCAGCGCGGCCGGCCGTGCCGCCTGTGCCGCACTCACGGATGCCGGCGCTCGCGTCGTCGCTGTCGGATCCAATCTCGAACGGCTGCAGACCGTCGCCGCCGAGGCCCGATTCGTGTGTGATCTCGCGGACTACGCGGCCGTCACCAACCTCGTTTCGCTCGTGCATGCCGACGTCGGCCGCATCGACGGTCTCATCCACCTCGTGGGCGGCTGGCGAGGCGGCGGCGGTCTGATCGGACAGACCGACGACGACTGGGACTTCCTGCAGGCGCACGTCGTGACCACGCTGCGCAATACCACCCGGGCGTTCAACGCCGACCTTCTCGGCTCGCCAGCCGGCCGGCTCGCCATCGTCTCCTCCGTGTCGGTCAACCGGCCAACCCCCGGCGGCGCGAATTACTCGACAGCCAAGGCTGCCGCCGAAACCTGGGTGCGCGCGGTCGGTTACGGCTTCGCCAAGGCCGAATCGAACTCTGCAGCGATCATCTTCGTCGTGAAAGCGCTCGAGGGACTCGAGAGGGAGCTGGCATCACGTGTGGTCGGGCTGTGGGACGAGCCCGCGGCATCCGTCAACGATACGCGGGTCACCCTCACCACCTGACCCGGCTGGTAGCCTGCACAGCACGGTCAACGAAGAGGTGGTCATGCTCGACATCAGGGCTGTCAGCAAGCGCTACGGTAGCAAACCCGTACTCACCGATGTGAGCTTCACCGTGGTGGACGGCCGTATGACCGGCTTCGTCGGTGCCAATGGTGCCGGCAAGACCACCACGATGCGCATTATCCTCGGCGTGCTCACCCCCGACACCGGCACCGTACTCATCGATGGCGCGCCCGTGACCGCCGGCGACCGACGCCGTTTCGGCTACATGCCCGAGGAACGCGGCCTCTATCCCAAGATGAAGCTGGGAGAACAGCTCGTCTACCTGGCCCGGTTGCACGGCCTGAGTACGGCATCCGCTCGTCAGAACAGCAGCACCCTCCTGGAGCGACTCGGTCTGGCCGAGCGGACCGGTGACCTGGTGCAAGCGCTGTCCCTCGGCAACCAGCAGCGGGCACAGATCGCGGCGGCCCTCGTGCACGACCCCGAGTTCCTCGTTCTCGACGAGCCATTCTCCGGGCTGGACCCGATTGCCGTCGAAACGGTGATGACCGTGCTCACCGACTACGCCGCGAGCGGCGCGCCCGTGCTCTTCTCCTCCCACCAGCTCGACATCGTCGAGCGCCTCTGTGACGACCTGGTCATCATCGCCGACGGCCGGATCCGCGCGAACGGCTCCCGCGAGGGGCTCCGCCAACGATTCAGCCGCCCCCGGTTCGAGATTCGTTCTCCCGGCGACACGGCCTGGGTCGGCACGCTGCCCGGCATCACCCTCGTGGAGACGGCGCCCGGCCTGGCCATTTTCGAAGCAGAAACGGATGCCGCCAGCCAGGGCGTTCTGCGACACGCACTCGAACGGGGACCGGTTGACTCGTTCAGCCAGCAGCGCCCGAGTCTCGCCTCAATTTTCAGGGAGGTTGTGCAGTGAACGCGAACCGTCCGGTGCACACGGCGCCAACGTTCGGGCACAGCGTCTGGCTCGTTTCTACCCGAGAGATCGTGGCACGGTTACGGAGCAAATCCTTCCTGATCTCGACGTCCATCCTGCTGCTGATCTCCGTGGCCTCCGTCGTTGTGGGCAGCATCGCGGCCCAGAACACGATGCTCCCGCGGGTGGCCGTGGTGGGTGTCGTTGGTCAGAACATCCCGCAGCTCAAAGCTTTCACCCTCATACCGGCCGACAGTGTGGCCGAGGCGGAGACCCTCGTACGCGACGGGCGGGTGGATGCCGCGATTGCGCCCGCTTCCACCGACACGTCTCCCCTGGGGCTCTCCGTCACCGCCCTCTCGGAGCCGCCGGCGGCGATCATGGCTGCCCTCAGCGTTGCGCCAACGGTGCGGCTGCTCGAGCCGCCTGCGCGGGACACTCGCCTCGCCTACCTTGTGGCCATCGGCTTCGGTCTCGTCTTTCTCATGTCGTCCGTGACGTTCGGGTCCACGATCGCCCAGAGCGTGGTGGAGGAGAAGCAGACGCGCATCGTGGAGATCCTGATGTCGACGATCCCGGTTCGAGCGCTCCTCGCGGGGAAGGTCGCCGGCAACAGCATCATGGCATTCGGCCAGATCGTGGCCATTGGCCTGCTCGTGTCGATCGGACTGGCCACCACCGGGCAACAGGCGCTGCTGTCGGGCATCGGACCCTCAATCGTGTGGTTTGCCGTTTTCTTCGCGTTCGGCTTCGTGCTGCTCGCCTCGCTGTATGCTGCCACGGCCTCCCTCGTGTCCCGCCAGGAAGATGTGGGATCGGCAACATCACCGGTCATGATCCTCGTGATGATCCCGTACTTCCTGGTGATCCTCTTCAACAACAATCCCACGGTACTGGCCGTCATGTCCTACATTCCGTTTTCGGCGCCCGTGGGGATGCCCATGCGCATCTTCCTGGGGTCCGCGGCCTGGTGGGAGCCGCTCGTGGCGCTCGTGATTCTCGTGCTGACCACGGCAGCGGTGATTGCGGCGGGGTCACGTGTCTACGCCCACGCTCTGCTGCGCATGGGCGCGCGGGTTCCGCTGCGGGAAGCGTTGCGGCGCGGATCGGAGCGTTAACGCAGAAAGGCCGCCCCGTGGGGCGGCCTTTCTGGTCTTGCTAAGCGAAGTCCGGCGGTGTCCTACTCTCCCACAGGGTCCCCCCTGCAGTACCATCGGCGCAAAGAGTCTTAGCTTCCGGGTTCGGAATGTGACCGGGCGTTTCCCTCTTGCTATGGCCGCCGAAACACTGGGTGACGCACGAGGCGTCAAGCATTTCGAACAGTCGTTGCTTCGTTCTTCCAGTCTACAGGAACCCGGGGCCCTGCCTGACCGGTGGTGGGGGCCCGTTCGGCCTGCCGGGGTGTTAACGCAAGAAAGCCACCCCGTGGGGTGGCTTTCTGCGTGTTGCTAAGTTAAGTCCGGCGGTGTCCTACTCTCCCACAGGGTCCCCCCTGCAGTACCATCGGCGCAAAGAGTCTTAGCTTCCGGGTTCGGAATGTGACCGGGCGTTTCCCTCTTGCTATAGCCGCCGAAACACTTGGTGATGCGTGTTTCGAACCTATATTTTTTAGTTATAGACCCCTGCAATGTTTATTAGACACCGTGGGGTGTTGTTCTCGACCGTACATCGAGAACCACATAGTGGACGCTAAAGCAGCTTCTTCAAACTGAGTGTTATCAAATTATCGGCTTATTAGTACCGGTCAGCTTCATGGGTCTTTAGTCCCCACTTCCACATCCGGCCTATCAACGCAGTAGTCTAGCTGCGAGCCTCTCCCCCTAAGGGATGGAAATCTCATCTCGAAGCCGGCTTCCCGCTTAGATGCTTTCAGCGGTTATCCGTTCCGAACGTAGCTAATCAGCGGTGCTCCTGGCGGAACAACTGACACACCAGAGGTTCGTCCATCCCGGTCCTCTCGTACTAGGGATAGATCTTCTCAAATTTCCTGCGCGCGCAGCGGATAGGGACCGAACTGTCTCACGACGTTCTAAACCCAGCTCGCGTACCGCTTTAATGGGCGAACAGCCCAACCCTTGGGACCTACTCCAGCCCCAGGATGCGACGAGCCGACATCGAGGTGCCAAACCATGCCGTCGATATGGACTCTTGGGCAAGATCAGCCTGTTATCCCCGAGGTACCTTTTATCCGTTGAGCGACAGCGCTTCCACAAGCCACTGCCGGATCACTAGTCCCGACTTTCGTCCCTGCTCGACGTGTCAGTCTCACAGTCAAGCTCCCTTGTGCACTTACACTCGACACCTGATTACCAACCAGGTTGAGGGAACCTTTGGGCGCCTCCGTTACTTTTTAGGAGGCAACCGCCCCAGTTAAACTACCCACCAGGCACTGTCCCTGAACCGGATCACGGTTCGAAGTTAGGTATCCAATATGACCAGAGTGGTATTTCAACGATGACTCCACCTGAACTAGCGTCCAAGCTTCACAGTCTCCCACCTATCCTACACAAGCCACACCGAACACCAATACCAAGCTGTAGTAAAGGTCACGGGGTCTTTCCGTCCTGCTGCGCGTAACGAGCATCTTTACTCGTAATGCAATTTCGCCGAGTTCGCGGTTGAGACAGCTGGGAAGTCGTTACGCCATTCGTGCAGGTCGGAACTTACCCGACAAGGAATTTCGCTACCTTAGGATGGTTATAGTTACCACCGCCGTTTACTGGGGCTTAAATTCTCAGCTTCGCCTTGCGGCTAACCGTTCCTCTTAACCTTCCAGCACCGGGCAGGCGTCAGTCCGTATACATCGTCTTGCGACTTAGCACGGACCTGTGTTTTTAGTAAACAGTCGCTTCCCACTGGTCTCTGCGGCCTTCGAACGCTCCCGGAGCAAGTCCGTTCACGCCTCAGGCCCCCCTTCTCCCGAAGTTACGGGGGCATTTTGCCGAGTTCCTTAACCACGATTCTCTCGATCTCCTTAGTATTCTCTACCTGATCACCTGAGTCGGTTTGGGGTACGGGTGACTAAAACCTCGCGTCGATGCTTTTCTTGGCAGCATAGGATCACTGATTTCGCCCTTACGGGCTACCCATCGGGTCTCAGGCTATATGAACGACGGATTTGCCTATCGTTCGCCCTACATCCTTAGACCGGGACAACCATCGCCCGGCTCAGCTACCTTCCTGCGTCACACCTGTTAATACGCTAACCGCACCAGTGTCGGGTCGTACGCTAGGCCCCTGGCCTCACCCCGAAGGGATTAGCTAGAGGATTCAGATACTTAGCATTACTGGATTAGCTTGGGCGGTTTTTCGTCAGTACGGGAATATCAACCCGTTGTCCATCGACTACGCCTGTCGGCCTCGCCTTAGGTCCCGACTTACCCAGGGCGGATTAGCCTGGCCCTGGAACCCTTGATCTTTCGGAGGACGGGTTTCTCACCCGTCTTTCGCTACTCATGCCTGCATTCTCACTCGTGTAGCCTCCACGGCTGGTTTACACCGCCGCTTCGCTGGCCACACGACGCTCTCCTACCCATCAACACGGCTGAACCAACCACACAAGGTGGCGGCTTACCAAAAATATCAATGCCACAACTTCGGTGGCGTGCTTGAGCCCCGTTACATTGTCGGCGCGGAATCACTTGACCAGTGAGCTATTACGCACTCTTTCAAGGGTGGCTGCTTCTAAGCCAACCTCCTGGTTGTCTGCGCAACTCCACATCCTTTCCCACTTAGCACGCGCTTTGGGACCTTAGTTGGTGGTCTGGGTTGTTTCCCTCTCGACGATGAAGCTTATCCCCCACCGTCTCACTGCTGCGCTCTCACTTACCGGCATTCGGAGTTTGGCTGACGTCAGTAAGCTTTTGGGCCCCATCGGCCATCCAGTAGCTCTACCTCCGGCAAGAAACACGCAACGCTGCACCTAAATGCATTTCGGAGAGAACCAGCTATCACGAAGTTTGATTGGCCTTTCACCCCTATCCACAGCTCATCCCCTCCATTTTCAACTGAAGTGGGTTCGGTCCTCCACGACGTCTTACCGTCGCTTCAACCTGGCCATGGATAGATCACTTCGCTTCGGGTCTAGGACATGCGACTGAATCGCCCTATTCAGACTCGCTTTCGCTACGCATTCCCCTCTCGGGTTAAGCTCGCCACATATCACTAACTCGCAGGCTCATTCTTCAAAAGGCACGCTGTCACCAGAATCAGACTGGCTCCAACGGTTTGTAAGCAAACGGTTTCAGGTACTATTTCACTCCCCTCCCGGGGTACTTTTCACCTTTCCCTCACGGTACTTGTTCACTATCGGTCATGTAGGAGTATTTAGGCTTATCAGGTGGTCCTGACGGATTCACACGGGATTTCTCGGGCCCCGTGCTACTTGGGATACTCTTCGGGTGATTACTGCATTTCGACTACGGGGTTCGCACCCTCTATGACCAGGCTTTCAATCCTGTTCGTCTATACAACGCTCTAACCCTTGCCATTCGGTAGAATCGGCTGAAAAGTCCCACAACCCCGACCATGCAACGCCTACCGGCTATCACACATGATCGGTTTAGCCTCATCCGGGTTCGCTCGCCACTACTAACGGAATCACTATTGTTTTCTCTTCCTGTGGGTACTGAGATGTTTCACTTCCCCACGTTCCCTCTACCCGCCCTATATATTCAGGCGGGAGTCACCAGGTCACCTTACGGGCCTGGCGGGGTTTCCCCATTCGGAAATCCTCGGATCACAGTTCGTTTATCAACTCCCCGAGGCTTATCGCAGATTACTACGTCCTTCTTCGGCTCTACATGCCAAGGCATTCACCGTTTGCTCTTAAAAATTTGAAATCACATGAGTTTGAATCGATTAAGTATCACCACTCGAAAGTGATGATCGAAATTGACCAATGATCACGCACTTATAAATAAGTGCAGAGATCTTTGTAATCCAACGGACCAAAGTCCGTCAAATTTAAGATGCTCGCGTCCACTGTGTAGTTCTCAAAGTACGGGCGGTACCCCAACTGCCGGCCATTGATGCCAACAGAAAAGGATCCAGAGGAACAGTTCATACCCGGTCTCAACAAACTCGACCAACGATATGTTCCGGTCCCTCAGGACCCAACAGCGTGCACATACAATTCTCTCCGAACCCGAATCCTCCAACTCCCCCGTGTAAACACCGGAAAGCGTACTAACTCGAGAACGACCGTCCTCATACCAATGTCAATGTTCCACCCATGAGCGCCATCCACACCGTTCGGCGTGGCATGACTGGCATCTTTGATCTCCCTGTATACAGAGGAGAGATGCACGTGCTCCTTAGAAAGGAGGTGATCCAGCCGCACCTTCCGGTACGGCTACCTTGTTACGACTTAGTCCTAATCACCGATCCCACCTTCGACAGCTCCTTCCCACAAGGGGTTAGGCCACCGGCTTCGGGTGTTACCGACTTTCATGACTTGACGGGCGGTGTGTACAAGGCCCGGGAACGTATTCACCGCAGCGTTGCTGATCTGCGATTACTAGCGACTCCGACTTCATGAGGTCGAGTTGCAGACCTCAATCCGAACTGAGACCGGCTTTTTGGGATTCGCTCCACCTTACGGTATTGCAGCCCTTTGTACCGGCCATTGTAGCATGCGTGAAGCCCAAGACATAAGGGGCATGATGATTTGACGTCATCCCCACCTTCCTCCGAGTTGACCCCGGCAGTATCCCATGAGTTCCCACCATTACGTGCTGGCAACATAGGACGAGGGTTGCGCTCGTTGCGGGACTTAACCCAACATCTCACGACACGAGCTGACGACAACCATGCACCACCTGTATACCGACCTTGCGGGGCGACTGTTTCCAGCCGTTTCCGGTATATGTCAAGCCTTGGTAAGGTTCTTCGCGTTGCATCGAATTAATCCGCATGCTCCGCCGCTTGTGCGGGCCCCCGTCAATTCCTTTGAGTTTTAGCCTTGCGGCCGTACTCCCCAGGCGGGGAACTTAATGCGTTAGCTGCGACACGGAGACCGTGGAATGGTCCCCACATCTAGTTCCCAACGTTTACGGCATGGACTACCAGGGTATCTAATCCTGTTCGCTCCCCATGCTTTCGCTCCTCAGCGTCAGTTACGGCCCAGAGATCTGCCTTCGCCATTGGTGTTCCTCCTGATATCTGCGCATTCCACCGCTACACCAGGAATTCCAATCTCCCCTACCGCACTCTAGTCTGCCCGTACCCACTGCAGGCCCGAGGTTGAGCCTCGGGTTTTCACAGCAGACGCAACAAACCGCCTACGAGCTCTTTACGCCCAATAATTCCGGACAACGCTTGCACCCTACGTATTACCGCGGCTGCTGGCACGTAGTTAGCCGGTGCTTTTTCTGCAGGTACCGTCACTTCCAGGAAAACCCAGTCACTTCTTCCCTACTAAAAGAGGTTTACAACCCGAAGGCCTTCGTCCCTCACGCGGCGTTGCTGCATCAGGCTTGCGCCCATTGTGCAATATTCCCCACTGCTGCCTCCCGTAGGAGTCTGGGCCGTGTCTCAGTCCCAGTGTGGCCGGTCACCCTCTCAGGCCGGCTACCCGTCGTCGCCTTGGTGAGCCATTACCTCACCAACTAGCTGATAGGCCGCGAGCTCATCCTTGACCAAAATTCTTTCCACCAAGAAAGATGCCTTCCAAGGTCGTATCCGGTATTAGCTACAGTTTCCCGCAGTTATCCCAGAGTCAAGGGCAGATTGCTCACGTGTTACTCACCCGTTCGCCACTGATCAGAGAAGCAAGCTCCTCATCACCGTTCGACTTGCATGTGTTAAGCACGCCGCCAGCGTTCGTCCTGAGCCAGGATCAAACTCTCCGTAAATGTTGAATAGCTCCCCAGTCGAAACCAGGTGCCCATCTAGTGCAGAAACCCGCCGGAATAGGCGAAGAAACTGCAAGTTTGAAACTAGCAAGAACAAATCATTACTGACTTGCTTTTGTTATTTTGCGTGGTCATTAACCACGACTTCAATTGTTATTCCAAAGGAATCTCTTAGCTGCGCACCCGCTAGAAACGGATACAACAACCACGAGGTTTTTGGCATTTGACATTGTGCACGCTGTTGAGTTCTCAAGGATCGGACGCACCCAGCTTCGAACCCTAGTGGGCTATCTCGCTGAGGCAACTTGTCTAACTTAGCCACCCTGCTCGCCGCTGTCAAGTCGAGCGAAACGCACGTTCCAGGCCGCCGAAGCACACCACAAAACCCACGACTCAGACCAGGAAACCAGCGAGATGGAAGACTTACAATTCTAAACCACGAGACAACATTCATACAAGATGAACAACGGCTGTCTTCACGGCGTCGAGATGGTCCCGCATGAGGCCGAAAAGCTAAGCAGCTTTCCGCACCTGTGGGGTGACTTAGAAGACATTACGGCCATTCCCCACACGCCGCAAATCCACACCCATTTACCCACATCCCGGGCGCGCCGCCGCCCCAAACGCCTCCAGCATCCGCTCTCGCAATCGGCGGGAGTGCAGCAAGGTGCGGAACAATGGGGGCGTGACCCAACTTCATGATTTGACCCTGCGCGGTTTCGCTTCTGACAACTACTCCGGCATTCACCCCGAAATTCTCGAGGCGATCGTGCAGGCAAACGGTGCCCACCAGGTTGCCTACGGCGAAGACGTCTATACGGCACGACTACAAGAGGTGTTCGTTGAACAGTTCGGCGAAGGCATAGAGGCCTTCCCCGTCTTCAACGGCACCGGCGCGAACGTGATCGGCCTGCAGTCGATGCTCCCCCGCTGGGGCGCCGTGATCTGCACGTCCAGCGCGCACATCAATTCCGATGAGGGCGGCGCCCCCGAATATGTCGGCGGCTTCAAGCTCTTGCCCGTCGCCACCCTCGACGGCAAGCTCACCCCCGATCTCATCGACCAGGAGGCGTGGGGCTGGGGCGACGAGCACCGCGCCCAACCCCTCGTGGTCTCCATCACCCAGAGCACCGAGCTGGGTACCGTGTACACCGTCGAGGAGGTGCGGGCCATCGCCAACCACGCGCACAAGAACGGCATGACCCTGCACATGGACGGCGCCCGCATCAGCAACGCCGCCGCCGCCCTCGGGGTTCCCGTGCGGGCGTTCACCCGCGATGCCGGCGTCGACGTGCTCAGCTTCGGTGGCACCAAGAACGGCATGATGCTCGGTGAGTGCATTGTGGTGCTCAACCCCGCGGGATCCACTGGCTTGAAGTACCTGCGCAAGACGAACATGCAGCTCTCGTCGAAGATGCGGTTCATCTCGGCGCAGTTTGTTGCCCTGCTGAGCAACGAGCTGTGGCTGCGGAACGCCCGCCACGCCAACGCCATGGCGCGTCGACTGCGGGATGCGCTTGAGGCCGGGGCAGCGGATGGTTCGGTGCCGAACATCGCCTTCACGCAGGCCACGCAGGCCAACGCGGTCTTCGCGCGGCTGCCGCTGGGTGTGGCTGACCGCCTGCGGAAAAGCTTCCGCTTCTATGACTGGGACGAGCAGACCGGCGAGGTGCGCTGGATGTGCGGTTTCGACACGAGTGAGGCAGACATCGACGCCTTCGTGGCCGCCCTCAAGCGCGAGCTGGCCGCCTCGTGAACGCCTTCTCCGACCGGCCGTGGCTCGCCGCCTATGCGCCGGGCGTTCCGCACACGATCAAAGAGCCGACGGAAACGCTCAGCGACATGCTGGAGGCGTCGGTGAAGCGTTATGGTCGGCACGTTGCCCTCGACTTCTTCGGAGCGACGACCAGTTATGAGGAACTCGGCGAAGAGATCAGCCGGGTGGCGAACGGACTACGCAAGCTTGGGGTGACGCCGGGCGACCGGGTTGCCCTTGTACTGCCGAACTGTCCGCAGCATGTTGTGGCCTTCTACGCGGTGCTGCGCCTCGGCGGGATCGTCGTGGAACACAATCCCCTCTATACCAATCGAGAGATGCGCCACCAGTTCGAGGATCACGGTGCGCGCGTGGCCATTGTGTGGGACAAGGTCTACGACAGCGTGCGTTCCTTCCCCAAGGACATGGGTGTCACCGAGGTGGTCACCGTTGACCTCATCCAGGCGATGCCCCTCGGCAAGCGCCTCGCCCTCAAACTGCCCATCAAGAAGGCCAAAGCGGCGCGCGCCGCGCTCACGACGGGCCCCAGCAAGGGTGCGATCCGCTGGGACACCCTGGTCGGTTCCCGGAGGTTGCACCGCTCGCATCCGCGGCCGTCGCTCAGCGACACGGCCGTGCTGCAGTACACGAGCGGCACCACCGGCGCGCCCAAGGGCGCCGTTCTCAGCCACCACAACCTGCGTGCCAACGCCGCCCAGGGCGCCGCGTGGGTTCCAGGGCTGCGTCCCGGAAACGAAACCGTGTACGCCGTGCTGCCCATGTTCCATGCCTATGGGCTCACCCTGTGCCTCACCTTTGCCGTGAGCATGGGCGCCCGGCTCGTGCTGTTCCCCAAGTTCGACGAGAAGCTCGTGCTCGACGCCGCACGCCACGCGCCGCCCACCTTCCTGCCCGCGGTTCCCCCCATCTACGATCGGCTCGTCACGGCTGCTGCGGCTCGCAAAGTGAGCCTTGAGGGCATCCGTTTCGCCATTTCCGGCGCGATGAACCTGCCGGTTTCCGTCGTGGGACGCTGGGAAGACGCCACGGGCGGCCTGCTTGTGGAGGGGTACGGCATGACAGAGGCGTCGCCGATTGCCAGCGGCAACCCGATGGGCCCGAGCCGGCGGCCCGGCACGGTTGGCGTGCCGTTCCCGAGCACCGAGATTCGTGTGGTCGCCCCGTCCGATCCGCTCGTGGACCTGGAATTCGAGGAGGAGGGCGAGCTGTTGCTGCGCGGGCCACAGATCTTCTCCGGGTATTGGGATCGGCCGAGCGAATCTGCGCAGGTGTTGCTGCCGGACGGCTGGTTGCGCACCGGTGACATTGTGCGGGTTTCAGCAGACGGGTTCATTACCGTCGTCGACCGGATGAAGGAACTGATCATTTCGGGTGGTTTCAACGTGGCGCCCTCCGAGGTGGAGGCGGCTCTGCTGAGCCATCCCGACATTGTGGACGCCGCCGTGGTCGGGCTCCCCGGTGCAGTCGGCGGCGAGGACATCGTTGCGGCGGTCGTTCTCGTTGACGGCGCGATGCTCGACGCAGAGGCCGTGCGCGAGTACTGCCGGACCCGGCTGTCCGCCTACAAGATTCCGCGGCGCATCGTGGAGGTGGCCGACCTGCCGCGGTCGCTCATTGGAAAAGTGCTCCGTCGAGAGGTCCGCGCCACGATGATGCGCGGCTGATGAGGGGCCAAACGGATGCCGCGCTCAGGGAATTAGCTCGCGGCATCCGTGGTTGCGCCAGGTGGGTCAGCGTTGCCCCGCACATTCGCCTCTCCGAAGGATCTGCCCCATGAGCCTCATCACCGACACCCACAATCGCCGCGCCGACACCGATGCGCCGCTGATTCCGATTCTTGCCGAGCGTTGGAGCCCCCGTGGCTACGACGCGACCGCCGTCGTTGACGAGGCCGCACTGACGACCGTTCTGGAGGCCGCCCGCTGGTCTCCGTCGGCAAGCAATGTTCAGCCCGCCCGGTTCATCGTGGCCCGTCGTGGCTCGAAGAGCTTTGCCACGATCCATGGCGGCCTCATGGGCTTCAACCAGGCCTGGGCTGACTCGGCCTCCGTGCTCATCGCCAACGTGGCAGAGCTGCCCGTTGACGCGGAGACCAAGCTGGTTACGGAGAGCCCCTGGACGCGCTACGACGTGGGCCAGGCGGTGGCGCACCTCAGCATCCAGGCGCAGCACGAGGGCCTGCACACCCACCAGCTCGGCGGATTCGACGGCGTGGCCCTGTCCGAGGCCTTCGGCCTGGCCGCGAACCAGGTCATCGTGACGATCACGACCCTCGGCGTTCTGGGCGATGCGTCGACGCTCTCGCCCGCTCTGCTCGAGCGCGAGATCGCCCCGCGCACCCGCAAGCCGCTCACCGAGCTGCTGCTCGTCAACGACTAGGGATGCCTACCTCGCAGTGCGTGGCCCACGGAGCAGCAGCGTCGGAATCAACGATCCGATAATGATCACGGCCGTGAGCCACACGAGGTGAACCACGAGCGGGTACGGCCAAAACATCGTCACGCCCACACCCGCAAGCGTGATGACGATCGCCGCGAGGGCCGGCCACCACACGCGCCGCCAGGCAACCACCAGTGCCGCGGCGGGTGCCCAGTAGGCAATTTCGCTTCCCACGCCCCTGGCACGAACCATGTCGGCCGGCGCCTGCAGAAACGGCACAGCGTCGATCCAGGGTCCGAAGAACATCGCCGCGCAGTGGAACACGAGCGCAAGACCACTCACGAAGGCCACGGCGGCCCCAACCTGGCTCACGCGCACCGAACGGCGACGCAGCAGCGGGCGCCCCACCACGAGCCGAACACTTCCGGCGGCGACGGCGAAGGCCAGCAGGCCTCCCCAGAGGAACGGTTGATTCACAGCGATCCTTCCAAGGGGGACTGCGGAGCCCTCATCATTTCCAGCGGTCCTTACGGGCGGAGTAGCACCTTGATGGCGCGACGCTCGTCCATGGCCGCGTAGGCCTCGGCAACTTCGGCAAGCGGAAGCTCCAGGTCGAAGACACGGCCCGGGTTCAGGGCGCCCGAGAGCACCTCCGGCAGCAACTCGTCGACATAGCCGCGAACGGATGCGACGCCGCCGTTGAGCCCCACATTGCGGCCGAACAACGGCCGAATCTCGATCGGGCCGCCGGTGGGCACGCCGACATAGCCGACCATCCCGCCTGGCCTGGCCGACGCGATGGCCTGCTCCATCGACTCCTTGGTTCCGACGCACTCGAGCACGCAGTCAGCGCCGATGCCGTCGAGCAGCTCCTGAACGCGGGCCACTCCCTCGTCTCCGCGGAGGTCCACGATGTCGGTGGCACCGAATTCGCGGGCAACGGCCTGTCGGTCGGCGTGACGCGACATGGCAATGATGCGCGAGGCGCCGAGGCGCTTGCTCGCGAGTACGGCGCAGAGCCCGACGGCTCCGTCACCGACAACGACAACGGTGCTGCCCTGGGTGACACTGGCGGAGACGGCTGCGTGGTGCCCGGTACCCATCACGTCGGCGAGGGTGAGCAGGCTCGGCACGAGTGCGTCGTCGGGCTGCTCGGGGGTCGCCACGAGCGATCCGTCGGCGTGGGGAACGCGCACGCGCTCGCCCTGGGCGCCATCGGCGAAGCCGCCCATGCGGTCATCGGAACCCCACCAGACGCCGTTGAGGCAGGAGGTGCTCACGCCGTTCCGGCAGTTCACGCAGGTGTTGTCACAGTCGTAGAAGGGTGCGATGACGAAGTCGCCCACCTTGATCGTAGAGACTTCTGCGCCGATCTGCTCGACGATTCCCACGAATTCGTGTCCGATACGGTGTGGTTCGTTGGTGGGGGCCACGCCCCGGTAGGGCCACAGGTCCGAACCACAGACACAGGCCGCGACGACGCGCACGATGGCGTCGCCGCCGGTGGACAGCACGGGATCGGGAACCTCTTCGAGGCGCACGTCACGTTCTCCATAAATCACAGTTGCAAGCATGAATTCAACCTAACCCGCGATTCTGTGCTCTTCCGGTGCGCGCCCTGTACGGCTCAGCTCAGGCCGCAAACGCTCAATACACGTCGTCGAGATCGCCGGGTGCGACATCCTCGAGGGCGGCGGCGGCGACTATCAGCGACCCCCCGTCGCCCGCCAGTTCGACCAGCACCCGGTCCCCGTCTCGAATGTCTCCCGCGAGCAGCGCCCGAGCGAGCCGGTCGTCGATCTCCCGTTGCATGAGGCGACGCAGTGGGCGCGCGCCATAGATGGGGTCGTAGCCCTCGTCGGCGAGCCAGCGGCGGGCATCCGGTGTCACGGCGAGCTCGAGACGACGTTCGCCGAGCCGGCGCTGCAAGCGCTCGACGTAGAGCTCGACGATTTCACCGAGCTCCCCGGTGGTGAGAGTCGAGAAGATGACGATGTCGTCGAGTCGGTTGACGAACTCGGGTTTGAAGGCCTGGCGCACCAGCTGCTGCACCGCCTCCTCCTTCTGCTCGGTGGACAGCGCCGGGTCGACAAGAACCTGTGAGCCGAGATTGGAGGTCAGCACGAGGATGCTGTTACGAAAGTCAACCGTGCGGCCCTGGCCATCGGTGAGCCTGCCGTCGTCGAGCACCTGCAGGAGCACGTCGAACACCTCGGGGTGCGCCTTCTCCACCTCGTCAAAGAGGATGACCGAATACGGGCGCCGCCGCACCGCTTCGGTGAGCTGGCCACCCTGCTCGTAACCGACATAGCCGGGAGGCGCCCCGACGAGGCGAGACACCGAGAACTTCTCGCCGTACTCGCTCATGTCAATACGAACCATGGCCTTCTCGTCGTCGAAGAGAAACTCGGCGAGAGCCTTGGCCAGCTCGGTCTTGCCCACACCGGTGGGTCCGAGAAACAGGAAGGATCCGGTGGGACGGTCGGGGTCTGAGATGCCGGCGCGGGAGCGCCGCACGGCGTCGGCCACCGCACGAACGGCGGGCTTCTGCCCGATGAGACGGTGACCGAGTTCCTGCTCGAGGCTCAACAGTTTCTCGGTCTCACCCTGCAGCAACCGGCCCACGGGAATTCCGGTCCACGCGGCGACAACCGCGGCAATGTCTTCGGCGGCGACCTGGTCGTTGACCATGCGTGCGCCGTCGGACTCCTCCAGTTCGGCGGCTCCGAGCTCGCGTTCCATCACCGGAATGTCGCCGTAGAGCAAACGGGAAGCCTTCTCCAGGTTGCCCTCCCGCTGGGCGCGATCGGCGGCGCTGCGGGCAGAGTCCAGCCGTTCCTTGAGCTCGCCGATGCGGTTGAGCGAGGTTCGTTCCTTGTCCCACCGCACCTGCAGGTCGGCCAGGATCTCCCCGCGTTCCACGAGGTCGGCGCGCAGCTTCTGCAGCCGGTCCTTCGAGGCGTCGTCCTTCTCCTTCTTGAGGGCAAGCTCCTCCAGCTTGAGCCGGTCGACGCCGCGTCGCAGCTCGTCGATCTCCACCGGGGAGGAGTCAATCTCCATCCGAAGCCGGCTTGCGGCCTCATCAATGAGGTCGATCGCCTTGTCGGGCAGCTGGCGAGCGGTGATGTACCGATTCGACAGGGATGCCGCGGCCACGAGGGCAGCGTCGGCAATGGTCACCTTATGGTGGGCTTCGTATCGTTCCTTGAGGCCGCGCAGAATGGCGATCGTGTCCTCGACGGAGGGTTCATCCACGAGTACCGGCTGGAAGCGTCGCTCAAGCGCGGCATCCTTTTCAATGAATTCTCGGTACTCATTGAGTGTTGTGGCGCCAATGAGGCGCAGTTCGCCGCGGGCAAGCATGGGCTTGAGCATGTTGGAGGCGGCCACTGACCCCTCGCCACCTCCCGCACCCATAAGAGTGTGCAGCTCGTCGACGAAGGTGATGATCTGGCCGTCGGCGTCGTTGATCTCCTTCAACACAGCCTTGAGCCGCTCCTCAAACTCACCGCGGTATTTGGCTCCGGCCACGAGGGCGGCGAGATCGAGGGACACGAGCTGCTTACCCTTGAGGGAATCAGCGACGTCGCCGGCCACGATGCGTTGGGCCAGGCCTTCCACCACGGCGGTCTTGCCCACGCCGGGTTCGCCGATCAGCACGGGATTGTTCTTGGTACGGCGGGTGAGCACCTGACTGATGCGGCGGATCTCGGCGTCGCGGCCGATCACCGGGTCGAGCTTGCCGCTTTTGGCGATCTCGGTGAGGTTGACCCCGTAGAGTTCCAACGCCGTCTTGGCTTTTTCCTGTGACGGTTGCTGTCCGGCTTGCATCGCGGTTCCTCCCGAGTTGCGGCGAATTCGCTCAACTGTATCCCTCCCCCCACGACCTCACCACCCCCTGCCGCTTGCACACGATGCCGCCGAGCGGCGATGCAGGCCAAAGGTGAGAGAATGGAGGTTGGCCCAAAGACTGGAGTCCCTCTTACCTATGGCGCATACCCTCAGCACACACGAGATTGCACGACTCGTCGGCAGCCAGTCGTTTTCGCGCGGCGAACGCTACGCCCGCAACGGCCATGTCACGTCCAGGTCCTGGTTCGGCAACGGTACCCAGCTGTTCGGCAATGTGCAGGGCTCGAACCCCGAGCCCTATTCCGTGACCGTGTCGTTCACGCTCAGCTCCACGGGCGCCGTACTGCGGGCATCCGGTGTGTGCACCTGCCCCATGAAAACCAATTGCAAGCACGTGGCCGCGTTGCTCATTACGAGCGCAAGCGCGCCGGATGCCAGCCAGCCGCCACGCGGAACCGGGCGTGCACTGGGCGACAGGCGGATGCCCGTGTTTGAGTCGACCCCGGAGCCTCCGGCTCCCCCCGCCTGGCAGACCGCGCTCGGAGCGATCACCCGCCAGCGCGACGACGAGTCCACCGCAACCGCGCTGGCGCTGCAGTTCGATCTGCTGGAGCCTGCCCACGCCACACGCTTCACCGCCAGCCGTGGTCCGCAGCCGCAACGACTCGGCGCCCGCCCCATGGTGATGGGCAAGAAGAGCAAGTGGATTCGCGGCAACATCACCTGGGACAATCTCTCGTACTTGCCGGGTTCGTTCGTCCCTGAGCACCGCAAGATTCTCAGCGCCATCTATGCCCTGTATTCGGCCGGTTCGCGGTTTTACACCTACGCAGACCAGTGGATCCACCTCGACGGTTTCGCGAACCGTGCGCTCTGGGAGCTGCTCGGGGAGGCGCAGGCGAGCGGCCTCCCGCTCGTTTCCACCAACGCCACCCAGTCCGCCGTTGTCTTGAGCACAGCGGATGCCGCGCTTGAGCTCGACATCAACCGCACCGATGCGGGCCTGACGCTCACTCCCCTGGTTGAGCTCGACACCATGCGACTGCAACGCCGCGAATTCGGTTTCATTGGGGAGCCGGCCCACGGAATCTTCACCTGGTCGAACGCTGTCGACCTCGATGACGACACCGTGACGAACCTCACCCTGGCGCCACTCGCGCACCGGGTGAGCGCCGAGATGCGCGCTCTCGCCACGGCCCAGGACCCACTGCTGATTCCGGTGGCCGATGAACCGGCCTTTGTTGCCGACTACTACCCGACCCTGCGACAGCAGCTCACGCTCACGAGCCACGACGGGTCATTCACGCTGCCGGAGAGCCCGCGTGCGGTGCTCTCCCTCGACGTCACCCACCAGGCCGGCCACCGCGTTGAACTGCTCTGGCAGTGGCGCTACCTCGAGGCCGCTGACGGCACCGAAACCCCTGAACCGGATGCCGACACGGCGCACGATCTGGAGCGCTATCGCCTGGGTCTGTGGCGGTCCCCGAGCGACACCGGGTACCGCGATGACGCCGCCGAGGCAGCAATTCTCCAGGGCCTCGGCTCTGCCCTCTCCGCCTTCCCGACACTGGCTCCGGAGTACCGCGGCCACCCGCGGTTGAACGCGCGCTCCAGCCTTGAGGGCTCGGCCATGATCACGTTCCTCGACACGTTGCTTCCCGCCCTGCGTGCCCTCCCGGACCTGCGCGTCTCCGTGGCCGAAGGCGCGCCGAGTTACCGGGAGGCCGACGAGGCGCCCGTGATCAGCCTCGCCACGAGCGCCCGCGCCGACAGTCACGACTGGTTCAACCTCGACGTCACCGTGAGCATCGACGGCGAGGAGATTCCGTACGACGAGCTGTTCCGCGCGCTCGCCTCCGAGCAGGAACTCATGATCCTGGCCACCGGCACCTATTTCAACCTCGACCGGCCCGAACTGCACCAGTTGCGCCACCTCATCGAGGAAGCCCGCGGCCTGCAGGACGTCTCCTCCGATTCGCTCGGACTGAGCCGGTTCCAGGCCGACCTCTGGGAAGAACTGCAGCAACTCGGCGTCGTCGCCCAGCAGGCGGCGACCTGGCGCAGTGCCATCGCCGGCCTGACGGATGCCACCCAGATCGACGAGCGCCCGCTCTCGCCGCTCGTGCACGCCACGTTGCGCGGCTACCAGCAGGCCGGTTTCGACTGGCTCAGTTTTCTCTACGACCACGGCCTCGGCGGCGTTCTCGCCGACGACATGGGCCTTGGAAAGACCCTGCAGGCCATTGCTCTCATTGCCCACGCCCGCGACACTCATGCCGAGGACGCCGGACCCAGGTCCCCGTTCCTCGTGGTCGCTCCCACGAGCGTGGTCTCGAACTGGGCCACGGAGTGCGCACGCTTCGCACCGGGGCTCACCGTGGCCACGGTGAGCCAAACGGCCGGCAAGCGCGGCGAGACCCTGGAGTCCCTGAGCCAGGGCGCGGACGTCGTGATCACGAGTTACACGCTGTTCCGGCTCGACTTTGACGAGTACAACGGCCTCCGCTGGGCGGGGCTGCTGCTCGACGAGGCCCAGTTCGTGAAAAACCACCAGGCGAAGGCGCACCAGTGCGCCAGGCGCCTCAACACTCCGTTCAAGCTCGCCATCACCGGTACCCCCATGGAGAACAACCTCATGGAGCTGTGGTCACTGCTGTCGATCACGGCGCCCGGGCTCTTCCCGAGCCCGAGCCGTTTCACGGACTACTACCGCAAACCGATCGAGACCGACGGGGATAGTGAGCGGCTCGGGCAGCTGCGCCGGCGCATCCGCCCGTTCATGCTGCGTCGTACCAAGGACCAGGTGGCCGGCGACCTGCCCGAGAAGCAGGAGCAGGTGCTCGAACTCGACCTACACCCCAGGCACCGCAAGGTCTACGACATGCACCTAGCCCGGGAGCGCCAGAAGGTACTCGGGCTCATCGACAACATGAACGCGAATCGGTTCGAGATTTTTCGTTCGCTCACCATGCTGCGCCAGCTGAGCCTCGATGCGAGCCTGTATGACAAGAAGTACGACAGCATTCCGTCGACCAAACTCGACGCCCTGCTCGAGCTGCTTGAAGACACCGTGGCCGAGGGGCACCGCACTCTGATTTTCAGCCAGTTCACCCAGTACCTCGGCAAGGCGCGTGACCGGCTCGACGCGGCGGGGATCAGCTACTCGTACCTCGACGGCAAGACGCGCAACCGGGCCAAGGCGATCAGCGATTTCAAGGACGGCGACACCTCGGTGTTCCTGATCAGTCTCAAGGCCGGTGGGTTCGGCCTCAACCTCACCGAAGCGGACTACGTCATTCTTCTCGACCCGTGGTGGAACCCGGCGACCGAGGCGCAGGCCGTTGACCGGGTGCACCGCATCGGCCAGACCAAGCACGTGATGGTCTACCGGCTGGTATCGAAGGACACCATCGAGGAGAAGGTGATGGCGCTCAAGGCCACGAAGGCTCGCCTGTTCGAGAGCGTGATGACGGATGGCGCCGCTCGCGCGACCGCCCTGACGGCCTCGGATATTCGCGAGTTGCTCGCCTGACGGTCGTTGCGGGGCTGACCCCACCGCTGAGGCACAATAGGAGGGTGACTTCCACGACCACTTTCGCCCTCATCCGCCACGGCCAGACCGACTGGAACGCGGCACTGCGCATCCAGGGCGCCACCGACATCCCCCTGAACGACGTGGGGCGCGGCCAGGCAACGGATGCCGTGGCGCCCCTCTCCGCCTTCGAGTGGGACTTCGTGGTGTCGAGCCCACTCTCGCGAGCGGCCGAAACGGCCGACCTCATTGCCGCCGATCTCGACCTCGCGGTGAAGCACCGCATCCCGGGCCTGATAGAACGTAACTACGGTCCGGCCGAGGGGCTGACGGCCGGCGAGGAGCTCGAGGCGCTGCGCTTTCCCGGCGGGTTCCACGGCGCCGAAACCGAATCCCGCGTCGCCGAGCGCGGCATCAATGCCCTGCGGCAGCTGGCGCACGAGCACCCGGGTGCCCGCATCATCGTGGTGAGCCACGGCACCCTCATCCGCTTGAGCCTCGAACGGGTGCTGGAGCGATCAGTCGGCAGCATCGGCAATGCTTCGCTCAACCTCGTGCACCACCACCCTGCCGGCTGGAAGCTCGACATCTTGAACGGCCAGACACCGCCCGAGTAGCGCCCCCGGGGCAGGGTTACCGCCGGGTGGAGACCGTCACCGTGAACTTGGTGTTGCGGCCCACCTGGCGGGTGGGTCCCACGATGCGGGTGAGTTCCGGGCGGTAGCCGAGGTGCGTGTTCCATACCGCCCACAGCTCTCCGCCGGGACTGAGCACGCGCGCGGCGTCGGCGAACAGCTTGAGCGCAATTCCCGCGTGCACCGAAGACCCGATGTGGAACGGCGGGTTGATCAGAATGAGCTCCGCGGAGTCCTCCGCGCGGCTGCTGAGGGCGTCGTCGCGTACCACGGTGACGCGCTCGGCGAGAGCGTTGGCGTCCATGGTGGCGCGAGCGGATGCCACGGCCGCGGACGACTGGTCACTCGCGATCACGCGCAGTCGCGGACGTTGCAGGGCGAGGGCGGCGGCGAGTACACCGGTGCCGCAGCCGAGGTCGATCGCGGATTCGGCATCCGGCTTCATCCGATCGAGCACGTCGAGCAGTGCCCGGGTGCCAATGTCGACGCTCGTGCCGGCGAACGCTGCGCCATGTGCACGCACGGTGAGGCCGAGGTCGTCGTGCGTTTCGGAGTGCGGCCAGTCGGATGCGCCGGTTGCGATCGGTGACGTTGCAATGAGCACCCGCGACTTCTGGCGCGCCGGCGTCACGTTGAGGGCGCCGAAGTGGCGGCGCAGCACCTCATTCATGCTCACCGACATGTGCTTGATCCGGCCACCAGCGAAGACGAGGACGTCGGGCGCGGCGTAGCGGGCAATGGCGCCGGCGATCTCGTCAAGTTCGCCGAGGCTGCGGGGAATCTGCAGCAGCACGACGCGCGCGCCGGCCAGGAGTTCTTCACCGAGTGGGAGCGAGCGGTAGGAGTCGTCGAGACCGAAGGTGGAGGCGTTGCGCTCAAGGGCATGCTCGCCCGACAGGGCGTCCTGGTAGACGCGAAGCTTGCGGGCGCCGTGCAGGGCAGCGGCTCCCAGGGTGAGGGCGCCGTAGCGGTCCTCGAGAACGACAACGTTTCCGCTGCCGGCGCCGGCGAGTGCGCCGGCCGCTTCGTCGAGGATGAGCCGGTCACTCGCGTCGACCGCGAAGAGGTTGTCGGCTTCGACATCCGGTTTGCGGCTCAGTCGATCGAAGTCGAAATCGGTTGGTGACGCGGAGTGCGCCTGCTTGCGTGTGCCCGATTCGGACATCGTTCCCCCTGCTAACTGCGGTTACGTGGTGACGCTGATCTAGAAAGCTAAAACTGCGTACTTCATGGGTGATTCAACTGCATGGTTCATGCTGCTGGATAGTTCAACTGCATGGTGGTTCAGCCGTGGTCTCGAGGCCGCCAAATGACGACCTGGTTGGCACGCCTCGTGCGGGTGCCCGCCTTCATGGAGATGACGTCCCCGGCCGAGCCAGCCGCGAAAACGCGGCGGCCCGGTCGGTTCAGAAGCTCGTCGGCGAGTGTCGATTCCAAATCTCGTAGGCGAGATTCGAGGCGACGCACGTGATCCTCTAATTCGAGGATACGACGGATACCCTCCAAGCTCACCCCCTGAACGCCGAGTTCCGCGATCTCCCGCAGTTTGACGACGTCCCGCATCGAGTAACGACGGGACTTTCCGGCGGTGCGCTCGGGACAGACGAGGCCCATGCGATCGTATTGGCGCAGAGTCTGCGGGTGCATGCCCGCAAGCTCCGCCGCCGTCGAAATCACGAAGACCGGGGTGTTCTCATCCATGACTAGCCCTTGGCCCGAGCGATCACTTCATCGCGAGGGTTCTCCTGGGGCAGCGCCTCTGCGAAGGCTTTGAGCTTGTCCTCGGCGTCCTTGGACAGGTGCGACGGAACGGCCACCTGTACCTCGGCGAGCAAGTCGCCGGTGCCCTTGGTCGTGACGACACCTCTGCCCTTGACCCGCAGCACGCGGCCGCTGGGCGTTCCGGGTGCCACACGCAGTTTCACCGGTGTTCCCCCGAGGGTAGGCACCTCGATTGTTGCGCCGAGGGTCGCCTCCACGAAGGTGACGGGAACGTGCACGCGCAGGTTCAGGCCTTCACGCTCGAAAACGGGGTGCTTGCGCACGGTGATGGTGAGCACGATGTCGCCGGACTCTCCACCGTCGGGGCTCGGCTGGCCCTTGCCGCGCAGGCGAATTTTCTGCCCGTCGGCAACGCCGGCGGGAATCTTGACCTTGATCGGCCGACCATCATGCGTTTGCAGGCTGATCTGGTCACCCTGCGTCGCCGTGATGAAGTCGATGGTGGTTGTTGCCACCAGGTCATGACCGCGAGTCGGCGCACCTGAGCCTCGAAAACCACCCGTGGGGTTGCCGAATCCGCCGCCGCCCTGGCCGCCCCGGCCAAACCTGCCGCCGAGGAAGTCGTCGAACCCGCCTTGCTCAAAGGTGTAGCTCTGCTGGCGACCTCCGCCGCCAAACATGCCTCCGAAGGCATCTTCAAAGCCACCCGCCTGGCCACGGCCGCCGGGCGCGGCGAACCGCGCCCCGCTGCCCATGGCCCGAACGGCGTCGTACTCCTTGCGCTGCTCAGGATCGGACAGCACCGAGTTGGCCTCGCTCAGTTCCTTGAACTTCGCCTCGGTGGCGGAGTTCCCCGGATTGGAGTCCGGGTGGTACTTGCGAGCGAGTTTGCGATACGCCTTCTTCATTTCGGCCGGGGTGACATCTTTCGAGACACCCAGAACCTTATAGAAGTCCTTGTCGAACCAGTCCTGGCTAGCCATCGCTCGGTACCTGAACGACGACCTTGGCCGCGCGCAACAGTGTCGAGCCGAGGTAGTAGCCCGTTTCCGCCACGTCGCCGACGGTTTCCGTGTCGACGTCTGCGGACGGCTGCTGGAAAATCGCCTCGTGCATGGTGGGGTCGAAGGGGTCCCCGACGGTTCCGAATGAGGTCAGTCCCAGACGCTCCACGCTTGAGCGCAGTTTGCCCGCGATCGTGGCGAACGCCGTGTCACCCTCAAGGTCACCGTGCTTTTCGGCACGGTACAGGTCGTCGAGAATCGGGATCAACAGCTTCACGATGTCGCCGGTGACGCGTTCCTTCTCCACCTCACGGTTGGCTTCGGTGCGTCGACGGTAATTCGCGTACTCGGCGGTGACCCGCTTGAGGTCGGCGAGGTGCTCACTGCTCGGTTCAGCAGCCTCGCGCTCTGCAGCGTCGAGGATGTCCTGCACGGTCAGCTCGTCTTCCTCGATGCCGTCGGCCGAGGCCGCAGAGTCGGCCTCAGCCTGGGCAGCGGTCGACTCTGCCGCCTCGGTCGCCGAAGCGGCCGCGTCGGCGGATGCGGAGGAACCGGACGTCTGGTCGCCCGCCCCTGGGGCACCCTGCGTGGGTGCCCCGTCAGCGGAAGACTCGTCGTCCCGGCGCTTCTTGCCCGGGTTCTTCTTGTCTGCCATAGCTCGTTCTACTTCTTTGTCTCGTCTTCGTCGTCGTCGACAACCTCGGCGTCGACAACGTCTTCGTCCGAGTTCGCGTCGGCCGGAGCTTCTTCAGCACCTGCCTCGCCATCTCCTGCTGCGGCATCCGCCTGGCTGGCCGCGTAGATGGCCTCGCCGAGCTTGCCCTGACTCTCGTTGAGCTTGTCGAATGCGGTCTTCACGGCCGCTTCGTCGTCGCCGGCCAGAGCCGACTTGAGGGCATCAACGTCGGCCTGAACCTCGGACTTGACGTCTTCGGGCAGCTTGTCGTCGTTGTCCTTGATCAGCTTCTCGGTCGAGTAGGCGAGCTGCTCGGCCGTGTTGCGGGTCTCGGCCTCGCCGCGGCGACGCTTGTCTTCTTCTGCGTGCTCTTCGCCTTCGCGCACCATGCGGTCGATGTCTTCCTTCGCGAGTGACGATCCACCCGTGATGGTCATCGACTGCTCGGTTCCGGTGCCCTTGTCCGTGGCGGACACGTGCACGATGCCGTTGGCGTCGATGTCGAAGGTGACCTCGACCTGCGGGATCCCGCGGGGCGCCGGTGCAATCCCGGTGAGCTCAAAGGTGCCCAGGTTCTTGTTGTCGCGGGTGAACTCGCGCTCGCCCTGGAAGACCTGAATCGCCACGGACGGCTGGTTCTCGTCGGCCGTGGTGAAGGTCTCACTGCGCTTGGTCGGGATGGCCGTGTTGCGCTCGATGAGGCGCGTCATGATGCCGCCCTTGGTCTCGATGCCGAGGCTCAGCGGGGTGACGTCGATGAGCAGAACATCCTTGCGCTCACCCTTCAGAACGCCGGCCTGCAGTGCGGCGCCGACGGCGACGACCTCGTCCGGGTTGACGCCCTTGTTCGGGTCCTGGCCGCCGGTCTCGGCCTTGACGAGCTCGTACACGGCGGGCATGCGGGTGGATCCACCAACGAGAACGACGTGTGCGATGTCGGCCACCTTGACGCCGGCCTCGCGGATGACGTCCTGGAAGGGCTTCTTCGTGCGGTCGAGCAGGTCTGAGGTCATCTTCTCGAACTGGGCGCGGGTGAGCGTCTCGTCGAGGTTGGCCGGGCCGTTCTCGGTCAGCGACAGGTACGGAAGTTGGATGCTCGTCGACATGCTCGACGACAGTTCCTTCTTGGCCTGCTCTGCGGCTTCTTTCAGGCGCTGCTTCGCGATCTTGTCGCCGGAGACGTCGACGCCCGTGGTCTCCTTGAACTTCTTGATCAGGTGATCAACGATGCGCTGGTCCCAGTCGTCTCCACCGAGGCGGTTGTCGCCGGCGGTCGAGCGAACCTGGATCGTGGAGAAGTCGTCGTCCTTGCCCACCTCAAGTAGCGACACGTCGAACGTTCCGCCTCCGAGGTCGAAGACCAGGATGAGCTCGTCTTCCTTGCCCTTGTCGAGGCCGTAGGCCAGGGCGGCTGCGGTGGGCTCGTTGATGATGCGGAGCACGTTGAGCCCGGCGATCTCGCCGGCTTCCTTCGTGGCCTGGCGCTCGGCGTCGTTGAAGTACGCGGGAACGGTGACGACGGCGTCGCTGACCTTTTCTCCGAGGTACTGCTCAGCGTCGCGCTTGAGCTTGGCGAGGATACGCGAGGAGATCTCCTGCGGCGTGTACTTCTTGTCGTCAATACCGACGCTCCAGTCGGTGCCCATGTGGCGCTTCACGGAAGAGATGGTTCGGTCGACGTTTGTGACGTTCTGACGCTTGGCGGTTTCGCCAACAAGAACTTCGCCGTCCTTGGTGAATGCGACCACCGAGGGGGTGGTGCGCAAGCCTTCGGCGTTGGCGATGACGGTGGGTTCTCCACCCTCAAGTACGGCCACCACAGAGTTAGTGGTTCCGAGGTCGATGCCTACTGCACGTGCCATGTGGGTTGTTCTCCTTCAGAGTGTTCGGAGTCAAGCTTTTAAGACTTGAGTCTCATTGACTCAAGTATTCCAGCATGGAAAACTCGCTGTCAAATTTCGTGACTGAGAGTTGAGTGGGAGCGACTCAACTTTGCATGGGGAATCGCGCGCCGATGTTGTCTACCGCCCATAGTGGGCTCTCCCCACGGGCGTCGTAGAGGGCTATTGTTTGTCGGGAACAGCGCCGCTCCAGTTGTCGCGCCGCTCCAGTTGTCGCGCCGATCGGTTGCTCGTTAGTTCATTCGTCGACGAGGTGGAGAAGAACATGACCCCGGCCCGCAAGCCCTTTCTCCGGAACCTTGCCCTGTGGTTGGTGGTCCCTGCCGTCCTGGCGTCGGTCCTGACCGCCGGGATGAGCGTTCTCACGGTCGACGCCGCCGTTGCCGCGACGCATCCCTGTGCGGCGCCGGTCACGAGCGCCGTCGCCTGCGAGAACACACTGCCGGGAACGCCCACCAGCGACTGGGAAGTCTCCGGCACCGGCGACCCCAGCCTGCAGGGCTTTGCGACGTCGATGAGCGTCACGGCGGGCTCGCCGGTTCGGTTCAAGATCAAGAGCACGGCCTCGTCGTACCGCATCGACATCCTCCGGCTCGGGTACTACCAGGGCAACGGCGCACGCAAGGTAGCGGTCGGGCTTCTCCCCACCGCCTCGCTGCCGCAGACCCAGCCGGCCTGCCTCACCTTTTCCGCCACGGGCCTTATCGACTGCGGAAACTGGGCCCAGTCGGCACTCTGGAACGTGCCCGCCGACGCCGTGTCCGGCGTGTACATCGCGCATTTGATCCGCAACGACACCGGCGGCAGCAGCCTGATCCCCTTCGTCGTGCGCGACGATGCGAGCAGGAGCAGCATCGTCTTCCAGACCTCGGACACGACCTGGCAGGCCTACAACAGCTATGGGGGCAACAGTCTCTACCGGTGCACGGTCGCCTGTCCCCCCGGTAATCCGCAGACGTATAAGGCCGCCTTCGCGGTTTCCTACAACCGTCCGTTCAACCCCACCGCGCAGGGGCCCAACTGGCTGATGGACGCTGAAATGCCCATGATCAAGTTTATGGAGGCCAACGGCTACGACGTGACGTACCAGGCCGGGGTGGATACCTCCACTCGCGGTTCTCTCCTGCTCAACCACAAGGTCTTCATGTCCGTCGGCCACGACGAGTACTGGGATGCTTCGCAGCGCGCCAACGTCGAAGCCGCGCGGGATGCCGGGGTCAATCTCGCCTTTTTCAGCGGAAACGAGATCTTCTGGAAGACCCGGTGGGAGTCCAGCTCCGACGGATCGTCCACGCCGGGCCGCACGATGGTGTCCTATAAAGACACACACTTCAACGCCCCGACCGACCCCGTGGAATGGACGGGAACGTGGCGCGACCCGCGATATGGCACCTCCGGCGGGGGTGGAAATCCTGAGAATGCGCTCACCGGCCAGTTCTTTCTGGTCAACGCCGGGTCCGCCGACATTAAGGTCCCTGCCGAATATGCCCCGATGAGGCTGTGGCGCAACACTGCCGCGGCGGCGTTGACCGGAAACCAGTCGCTCACCCTCGGCGCAGGCCTGAGCACGCTCGGCTACGAATGGGACGCCGACTCCGACAACGGATTCCGCCCCGCAGGTTCCTTCCGCCTATCGTCAACCACGGTCGCCGCGCCCGAGGTCTTCACTGACTACGGGTCCACCATCGCTCCGGCCACGGTCACACACAACCTCACCATATACCGCGCGCCAAGCGGTGCGCTGGTCTTCGGAGCCGGCACAATCCAATGGTCGTACGGCCTCGACAGCTATCCGAGCCGCGGGGCGCCCGACCGCAACATGCAGCAAGCCACCGTGAACCTGTTCGCGGACATGGGCGCCCAGCCGGCCACCCTGATGGCGGGCCTGGTGGCCGCCACGAAATCGACGGACACGACGGCGCCCACCTCCGTGATCACGTCAGGCCTGGGTGGCCAGACTCTGGCCGACGGGGCGAAGATCACGATCGCCGGCACGGCATCCGACTCGGGCGGGGTCGTCGCGGGCATCGAAGTCTCCACCGACGCGGGCGCGAGCTGGCGACCGGCCACGGGAAAAAGCAACTGGACGTTCACCTGGATCGCGCACGGCAGCCCCGCATCGAACGTCAAAACCCGGGCCGTCGACGATAGCGGCAACCTGGAGACACCCGGTGCCGGAGCCACGGTGAACATCACCTGTCCCTGCTCGATCTTCGGAACCAACGTGATCCCTGATGTTGCGGATTCGGGCGATGCGGGCAGCGTGGAGCTGGGGCTGAGGTTCACGTCGGACACACCCGGGACCGTGACCGGGGTGCGTTTTTACAAGTCCGCGAATAACTTGGGCACGCATTCGGGGAGCCTGTGGTCCTCCGCCGGTCAGCGTCTGGCGACGGCGAATTTTTCGAATGAGACCGCGACCGGTTGGCAGGCGGTCACCTTCTCCACCCCGGTGACCATTGCGGCGAATACGAGCTACGTCGTGTCCTACTTCGCGCCTCAGGGGCGCTACGCGCAGTCCTCCGGATACATGTACCCGCCTCCATCCCCGATGCCGGCCGGGAACGGGTCGCTCGACAGCGCCCCGTTGCGTGCGCCCCGCAGCACGCCAGCGCAGGGGAATGGCCTGTACAACTACTCCAGCGCGAGTTCCTTCCCCTCGAACAGCTTCAACGGAGAGAACTACTGGGTCGACGTCATCTACTCGCCTGCAACCGCCACCGTCCCCAGCGTCACGTCGACGACTCCCGCCGCCGGCGCCACCGGCGTGGCCGTCGGCGCCGCCCCGTCGGCAACGTTCGACCAGACCGTCACCCCGGCGTCGATAACCTTCACCCTCACAGACGCCGCGGGCGCCACCGTCGCCGGAACAACCGGCTACGGCAGCACCACCAGCACAGCCACCTTCACCCCCACCGCCGCCCTCGCCAAAAGCACGACCTACACGGCCTCCGTCACCGGCGCCACAAACTCCGCCGGTCAGACCATGACCACCCCGAAGACCTGGACCTTTACCACTGCGGCGCCCCCGACCGTGCCTACGGTCACCTCAACGAGCCCGGCGGCTAGTGAGGTCGGTGTGGCCGTCAGCGCCCCGGTCAGGGCCACCTTCGACCAGGCGGTGACCTCGTCGTCGATCACGTTCACGCTGAAAGACGCCGCGGGCGTCGCCGTCACCGGGTCGACCACCTTTAGCACCACCACCAACACGATGACCTTCACGCCGGCCAGCGCCCTGGCCAACAGCACGAGCTACACCGCCACGGTCAGCGGCGCCACCAACTCCACCGGCCAGACCATGACCGCCCCGAAGACCTGGACCTTCACCACCGCGGCGGTCGGCGCCTGCCCGTGCAGCGTCTTCAGCCCCACCAGCGTTCCGGCGACCGTCAGCGCGAACGACACGTCGGCCGTGGAACTGGGGATGAAGTTCCGATCCGACGTGGCCGGAACGGTGACCGGCATCCGCTTCTACAAGGGAAGCCAGAACACCGGCACCCACACCGGGCACCTCTGGTCATCGACCGGCACCCTGCTCGCCTCGGTCACCTTCACCGGTGAAACCGCCTCCGGCTGGCAACAGGCCACCCTCTCCACACCCGTGAATATCAACGCCAACACCACCTATATCGTCTCCTACTTCGCCCCCAACGGCCGCTACTCCGCCAACGGCAACTACTTCGCCACCGCCACCACCAACGCCCCCCTGCAGGGACTAGCCAACGGCACCGACGGCGGCAACGGCGTCTACCGCTACGGAACAACAACGGGCTACCCCACATCCACCTACAACAACAGCAACTACTGGGTCGACGTCGTCTTCATGAAAACCAGCGCCGCCCCCGTGGTCACCACGACCACCCCCGTCGCCGGGGCCACCGGCGTGGCAGTGAACGCAGCCCCGTCGGCAACCTTCGACCAGGCGGTGACCGGCTCCTCGATCACGTTCACCCTGAAAAACGCCGCGGGCGCCACCGTCAGCGGAACGGCCGGCTACAGCAGCAGCACCAACAAGTCCACCTTCACCCCCGCCTCGGCCCTCGCCGAAGGAACGAGTTACACCGCCACCGTCAGCGGCGCCACAAACTCCACCGGCCAAACCATGACCGCACCCAAGACCTGGACCTTCCAGACCGTGGCCGCCCCGGCGGCCCCCACAATCACCGCGACCACCCCCGTCGCCGGGGCCACCGGCGTGGCAGTCAGCGCAGCCCCATCGGCAACATTCGACCAAGCGGTGACCGCCTCCTCAATCACCTTCACCCTCAAAGACGCCGCGGGCGTCGCCGTCACCGGAACGACCAGCTACAACACCATAAACAACACGGCCACCTTCGCCCCGGCTGGCACTCTGGCGTACAGCAGGAGCTACACGGCCACCGTCAGCGGCGCCACAAACTCCACCGGCCAAACCATGACCGCCCCGAAGACCTGGACCTTCCAGACCGTGGCGGCCCCGGCGGCCCCCACAGTCACCGCGACCACCCCCGTCGCCGGGGCCACCGGCGTGGCAGTCAGCGCAGCCCCATCGGCAACCTTCGACCAGGCGGTGACCTCGTCGTCGATCACGTTCACGCTGAAAGACGCCGCGGGCGTCGCCGTCACCGGGTCGACCACCTTTAGCACCACCACCAACACGATGACCTTCACGCCGGCCAGCGCCCTGGCCAACAGCACGAGCTACACCGCCACGGTCAGCGGCGCCACCAACTCCACCGGCCAGACCATGACCGCCCCGAAGACCTGGACCTTCACCACCGCGGCGGTCGGCGCCTGCCCGTGCAGCGTCTTCAGCCCCACCAGCGTTCCGGCGACCGTCAGCGCGAACGACACGTCGGCCGTGGAACTGGGGATGAAGTTCCGATCCGACGTGGCCGGAACGGTGACCGGCATCCGCTTCTACAAGGGAAGCCAGAACACCGGCACCCACACCGGGCACCTCTGGTCATCGACCGGCACCCTGCTCGCCTCGGTCACCTTCACCGGTGAAACCGCCTCCGGCTGGCAACAGGCCACCCTCTCCACACCCGTGAATATCAACGCCAACACCACCTATATCGTCTCCTACTTCGCCCCCAACGGCCGCTACTCCGCCAACGGCAACTACTTCGCCACCGCCACCACCAACGCCCCCCTGCAGGGACTAGCCAACGGCACCGACGGCGGCAACGGCGTCTACCGCTACGGAACAACAACGGGCTACCCCACATCCACCTACAACAACAGCAACTACTGGGTCGACGTCGTCTTCATGACCGGCCCGTAGCCTCACGACCGTTCGGCTTTGGTTGTGCCGGCTCGCCTGCGGTTGACCTGAGGTTTCTGGCGGGGGCCGTAGGCCGCCGTGCTGCTCGGTAGGTGGAGCACGAGTTTCCGAGCCGCGTTCGACGGCACCTACGTACTAAGGAGAGGCTTGCCTCACTAAATCGAGTAGCAAGACTTCCAACCTGAGACTGCCGTGCGAACCAACACACTAAAGAATGCATCCCCTCCTGCCAAGATATCCGCGGTGAAGCCTGTGAGAAACGCGCAGCGCAACCCGGCGATCGGTTTCGAGACCCTGCAGCTCCTCGGGGGGGGGTGCCGTCCGCGACCGCCCTTGTGACCGCGGATGGGACCCTGACCTACGCCGAGCTGGACGAACGGGTCCGGCACCGGCGGGACACACCAGGAGGCATCCGCCGACTCGTCATGGTGTCGTGCGCGAACGCTGTGGATCCCCTGGTGACCTATCTTGCCGCGCTGTCGGCTGGGCATCCGGTGCTGCTCGTCGCTGGCGACGGGGACGAGCCGAGCCAGGAGCGCAACAGGATCGGGCTCGTGGAGCGTTACGATCCCGACGTGGTTCTGGCTCGCGCAGGCGACGAGTGGCGCCTGGACGAGCGACGCGAGGGAAGCCGACACATGTTGCATCCTGAGCTCGCACTGTTGCTCAGTACTTCGGGCTCGACCGGATCGCCGAAGCTGGTTCGACTGTCACGCGAGAATGTGCGCAGCAACGCGGTAAGCATCGCCGAGTATCTTGCCCTGACACCGCAGGACAGGGCGGCCCCTACGCTGCCGATGCACTACTGCTACGGGCTTTCAGTCGTGAACAGCCACCTGATATACGGCGCGAGCCTTCTGCTCACCGAGCGTTCGGTGGTCGAACCTGAATTCTGGAACGAGTTCGAAGCGGCAGGGGCCACCTCCTTCGCCGGCGTTCCATACACCTTTGACCTGCTCGATTCCACCGACTTCGATCGGCGCGAACAGACGAGCCTGCGCTACATCACGCAGGCCGGCGGACGGCTCGCCCCCGACCGGGTGCGCGGTTACGCCCGGCTGGGCCAGCAACGCGGCTTCGACTTCGTCGTCATGTACGGCCAGACAGAGGCGACCACGCGGAAGGCCTACCTGCAACCTGAGCTAGCGGAGGCAAAGCCCGAATCCATCGGCATTCCGATACCCGGCGGACAGTTCCGCATCGACGACGCCGGCGAGGACTCGATCGGCGACCTCGTCTACACCGGGCCGAACGTGATGATGGGGTATGCGGAGAGCCCGACGGAACTCGCCGCTGGACACACCGCGGAGGAGCTGCGCACCGGCGATCTGGCCCGTCAGCACGACGACGGACTCTTCGAGATCGTCGGGCGGACCAGCCGCTTCGTCAAGATCTACGGCCTGCGGATCGACCTCGACCGGGTCGAGCTGCTCCTCGCCGACGACGGGGTCGAAGCCAGGGTGGTCAACCTCGAGGAGCACCTTGTGGTGTTCGTGCGCCATCGGTGGGCCCTCGGGCTTGTCCCGCCGATTGCCGCGAACGCACTCGGCCTGCCCAGTCACACCATCCGTGCACACCTCATCGACGAGTTCCCCCTCACGTCCAGCGGCAAGCCGGATACAGCGACCCTACTTCAGGAGGCGGCGTCCCCCGGACGAAACGAAAGCCTTGAGGACCCCGCAGGGACCGTGACGGCGGAAAATATCCGGGCCCTCTACTCGGCACTCCTCGACCGACCGGACGCGGTCACCGACGACAGTTTCGTCGCGCTGCACGGAGACTCGCTGAGTTACGTCGAGGTCTCGGTGCGGCTCGAGCAGATGCTCGGCACACTGCCCAGGGACTGGCCGGCGAAATCGGCACAGGAGTTGGCCAGCCACCGAACTGCACCGGCCGGGGCGCGACCCCGACGCACGCTGGCGCGCATGGAGACATCCGGCATGCTCCGGGCAATCGCGATCGTCCTAATCACAGGGACGCACGCCAATCTCTTCCATGTGCAAGGCGGCGCCCACCTGCTGCTCGGAATCGTGGGCTTCAACCTTGCCCGCTTCCAGTTCGCCGATGTACCTCGGCAGAGGCGGGTCAGGAGGCTGTTGCGCAGTGCCGTCCAGATCTTCGTCCCGGCCGTCCTGTGGATCGGCGGTGTCGCCCTGATCAGCGGGATGCACGAACCCGCGACGGTCTTCATGCTGCACAACCTGCTGGGCGGCGGCGATCGCTGGACGGTGCAGTGGCAGTATTGGTTCCTGGAAGCCGTCGTGTGGACGATCCTCGGCCTGGCGCTCGTCTTCTGCGTTCCTCTTATCGACCGACTCGAGCGTCGATACCCCGTTATCGTCGCGGGCTGCTTCGTCGCGGGCGCGCTTCTGCTGCGCCTGCTCCTGACCGGGGGCGTCGAGGCAGGGCCGACCGAACGGTACTCGCTGCCCATCGTGCTTTGGCTCATCGCTCTCGGCTGGCTCATCGCGCGCTCCACGGACGTCAAGCGGCGGCTGCTGACCTCGGTGGTCGTCGTGCTCACCGTCCCTGGGTTCTTCGGCGACCCGGCCCGCGAGGCGATCGCGAACGCGGGACTATTGCTTCTCCTATGGATTCCGGCGGTTCCGCTGCCGCGGATTGTGGTGCCGGCGCTCGGCATCGTGGCCTCGGCATCGTTGTACGTGCACCTCGTCCCTTGGCAGGTTTACCCCCTGCTCGAGGATGATTTCCCCCTCCTTCCCACCCTCGCCTCCTTCGCGGTAGGGATCCTCGCCTGGCACGGACATTCCGCACTGAGGGCATGGTGGGCGGCTCATCCCTCGTCCACGGCCCGCAGGCTACTGTCCGATGGTTTCGCGAAGAGGGCCAGCCGCGACCGGCGAGGCGATCGTTGACGACCTGCCGACCTGCCGACCTGCCGACGTGTAGACGTGTAGACGTGTAGACGTGTAGACGTGTAGACGTGTCGCAGAAGCTAACGTCGTGCGGGCCCGTTCTGCCAGCGCAGACTACGGCCGCGATTAGCGGGTCGCGGATTTCGTCGATCGTGCCAGCTCCTCGGCGACGGGAGCGATCTCGAATGGTTTGCGTGTGGCATCCCCACCGCTCCCGCAATAATTGCGATGGCGGCAGCCAGGAACGCAACGCCCAGCCACAACGCATTAGAGCCGAGGGTGCCGATGACGTGCATGGTTGCGTCCGCTCTGCTCTCGGGCCGCGGCGGGTCCCTGTGCGACGCCGAGGTATTGGCTGAACTCATCGTGGAACTGTGCGGCTGTCGGGCGCCCCACGCAGTAGCCTGATCGCATGACCGAGCCCGTTGTCAGTGCCGACCGCGACGTTCCCCTGCGACCCGCGCGCGGGCACGTTGTAGCGTGGGCTTTCTGGGACTGGGGATCCGCGGCATTCAATGCGGTCGTCACGACCTTCGTGTTCACCGTCTACATCACGGGTTCCTCTTTCGGCGACAAGGACGTGATTTCGGCGCAGCTCGGCTGGGCCCTCGCGATCGCCGGGTTTCTGATCGCTGTGCTCGCGCCCATCACCGGGCAGCGTTCCGACACGTCGGGTCGGCGCAAGTTCTGGCTCGGAGTCAATACCTTCGTGGTCGTGGCGATAACCGCCTGCATGTTCTTCGTCGAGGCCAGTCCGAGTTTCCTCCTCCGGGGCTTGTTCCTCGTGGCCGCCGGCAATGTTTTCTTCGAGTTCGCCGGCGTGAACTACAACGCCATGCTTGCGCAGGTGTCAACACCACGCACCATCGGCAAGGTGAGCGGTTTCGGATGGGGCATGGGCTATCTCGGCGGCATTGTGCTGCTTCTTATCGTGTACTTCGGTTTCATCCAGCCCGAGACCGGTCTCTTCGGGGTTACGAGCGAGAACGGCCTCGCCGTTCGGGTGTCGATGCTCATCTCGGCCGCCTGGTTCGGGCTGTTCGCGCTGCCGGTTCTCCTGCGTGTGCCGGAGTACCGTGCGCCGACGGCCGTACGGCGGGAGCGGGTGGGCTTCTTCCGCTCCTATGCCGTACTCGGCCACGATATTGCCCGGCTCTGGAGAACCAGCCGGCCCACGGTCTACTTTCTGCTGGCCAGTGCGGTTTTTCGCGATGGGCTCGCGGGGGTCTTCACCTTCGGGGGCGTGCTCGCCGCGTCCGTCTTCGGATTCTCGGCCGGTGAGGTGATCATCTTCGCCATTGCCGCGAACGTAGTGGCGGGCGTGGCCACGATGAGCGTGGGCGCCCTCGACGACCGGCTCGGCGCGAAACCGGTGATCGTCACCGCGCTCGTGGGCCTGCTCGTGAGCGGGCTCGTGCTGTTCTTTCTGCACGACGGCGGCCAAATCGTGTTCTGGACGGCCGGACTCGCGCTCACGCTGTTTGTGGGTCCGGCGCAGTCGGCAAGCCGCACGTTCCTGGCTCGGCTCATTCCACCGGGCCGGGAAGGTGAGGTGTTCGGTTTGTATGCCACCACGGGCCGCGCCGTGAGTTTTCTGGCCCCGCTCGCGTTCGCGCTCACGGTGACGATTTCTGGCCAGACGTACTGGGGAATTCTCGGGATCATGCTCGTGCTGCTGCTCGGCCTGCTGCTGTTGCTGCCCGTGAAAGCTCACCAGGAGCAGATCGGCTGAGGCCGGCGAGCCGTGCACCGGAGCCACGACCGCCGAGCTGAGCGGCGCCCGACGGGCGGAATCTGAGTATCCGCCGAGCCCGCCTTCGCTCGCTGACGCGTCGAGGACTGGCCCAACCGGTCAGTGGATGCGGGTGGCCTCGTTGTGCTCGATGAGCAGCCAGGTCACGCCCTCATCGGAGGACACCCACCCCTCCCACCGATACGACGTTGCGGTGATGGACGTGAAGTTCCATCGGATCGGTTTGCCGTCGGTGCGGGTGCCATCCTGGCGGATTCCGTAGCGATACGGTGTGGCCACGAGATGGCAATACTCCCCCGTCAGGGGCGAGAAGTAGCTCACACGCCAGGCGCCGGCGAGAGGGTCATAGACCCGGATGGCGGTGGCGACGGTCTCGTCCCCGGTCGGGTGCGACAGACGAGTCTCGATTTCGATGTCCTGAACCGCACGGCCATCGAGAATGAATTCCATCTGCCACACGAAGCTGCGTTCTGACCACTCGCCGGTCGCCTCGTTCAGCCGGGTGCCCGTGACGGCCCACGAACCCACGAGACGCCCGAAACGTTTCATGCGTTCCGGGTACTTCTGGGTCGCTTCAGACGCGACGAGTGCCTCGCTGAATCGGGGCGTGGGAGTGGCGGTCATGAGTTGATTTTACCGCGTGAACGTTACCTGCGTATTAACTAGACGATCAGGGCGAAGGATCAAGGGAGGCATGACGGCACCAACCTGTTGTGCCGCAGTGCGTTGGGTCTACACTCCAAGAACAGAGCGCCCTCGACTCCGAGGAGATCAATGCCAAGACAGAATTTTCTGGACCGGTTCCGCCCTGTCGGCGCGCCGGGAGGGGCGGGCCCGGCGGGCGTCCCAGCCTCAGACGAGCTCGGCCCGGAGGCCGAACTCGCCCCCGTTTTCGCCGCCCTCGCCGCCGACGTGGCGGAATGCAGCGCACTCGTCGAGGAAGCCACGAACGAGGCCGACCGTATGCTGGCCCGCGCACGTGAGCGCGCGGACGCGGTCGTGGCCCAGGCAAGACTCGACACGGGCGCCGAGGAGTCGCGTGCGGCGGCACGCGTGTTGCAGGTCGCTGCCGAAGCGGATGCTGGCCTGCTCGCTGCGGCCGATGCCGAGGCCGCCGCACTCAAGGTCGCGGGGGTCGCCCGCTTGCCCGTCGCCGTGCGGCGCGTCCTGGACGCGATGCTGGGTGAACAGCTGGCTCCGCGGTGAAGGCCGATTGGGTAGCCGCCTCCGTGCGGGCCAGGTCGATGGCCCAGCGTAGGGTCGGCGCCGGTGAAAGCCAACGCATCGCGGCGCAGCGCAGCCTCGAGGATGGCCTCGCCCTGCTCAAGCACACAACGTACGGTGAGCGCCTGGCCGGGTGCACGGATCGGGCCGCTGCAGAACGCGGCATCCGTTCGACGGTGCTGTGGCAGCTGAGGGTTCTCGCGGGATGGATACCGGGCACAGGAACGCGGCTCGCGCGGGCAGCGGCGGGCGGTTACGAGCGCGACAACATCGTGGCCCTGGCACGCAGCCTCGAGGACACCCAGCCCCCGCCTGAGTTCTTCGACCTGGGCGCTTTGGCGACGTCATGGCCTCGATTACGGGACGCGCAATCGGCTGCTGAGCTTGGCGAGGCCCTTCACACTTCCCCATGGGGAGACGCCGGATCCGGCGATACGACGGCTCGCCGAGACATCTTGACCGTCGTCTGGCTCGGTCGGCTTGCCGCAGTCGCGGAAGCCGCCCGTCCATGGGCGGAGGCGGCGAGCGGTTTGATGGCGGCGCGGATGCTGCTGGTCGACCGGTCCGTGCCCTCGGCGCGGTTCCGTGAAGTGGCGCATCCCCTTCTGGGCAGGGCCTGGGAGGGGGCCGGCAGCCTCGACGAGCTGCGCTCGGCCCTGCCGAAGGCAGCGAGCGACGCATTACGGGATGCAGACGGACCGAAGGACCTGTGGCTATCTGAAGCCAGGCTGCGGGCGACCGTGGAAACCGACGGCTTCCGCCTCCTGCGCGGTGCGATGCCCGGGCCCACGATCGTGCTGGGCGGCATTGCCGTGCTCGCGATGGATGCCTGGCGGGTGCGTGCCGCGCTCTCCGCCGCGGACTCCGGCACCGGAACGAGTGAGGTGCTCGATGCCGTGGCGTGAATCTCTCAGCCCCGTGCAGATGAAGCGGGTGGCCATCGTCGGCCCTGAGGAGCACCGCAGCGCGGTCCTCACGGCGGTCTCCCATAACGCCGCCGTTGAGCTGGATCTTCCCTACCCACCCGGGGCCGGACCGGAGGAACTCGTGCGAGCCTCGGACGCCGCGATCGTCTCCGGACCCACCGCGGCGTGGGTGGGCTGGACGCCGTCCAGGGAACTCTCCTCACTCGCCGAGGCGCTCACTCCGCTGGGCGCCGCCGTCGTGCCGTTACCTCGCCCGCGGGGCGTGCAACCGCCAACGCTGCTGACCGGCACCGGCTCCGGGCGGGTGTCGCGTACCCTTGTCGACACCTACGGCGTCGTTCCCTACGCCGACGTGGACCCGTCGCGGCTGGCCGGGCTGGCCTACGTGGTCATGTTCGGGATGATGTTCGGCGACCTCGGACACGGCGCCATCCTCTTCGCGGCCGGACTGGTGCTCCGCAGCGGCAGGATCACCCGGTTAGCCAAACTACGCAAGACGTGGCTGTTCGTGACCGGTGCCGGACTGACGTCGATGGTCTTCGGCGTACTCTACGGAGAAGCCTTCGGGCCCACGGGGCTCATACCCGTACTGTGGCTGGACCCCCTGGCCAACCCCATTCCACTGCTGGTGACGGCGCTCGTGTTTGGCGCCGTCCTGCTCGCTGGCGCCTATGCCCTCGGCACGATCAACCGGGTCAGGGAGGGAGGCTGGGGCTACGCCCTGTATGCCAGTTCCGGCATAGCCGGCTCCACGCTGTTCCTGGCGGTCGGACTGCTCGCCTGGGGAATCCTTGCCGACCAGGGCGCACTCATCGCCGTCGCGATCGTTCTCGCGGTCGCAGCACTCGGTTTCATCTTCGTGGGGTATTTCGTGGATGCGGGCGGTGGCGCAACGGGAGCGGTCCAGGCCGCTATCGAACTCGTCGACACGGTGATCAGGCTCGGGTCCAATGTTGTTTCGTTTGCGAGACTGGCCGCCTTCGGGCTTACCCACGCGGCGCTCCTCACGGTGGTCTGGGCCGGGACGACCGCCCTGTGGGCCCCGGACTGGCGTGCGGCCGCGGCGATACTCCTGTTCCTGGTCGGTAACGCTCTCACTTTCGCTCTGGAGGCCCTCGTGGCAGGAATCCAGGCGCTCCGGCTCGAATACTACGAGCTCTTTTCCCGTATCTTCCAGGCCGAAGGGCGTCCGTTTCGCCCCTGGTCGCTCACCCCTGCAGACGACTCCGCCGACGGCATCCGTGACGGCATCCGTGAAACTGAAAGGCATCATTCGTGAACATCTGGCTCGGTACGATACCTGCGTTCCTCCTGGCGACCATAGGTGCCGTCGTACTGATGAGACGCAAGCGCAGGTCCGGCCTCACCCTCCTCGTGGTCATCAACGCCGCCATCATGGCCGGCGCCCTGGCTCTCGTCGCTGCCGCGCTCACGGCGGGGCCTGCAACCGCGGCCACCGTCACGGCCGCTACCGCCACGGCCGCGACCACCACCGGCAGCGGTGGTTCCGCTCTCATCGCTGCCGCCATTGCCGTAGCGGGGTCATCGCTCGGTGCGTCATTCGCTGTCGCCTACACCGGCTCGGCCGCCCTCGCCGCAATGAGCGAACGACCAGAGATCTTCGGACGGGCAATGGTCGTCGTCGGGCTGGCGGAGGGAATCGCGATCTACGGGCTGATCATCGCCATCATCCTCATCGGTCAAGCCTGAAACGGGCAGCGATCATGTCGGATTTCGTTGCCGCGCTCGGCGAGAACGTACTGCTCGAAGGATTCGGGCTGGCCGGGGCCAGCGTTTATGTCGCAGAAACGGAGGAAGATGTGCGCCGCAGCTGGGCCCAACTCATCGGGCATGCCGGCGTCGTGATCCTCACCCCGCGCGCCGCGCGTGCCATCGGGCCGGCCGTCGGTGACCCGCATTCTCCCCTGACGGTGGTGCTGTCGTCATGACCACCCTTCAACCCGAGGCCGAGGCCGCCCTCGCCCCGGTGCGGGAAGCGCTGCTCGCCACGGCGCGGAAGACGGCCGCGCAAATCCAGGAAGATGCCCAGGCGCAGGCGCAGGTGCTCCTCGATGCGGCTCACGGGGAGGCCGATCGCATACGTGCGGGTGCCGCTGCCACCGGTGAATCAGCCGGCCGGTCGCAGGCGGCGCTGCGGTCAGCGCGCACTCGCCGACAAGCCCATGAGACCGTGCTGACGCAGCAGAACAATCTGTTTCTCGAGCTTCGACGTGAGGTCGCCGAATCCGCGACAGCTTTGCGCAGTGATCCGCGGTATCCGGATCTTCTGGACCGGCTGACCGAACGCGCGCGGGCCGCGCTGGGGCCGGATGCGACCCTCACGGAGAGCTCGGACGGAGGGGGCATCGCCGAACGTGGATCCCGCCGTCTTGATCTCTCCCTCCCGACGCTGGCTCTCAGCACCCTGGATTCCCTGTCGGCCGAGATCAGTCCCTTGTGGGTCTCGACATGACCCGCCCCGCGGGCACCGTCGTTCGAGTCAGTGGCCCGCTGGTGCAGGTGGAGGGCCTCGACCGGCTGTCCATGTTGGAGATCGTGGCCGTGGGACCCGATCGCATCAGTGCCCAGACCGTCGCCATCCGGGGCGCCCTCGCGACGCTGCAGGCCTACGAATACACCGGCGGGCTCAAAGTCGGTGATGCGGCAGAGGCCACGGGGAGCCCGCTCACCGGCCTGCTGGGGCCGGGCATGCTCGGCCGCGCCTTCGACGGGCTGCTGCGACCGCTGTCCTCTGCGCCACTCTGGCTGGAACCCGACAGAGCAGCATCCGCCGACGATCCCGCCACACTCGCCCGTGAGTGGAGTTTCGTCCCCGACGTGACGATCGGCGCCGCCGTCACCCCCGGGCAGGTCCTCGGCACCGTGCCTGAATCGGGTTCGGTGGAACACCGTGTGCTCGTGCCGCCGGGAGTGTCCGGGGTCGTGACCTGGCTGGCTGAAAAAGGTCCGGTGCGTGCGCTGGACGCCGTCGCCCGGGTGGGCGCGATCGATATCCCACTCGCCGAGTCCTGGCCGGTGCGCGCTCCGCGGCCGTTCCGAGACCGTCCCCTCGGTACCGTTCCTTTGCACACCGGCCAGCGCGTGCTGGACCTGATGTACCCGCTCGCCCGCGGGGCCTCCGCTGCCGTACCCGGCGGGTTCGGCACCGGTAAGACCATGCTGCTGCAACAGATCGCCAAGTGGAGCGACGCAGACGTGATCGTCTACGTGGGCTGTGGTGAACGCGGCAACGAAATGGCGGACGTGCTCGACGGGCTGGCGAACCTCGTGGACGAACGCACCGGCGGCAGACTGATCGACCGCACTGTCATCATCGCCAACACGTCGAACATGCCGATGATGGCGCGTGAGGCCAGCATCTACACGGGCATCTGCATCGCCGAGTATTACCGTGACATGGGCTACGACGTCGTGCTGATTGCCGATTCCACCTCGCGATGGGCGGAAGCCCTTCGGGAGTTCGCGAATCGCAACGGTGACCTTCCGGCCGAGGAGGGGTATCCGGCGGACCTCGCATCGGCGTTGGCCGCTTTTTACGAGCGCGCAGGCCGGGTGACGACCCTCGGCGGCAAGATCGCATCCGTCACGGTGATCGGGGCCGTGTCCCCGCCCGGCGGTGACATGACGGAACCGGTCACGACTGACACGCAGCGATTCATCCGTTCGTTGTGGTTGCTGGACCGAGATCTCGCCTACTCGAGACATTACCCGGCGGTCAGCTGGACCGGCTCCTTCGCGAGGGACGAGGAGGCCCTCGGTCTCTGGCATGCAGCGAACGGTGACCCCGACTGGGCCCAGCGTCGTGCCCGCGCGGCGGCGCTCCTCGCGGAGGCAGACCGCCTGAGTGACTTGGCCGAGATCATCGGAACGAACTCGCTTCCCGCCCATGAGCGCATGGTGCTCCTCGGCGGCCGGTTGCTGAGGGACGGTGTGTTGATGCAGAATGCGCTCAGCGCCAACGATGGATTCTGCTCGGCGGAGAAGGGCGCCGCCCTCCTCGACCTTGTCCTCCATGTCGTCGACGTTTGTCAGCAACTCGTGAAACGCGGAATCCCCGCGACGGTAATTGAGCAGTCGGATCTTCGGCCCGTGCTTCGGGCGAGGGAGGACACCGGCCCGGCTGACGCGGCTGCTGTTGGCTCGCTTCGGGCCGATATCGTGCGACGTCTGGAGGAACTGTCATGACCGATGCGGCGATCCCGGCGGAGGCGACACCGTTACCGGTTCGCGGGCCCGGCGACGGGCGCCTCTCGCACGGCGACGTGCGTGAGTTGCGTGGCCCCCTGGTGGTTCTCGGCGACGTCGACGACGTCGGCTGGGATGAGTTCGCCACGGTTGAGCTTTCCGGTGCACAACGCCACGGCCTCGTGTTGGAGGTCGACCACGACATCGTCACACTGCAGGTTCTGGAAGGCACCGACGGCATGGAACCCGGAGGAATCCGGGTGCGCTTCGCCGGGCGACCCCTGCAGATCCCGGTCAGCACTGGATGGCTCGGGCGTGTGTGCAATGGCCGCGGGGACCCCCTGGACGGTGGTCCCCCGGTGACCGGGGCGACGACCCTGCCCGTCACCGGCTGGCCGCTCAATCCGGTGTATCGGGAACCGCCGGCGGAGCCGGTGCTGACCGGTGTTTCCGTCATCGACGCCCTGACCACGCTCGTCAGGGGTCAGAAACTGCCCATCTTCTCGGTAGCCGGACTGCCACATCTCACCTTGGCCACGCAGATTGCGGCGCAGGCCACGTCCAGTGGCGGGGCCTTCCGTGTCATCTTCGCCGCGATGGGCCTCACGCACGCTGACATCGCCTATGTTCGCGACCGCCTCGAGGAACGATCGGCGGCCGGCGAGCTTGTGCTGTTGCTCAACGCCGCCGATGACCCTGTCATTGAGCGCATCCTCACCCCCAGGATCGCGTTGACGATCGCGGAGTATCTCGCCTACACGGAGGGCGATGATGTGCTGGTCATCATGTCTGACATGACGAGTTACGCCGAGGCCGTACGGGAGGTTTCCGCCGCCCGCCGGGAGATTCCTGCTCGCCGGGGCTATCCCGGCTACCTCTATAGCGACCTTGCAGGCCTGTATGAACGGTGCGGCCGGGTACGCGGCAGGCCCGGGTCGGTGACGATTGTGCCCGTGCTGACGATGCCGGGCGGCGACATCACGCATCCGGTGCCCGACCTGACCGGATACATTACGGAAGGCCAGATCGTACTCTCACCCGAGGCTCAGGCTCGCGGGATCTACCCGCCCGTCGATGCCCTGTCGTCCCTGTCCCGGTTGATGCGCAGCGGTGCCGGCCCTGGGCGCACCAGAGAGGACCACCTGGACGTGGCGGCGCAGCTGCTGGCCGCGCTCGCGCGCGCCCGACAGGCCAGCGAATTGGCAGAACTCGTGGGTGCTGAAGCGCTAAGCGAAACGGACCGCAGCTACCTCGCTTTCCGTGGCCTGGTCGAAGACGACCTGTTCAACCAGGGACGCGATGAGATCCGCGCCCTCGACGACACTCTCGGTCGAGCCTGGACAGCATTGGCTGCGCTGCCCGTGCCGGAGCTAACGATGATATCGACCGAGTTGCTGCAGCGGTACCTGCCCGCTCAACCGGGGCCATCGTGACGGCCACAGGGCATGCGGGAAAGGTCCGCCTCGAACGTCGGCTGTTGACGGCACGACACGGCGCGACCCTTCTCGATCGCAAACAGCGCATCATCGCCGAAGAACTCGACCGTCTGGAGCTGCATGCCGACAGCACCCGGCGGCGGTGGGAAGAGCAGGCGAACGAGGCTGCCGTATGGCTTCAACGCACCGTTGCTCTCGACGGCCAGGAACTGCTCAAGCACGCATCGCCCGCCGACCCAACCATCGTCGAGGTGAAGTGGGGCGGCGCCATGGGCGTCAGGTATCCGGTAGACGCAACCTGCGTGCTGCCCGACGCGACGCCGGCGGGCGGCAGTTCCGCGCTGGCATGGGCTACGGCGACACACCGATCCGCCATCGTCGTCGCCGCCCAGTACGCCGCAGCGCAGCGGGCGGTCGTCCTGCTATCCAGAGAGCTGACCGCGACCCGCACTCGCCAAGGGGCCATCGAGAACCGTTGGATTCCCCGGCTCGAGAACGAGCTCAGGGTGATTCGTCAGAAGCTTGAGGAACAGGAACTCGAGGAGAACCTCCGCGTGCACTGGGCCGCTAAGCACCAGGCTGAGACCTCCTCCGCGACGCGGACGAGGGACATTGGAGAAACGGATTCCCCATGAGTGACGTGATTCTGGTGGCAGTGAACGATTCTCCGGCGGCATTCGCGGCCGTCACGGCGGCCATCGATCAAGCCACGGGGCTGGGAGCCAGGCTGCACGCGGTCATGGTGGTCGAGGGCGGTGAGATCGAGCGCCACCTGGCCGCGTCCAAGATGCCGACCACCCGGCGGCAGGCGGGTGCCGACGCCGTGCTGATGCACGTTGTCGCTCGCGGCCTCGCAGCTGGTCTCGAGGTCACCGGCGTCCGGAGGTCCGGACGGGTGGCCGCCGAAATTCTCGAGGAAGCCCGCGGCGTGGGCGCGATCATGATTGTCATGGGACGCGTGGAGCGGCCAGGGCACCTCATCCCCTTCATCGGAAGTCACACCCTGCGGGTTCTGGAATTCACGACCGTTCCGGTGCTGGTCGTCCCCCTCGAGTGACCGCCGTTCTCAGCGCGTCGGCTGCAGCGAACGGATGCCTGACAAGCGTTATTCGGCGGCGGAGCCGTCTTCGTCGCCGTGCATCTTGGTGCTGTGGAAGTTCTGGAACGACCGGCTCGCCGTGGGACCGCGCTGGCCCTGGTAGCGGGAGCCGTACTGGCTCGATCCGTAGGGCTGCTCGGAGGGTGAGCTCAGCTGGAAGAAGCAGAGCTGTCCGATCTTCATGCCGGGCCAGAGCTTGATCGGCAGGGTTGCTACGTTGCTCAGCTCCAGGGTCACGTGTCCCGTGAAGCCCGGGTCGATGAAGCCGGCGGTGGAATGAGTGAGCAGCCCCAGACGACCGAGGGAACTCTTACCCTCCAGCCGGGCGGCGAGGTCATCGGGCAGGCTCACCTTTTCGTAGGTGGCGCCGAGCACGAACTCGCCCGGGTGCAGGATAAACGGTTCGTCTGGCTTCGTCTCGATAAGGCGAGTGAGCTCCGGCTGGTCCTCGGCCGGGTCGATATAGGCATATTTATGGTTATCGAAGAGCCGAAAGAAGCCGTCGAGCCGCACATCGATGCTCGACGGCTGAATCATGGCAGGGTCGAATGGGTCTAGACCGATTCGTTTGGCGTCGAGTTGGGCCTTGATATCGCGATCCGAGAGCAGCACGATGCCAGCCTATCGGCGAGAGCTTGATATGCTGGCACCGTTCCGGTTGTTGTTGACTCACGGTCGGGCGCGCGGATGTAGTTCAATGGTAGAACTTCAGCTTCCCAAGCTGATAGCGCGGGTTCGATTCCCGTCATCCGCTCACTTGTCAGTTCTCATGTCAACAGGCTTCTCAAGCCGACCTCATGTCAAGGCGACCATCTCGTTGCCACCGATCGGTGCTTGGTTGAATTTTCGCGGGTTGACCCGCGGTAAGCCCCTCGACCTTGCAGGGTCGCCGACACCATGATCATTCGTCTTTTCCGGCACAACAGCCTCGATCTCCGAGCTCTTGAGAGCTCGACAGACTCGATATTCGGGGATACCGGGTTCAACCGATCGTCTGTACCGTGGGCTCGTACTCGTCGAGGGTGTCGGTCTGGAAGCCCCTTTGCACGGCCTTGAGTTCCTCCCAGTCGATGTTCACAATCGACTGCCCGTCGGGCGAGGTTCCTGTGCCGAGCGTTGGCATCGTGAAGAACGTGACGTCGCCCACCCGAACGTCGCGCAACTCCAGGCCGAGACCGGCCAAATAGGAAGAGTTGAGGCCGTCGTCGACGGCGAGGAAGGGCGCCACCGCACCGACGAGGCCGCTAATCTTGCCGGGGTCGGTCAGTGTCTCCGCGCTCAGCGTTTGCGTCAGCACAGCCTTGATGAAGGCCTGCTGGTTCCGCGTGCGCTGGAAGTCACCGTCTTTGAAGGATTTCCGTTCACGCACGAAGTCGAGGGCCTGGGTGCCGTTCACGTGCTGAAGACCCTGGGAGAATTGGTGCCCGCCCCTGGTGAAGGGCACCTGGCTGTTGACATCGACGCCGCCGAGCGCATCCGTGATGCCCTTGAAGCCGGTGAAGTCCACAATGGCCACGTGGTCGATCCGCGCCCCGAGAACCCCTTCGATGGTTTCAATAGCCAGCGGAACACCACCGTAGGAGAGCGCCGCGTTGATTTTCGCCTTGCCGCGCCCGGGGATATCGAGCCAACTGTCGCGCACGATCGACATGACGTAGATGTTCTTTCGATCGGCCGGAATGTGCGCGACCATGATCATGTCTGAGCGCTGCCCGGTCATGTCCGCGAGTGAGCCGTTGTTCTTGCCGCGGGTATCTGAGCCGAGCAGCAGGATGTTCTGTGCCTTGCTGGCGTCGCCGGTGAGCGCAGCCGGTCGCTTGTCGAAGTTCGTGGGGAAGGGGTCGACGATCTTCTCCGCGCTGTCGAAGGTGTTGCTGAGCGTCCAGGCGTAGAGGCCGACGGTGCCGCCCACGAGGACCACGACCGCGGCGATGGCGATTAGCGCGATCTGCCAGCCGTTCCTCTTGCGGGGAGGTGCCGGCTTCTGCGCGGAGCCGAGGCTCGAAAAGATATCAGTCACTAGGGTCGTCCCAATCCAAGGTAGGTCCAGCCAGCGCCGCGCCAAGCGAACGCGCTCCGAGCGGCCGCGTCGAGCGTGTTTCCTTCATTCACGATCGTAGTAGCGCGCACGAGAAGCGCCGCCCAGACCGGGACAAGTTCGTGAAATTCGGGCTACTCGGCCACGTGACGAGTATCACGGCACCCGCGCTGGGCAGGGTCCTCCAGGCTGGTTGAGTACGTCAATTTATGACGATTGGCCAAATCCACCATGTCCGGTGGAAGCGTCCTCGACCAGTCGGTCCTATTTTCAGCTTTTCTTCGATGAGGTCGTCCACGAAACATTCCACGGAGATCCGGTACGCTTCGATGGTTTTTGGAGACAGCGCCCTGAATTTGGGCATGCATTCATGCAAGTAGTTCCGGGCATACCCCTCAGAAATTCGGGGTCGCGTTGCTGATATCTCGTTGCATTCGATTCCCATCACGTATGCGCGATCATTCAGACCGATCAACGGGACCAGCTTGTCGAGCGTGCGTGCCCGTGCGGCCAATCGACCGGTCTTTCTTAGAAGGGGGTGTCGGTGGCGTAGGTGAGGGGTTGGGCCCAGTGGTCGATTCGGGGTTTTTTGACCGGGGGTGGGGTGAGGTCTGGGGGTAGGAGTGGTGGCCGGATTCTGCTGGCGGGGTGGGTGGCGTAGTGTTTGCCGGCGGGGCTGGTCCAGGTGAGGGTTCCCTGGTCGTTTTGGCTCACGTCCCAGCCGGTTTCGTGCTTGAGTTTGTGCGATCGGCCGCAGAGCGCGGCGAGGTTGCTGAAGGTGGTTTCACCGCCGAACTGCCATGCCGTGGTGTGGTCCATGTCGCAGTGCCGGGCGCTTCTGTTGCAGCCGACGAAACGGCAGGTCTCGTCGCGCACCTCCAGGTAGCGACGGAGGGCTTTGGGCACCCGGTAGGTGTCGCGGCCGAAGGAGAGCATCGCGCCGGTCTCGGGGTGGATGAGGATGCGGTGAAACCCGGTGGCAGTGCCGGCGAGTCGGCGTGCGGTCTCGGGGTCGATCGGCCCGAATCCTTCGAGCATGGCGGGTTCGTCGCCTTTGCCCATCAGGGTGAGGATGGGGATGGTGACGTACACGTTGCCGACGACGCCGGCGCCGAGCCCGGTTTCGGTGACGCCCTTCAGCAGCAGGTCGACGGCCACGTCGCAGCGCAGCTGCGGCAGGGTGCGCTCCTCACCGGTGACGCGGAGGCTGCGCGCCATCGCTTCGACCCGGTCGTTGATGGCGCTGGCATCATCGTTGGTCAGGGTCATTTCGAGGTACGCCATGCCGTCACGGGCCGGATGCACCCCGAAACAGCGGTCTTTGACGGCGGTGGTGTGCCGGGCCCGGCTTGTCTCCGGGTGGGAGAGTTCCCGCAGGGTGATGGCCTTCTTCTTCAGTTGCGGCACCGTGAGGGTCTCGGCGTCGGTGAGCACCTCCGTCTCGTAAGTGTCCATCGCTGAGTCGGGCAACGCTAGGGCGTTGTCGATGATGACCTGCGCGTGCCGGTAACTGATGTCCCCGTCCAGCAGCGCCCGGTGTGTGCGCGGCAGGTTGTACTGGAGCAGCTCACTCTCGGTGAGCAGGTTCCGCGCGGATCCCTCGGGAAGCTTCAGCAGGGCGGCGAGCTCGGCGATGAATCCTTCGTGTGCGGCCGTCGCATCGGACCACTGAAACTCGGTGAGGTCGTGCGACCCGTTGGGCCGCCCGGACTGCGCGGTGCTCGTTGTCCACCGGTGCGCGTCCGCGATGACGACCGCGCGGGCGGCGTGAGCCATGTTGATCAGCCGGTCGAACGCGGTAATACTGTCGAGTAGTACGGCCTGGGCGTTGTCGATCACCCGGCGAATGCGCGCAACGTCAGACGGACGAACGTCACCGTTCGTAATGGCCAGCATTGGCTTCACCGGGGTCGTCAGGGGTGTCGGGTCGGGTGCAGTTGCGGGTGTGTCGGGCGGGACGGGGCCCGCGGCATCCTCTTCTGGAGGCACTTCTTCGTTGTTCTCCATAACCCAATTCAAGCAGACACCACCGACATTCCTGATTCCTGCTCAGGTTCCGATTCCACGAGTGTGGGGGCGTGGCGAGATTGTCTTGCGGGGTCTCGACAGGTCTTGGATCGAGCCTGTCGAGATTTCGACCAGCGAAGGGGTGGCGTTCCTGAGTTCGGCTCACGCGTGGGGGCGTGGCGAGGGCAGCGCACAGGGCGGGGCAGTAGCGTGGCAGGGAACGAGGAGAGCAGATGACGGTAGTAATTGCGGGATGCGGCGACCTGGGCATTGAGGTCGGGCTGCGATTCGCGGAGCTCGGCCACCGCGTCATGGGGTTGCGTCGAAACATCGACCGGCTCCCGGCGGCGATCACGGGCCAGTCGATCGATCTCACCCGGGAACAACCGATTCTGCCCGCCGACACCGAACTTGTCGTCGTGGCCATCGCGGCCGGCAGCCCCACCGTAGATGCGTACCGCGCCGCTTACGTTGACGGACTGCGCCACGTACTCGACGCCCTCGACGCCCTCGACGGCAGGGCACCGCGCCGCGTTCTTCTTGTTTCCTCGACCGCCGTGTACGACATCAACGACGCCAGCTGGGTCGATGAGCAAACCCCGGCGAACCCGAAACCGGGCACCGACACCGTTCTTCTCGAGGCCGAACGGATGCTGCACGCGCGTATTCCCACTGCCACCGTCTTGAGGTTGTCGGGCATCTACGGCCCCGGACGCGAGCGCCTGATCACGCAGGTACGCGAGGGGAAAGCCACCGTGTCCGCCGCATCCCGGCACACCAACCGGATTCACCGGGACGATGCGGCCGCCGCGATCGTGCATCTGCTGACCAGAGACGAAGCCCCCGCTCCCCTGTATCTCGGCGTTGACCATGCCCCCATTCTCATGAACGACGTGGTGACGTTTCTGGCCGCGGAGCTCGGCCTCCCCCAGCCGAGCGTCAATGACGCCCCCAGCTCCAGTCAGCGGGGCGGCGACAAGCGCCTCAGCAACCGACTCCTGCTCGAAACGGGCTTCACCTTCAGCTTCCCCACATACCAGGAGGGCTACCGAGCGCTGCTCGACGGCCGCGGAACCCGTCACACCTGACCCACGGCGCAGTAAGAGGCGCATGGGGCGCAGTCCGCACAGGCGTGGCAGCGCACTCGGCGCACGCAGCGCACTCGGCGGAGGGGCACGCCTGACGCAGGGGCACGCCGGGGCAGGGATACGCCGACGATGGCTTCACGGTGATTTCATGCCGGGCAGCGCCGGTGCGCCGCACACCGATTTCGCTCGATACACAGCCAATTCCAATCCGAGTCGACTGGACCTCCGAACAGATAGCAAGCCACGGGTTCGCCGTGACATCTACAGGAGGCAATCAACATGTCTAAATCACCCAACCGCCTCATCGCGTCCATCGTCGGTGCGGTCTATCTGCTCGTCGGCCTGCTGGGCTTCGCCTACACCGGAGGCGTCAACTTCGTGGCCACCTCGGGTGGGCTCATCCTCGGAGTCTTCGAGGTCAACCCGCTCCACAACGTCGCCCACCTGCTCATCGGGGCCGCCCTGCTGATCGCGGGCCTGTCGAGCGTTTCCGCAGCGAAGGCCACGAACACCACCATCGGTGCCGTGTACCTGCTTCTCGGTATCGTCGGGTTCTTCCTCGTGGGAACGGGTCTCAACATCCTGGCCCTCAACACGGCTGACCACTTCCTGCACCTCGCCAGCGCCCTCGTGCTACTCGGCGCCGGGCTCGGAGCGGACAAGCGCGTGACGTCCAGGACGTCGGTCACCGTCTAACCTCGCCGTTCACCAACCCTGGAAGGGAGCCCCCGTGGCCCCGACTATCCGTCTTCTGCTCGCCTTCTCTGCCATCGGTGCCGGACTGATACACCTCGCCGTCGGCGCCGGAGCTCCCTTCCCCCTGTCGGTTCTGCTGGTCGGGTTCGGCATCGCCGAGCTTGGCTGGGCGGTGGCGACGCTGTCAACGGGCCGCATCGTTCTGCCCCGCCTCATGCTGGGCGGCGCGCTCGTTCCCGTCGCGGTCTGGGCCGCGACGGCCACCCTCGGGAGCGGCCTCGGCGTATCGGCACAGGCCACCGGCCTTCCGCTGTTCCCGATGTTCATCGCCTCGCTGTTCAACATCTTCCTGGCCGTCACCCTCGCCGTCATCGCCCGGAAAGCAGCAAGCGGCTTGGGAAAGTCGATCGAATCGGCAAAACCGGCGGGGTGGAAGTTCGCCACCGCCCTGGTCCTGGGCGGAGTCATCTTCTCCGGACTCACCACGCTGGCACTGGCCGCGACGAATGCCGGGCTCTATGCCGTTCCCCACGGGTCGCACTCGGTCCCCGGGCTGGAGTTCCTCGAATCCGACGCCCACGCGGGTCACTGACCGAGAACAGCAGATCCAGGTGCCGGTACTACGAAGCCGGGTTCAGCTCGGGGGCCGCACTCGGCGGGATGTTCATGAAACGCTGCACGTTCTCGTCCACAATGATGTCGCTCGGCCGCAGCGGCCGGGTCAGGTACAACCCATCCAGGCTCGTGAGCCGACTCAGTGCCACGTAGGTCTGCCCGGGACTGAAGACCCGGGAGCCGAGGTCGACGATGGCCCGCTCGTAGGTGGCGCCCTGTGACTTATGAATCGTCACGGCCCAGGCCAGTCGCAGCGGAAACTGCGTGAATTCCGCGACAACATCCTTGCTGAGCTTCTTCGTGGCCGCGTTGTAGGTGTACTTGTACTTCTCCCACACGACGGGCTCCACCTCGTGGGTCTCCCCGTCAATGTCAACGAAAACCGTCGAGTCGACCTTGGTGACGGTGCCGATCGTGCCGTTCACCCAGCGCGGCCCGCCGTCGAGCGGCGAGTCATTGCGCAGGAACATCACCTGCGCCCCCACCTTCAACTCGAGCACCTCGTCCGCCGGGAACGTGCGACCGCCGAAGTCGCCCGTCACGTCGGCCTTGGCGGTGAGCGATTTACCCGACAGTCGTTTCAGGGCGGATGCGTTGATGCGGTTCACGGAGTCGTTACGCGTTGCCAGGGTAATGACACCCTCGGTGGGAGGAGTCCTGCCCCCGGCGGCATTCAGCGCCCCACCGATCTCGGGCGTGACCTGCCCGTGGCGCACGGCGTTGAGCATGAGCTTGAAGTCGGAGTCGCTCTGCCGGTGGATCTCGGTGAGTTCGAAGATGCGCAGATCCGCGTCTTGCCAGATCTTGGCATCGAAGAACCACATGGAGCGGTAATGGTCCGCGAAGTAGGCCCGCTCCTCCGGTCCGCCGGGCACCGGTGCCAGCTGGTACGGGTCGCCGAACAGTACGATCTGCACGCCGCCAAAGGTGTCGTGCGGGCGCTGACGGGCCTGGCGCAGGCTCCGATCAATCGCATCCATCAGGTCGGCGTTCACCATGGAGACCTCGTCAATGACGAGGGTGTCGATGGTGTTGAGCAGCTTACGGACCTGGTCGTTCTGGTCGATGGGGCTGTCCGCGATCACCCCGATCGGCAGCCGAAACAGGGAGTGCAGGGTTTGTCCGCCGACGTTCAGCGCGGCAACGCCGGTGGGCGCCGCGATCACGATCTGCTTGCTCGTGTTCCACGACAGGTGGTTGAGCAGCGTCGACTTTCCGGTGCCGGCCCGGCCGGTGACGAACACGTTCTGGCGGGTGCCCTCAATGGCCGCGAAGACGGCGGCCTGCTCGCGGGACAGTGGAATATCAGACACTCAGTACTTTCGATAGAACAGAACCCGTGTGCTCAGCCACCCACGGTGACTGCAACGGGACATTCCACTGTAACCGCCCAGCAGAGTACCCACTACTGCCCCGTAGGATATTGGAGTGACCCATGCCGACGAGAAGCAGCGCACTGCCCTGCTACGCGCCATACTGGCCTTCTGTGTCGTCGCCGCGGTCCTGGTGGCCGCCCTGTTCGCCACGATCGGTGCGCTCAACAAAGGCATCTACAGCGCGGGCGGCTTCGTTGGCCAGTATCTTGACGCGCTGGCTCGCGCCGACACCGAGGGGGCTCTCGCCCTCGATGGTGTGCAGCCCACCGAAGCTCAGCTCGACGCTGCGGGGCTCCCGAGCGATCTGCCGACAACGCTGCTGCGCGCATCCGTTCTCGGCGATCTCACCGACATTTCGCTTGCGAGCGATGTCGAGACGGAGTCGGGGTCGCACACCGTGGTGTACGACTTCAAGCTCGACGGGCGTACGTCGAGCATGCAGTTCTCCGTGGAGCCCACGGGTAAGTTCGGCGGCGTCTTCGACAGCTGGCGCTTTGCGACAAGCCCGATCGCCGCTCTCGCCGTTTCCGTTCAGCACGAGTCGACTTTCACGGTGAATGGGCTCACCCTCGACACTCGGGCGCATGCGGTAGCGGATGCGCCGGCGTCGTTCAACAATGCGGCCACCTATCTCGCCTTCGCGCCGTCTGTCTACACATTTCAGCACGATTCGGCTCTGCTCACCGCCCCGCCGGTGGCCCTGGCGGTTACACAGCCGGGCGTCACGGAGGTGTCGGTCGAGGCGGTACCGAACGAGGCGTTCACCCAGCAGGTTCAGGATGAACTCAATAAGTTTCTCGATACGGAGTGCGTCGCCCAAACCGTGCTGCAACCCACCGGCTGCCGATTCGGCATGGACATCAATAACAGAGTGCTCAACGCACCGACGTGGACCATCGCCGAATATCCGGTTGTCGCACTCACCCCAGGAGAGGTGGATTTCGAGATGCCGGACACGGCGGGACAGGCACACATCAACGTGAAGGTGCAGTCGCTCTTCGACGGCAGTATCGTGACCCGCGACGAAGATGTGCCATTCACCATGGGACTCAGCGTGACCATCCAGCCAAGCGGCGCCCTGGCCATACAGCTGCACTAGTGCGGGTCGGTTCGCCCGCTACTGGTCGCGGGCCGCCATGCGGGACAACCGTGCGTTGTATTCGGTGAGTTCGGCCTCGTGGGTGCGGTCGGCGTTGCGGTCGAGTCGCTTCGTCTCCTTGGCGTCGCTGCGGCTCCACTGGATCGCCACCGCAATCGCCAGGGCGATAGTGGGAAGTTCGCCGACTCCCCACGCGATGCCACCGCCCACTTGCTGGTCCTCAATGGCGCTGAGCCCCCAGGTGCGGCCCATCGCGCCGTACCAGTCGGCCAGCAGCAGCCGGGTTCCCATCATGAGGGCCACACCGAAGAAGGCGTGGAAGACCATGGTGCCAATGAGCAGCAACAGACGGAAGGCGTGCGGCAGACGGTACGGCACCGGGTCGATACCGATGAGCGACTGCACGAACAGGTAGCCGGTGATCAGAAAGTGCACCATCATCCACTGGTGACCGATGTGTTCGGTCGTTGCCCAGCTGAAAATCGGAGTGTAGTAGAACACCCACAGCGAGCCGGCAAACAGCCCTGCCGCCACGAGCGGGTTGGCGACCGTGCCCGCAAATTTCGAGTGCACAGCAAGCAGAATCCACTCGCGTCCGCCGCGGCTGCCGTCTTTGCGCTTGCGAATGGCTCTCGCTGCGAGCGTGACGGGCGCACCGGGAACAAGCAGCACGGGAACGAGCATGGTCAGCATCATGTGCATGAGCATGTGACTGGAGAACAGGTACTCCTGGTAGACCGTAACGCCACCACTCGTGAGGTAGAAGAGCACCACGAGGCCGGTGACCCAGAATACGGATCGGTGGATCGGCCACTTGTCGCCACGGCCGCGCAGGCGGCGCACACCGGCGAGGTAGAAGAAGATACTGAAGGCGCAGAACAGCAACCACGCGAGGTCAACCTCCCACTCGGTGAAGTACCTGGCGAAGGTGAGTTCGGGCGGCAGGGGCTCGCCGGTGAGGATCTGCGCTGGCGTTGAGGTCGGCACGGCCGACGCCACGACCTGGGCAACCGGGGTCGCCGTCCGGGCGAGCGCGGCCGCGACACCGGAGGCGAGGCCCATGAAGCCGAGTTCGGACACGACGAGCCACCAGAACCAACGCCGCTCGTGCTCGGAGCTCGAGTTGAGCCGCCTGATGAAGAAGCGCCGGTGCAGGATTCCCAAGCCACCCAACACGATCAGTGCCGCGACCTTCGCCAGCACGAGGAGTCCGTAAGGCGTGAACAAGTTCTCCCACGTGCCCACACGCAGCTCCGCGCTCACGTAGCCGGAGGCGGCCACCACGACGAACGATACGAGCGCAAGCGAGGAGTAGCGCCCGAGCACCTCACCGAGGCGGTCCTTGCCGAGGTGATTGCGCAGCACGATGATGGTCAGCAGCCCGCCGAGCCAGATGGCGGCGAACACGAGGTGCAGCCCCAGGGCCGTGATGGCCGCATTGTGCCCGGAGGCGCCTGCCGAGTGCCCCTGCTCGGCCATGGGCAGAAGGGAGAGCAGCGACACCCCGAACACGAACACGAGCGCCGTCTGGTTGCGCACGGCAAAGCACAGAACGGTGATCAGTGCGGCGAGGAGGGTCGTGGCAAGCCACGCCTGGCCGAGCGCTATTTGGCCGAAGAACTGTCCCACTGTGGCGCTGAACCGGTCATCGAGGCTGATCGGCACGTTCGTGACCTGCAGGAACGTGAAGAAACCGGTGAAGGCCGACGTCACGGCGAAAACGGCGGCGGATGCCGCAGCGAAGTCGAGCGCGAGCGCAAATTCGCGTGCCTTGGGAGTGAAAGCGAAGACCGCGAGCATGAGCGCACCGATCGCGCCGGCTGCGGAGATATTGACGAGCATCTTGGAGAGGGGAAGCCCCCACCGCACGACCGGGCCCGGATCGGCGAGCAGTTGAGCGGCCGCTCCCCCGCCGACGTTGAGGGCGACAAGGGTGGACAGCAACGCGACCAGCAGCAGGACTGACGGACCGAGAACGCGGACAAAACGAGGCACGAGCCAATCTTAACCGCCGCACGGGTGCGGCAGCCGCACGCCCGCCGCCCCCCGGGCGTCCACTCGTCGTGCGAGCACACAAAAAGGGCGCCGACCGAGGTCGACGCCCTGTTGTGCTCTAGGACTTCAGGGGCTACGCAGCCTTGGCTGACAATTCAGTCAGCGACACCGGAGCCTGATGAAACCGTAGTTTTTCTGAGACTACTTAGCGGCAGCCTTGAGCTTGCTACCGGCGGTCAGCTTGACGCGGTGACCGGCAGCGATGGCGATTTCTTCGCCGGTCTGCGGGTTACGGCCGGTGCGAGCGGCGGTTGCGGTGCGCTCGACGCCCAACCATCCCGGGATGGTGACCTTGCCGTCAGCGGCAACGGTCTCTGCGAGGGTTGCGAAGAATGCGTTCAGAACGCCGTCAACTGCAGCCTGGCTCTGTCCGGAGTCAGCGGCAACCTTGGCAACGAGCTCGGTCTTGTTCAGCGACTTGTCAGCCATTGAGTGTCCTCCTCGGACCTATGTCTGTAAAAAACAGCGATATTCGTAAACGGAAGCAACTCGTGAGAATTGCCAACTCGGTCGGTTCGACCGAGTTGAAATCTAGCAGAGATCCGCGCAATTCCGCGGATTTACGCCTGTTTGGGACGGTTTCACGGCACTTTCACTCTCTGGAGCGCTGCATTTGCGCTGTCGGCGAACCAACACGGCGTTGTCGGCAACCCCACGCGGCCTGACCCGCGAAACGAGCACACTGGCTCCGGGCACAAAAAACGGGATGTCGACCGAGGTCGACATCCCGTTCAGATGTTTCAGAGGCCGTTCACCGGCCGCCAGCTTGAGTTACCAGCTGGACTTGATGATGCCGGGCAGCTCGCCGCGGTGCGCCATGTCGCGGAAACGAACCCGCGAGATGCCGAACTTGGAGAGGTGGCCACGGGGACGACCGTCAACGGCGTCACGGTTGCGCAGTCGCACCGGACTCGCGTTGCGCGGAAGCTTCTGCAGGCCCTTGCGTGCCTCTTCGCGAGACTCGTCGGTGCCGGCCGGGTCCACGAGGGCCTTCTTGAGCTCAAGGCGCGTCGCGGCGTAGCGCTCGACGATAACCTTGCGCTGGTTGTTCTTGGCAATCATGCTCTTCTTCGCCATTTTTAGCGCTCCTCACGGAAGTCAACGTGCTTGCGCACTACGGGGTCGTACTTCTTGAGTACGAGACGGTCGGGGTTGTTGCGACGGTTCTTCTTGGTTACATACGTGTAACCAGTGCCGGCCGTCGAACGCAGCTTGATGATCGGACGTACGTCATGTGCCTTAGCCATTAGATCTTCACCCCACGAGCGAGAACGTCCTTGACAACGCGCTCGATACCACGTGCATCAATAACCTTGATGCCCTTTGCCGACAGCGTCAGCGTTACATTGCGACGAAGCGACGGTACGAAGTACGTCTTCTTCTGCACGTTCGGGTCGAAACGACGCTTGGTGCGTCGGTGCGAGTGCGAAATGTTGTGTCCGAAGCCGGGAACAGCTCCGGTCACCTGGCAGGTTGCTGCCATGGTTTCCTCCATTACCGAAGGGCGATTGCCCTTCCCAAGATTCCTTGTCGGCGGGTGCCACACGTGGCATATTCCCGCAATGTACGCACACAGGCGTAGCAGCCTTCAACGATACGTGTTCCGGGCGGTCAGCGCAAACCGATGTTCAGCCAGCGGATGCGGCGGATGCGGCGCACGTCGCGCACAGCCCGAAGACGTCAACGACATGCGCCGCTTCGGTGAACCCATGCTCCGACGCCACGTTCTTCGCCCACGTCTCCACGGCATCCGCTTCGATCTCAACCGTGAGACCGCAATTGCGGCAAATGAGGTGGTGGTGGTGGTCGTTCGTGCTGCACGCACGGTACAGGCTCTCGCCCTCGGGCGACTGCAGGGAATCGGCGCTGCCGTCGGCGGCGAGGTCGGCCAGCGCGCGATACACCGTGGCCAGGCCAATCGGTGAACCGGTGGCGTGCAGTGTGGCGTGCAGGCCCTGCGCGCTGACAAAGCCCTCACTCGCGCCGAGTGCGCCGCGCACTGCCTCGCGCTGCCAGGTGTTTCGCTTCATGCCTTTAACCGTAACCACATCTGACCCATTCGGCTCACGCCCAGGGCGAGCAGGAAGAACCCTGCCGCGGTGAGGGCGATCGCGGGTCCGGCGGCCACCTCGAGCGCGCGCGACAGCATGACGCCGATGACACCGGAGGCCGCGCCGAGCACCGGGGCGATCACGAAGATGTGCGTCGTGGTGTGCGACACCAGACGCGCGGCGGCGGCGGGTGCCGCGATGAGCGCAATGGCGAGGATGGCACCAACCGCGGGCATCGCGGTGACAACCGTCGCCGTGATGAGCGTGAGAGAGAGCACCTCGATGGGCCATTCGCGGTAGCCCGCTGCGCGGTATCCGTCGACATCAAACGTGGAGAACATGATCTGTTTTCCCAGAACGACGATCACCACGACGGCCACGAGTAGAACGCCGACGGCCAGCACGATATCGCCGGTGGTCACGGTGAGAATCGAGCCCACGAGAAAGGAGTCGACGCGCACGGGAAGGTCGGGATTGAGCGATTGCAGCAGCACGCCGAGGGCGAAGCCGGCCGTGAGAAGGATGCCGGAGGCCACCTGGCTGCCCTGGCGACGCACCCGGCCGATAAGGGTCATGAGCGCCACGATGAACACACTCGCGACAGCCGCGCCGAGTGGAATACTGCCGCCGAGGATCGTGGCGCCCACTGCTCCCGGAAATGTGGCGTGCGTGAGCGCCTGCGCGAAGAATGTGCGTTTGCGCAGAACAACGAGAGTGCCCACGAGGCCGCTCAGGGCACCGATCACCACTGCGGCGAGTAGCGCCTGTTCGAAGTATCCCATCAGCGCCTCGCCCGAAGCGGCTGGCGTGCGGAGCGACCCGTGAAACGATCAACGGCCAGTCGCGCCAGCAGCGCCACGGCGTAGCCGGCCACGAGCACCAGAACCACGGTAGCGCCACTCGGCAGGTCAATCCCGGCGTTGACGGATGCCGCGTACCCGACGGCGAGGCCGAACCAGGCGGCGAGCACGGCGAAGCCGGCCGCAATCGGGAAGAGCAGCCAGAGCCGGGTCGTGACGAGCCGTGCAAAGGCGCCTGGCACGATCAACACGGCGAGCACGAGCAGGTTGCCGACGGCATTGCTCGCCGCCACAACCACCAGAGCGATCGCCACGTTGAGCACAATGTCGAGCACGAGCGGGCGATACCCGGCCGCCGCGCTGCCGGAGTGATCGAAGGCACGAAACACCTGTTGCTTGAGGGTGAAGCTCACGAGCAGCAGTGCTACCCCACAGATCACGGCAGCTTGCACCACCTCCGTAACGCTCACGGTGAGCAGCCGACCGAAGAGCAGCTGTTCGAGCTGGCCCACGTAGTTGGTCTGCCGGGACACCACGATGATGCCGATGCTGAACATGGCCGTGAAAACAATGGCGATGGCGGCATCCGAGCTCACGGCCCGGCGCACGATCAGGGTGAGCACGACCGCTGCAATGAGCGCCGCCACCATGGCGCCCACGAAGAGACCGTCACGGCCGCCCCAGACGAATCCCACGGCGATGCCGGGAAAGACGGCATGGGTGAGACCATCACTGATGAACTCGAGTCCGCGCAGGTTCACGAGCACGCCCACGAGCCCGGCGACGAGGCTCAGCAGCACGAGTACGAGCAACGCCCGTGCCATGAACGGGAGGGTGAACGCGTCAAAGAGCGCGCCGGTGAGGTCCATTCAGTAACCGTCGTGACCGGGCAGCACCAGGGTGTGCTCGTCCATCTCCACGGACACGTCATGGAAGGTGCGCTGCACGTTATCGAGCGTGAGAACCTCCTTGCGGGGGCCGAAAGCCATCTGGGTGCCATTGAGCAGCAGCACTGATTCACACACCGCCCGTGCCAGTTCGAGGTCGTGAGTGGAGACCAGCACGGCCACGCCATCGGCCTTGAGACGCCGCACGGTTTCGATGAGCGCATCACGGTTCTGCTGGTCGAGACCGTTGAAGGGTTCGTCAAGCAGTAAGAGGCGGGGACCGGATGCGATAGCGCGCGCCAGCAGACCGCGCTGCTGCTGGCCACCGGAGAGTTCGCCGAAACGCGTCTTGGCCCGGTCACTGAGACCGACGGCCTCAAGGGCAACGGCAACGGCCTGGCGGTCAGCCCTGCCCGGCAGACGCAGCCAGCCGAGCGAACGGTAGCGACCCATCATCACGACCTGCGCGAGGGTGATGGGAAAATGCGGATCGAGCTGGTCGGCCTGCGGCACATAACCGACGGCTCCGGCCGGTGCCGGGGATGTCCCGAGCACCTCGACGGTTCCGGTCGTCCGCTGGATGAGACCAAGGACGCCCTTGAGGAGCGTCGACTTGCCGGAGCCATTGGGGCCGATGAGGGCAACGGCCTCCCCCGGCATAACCCGAAAGTCAATGTCGGTGAGCGCGGGCGCCTGAGTGTACGCGAAGGAGGCCCCCGACACACGAAGCGCGGCGGGCGCCTCCGGCGGTTCTTGAGAAGGGTTCTCGTTCACGTGTCAACTATCGCAGGTCGGCGGGAAGCGCGGCGGGCGTGGCGCCCCAGGACTCGAGAATCAGGGTCGTGTTGTGGATCTGCGCCTTGAGGTAGGTGTCACCGGCACTGCCGGGGGGACCGAGCGAGTCGACGTAGAGGGCATCGTCACCGGAATAGACCTTCACGTTCGCCTCTTTCGCGATGGTGTCGGCGGTCTTGGGGCTCAGTGAGGCCTCGGAGAACACAGCCTGCACGCCCGTTGCCCTAATGTCGGTCACGAGCGTGTCGATTGCCGCAGCGCTCGGCTCGGCGTTGTCGTCGAAGCTCGGAATGACGGCTCCCACATAGGTGATGCCGTAGGCCGTGGTGTAGTAACCGATCGCATCGTGATTGCTCACGAGCAGCCGCTCCGCAGCGGGTACGGCATCGATGTTGTCGCGGATCCAGCCGTCGAGGCTCGCGAGCGTGGCCGAATAGGCCGCCGCGTTCGCGGCAAAGAGAGCGACGTTCGACGCACTGGCGCCTTCGGCGCCGGCGAGGCCCGCTTCAACCGTTTTCACGATTGTTTCGGCGTTGCGCACGTCGGTCCAGATGTGCGGATCGCCATCGGTGTGCCCGGCGGACTCCCCTGCCTGATCCGTGCCGCGCGCGCTGCCGAGTACGGTGACATCGCTGCTCGCGTCAATGGTGACCCCCGTGAATCCGGAGGCATCGATCGCGTCATCCAGCCACTCCTCAAGACCGACACCGTTGATCACGAGCACGTCGGCGGAGGCAAGCGCGGTGAGGTCGGCGACGGAGGGGTCGTAACTGTGGGCGCTTTCGTTGGGCTGAATCAGCTGGGTGAGACTCACGTCCGGGGCGTCACCCACGACGGCGCGGGTGAGGTCCGCGACCTGCGTGGTGGTCGTCACAATCTTGATCGCGGCACCCGACCCGGTTGAGGCTGGCGTGGCGCACCCCACGAGGGTCAATGTCGCGGATGCGATCAGTGCCGGAACGGCGAAATATCTCTTACGCATTCTTCAACATTAACGTTGTTGATAATGATTGTCAACACCATTAGTGGTGCTGGGGACTCGCTACTGGTACGTCACGAGATCCGGGGTCGGGGCCACGCCGGTCATCGTCTGTTCCGGCGTCAGCATGGGGCGATCTTCATCAATGAAATTCTTCCACCCCCAGGCCACGCCGAGCGGGGCGTCCCTGTGGAGGGTCGACCAGGTGGCCTGTTTGTCGGGCTGTCCACCGAGGCCGTCCACGTGAAGGAGCAGGGCAAGCTCCGGGTGCGTCATGTCGAGAGCTCCCCGATTCTGAAGCATGCTCGGACGGAATTGGTGCAGCACGAGCAGCTTCTGCGGCAGGGCGTGTTCGTTCGTGAGCTCGGCCAGCCAGCCGACGACGGCGTTGATCTCGTCAATGTCGACGCGTCCAATTTGCGCGAGATGCCGCTGATCGGGCCCGAGCCGCCATTCGGGATCGAGCGCGAGGCCCACGTAGGGCAGCTCAAGCAGGCTGGAATACCGCTGCGCCTGGCTGAGGAAGTCGGTGCGCCCCGGCTGCAGGTCGAGCACGACATAGATGCCGGCGGCGCCCGCCGCCTCCACCCAGGGACGCAGCTTCTCCGCAGGGATCTCGTTCGAATAGTTTCCGTCGCCACCGGCGTCTGCCGCAGCCACGGTTGCAATGATCTCGTGCATGGGAATGACCGGTCGGTCGCTGAACGGCTGATAGGCCGCCGCCATCTGCTTCGCCCGCGCAATCGCCTCGGCCACCCCCTGCTCCCCCAGTACTCCGAGCACCGGCGTGCTGGGCGTTCCGTACAGGGCCACGAAGCGGCGATCGGGAAACAGAAGTTGCCCCCCGCCCGGCACCTGGGTGCCGGATGCGGCGGCGCGCACCTTGTAGTCGAGGCTCGGCTCGGCCGCGAAGGGCTCGCCAACGGCCAGTACGGCCGTGGGTGCCGCAGCGCCGAGTGCCGTCACGGTCTCGGCCGAGGCTTGCGGGTTCGGCCGACTCGATGGCACAAGCGTGACCATAACGGATGCCGCCCGCGCCGTGGCAACGCCGGCCAGCTGCGCCGGGTCATCCGTGGCCAGCATGAGGCCGCCGGTGAGCGCCGTGGCACGGGAGATGGGCGGCAGGATAATCTCGGACTCCGCCGCGGAGGGGTTGGGCGTCGGCGCCGTGTCCGATGTTGGCGGGAGTTCAAGGAGAACCGGCGCGAGGGGATCCACCTGGGCCAGGGCCGTGAGCGCGAGCGGGGCCGAGGCCACGCGCACGATCCGCAGCGGGTTCGGCAGGATGGCGTTCACGGCGTCCGCCGTTGCCGGCACCGACAGTCGCGTGCGGGGAACCTCCGCTCGACGCGTCATGGATGGCGTCGTCGTGGCGCTCACACTGCGACCGCCGCCGCCCACGCTCACGACATACGAGGCGTGCAGGCGAGTGAGCTCGGCGCTGACCACAGACGTGGTCGGGGCCCCGAACTCTGGCGTCAGCAGCAGGGGAACGCCGAGATCAACGGCGGCCGAGGCTGCGAGCAGCTGGGCGCGGTCGTTTCCGACGGGTGCCGTCACCACGAACTCGGATGTCTCGTAGAGGCCGCCGCTCACGGCAACGGCGTTCAGCACCGGGTCGACGTCGGCCACGACGGTGAGGAACGCAATCGGAAGCGCCGTTCGCGCCTGCAGGGCCGAAGGCGGGCTCGCCTCCTCCTCGGCCATGCACCCGGTGAGACCGCCGAGGGCCGCAACGGTCGCAACCAGCAGCAGGGTCAGCGAGCGACGGAGGGTTCTCATTCGCGACACCGCATCATTTGTCACCATTCCGCCGAGACGCTCTCATTTTAGCGACGCGCTCGCACCACGACAAGCGTTTACATGACCGTGTCGGGCGCCCGGGCGCAGAACCTACTCGAGCAGCAGCGCCGGCTCCTCGATGATGCTGGCCACGTCGGCGAGGAAGCGGCTCGCCACATCGCCGTCGACGACCCGGTGGTCGAAACTCGCACCGATCGTCGTCACGAAACGCGCTCGCACCTCACCGTCCACCACCCACGGCTTCTGCTTTATTGTTCCGAGGGCCACAATTCCCGCCTCACCCGAATTGAGGATGGGCGTTCCCGTGTCCATGCCGAACACGCCGATGTTGGTGATCGTGATGGTGCCATTCGCCGTTTGCGCCGGGCTGGTCTTGCCGTCTCTCGCGGTGAGGGTGAGCGCCTCGAGCGCGGAAGCGAGCTCCAGCAGGCTCATGTCCTGCGCCTCCTTGATGTTCGGCACGATCAGCCCGCGCGGGGTCGCCGCGGCGATGCCAAGATTCACGTAGTGCCGCACGATGACCTCTTCATCGGTGAACGTGGAGTTCACCGTGGGGTTGCGTCGCACGGCCCAAATCATCGCCTTGGCCATGATCAGCAGCGGCGACACCCGTACCCCGGCGAAATCGGTCGATGCCTTGAGGCGTTTGACGAATTCCATTGTGCGGGTCGCGTCCACGTCGACGAACAGGCTGACGTGCGGCGCCGTGAACGCGCTCTTCACCATGGCCTGGGCGATGGCCTTGCGCACACCCTTCACGGGAATGCGCTCGTCGCGGTCCACCGGCCATTCCGGCGTCTGGATGTTGCGGAACACGCTCGCCTGCGTCGCGGCGCGCAACACGTCTTCACGTGTGACATCGCCGACCGCTCCCGTCGCCTCCACGAGGCCGAGCTCAACACCCAGGTCCTTCGCGAGCTTGCGGATCGGCGGCTTGGCCAGAACCGGGCCATCGGATGCCGCGGGTGACGTCGCGGGAACGGCAGCGGTCGTGGATCGGGCCGGCGCCGGCGCCAACGTCTCGTGGGCGATCGCCCTGCCCCCGTGCCGCTGACGGCGAGTGGGCATCGTGGCCGGGGCCGCGCGTCCCACCAGCACCTTGTCGCCCGGCTCCTCGGTGATGGTCGAACTGGCGTCGGCGGCGGCGTCGGCAATTTCGCCGGCGCCGGCCGCGGCATCCGTTGCGTCACCGTGGGAACGAATCGTGATGATGATCGTACCCACGTCGATCATGGTGCCGGGCTGCACCAGGATCTCGCCGACGACACCCACGAAGGGCGACGGGAGTTCCACGAGCGACTTGGCCGTTTCGATCTCAACGAGAACCTGGTTGATGGCGACGGTGTCGCCGGGCGCCACCTTCCACTCCACGATCTCGGCCTCGGTGAGACCCTCGCCAACGTCGGGGAGGGTGAAGTGCGACACGCTCATGGGGTGCCTTTCTTGCAGGTGATGGAGGTCATGAGAAGGCGAGCGACCGGTCGACGGCTTCGAGCACGCGGTCGGGGCTCGGCAGGAAGTGCGTCTCCACCGCCGCGGGCGGAAACGGGGTATCGAAACCCGACACCCGCAGCACGGGGGCCTCAAGGGAGTAGAACGCCTTTTCGGCCACGGTCGCGGCAATTTCGCTGCCGACACTCACGAAGCCGGCGGCTTCCTGGGCGACCACCAGGCGGCCGGTCTTGTGCACGGACTCGAGGATGGGTGCGTAGTCGATCGGCGAGAGTGACCGGAGGTCGATGACCTCCATACTGATGCCCTCGGCCGCGGCGAGGTCGGCGGCCTGCAGCAGCACGCTCACCATGGCCCCGTGCCCCGTGACGGTGACGTCCGTGCCCACGCGCACGACCTTGCTTGCATGCAACGACATGCCGCTCTCCCCCAACAGGACCTCGCCCTTGGGCCAGTAGCGGCTCTTGGGTTCGAAGAAGATCACGGGGTCGTCGCTCTTGATCGCCTGCTGCATCATCCAGTAGGCGTCGTGCGGGTTCGACGGGCTCACCACGCGAAGGCCGGGGGTGTGCGCGAAGTACGCCTCCGGGCTTTCCTGGTGGTGTTCAATCGAGCCGATGTGCCCGCCGTAGGGAATGCGAATGACCACCGGCATGATCAGGCCACCCTCGTGGCGGTTGCGCATGCGGGCCAGCTGACTGGTGATCTGGTCGAAACCAGGAAACACGAACCCGTCGAACTGGATCTCGCACACCGGCCGGAAGCCGCGCATGGCGAGACCGATGGCGGTGCCGATGATGCCGGATTCAGCGAGGGGCGTGTCGAGTACGCGCTTGTCACCGAACTCGGCAATCAGGCCCTCGGTGACCCGGAAGACGCCACCGAGCGGGCCGATGTCCTCACCCATCAGCAGAACCTTGGGGTCGTCGAGCATCGCCTGACGCATGCCCGCGTTAAGGGCCTTGGTCATCGGCAGGGTGACGGATTCCGGGGCGGGCGCGGCGAGGTCCGTCGGGGCGATCGTCGCCGGACGCAGGGTCGTGTCGGTCATCAGTGGGACCCTTCCGCAAAGGATGCTTCGTAGCGTTCGAGCCAGGCCTTCTGCTCCGCCACGAGTGCGTGCGGTTCAGCGTAGACGTTGTCGAAGATCACCGAACGCTCGGGGCCGGTGATCTCGAGTGCGCGCCGTCGGGCGTCGGCGGCGAAGTCGGACGCCTCTTCGTCGACCGAGTCGAGGAACTGCTGCTCAATGCCGCGCCCCTGCAGGTAGCTGCGGAAACGCAAGATCGGGTCACGAGCCACCCAGTAGGCGAGCTCATCCGGGTCACGGTACTTGGTGGGGTCGTCGGCCGTGGTGTGGGCGCCAACGCGATAGGTGAGCGCCTCAATCAGGGAGGGGCCACGGCCGGCGCGGGCGTCATCCATCGACTTGCGCGTCACCGCATAGCTCGCGAGCACGTCATTGCCGTCGATCTGGGTGCCGGGCATGCCGAAACCGCCCGCTCGCAGGTACAGCGGGGTGCGGGACTGGCGGGACACGGGCACGGAGATGGCCCACTGGTTGTTCTGCAGAAAGAAGACCTGCGGCGTCTGGTAGCTCGCGGCGAAGACGAGGGCCTCGCTGGCGTCACCCTGGGATGAGGCGCCGTCGCCGTAGTAGACGATCACGGCCTGATCGGTCTCCGGTGTTCCGGTGGCCGTCGAGCCATCGAGCTGCATGCCCATGGCGTAGCCGGTTGCATGCAGGGTCTGCGAGGCGAGCACGAGGGTATAGAGGTGAAAGTTGCCGTGTTCTTCGGGCTTCCAGCCGCCCAGGGTGACGCCCCGCAGCATCCGCAGAACATCGACGACGTCAAGGCCGCGGATCATGCCGACGACGTGCTCGCGGTAGGACGGGAACACGTGGTCCTGCGGGCGCGTGGCGTAGGCGGAACCCACCTGCGCGGCTTCCTGGCCGTGGCTCGGCACCCAGAGGGCCAGCTGGCCCTGGCGCTGCAGGTTGGCGGCTTCCACATCGAACTTTCGCACCACGACCATGTCGCGATAGAAACGGCGGTAGTCCTCTTCGGTCAGGGCGTCGAGGTATGGCAGAAACTCCGCCGCGGAATCGCTCGGCTCGAAAAGCCCCTCGGGCGAGAGCATGCGCACGGTCGGGCTCGCTGAATCGGTCTGCGGACTCGTCGGGTCATTCGTCTGGGCGCTCACAGGCCTAATCCTTCCGCCGTGCCACGTGTTCGGGCGGCAACGACTCGATAATGTCTGCGGTCACGGTGAGGAGTTTCTGCATGGCTTCGTCTTCGCCGATGGACACCCGGATGCCCTCCGGCGCGAATGGCCGCACGATCAGCCCGGCATCGGCGAGCGTTTCGGCCGCGGCCGCTGTCTCGTCGCCGGTGGGGAGCCAGAGAAAATTCGCCTGCGACGCCGGGAGATTCCAGCCCTGGAGGGTGAGGGCACGCCAGGTGGCGTCACGGCGGGCCACGAGTACCCCCACGCGCCCGAGCAGTTCAGGTTCGGCGGCGAGGCTCGCGATGGCAGCGGCACTGGCCTGCCCGGTGACCGAGAGCGGGATCGCGGTGGAGCGGGCCGCATTGAGAACGGCGACAGATCCGAGGGCGTAGCCCACACGCAGCCCCGCAAGACCGTATGCCTTGGAGAAGGTACGCAGCACCACGAGGTTCGGGTAGCCCACGAGCAACGGGCTTCCACCGACCGCGTCGGCGTCGGTCACGAACTCGGCGTACGCCTCGTCGAGAAGCACGAGCAGGTCGGTGGGGACCGCCACCATGAAGGCGTGGAATTCGTCAGCGGTGACGATGGCGCCCGTGGGGTTGTTGGGCGAGCAGATGATGACGACACGAGTGCGGTCGGTGATGGCGGCAGCCATGGCCGGCAGGTCGTGCCCATGGTCGGCTCGGTTCGGTACGCGAACGCTCGTGGCGCCGGCAACGGCGACGAGGCCGGGGTAGGCCTCGAAGGAACGCCAGGAGTAGATGACCTCGTCACCCGGTCCCGCGGCCGCCAGGATGAGTTGCGCCAGCAGGGCGACGGACCCGCTTCCCACGTGGACCTGCTCGCTGTCGACACCGAACTTGGCGGCGAGCTGTTCACGCAGGGCCAGTGCCGAGGCATCCGGGTAGCGGTTGAACGCGGTTTCGGCCTGCACGGCGGCAATGACGCCGGGCATCGGGTCGAACGGGTTCTCGTTGCTGGACAGTTTGAACGCATCGGCCTGTGCCGGTTTGCCCTGCTTATATGCCGGCAGGGCGATGATCTCCGGGCGCAGTCGGACTGAGGGCTGGTCAGATTGGCTCACTCCGCGAGTCTACGCCGCCCCATATTCACGGTTGGGCATGTTTTTCCAGGCCTTGTTCAGGCTGGCGAGGGTGTCATTATGGGAACATGGCACGTTTTCTGATCAAGCTCTTCGTTAATGCGGTGGCCCTGTGGGTGACCGCGAGCATCGTCTCCGGCGTGCACGTGCTGTCCTACGCCCCCGACACCGGTGCCGTGATTGTCACGTACCTGGTCATGGCTTTCATCTTCGGCCTGGTGAACTCGATCGTGGGAACCGTCGTTCGCGTCGTTGCCTTCCCGCTCTACGTGCTCACCCTCGGCCTCTTCGCGCTGATCGTGAACGGGGCCCTGCTACTGCTGTCCGCGTGGTTCTCCGGCTTCCTCGGCTTCGGGCTCGTGGTCGACGGCTTCTGGGACGGCGTTCTCGGCGCCCTCGTGCTCAGCATCGTGAGCTGGCTCCTCGGCCTCATCGTGCGCGCCCCACGGGACTAGGCACCAGGCGTTCCCCCTTCCACCGTGTGACGGAGCCGGCACCTGAGCTGGCACCAGCACCTGAGCCAGCACCAGCACCCAGGCCAGTACCAGCACCCAGGCCAGCACCGAGGGTTGTGGTCAGGAGCGTTGCAAAGCCCGTCAATCGGCTCTCCGTCGAGCGGTCCATGGCCCGGGCCGTGTCCGTGTAAGCAGACATGCTGTGGGCGGGGAGCGGTTCGTCGGTGGGGATCGGCTCGTTGTGAAAAGCCTCCCGGCGCACGATGAGCCGGTCACCGACCGACTCTGCGCCCCCGACGCCGCCCATGCCGGTAAGGGCGGGAACGAGGTCGTTCGTGTGCTCCACGGCAACCTCGGACACCCCCTGTGGGACAGGAACGTTGCCCTCCGGCGCGCCAAAGGTCACGACGGCCTTCGCATTGAATTCCTCGTCCGCGGCAATGAGCTGCACCACGGCGCCGCCCTGCGAGTGCCCCGCGAAGATCACCGGGTCGCCGGGTCTGATCCCCGCCTGGCGCATGGCCAGGGCGACCGCCTGGGCCGAGGCGGGTTGCCCACCGGCCACGGCCTGGAGGTTGGAGGTGATGTCCCACGGTTCCGTGGCCGTGACCGGGCTCCATTCCACCGTTCCTGGCACGTACACGCCCCAGGCGGGGTGCTGCGGGTCACCATACTTCTCAATCCGCACCTGCGGGCGATCCGCCTCGGCCTTCGGGATGCGGGCCGCCACCTCCTCCAGGGTGTCGGGTGCCAGCACGGGGACGGCCCCTCCCCAACGTGTAACGATCACGGGACTGTTCTGCAGAACGCCCACGGAACTTCCCGCCATGACGGCCTCGCGCGCCACGCTCTTCGTGCCTCGAACGCCCGCGCCACCCTCGCCGAGAAGCCGGGACAGGGCGAGGGGCATGTGCAGCGCACCGGCTTGAACGTCGTCAAGCGAGGACATGACCACGCGCAGCGCGCTGACAAACGCCGTGCTCGTGAGGAGGCGAGGATCCAGGCGCACCGTGGGCGCCGAGGCCGGGGGCCTCGGTCGAGGGTCCTCTCCAACCTTCGTGAACCGCGGTCCTCCGTTCACGAGGACTCCAACGCTCTGGACTGCGAGGCCGCCGGCGACGATCGCGGCGGCCCAGAGCAGCAGCATCTGTACCGGGGGAAGCTGACCGAGTGCGGCACCCAGCCGCCACCCGATCTCTTCGCCCACGATGCGACCGACGTTCGCTCGGCCGCGTTCGACCAGTCCGTATGCCTCGGCAGCGCGGGCGAGCCTGTCGGCGAGGTCGCCGCTGTCACCCTGGATCGACTCGACCGCCCCCTCGGCCCGCATCACCGCCGCTCCGACGGTTCCGTGTACCCACTGCGGCGCCGGACTCGTTTGCAACTCACAAATGCGCGCGAGCCGCGCCTGCCATCCGTTCGCCTCTGCCTGCACCCGCCGCATGAGCTGCATCTGCGCAAAAACCGTGTCGGTTTCGACCATGACGGTGCCTCCGCCGGAGAGGACCAGGTCACCGTCGCTCATCGTGCTACAACCCGGCGTGTGCCAGGTCGATGGCCAGGGCCACCTCCCGCAGCGCGTCATCGAGCAGGCGTGCGAGTGCGTGCACGTCTCGACGCAGAGACTCGAGCCGGTCCAGGTACCCCTGCTGCGCCCTCCCTCGCCACGTGTCGGTGACGTCGTCTGCCGACAGGCTTCGCCACGCGGCCTGCACATCGTCCCGCAGCGCGTCCAGCAGCGCGCGCTGCTGGCGCAGGCCCGGAATCGGATCCGCCGCGGCCGAGCCCAACAGGTCGGTCATGAGGTACATGTCGTCTCCTTCTCACCGCCGAGAATTCCACGGCCTACCCCCGTTCACCCGGCAATTTCAGCATCCGTGGGTAAATATTCATCTGGACCACTGTGGAGGATCGCAAAGTGCTCCAGAATGGCTGCATGAGTTTTGTGTCGCTCAGTCCCGACGAGTCGACGCCCTTCCGCATCATTTTCGTGTGCACCGGAAACATCTGCCGCTCCCCCATGGCCGAACTGGTGCTGCGGGATTTGGTCACCCGGTCGGGCCTCGGACGTCTCGTCAGCACGAGCTCCGCCGGCACCGGGGACTGGCACGTGGGTGAGCGCGCCGACGCGCGCACCATCGCCGCACTGGCGGCGAGGGGCTACGACGGAAGTCACCATCGTGCGCGACAGTTTGACCCGGCGTGGTTCGCTGATTTCGATCTCGTAGTCGTGCTCGACCGGGCGCAGGATCGAATTCTGCGTAACTGGGCGACGACCGAGTCTGACCGCGACAAGGTGCGGCTACTGCTCAGTTTCGACCCGGAACAGGCCGCCCTCAGCGATGTTCCCGACCCCTACTATTCGACCGATGCGCTCTTTGCCTCGGTATTAGGCATGATTGAGAGAGCAAACCAGGCGCTTTTCATGCAACTCGCGCCGGCAATACGACAGGGAGACCGATGAGTCCACTACCCCCGCAGGTTCTGAGTCCACTCGATGGCCGTTACCGCAGCATCGTCACCGAACTGGGTGAATACCTCTCGGAGGCCGGGCTGAACCGCGCCCGCGTGCAGGTTGAGGTGGAATGGCTGATCGTTCTCACCGACCGCAGCCTCTTCGGCTCGGCCCCGCTCAACCCCGAGCAGAAGGCCGCGCTGCGGTCGCTCGTGGCCTCGTTCGGCCAGGCGGAGATCGACGAACTCGCCGAACTTGAGGCCACCACACGGCACGACGTGAAGGCCGTGGAATACCTCGTTCGTCGGCGCCTCACCACGCTCGGCCTCGACCACATTGCCGAGCTCACCCACTTCGCCGCAACCAGCGAAGACATCAACAACCTGTCGTACGCGCTCACGGTGAGCCAGGCCGTTCGCGAGGTGTGGCTTCCGAAGTACCGGCGCGTGATCGACGCCCTCCGCGGCCGGGCCCTCGAATTCCGCGGCGACGCCATGCTCGCCCGCACGCACGGCCAGCCAGCCACGCCCACCACCATGGGCAAAGAACTCGCCGTGTTCGTGTACCGGCTCGAGCGCATCCTCGCGCAGGTGGAGTCCAACGAGTACCTCGGCAAGTTCAGCGGCGCAACCGGAACCTTCGCCGCGCACGTCGTTGCCGAGCCATCCGTTGACTGGCCCGCCGTCTCTCGCGAATTCGTGGAGGGCCTCGGCCTCGGCTGGAACCCGCTCACGACGCAGATCGAGTCCCACGACTGGCAGGCCGAGCTCTACTCGAAGATCTCGCATTCCAACCGTGTGCTGCACAACCTCGCAACGGACATCTGGACCTACATTTCGATCGGCTACTTTCGGCAGATCCCCCAGGTCGGCGCCACCGGATCCTCCACGATGCCACACAAGATCAACCCGATCCGCTTCGAGAACGCTGAAGCGAACCTGGAACTCTCGAGCGCGATCCTTGACTCACTCGCCTCGACGCTCGTGACCTCGAGAATGCAGCGCGACCTCACCGACTCCACGACGCAGCGCAACATCGGCGTGGGTTTCGGGCACTCTGTGCTCGCCCTCGACAACATCGTGCGCGGCCTCGGCGAAATCGACATCGATCGTGCGCAGCTCGAAAGCGATCTTGACTCCAACTGGGAGATTCTCGGTGAGGCCATCCAGACCGTGATTCGCGCAGAGGTGTCGGCCGGACGCTCCGCGATCGCCGACCCCTATGCGCTGCTCAAGGAGCTCACCCGAGGCAAGCGCATCAACCGCGACGACCTCGTGACCTTCGTCTCCGCCCTCGACATCGGCGAGGCCGCGAAGGCCCGCCTGCTCGAACTCACACCGAGCACCTACGTGGGACTGGCCGACCCCCTCGTGGAATACCTGGGCTAAGGCGCACGGAGAAACTCACCCGCGCCAACAAAACGGATGCCGCGAGCCCTGATTCCAGGGTTCGCGGCATCGGTTTTCGTGGGGGACGGACGGTCGCTGCTAGTGACCGTCCTGCTCATCCATGTCGGACTTCTCGTCGGCATTGGGCTTGATGCCGAGCACGAGCATGGCGATGACGACGAGCGCGACGATGAACGTTATGCCAAAGGCAATGAGGGACAGCACGACATCGCGGGTGGTCAACAGGATCGTGAGGGACACGAAGAGGGCCATCACCCCGGAGATTCCGACGAGTTCGGCCGGCTTCAAGCGGTCGCGGCGACTGGGCTGGTGCGGGGTGTTCTGGGTCACGGGGAGTCCGAATCTGTGGCGACGGGGGCGACGGTTGCCACGGCATCCGTTGTCGCCCATTTGAGTGAGAGTCCGGCAATCACGAGGTACACGCCGATCATGACCAGGTAGGCACCGAGCAGGCCCACCGACACCACGGCGTTCGGGGGCAGGAGCAGGAAGGTGAGAGCGAGCACGGCGGTGGCGGCGCCGAGGAGCATCCAATCCTTCGCCACAAGCGAGCGCCCACGTGCGCGAGTGCCGCTGTAGAGCTCAAGGAAACCGGTGACGGCGGCCCAGACGCTCACGAGGTAAAGAAAGAAGCCAAGGCCACCCGTGTGGAAGGCGAGCGCCAGGGAACCGGCGACGATACCCACGATGCCCTGAATGAGGAACAGTCGGCGGGCGCGCACGTCGGTGAGAGTGAGCCAGCTGAGCACGGCCACCAGGAGGCCCGAGGCGAGCGCGAAGGAGCCGAAGGCCAGCAGGCCGAAGGCCGCGGAGTGGTCACGGTTGAACGTGATCACGGCCGCAGGGACCAGGGCGAGAACGGCCCGGCTGATCGGAACAGCCCAGTACCGTGCGCCGGTACCGGATGTTTCCAGCGCTGTGGCCACGCCTGCCTCTTTCACTCCGCGAATATCTACCCCTGTAGTCTACGCGGCGGCTAGAGAGCCTTAACGGCGGTGAGCACCTTGCCGAGGCTCTCCTTCGCGTCACCGAAGAGCAGGGTTGTCTTCGGGTCGAAGAGGAGCTCATTCTCGATACCGGCGAATCCGGGACGCATGGAGCGCTTCAGGAACACGACCTGCGCCGCGTGGCTCACCTCGAGGATGGGCATGCCGTAAATCGGCGACCCCGGCGAGGTCTTCGCGGCGGGGTTCACCACGTCGTTGGCTCCCACAACGAGCACCACGTCGGTGTTCTTGAACTCCGGGTTGACCTCGGCCATTTCCTTGAGCGACTCGTAGGGCACGTTCGCCTCGGCGAGCAGCACATTCATGTGTCCGGGCATGCGACCGGCCACCGGGTGAATCGCGAAGACGACATTCACTCCCTGCTCCTCAAGGGTCACGGCCAGCTCGGCCACCGCGTGCTGCCCCTGGGCGACGGCCAGTCCGTAACCGGGCACGATAACGACGCGCTCGGCGTAGCGCAGCAGCACGGCAATGTCGTCGGGAGCGCCTGAACGCACCGGGCGGTCACTTTGCGTGGTCGAACCGGCCGTTGATCCGCCCCGGAAGGCCCCGAAGAGAATGCCACTCACGCCGCGCCCCATGGCCGAGGCCATCGCCCGGGTGAGGATCGTTCCGCTCGCTCCCACGAGGGTGCCGGCCACCACGAGCAACACGTTGTCGAGCACGATTCCCGAAGCGGCCACGGCGAGGCCCGTGAAGGCGTTCAGCAGGGAGATGACGATCGGGACATCCGCTCCCCCGACCGGTAGCACGAGGAGCAACCCGAGGGCCAGGGACACCGCGAGCAACAGGATCGCCCAGATCAGGGCTCCCGTTCCGACGAGAAGGCCGCCGGCCACGACCGCGAGGAGCAGCACGCCCGAGACAACCCAGCGCATGCCGGGGAAGATGAGCGGGCGGGTGCTGATGAGTTCCTGCAGCTTCGCCACGGTGACGGTTGACCCGGCGAAGGAGACCGAACCAATGAGCAGGGTGAACGCCACGGCCAGCAGGATGCCGGGACCCTCGCTGTGGGCTATTTCCAGAATGGCCACGAGCGCCGCTGCCCCGCCGCCCACGCCGTTGAACAGGGCGACGAGCTGGGGCATCTGGGTCATCTGCACACGCCGGGCGATCGGGGCGGCGATGGCGGAGCCCACGGCGATGGCGATGAGAATGGCCGGAATGTTCTCGAGCCGTGCCGAGAGAAAAACGGTGGTCACCGCGAGCAGCGCGCCACCGGCGCCGATGAGGTTACCGCGACGGGCGGTGCGCGGAGAGCTCAGGCCCTTGAGGGCGAGAATGAAGCAGATCGCGGCCCCGAGGTAGAGCACCGCGGTCCACTGCGTCGACAGGATGCTCATTTCGACTCCCCCGTGCGATCGGTCGCCGGGGCCGGCCGCCGGCCGCGGAACATACCGAGCATTCGGTCCGTCACGACGAACCCGCCCACGAGGTTGACGGTCGCCAGGACAACCGCCACAAGCCCAAGGGCCAGCACCCAGCCGTTTGTGGCCTGGCCGGCCACGATGATGGCACCCACGAGAATGATGCCGTGGATGGCATTGGCGCCGCTCATCAGCGGAGTGTGCAGGGTGCTCGAAACCTTCGATACCACCTCGAAGCCCACGAAAACGGACAGCACCACGACGGTCAACAGGGTGATCGGGTCCATCAGCGTTCTCCCTCGGTCGCGGGTGCACTGGATTGCGGCTCAACGACGGGCGGCGCCAGCAGCGCGGCGGTCGGCGCGTGCCGAACGACACCCTCGTGGGTGAGGCAGGCCCCGCTGATCACCTCGTCGTCGAAGTCGGGCGTGACGGTTCCGTCCTGCGTCATCAGGGCAAGAAAATTGGCGACGTTTTTCGCATAGAGCCGCGAAGCATCCGTCGGTAGCGCGGATGCCGCATCCTTCATTCCCACGAGGGTCACGTTGCCGTCCCCCTCCGTCGACGGCACAAGCACATCATTTCCGGCGATGACACCGGCCACATTGCCTCCCGACTCGGCGGCGAGGTCGACCACGATCGAACCGGGGCGCATCCGGGCCACCATCTCTTCCGTCACGAGCAGCGGGGCCGGTCGACCGGGGATGGCCGCCGTGGTGATGAGCACATCGGCGGCGGCCACGAAGGGCGCGAGCAACTCGCGTTGCCGCACGGCGCGGTCCTGGCTGAGCTCCCGTGCATACCCGCCGGCGCCTTCGATCGCGTCGAGGTCGAGATTCACAAAGGTGGCCCCCATCGAGGCGACCTCGTCGGCCGACGCCGGACGCACGTCATAGGCCGAGACCCGGGCGCCGAGTCGTTTGGCGGTGCCGATGGCCTGCAGGCCGGCGACTCCCGCGCCAAGCACGAGTGCGCGGGCCGGTGGGATGGTTCCGGCGGCCGTCATATAGAGCGGAAAAAACCGGGGAAAACGGATGGCTGCCTCAAGGACCGCGCGGTAGCCGGCCACGAGAGACTGCGAGGTGAGGGCGTCCATGGCCTGCGCCCTCGACAGGCGCGGCACGAGTTCGAGGGCGAAAGACGTGACACCGGCCGTCGCCAGGGCGTTCACCGTGGCAAGCTCGGTGGCCGGGGAGGCCAGGCCGATGGTGATGGCTCCGCGGCGGAGCCGGGCAGCCAGGCCCGGCGCCAGCGGGCGCACGTGGCAGAACACGTCGAGGTCACCGACCGCGAGCTGGGTGACGACCGTGGCACCGGCCTTCACGTAGGCCGAATCGGCGTGACCGGCCTGCACTCCGGCTCCGGTTTCGATGAACATCTTGAGTCCCAGGGCCGCGAGCTGCGCGACCGTCTCGGGTGTCGCAGCGACGCGGCGTTCCCCCGCTCGACGCTCTCGCGCAATCACAACCCTCACGTGCGGATCCCTCCCGACGGGCGCCGCCCCGGCCGGTGAAGGTCTCGTGCGACGCTCTGACATACCCGGTCTTCTGACCTACTCAGTAGCGTAGCGAAAACGCAGGCCTGTCCGACCGACGAGGCTGGACCTGGAAGAGTAATCCGACGCCGGGGCGAGGTACGACGTGGTCGGGCGAGGGCGCATCCGCCTCGCCGGCGGCCGGTTAGGTGAGTGGCGGCTGGACGGCTCGCGGGGTGGCCTCACCGGTCGGGGCGTTGCCGTGCGGATTCGAGAGCGAGATGCCGTGTCCAATCCGCCGAAACAGCAGGGCCGCGATGATGGCACCCACGAAGAAGAACCCGGCACCCCACCAGTACGCGGTGGCATAGCTCTGAATGGCGCCCTGCGCCGCGACCGCAGCGGTGACCGGAGCATTGGCGACCAGATAGTTGGTCGCCGCCGTCGCCGCGAGGGTATTGAGCAGTGCCGTGCCGATCGAGCCGCCCACCTGCTGGCTGGTGTTGACCATGGCCGAGGCGACCCCGGCGAACTGGCGGTCGACACCGAGGGTGGCCGTCTGCATCGAGGCGGGCATGATCGATCCCATGCCGAAGCCGATGATCATGAGCGGCGGCAGAACGTCGACCACGTAGACGCTGCCAAGATCGAGGTGGGTCAGGTAGGCCATTCCGATCGCGCCGAGCATCATGCCGAACGGAACCATGACCTTGGGGCCAAACCGCGGCACCAACAGGTTCGTCGACAGTTGCGCGGCAAGAACCAGCATGGCAATCATCGGCAAGAACGACAGGCCGGTCTGCACCGGCGTGTAGAGAAGCGACGTCTGCAGGTAGTACGTCACGAAGAGGAAGACACCGAACATGCCGGCCCCGGCGATGAGAACGGAGATGTAGGCGGCGCCGCGGTTGCGGTCAAGCACAATCGCCAGCGGCAGCAGCGGATGCTCCGCCTTGCGCTGCCACAACACGAACGCGAACAAAAGAATGCCGGCCACCACGAGCATTCCCCAGGTGAGAACCGAACCCCAGCCACCCGTTTCGGCGTTGGAGAAACCGTAGACCAGGCCGAAAAGGGCACCGGAGACGAGGAGGGTCCCTGGAATGTCGAGCTTCGGCCGCGGGCCGGTGCGGGTGACGTGCTTCACAAAGATGGCCGCGCCGACAACCCCGATCACGGCGATGAACACGTTGATGTAGAGGTTCCAGCGCCAGTCGAAGTATTCGGTGAGGTAACCGCCGAGGAGCAGGCCCACGGCACCGCCGGCACCGGCGATGGCGCCGAAGACGCCAAAGGCCTTGGCACGCTCCTTGGGAATGGTGAAGGTCGTCGTGAGCACGGCCAGGGCCGTGGGGGCCAGCAGGGCACCGAACGCACCCTGCAGGGCGCGCGCGCCCACGAGCATCCCGAAGCTGCCGGCCGCACCACCAAGCGCCGACGCCACGGCGAACCCTATGAGGCCGATGATGAAGGTTCTCTTTCGACCGATCAGGTCGGACAGACGACCGCCGAGCAGCAGCAGGCTGCCGAAGGCGAGCGAGTACGCGGTCACGATCCACTGGCGGTCCCCGTTGGAGAAGCCGAGGTCGGCCTGCGCGGAGGGCAGGGCAATGTTCACGACGGTGGAGTCGAGCACGACCATGAGTTGGGCGAGGGCGACGACGCTGAGCGTCCACCAGCGGTGGGATGGCACCGGTGGCAAGCTGGTGACGCTCGAAGAAGACGGGAGAGTCTGTGACATGAGCGCCACTCTATACGACACTGACTAGTTTCGGATAGGCTCGGTACCGGAATGTGTGACGGTAAAATAAACGTTCCCGCAGCATCATGAACCACGAACCTGAAGGCGGCAGCAGTGACGCAGCTCGACCCCACCGTGATCGCTGAGCCTCCTCGGCTGGGACGCAAGCGAGACCACAGCCGCGACTCCGACATCCTGGATGCCGCCCTCGCGATCCTGGCGGAGGTTGGCTACGACGGTATGACGATCGACATGGTCGCGGCCCGGGCAAAGGCCGGCAAGGCGACCCTGTATCGCCGCTGGGCTTCGAAGGGTGAACTCGTCATCGACGCCGTCGCCTGCATGAAGAAGATCGAGGTTGACGAAACGAAGCTGCCGGACACCGGCACCCTGCGCGGCGACCTCCTCGCCCTGATCAAGCCGCACTCGCTCGAAGAGGCCGAGAAGAAGCTTCAGGTCATGGCCGGGCTCGTCTCCATGCTTGCCAGCTCTCCGGAACTCTCCGAGGCGGCGAATGCGGCCATCGTCGAGCCCCGGGTGGCGGTGAACCGCGTTCTCATGCGACGGGCCATTGACCGCGGCGAGATCTCAGCGAACTGCGACGTTGAGACGCTCTCACTGATCACGCCGGCCATGGCCGCGTATCGCGTGCTGATTCTGCGCAAGCCCGTCGACCGGGACTATATCGTGTCGCTGATCGACGGGGTCATGCTGCCGGCCGTCGGGCTGGGGCCGCACTAGCGATCCGGGCTGGTCGGCGCGAGGGCCGGTCATCACCTTGGGCCCACAGTCGATTCGTGCCCGCTGTCAGTCCCAGAAACCGCGATGGGCGGCGGCGGCCTCCGCCTCGAGAAGCGGTCCGACGACACAGATCGCGCGTTGACCGCGCGCGAAAACCTCCCGGCAGGGCAGCGACAGCGTGGGGTTTTCGGGATTGTCCCCAGTGAGGCGCAGCAGCTCCAGCTCTGACAGGGCATAGACCACCCGGCCGATCCCGGTCCAATAGATGGCACCGGCACACATGACGCACGGCTCGGCACTTGAGTACAGGGTCGCCTGAGCCAGCTCATCCGGCGTCGCGTGCAGTGACGCTTCGGCGGCGGCCTGCAGCTCGGCGTGCTGCGTCGGGTTGCCACCCGGCGGCATCGAATTGTTCTGCCCGACGGCCAGGACGACCTGGTCCCGGCCGACCACGAGGGCGGCAAACGGATGCCGACCGATATTTCGCGCGTCCTCAGCGAGTGCGATACACCGGTGAAGGTGCTCCAGGTCTGCCGCCGTCGGTACGGATTCATCCACGCCGCGCATCGTCACTCTCAGCTCGGGTTCGTCGAGTCGGTGACCGTGGCTCGGCTCAACCCGCCGCTGATGAGGCCGGCCGCCACCTGCAGCAGCGGGACTGCGCGGCTGCCGAACGACTCGTCGACCCGAGAAACGGGACCGGAGACGGAAATTGCGGTGGGGGTCGGCGCATCCGGGACGAGCACCGCAAAACAGCGAACGCCGATTTCCTGCTCATTGTCATCGATGGCATAGCCGCGAGCGCGGATCAGCTCAAGATCTGCCAGGAGGTCCTCGATGGTTCCGAGGCTCTTGTCGGTGGGCGTCGGCATGCCCGTACGACCAATGATGCGGCGCACCGCACTGTCATCCAGTTGAGCCAGGATCGCCTTGCCAACGCCGGAATCATGGGCGTGTACCCGCCGCCCCACCTCGGTGAACATTCGCATCGAGTGCGCCGACGGCACCTGGGCAACATAGATGACCATGTCCCCGTCGAGCATGGCCATGTTGGCCGATTCGCCCAGCTCGTCAACCAGCGAGGTGAGCTGAGGGATCGCCAACGACCCGAACTGTCGGCTGGCGGCGTCACCGATTCGAATCAACCGGGAACCCAGCACGTAGCGTCGATTGGCCAGCTGCCGTGCGTACCCGAGGGCAATGAGGGTGCGCAGCAGGCGATGAATCGTGGGGAGGGGAAGGGTCGTGGACGCGGCCAACTCGGAGAGCGTGGCGCCTTCTGCTGCATCAGTGATGAGTTCGAGGAGCACGAATACTCGCTCGACCGATTGCACTCCGCCAGGCGTTTTCTCGGACATATTCGAGTTCTCCCGCTGTATCTCAAGCCGCCGCCGGTGAAAACGACATTCTCATTCCGAATGGTGACAATCTGTTTTCAATTATATCGCCGGCCACTTGTCCCGACGATAAGACAAGAATCGTCCCTATTTCCATAGGGTAGAGATTATTCTCCATAATATGAAATGGTTGACTCAGGTTTGGCCGTCCAACGAGGGACGAATACCTCTCGCGGCACCCCAGCGGCGCCAGCAGCGAAGAAGATAGGACCAACCATGACACTCACAGCGACCGACCCGAAGCCCTTCACGCGAGCGGATGAGACCCTCGGCAGCGAGGCGTTGGCCTCCGTCGCGGCACTCCGTCACCGCGTCAATCCTGGCCGCCACGATTGCTTCACCGCCCGGTCCGCCCGCATTTCAACGGCGGCCGACTCCGGCGGACTCGACCTTCTGCCGAAGACCGCGCCGACACGGAGCACGGCCTGCGAACTGGTTGCCCAGCTGTGACGACCACGGGTTCCCTGAGCGAGGCAGACCTGAACCAGATCGAAGCACAACTCGCCGAGACCGACGAGTTGCTGGAGAAGAACTACCCGGGAGACGACGGCAGCAGACAGCCCGTGCACACGGTCTATGTTGCAGCTGACCGGTTCACGCCGGACTTCAGCGAATGCTGGGGCGACGAAGCCATGGCGGCCGCGACGGCACAGGGCGGCCTGGCCGAGCTCTGTAGCCTGCTCGGGCAGAGCGACTCGCTGGCCGAGGCGGTGGCGGCTCGCGTGGCGGCAAAGTTGACGACCGAGCCGGTCGAAGACCTCCGGCTCGACTTCGAAGACGGCTACGGCGATCGAGGCGACGAGACCGAGGATGCCGATGTCGTTGCGGCTGCCCGCCGGGTGGCCACGGCCGTGGCGACCGGAAGCGCGCCGCCCTTTATCGGCATCCGCTTCAAATGTTTCGAGGCGGCCACCCGTGCGCGGGGCCTGCGTACGCTGGACCTCTTCGTGTCGGGACTCGCGTCGGCCGGCGAGCTGCCGGCCGGGCTGATTCTCACGCTCCCCAAGGTGACGACGGTCGCTCAGGTGCAGGCGATGGACTTCGCTGTCCATCGGCTGGAGGAGGTCCATGGTCTGGCCCCCGGGCGGCTCCGGTTTGAGGTACAGGTGGAAACACCCCAGCTGATCCTCGGTGCGGACGGAACGTCACCGGTGGCCCGGCTCCCCCATGTCGTTCCCGGCCGAATTTCGGGGCTGCACTATGGAACCTACGATTACAGCGCCTCGCTGCAGATTTCCGCGCAATACCAGTCGATGGAGCACCCCGTCGCGGACTTTGCGAAAGAGGTCATGCAGTTGGCGGTGGCTGGCACAGGCATCCGCCTCTCCGATGGATCGACCAATATTCTGCCGGTGGGCGACGGGGCGCGCGGGGCCTGGCGCGTGCACAGCCGGCTCGTACGTCGCTCCCTCGAGCGGGGCTTCTACCAGGGCTGGGATCTGCATCCGGCTCAGCTCCCCAGCCGGTTCGCGGCAACCTATGCCTTCTACCGGCAGGGGCTGTCCGCCGCAGCGCTCCGACTGCGCAACTACGTCGAACAGTCCACGAGCGCAGTCATGGACGAGCCGGCGACGGCGCGCGCGCTGGCCGGCTTCATGCTGCGCGGGGTCCAGTGCGGGGCCATCGGCTCCGAGGAGGTGCGCGCCCTGGCCGGAATCGGTCCCGAACGCCTCATTGTCCTTGCGCACCCACGACTGGCGACCGCCCACCCCCCGAAACGGAAGAATTGACGTCATGGCCAACTATTACTCTCCCGACGGCGGTCTTCCGCCGCAGACCGCGCTGCTGACCGACCGGGCAGTGGTGAAGGAGGCCTACACGGTCATCCCCAAAGGGGTCCTTCGAGACATCGTCACGAGCAACCTGCCCGGCTGGGACAAGACCAGGTCCTGGATTCTGGCCAAGCCCATCCTCGGGTTCGCCACGACCTTCTCCCAGTTGATCGTCGAGGTGTCGCCGGGCGGCGGCAGCAGTCACCCCGAGGCCGAGGCCGGCGTCGAAGGCGTCATCTTCGTGACGCGCGGTGCCGTCATGCTCACCCTGGACGGCGAAGACCACGCCATGGAGGCCGGCGGCTACGCCTACCTCGCTGCGGGTTCTGACTGGTCACTGAAGAATTCGGCCGCCCACACCGAGGCAGCCACGTTCCAGTGGATACGCAAGGCCTACGAGCCTCTTGCCGGCTACCGGGCGACGTCATTTGTGACCCGGGACCAGGACGTCACACCGCGGGCCATGCCCGGCACCGACGACACGTGGGCGACGACGCGGTTTGTCGACCCGGATGACCTGGCTCACGACATGCACGTCAACATCGTCACGTTTCAGCCCGGTGGCACGATCCCCTTCGCTGAGACCCACGTGATGGAGCACGGCCTGTTCGTACTCGAGGGCAAGGCCGTCTACCGCCTCAACGACGATTGGGTCGAGGTCGAAGCGGGCGACTTCATGTGGTTGCGGGCGTTCTGCCCACAGGCCTGTTACGCGGGCGGCCCCGGTGCGTTCCGCTATCTGCTCTACAAGGACGTCAACCGACAGATTCGCCTCACCTGAGACCCGAAACCGCCACAATGATCAGGTCCATATTGTCGGGGTAGTTCACCGAAGCGAGTGTGCGGATGCCGCTGGTCGCGAACGTGGCGCCGATTGACAGCCGTGCATCTTGGACGTGGTTCCGGTGCGTTCGATCACCGGGCGACCCTCGTTGTGCTCACGTGACACGGTGGTGGTGATCGTCGGCCGGTGGCCGACGACCGGGAGCTCACTCTCAGCAGAAGCCGGCGATGCCTTCCCAGGCGTTGCCGGCATCCGACGCATTGTCACGGAGCACGGTGGCTTCAATGAGACCGTATGGGCGGTCGGCGGCGAAGAAGACCTCGTTCGGGTTATCGAGTCCGAACGGGGACAGGTCGACCAGAAAGTGATGTTTGTTCGGCATGGAGAACTTGATCTCGTCAATTTCGGGGTGGGCTTCCAGGACCTTCTCGCCCATCTCGTACAGGGTCTGCTGCAGGGCCAGCGAATAGTTCTCGCTGAACGCTTCGAGCAGCAGCCTCTGTACGTCGTCGTACATCGCGTTGAAGTCCAGATCCGTCGTGTTGTAGCGCCAGCGGGCGGCGACATCCGTGGCCAGGATTCTGTCGGTCACCTCAGTAAGAGTCGTATATTCGTCGCGGGGAAAGCCCACGAAGCCGGATTCGGTCGACTTGAGCACGGTGAGGTTCTTCAACCCGCCGATGACGTGCGCCGTGTCACCATCGCGCACGACAACGGCGGTTCGCACCGCCTGGCCATTACGCACGAAGGAGTGCGGGTGACCGGTTCCCTCAGCCTGGATCCGGTCCCAGCCAAACGAGTCGGCCGCCCATCGCCCGCCACTGACCCAGTCGAAGCTGGAGGTGAAGTGATCGGCGAGCCGGAGCAGGAACGCCTCCGGCGACCCGACGCCCTGGCGGGCCAGGGCGTAGACGGTGTTCTTTTGGGTGTCGGTCGCGACCACGTGGGCGGTGTCGCCGTCCAGGTGCGCGGCCTCGAAGTCACCGCGTAGTTGCGAGGTGACGTTGAGGTCTTCGATCTCGTGCCGGGCGGTGTCGCGGGTGATCTTCACCAGGCGAACCTCTGCCTTGCCGTACTGATTGGATCCAAGGATGATCCGGCTGTTGCGTGACATGTCAGCTTCCCTTGTATGTCGAAAAAGTGAAGGGGGCCAGCAGCAGAGGTACGTGGTAGTGCGCCTCACCCGCTGTGATGCTGAACGTCACGACGACCTCGGGGAAGAAGGTCGTGAGCTGGCGACCGGCGAAGTACTCACCGGTGGCGAACTCCAGTCGGTAGCGCCCGGGCGGAAGAATGTCCGGTCCGAGTCCGTTCACGCGGCCGTCGGCATCGGAAACGCCCGAGGCAATCTGTGACCAGCCGTCGGCGGCGGCGAGGAGCTCGACCGAGACGCCCGCGGCCGGTCGGCCGGACACTGTGTCGAGGATGTGGGTGGTGACAAATGAACGGCTCATGCCTGCAGTACTCCGTCTAGTCTCAGCCGTGCGATTTCCCGTCCTTGTTCTCGCACGATGGGTTCTTCCTCGTCGGGCGCCTGCCCCAATCGTTGTTGCAGGGCGGCGTTGCCCTCCCCATCAGCAAAGGGGGATGCGGCGCGTCCCGTGCACGCGAGCACTGCGTGCTTGCTCGGATAGGGCCGCGACGGGATGTTCTCGTTAATCCAGCGTTGAATATCGAGGCGGGGCCGGAGGGCCGTATCAATCTCCGAGCGCGCGGTTGCGTTGAACCGTTCAAGCAACATTGCCTGGTCCTTACGATTAATGCTGGCATCCACGGTGTAGGGGCTATACGGCGGCTTGCTTCCGTATCGTGGAACTGTTATTTCAGCACATTTAGAAGTAAAACGCATCGGTGGAATGGTGTCAACGCCGGACGCCCGCCCTGCCGCTTTTTCATTATTCAGAGTAACCATTCCAGAATCCGTGGTGATTGCTTTCCGCTGCTGTTACTGTCGGTTTCAGTCCCCGCCGGATCAATGGAAATCACGCGACTCACGTCAATCCAATCGTTGGCGATCCGGCTCCCCACGACAGAGGAAGTCCCCGCTGATGGATGCAACGAAACAAGACGTGCTCGCCCTCTCCATGGCCATCGACCTGGCCACCGAAAACGTCCGGAACAGCGGTGGCCCCTTCGGCGCGCTGGTTGTGGCCGCCGACGGCAGGGTCTTTGAGGGCACGAATCGTGTCACCGCGAACCTGGATCCGACCGCACATGCCGAGGTGAGCGCCATTCGAGCCGCTTGCCAGGGCCTCGGCACCTTCGATCTCAGCGGCGCCACGCTCTACAGCAGCTGCGAACCGTGCCCCATGTGCCGAGCCGCCGCCCTGTGGGCGCGGATCGGCACCGTCTGCTTCGCCGCCGACCGGCACGACGCGGCGGACGCGGGATTCGACGACGCGGCTTTCTACGAGTACTTCGAGCACCCCGCTGACGAGAACAGCCTCATGCCGATCGTTCGAATCGACCTCGAACGCGAGGAGGCGCTCAGGCCCTTCACCATCTGGACCAAAACCGCCACCCGAATCCGATACTGACTGCGCGCCAACTGGCGCATTATGGAATATGAATTCCACAGCAAATCCAACAGGAACCGGATGCCGTTAGGCTCGCTTCAGACGTAGGTGATTGGTTGTCACAGGCGAGACCAGAGTAAGGAAAACCATGGAACCGCGGAGCGCAACGGGGAATCTCAGTGTCACCGTGAACGGGAAACTTCGGGACATTTTCGACGGCCGAGCACACACCACCGCACTGGAGTGGCTGAGGGGCAGCGGGCTCTCCGGAGCCAAGGAGGGGTGTGCCGAAGGAGAGTGCGGTGCCTGCGCGATCATGCTGGCCCAGGCGGATGGCTCCGGCGGGACCGCCTGGACCGCAGTCAATTCCTGTCTGCTCCCACTGGCCGCACTGGACGGGCAGGAGATCGTGACCTCCGAGGGCCTGGCGACACCCGGCACCCTGCATCCGGTCCAGGTCGAACTCGCCGAACGCGGGGGGTCACAGTGCGGCTACTGCACCCCCGGTTTCGCCTGCAGCATGGCGGCTGAGTTCTATCGCCGTGGCCGGGGAACGGAGAGCACTCCCGTTGGCCACCCCGCCGACGGTGGAGATCTCGACGGCACGGAGGGATGCGGTGAGCGTGGGCCCAACGGGTTCGACCTGCACGCCCTGAGCGGCAATCTCTGTCGCTGCACCGGCTACCGGCCCATCCGGGACGCGGCCTATGCGCTCGGGGAACCAGACCCAGGCGACGCACTGGCCGCCCGCCGCGACCGTCCGTCGGCCAGCCCGTTGACGACGGTCGTGACCGCACCAGACGGCACATTCATCCGGCCGGCCACCCTGGCCGGCGCCGTGGGGCTCCTCGCCGAACACCCCGACGCCGTCCTGGTCGCCGGGTCGACGGACTGGGGGGTTGACGTGAACCTCCGCGGGCGGCGCAGCCCCGTCGTCATCGCCATCGATGCCCTGCCGGAACTTCGCGGGGTCGACGTCGGCGCCGAATTCGTGCAGATTGGTGCGGCCGTAACCCTGTCCGAGGCAGAACGGGTCCTGGCCGGACGGGTGCCGCTGCTCGCCGGGATGTTCCCCCAATTCGCCTCAAGGCTGATCCGCAACCGGGCAACCTTCGGCGGAAACCTCGGTACGGGTTCGCCCATCGGGGACACTCCCCCGGCGCTGCTCGCATTGGACGCCCGACTGGTGCTCGCCTCCAGCAGCGGTCAGCGCGAGGTCGCCCTCGAGGAGTACTTCACGGGCTATCGCACGACCGTGCTGCGGCCGGGTGAGCTCATCATGGCCGTACGCATTCCGCTGCCGCTTGCCACGCTGTCCGTCTTCCACAAGATCTCCAAGCGCCGCTTCGACGACATTTCGAGCGTCGCTGTTGCCTTCGCGATCGACGTACAGAACGGCGTCGTTCGTCGGGCCCGAGTGGGCCTCGGCGGAGTGGCCGCCACACCGTTGCGCGCCCACGATACGGAACGTGCACTCACGGGGCAGCCGTGGACGAGTGAAACCGCGGCTGACGCGGCCCGCGTGCTGGGCACGGAGGGCACCCCGATGGACGACCATCGAGCAAGTGCCCGGTATCGCAGCGCCATGCTCGAGCAGGCCCTGCTCAAGTTCTACAGCGACGTCACTCTCGACCAGGAGGCCGTCTCATGAGCACCCTCTCCTCCCGCCCCGCCGAGTCGGCCGTCGGCCGCAGCGTTGCGCACGAGAGTGCCGCGCAACACGCGACGGGTAAGGCCCTGTACACCGACGACCTGGCCGCGCACACGGTCGGCGTCCTGACAGCTTGGCCGGTTCAGGCCGGCCACGCGCATGCCAGCATCACCGGCCTGCGCACCGACAAGGCGCTGCTGGTGCCCGGTGTGGTTCGGGTGCTCACCGCTGCCGACGTGCCCGGCGTCAACGATGCCGGCATCAAGAGCGACGAACCGCTGTTTCCCTCCGAGGTAATGTTTTTCGGACACGCCGTGTGCTGGGTGTTGGGGGAATCCACCGAGGCCGCCCGGCTCGGCGCGGCGGCCGTCGAGGTCGACTATGCACCCCTGCCCTCGATCGTGACCGTGCAGGAGGCCATCCGGGCCGAATCGTTCCAGGGAATGGCTCGGACCGTGCAACGGGGTGACGCCGGTGCCGCGCTCACCACCGCCCCCCGGGTGTTCGAGGGCGTGACCGAGTTCGGCGGACAGGAGCACTTCTACCTTGAGACGCAGGCCTCCCTCGCCCAGATCGACGACGCCGGGCAGGTCTTCGTGCAGTGCAGCACGCAGCATCCGTCGGAGACCCAGGAGATCGTGGCCCACGTTCTCGGTCTCAGCAGCAACGCCGTCACGGTGCAGAACCTGCGCATGGGTGGTGCCTTCGGTGGAAAAGAAATGCAGCCGCACGGATTCGCCGCCGTCGCGGCGCTCGGTGCGCTCCTCACCGGCCGGCCCGTGCGTCTGCGCCTGAATCGTACCCAGGACATGACCATGACCGGAAAACGCCATCCGTTTCACGCATCCTGGCGCGTCGGTTTCAGCGAGGACGGCCGGGTCCTGGGCCTGCAAGCGACCCTGACAGCGGATGGCGGATGGAGCCTCGACCTCTCCGAACCGGTCCTCGGGCGGGCCCTGTGCCATATCGACAATGCCTACTGGATCCCCGACATTGAGGTGCACGGTCGGGTCGCGAAGACGAACAAGACCTCGCAGACGGCATTCCGTGGTTTCGGCGGCCCCCAGGGCATGTTCGTCATCGAAGATATACTCGGTCGCTGCGCTCCGGCGCTGGGTCTGGCTGCGGCGCAGCTGCGGCAACAGAATTTTTACACCCCCGGCCAGTCGACCCCCTACGGTCAGCCGGTTCGCCACGCGGAGCGGCTTGGGACGGTCTGGGACCAGCTGTCCACGACGAGCGAGTTCGAGACGCGTACGAGCCAGATCGCGCTGTTCAACGCCGCGCACCCACACGTGAAGCGTGCCCTGGCCATGACACCCGTCAAGTTCGGCATCTCCTTCAATTTTGCCGCGTTCAACCAGGCCGGCGCGCTGGTGCACGTCTACAAGGACGGGTCGGTGCTCATCAACCACGGTGGCACCGAAATGGGGCAGGGTCTTCACACCAAGATGCTCCAGGTCGCGGCGACCGCGCTCGGTCTCCCCCTCGACGCGGTGCGCCTGGCGCCCACGCGCACCGATAAGGTTCCCAACACGTCGGCGACTGCCGCCAGCTCCGGGACCGACCTCAATGGTGGGGCGATCAGGAATGCCTGTGATCAGATTCTTTCGCGCATGGCCGACGTCGCCGCTGGCCTGCTCGGCGTCAATGCCGCAGACGTGCGCTTTGCGCAGGGACAGGTCACGGGACTCGGTAAACCGAACGCGGCCATCCTCAGCTTCGGCGAGGTGGCCGGGGCCGCATACCTGCAGCGGGTGCAGCTCTGGGCGGCCGGTTTCTACCGCACCGCGGGGCTGCACTGGGACCCCGAGCGAATGCAGGGCGAACCGTTCAAGTATTTCGCGTACGGTGCCGCCGCGACCGAGGTGGAAGTGGATGGCTTCACCGGGGCGTACACGATTCGTCGCGTCGATATCGTGCACGATGTGGGTGATTCCCTGTCCCCCCTGATCGACATTGGTCAGATCGAAGGGGGTTTCGTGCAGGGTGCCGGGTGGCTCACCCTGGAAGACCTGCGGTGGGACGAAAGCGACGGTCCGGGGCGTGGGCGGCTGCTCACCCAGTCCGCCAGCACCTACAAACTGCCCAGCTTCTCGGAGATGCCGCAGATATTCAACGTCACGCTGCTGGAGCGTGCGACCGAAGACGGCGTGATCTACGGTTCAAAAGCGGTCGGCGAACCGCCATTCATGCTCTCGTTCAGCGTGCGTGAAGCGCTCCGGCAGGCTGCCGCGAGCTTCGGTGCCCCCGGGCACAGCGTCGAGCTCGCGTCACCGGCAACGCCCGAAGCCGTGTATTGGGCGCTGACGCGGGCCCGGCAGGACGCCGAGCGCGACGTCACGCTCTCCCCTGCCCTCGCGGACGCCTGACATGGAATGGCTGGACGCCCTCACGCGCCTGCGTGCGGCGCGCCAGGCCGGCGTGATCGTCACCGTGGCATCGGTGCGCGGCCACGCTCCGCGCGCCAGCGGGGCGAAGATGGTGGTGTCGTCGGACGACATGTGGGGTACCGTCGGCGGGGGCAATCTCGAGGTGACGGCCATTGAACACGCCCGCGGCATGATTGCGCGGAATGTGGCCGAACCGGACATGCTGACGCTGCAGCTCAGCGACAAGGCGCCGGCGATGCACGGTGTGCAGTGTTGCGGCGGGGAGGTCACGATGTTGCTGGAACCAATCCGGGTGATCCCCGCGGTCGCCGTGTTCGGTATCGGCCACGTCGGCCTCGAGCTCGCGAGGGTCCTCGTTCGCCACGACATTGAGCTTCACCTCATTGATTCCCGCGCGAGCATGGTCGCCGAGGCGCGCCTGCGCGTTCTACAGGGCAACGTGGCAACGCTGCGCGTTCACCACACCCCCGCGCCGGAAAGCGTTGTGAACGAGCTGCCGCCCGGCACACACCTGCTGATCATGACGCATGATCATGCCGAGGATATGGTGCTGTGCGACACCGCCCTCCGCCGCCGGGCATTGGGTTCCATTGGCCTGATCGGATCGAGCGCGAAATGGTCGCGGTTTCGGGTGCACCTGCTGGCGGAGGGGCACACGGATGCGGAACTGGAACGCATCCAGACCCCCATCGGAATCCGGCAGATCACGTCGAAGGACCCGGCGGCCATTGCCGTGAGCGTGGCGGCCGAGCTGCTGCGCCTCTTTGAACGAAGCGATAGCCCGGCCACGACGGCGGAGTGAGGCTACGCCTCGCCTCGGCGCAGCAGCGTTCCCCTCGGTTCTCGCCCGTCAATTTCGGTGCCGCGCAAGAAGGTCCTGCGTACCACCCCTGAAAGCGTCCGGCCCGCGTAGGGGGTGATCGGGTTGCGGTGATGCAGCCTGGCCACGTCAACGACGAAGGTGTCTTCGGGGGCGAAAATGACAAGGTCGGCGTGGTGACCGACCGCCAGGAGACCCTTACGCGCGAGGCTGGCGATGGCAGCCGGTGCTGCCGACATCCACTGCACAACCTGTTCGAGTGGGATTCCGCGCCGGTGCGCCTCTGTCCAGATCAACGGCAAGCCCAGCTGCAGTGACGACACCCCGCCCCACGCCACGGCGAAGTCGCCGCGCTCGAGGTCCTTCAAGTCGAGGGTGCTCGGGGAATGGTCAGAGACGATGCAGTCGATGGTCCCGTCGAGCAGTCCCTGCCAGAGCAGCTCACGGTTCGCGGCTTCGCGAATGGGCGGGCAACATTTGAACGCGGTGGCCCCATCCGGGATCTCTTCCGCCGTGAGCGTGAGGTAATGCGGGCAGGTCTCGACGGTGAGCCGCACGCCGTCGCGCTTGGCGTCCGCAATGATCGGCAGCGCGTCGGACGAGGATACGTGCAGGATGTGCGCTCGCGCCCCGGTCGTGCGCGCGTGCTCGATGACCTCGGCGATGGCCAGGTTCTCGGCTGCACGGGGCCGCGACGCCAGAAACGTGTCGTAGCGGTTCCCTCCGGCGGGCGGCGCCTGGTTGATCGCGTGCGCATCCTCGGCGTGCACGATCAGCACCGAGTCGAAGGACGCCACCTCCCCAAGGGCGGCATCCATCTCATGGACGGACAGGTGTGCGAATTCCTCCACACCGGAGTCCGCCAGAAAGCACTTGAAACCGAAGACGCCGGCGTCGTGCAGCGGATGCAGATCGGCCAGGTTTCCCGGCACGGCACCGCCCCAGAAGCCGACGTCGCAGAACACCTGGTCTTCGGCGACGCTGCGCTTGAGATTCAGGGCGTCGACCGTCACCGTCGGAGGGAGACTGTTGAGGGGCATGTCAATGATGGTCGTCACCCCGCCGGCAACCGCGGCCCGCGTGGCGGACGCGAAGCCCTCCCACTCGGTGCGCCCCGGTTCGTTGACGTGCACGTGGGTGTCGACGAGCCCCGGGAGCAGGGTCTCGTCGTCCGCCAGTTCAATGAGTGTCGTTCCGGTCAGGCCGGCACCGAGCGGTTCGACGGCCACGATGATGCCGTCGCGGATGCCGACCTCATGCGGTGCCACTCCGGCCGCGGTCATGATCCGGTGGCCACGAAGAACGAGGTCGTACTCACCCGCGTTCGGGAGGCCGGGGATGGGCGTGTCAGTGGTCATGTTCTTACTCTCTCAGGGTTGCGTCGGCCCGGCGACTATCGGGCGGTCGCTCGCACAACAGCACGGCCGGGAAGCCAATCAGGTTCGGTGCAGGTCTGAGCAGCCATGCTCACAGGATGACCTCACACAACGACATCATTCGGAACCAGGCCAGCGCCCGCCCGACCGACCGTGCCCGCTCGAACGCAGCGGTTCGGATGCTCAACAAGGTGCCGGAGGTCACGATCTATTTCTGGATCGTGAAAGTGCTGGCCACCACCGTCGGTGAAACCGGCGCGGACCTCTTGTCGACAACCCTCAACTGGGGTCTCTCGGTCACGACGTGGTTCATGAGCACTCTGCTCATCGCCTCCCTCGTTCTCCAGTTTCGGGCGCGACGTTACACGCCCTCGCTCTACTGGACCGCCGTCGTGTTGATCAGCGTCGTCGGCACCCTGTTCACCGACAACCTGGTGGACAATTTCGGTGTGCCGCTCTGGGTAACGACGGCCCTGTTCGCTGTGGCTCTGGCCGGGACATTCGCCGTGTGGTTTGCCCGTGAACGCACCCTGTCCATCCACACGATCCTGACGCGCAGGCGCGAGTCGTTCTACTGGCTCACGATTCTGTTCACCTTCGCCCTCGGGACCGCGGCCGGAGACCTCATTTCTGAGGGGCTCCAGCTGGGCTACGCCCTGGCCGTTGGGGTGTTTGCCGGCCTGATCGCCCTCGTCGCTGTCGCTCATTACGTGTTCACGTTCAACGTGGTGCTGTCCTTCTGGCTGGCCTACATTCTGACCCGACCGCTCGGCGCATCCGTTGGAAACCTCCTGTCGCAGGCGCACGGTGACGGCGGCCTGGGCCTCGGCACGATTGGGACCAGCCTGCTGTTCCTGGCCGTGATCGTAGCCGTCGTGATCTCCTTCACGAGGTCCGAGCGCCGGTCGCGGCTCCTGATGGCCAGGTAGCCGACGAAGACGACAATCGCCCCGGTCAGGGCGAGGGTCCCCCCACGTCGCAGCTTCCAGAAAACCAGCGCAGGAATCGCGATGATCGTACCGAACACGCTCACGAGCACGACCGCGAGCCAGTAGAGCGCGGGCAGGTAGCGCGTGGCCCGAAATTGCAGCGCGAGCACGGCGGCGAACACTCTCTACGACAAGGGCGTGCTCAGCGACGCAGCGGGTCGACGGTGGTGACCAGAAAGTCAGAGGCGGTCTCTCCCATTCCCGTGGTGAGAACCTTGGTGATCCAGAACGCCACGGTGATCTCGGGGACCTTGCTGAGGGCATCTGTTTGCGAAATGCGCTGTGTGGTTGTGTGGACGGTGTCGGTCAATGCGGACTCCTCCGCGAGGCTCTGGTGTGCGGATCTCACAACGCTAGAACCGGCCACCTGCCTCCACCCTGACTACCTCGATCGCGTGGCCACTGGGCGTGTACTCGGCAGGGTGAGCACAAACGTCGTGCGCGGTTCGCCCGGTCGCACGTCAACGTCTCCCCCGGCGGCGCGAGCGAGGCGCCGGGCCAGCGCCAGACCGAGGCCGACGCCGGGGCCGGGGCCATTGGCCGCGCGAATGCCGGGCGAGAAGAGGTCACTCGGATCGATACCGAGACCCGGGCCGTCGTCGACGACACGGATCTGGACCAGGTCCCCGCACTCCACGGCGGACACGCTGATGGCGGAGCGACTGAACCGCAGCGCGTTTTCGATCAGCGGCGCGAGCGCCCGCACCGCGACGGCCTGCGGTACCGCGAGCTCAAGCCCGGTCGACGGTGCGACGGTGACCGTTCGTTCGTCAGAACGGATGCCCGTCGTCGCCGCGGTCAGCACCTGGTCGGCGGACTCGATGATGCGCTCGAACCGTGCCCGCTGTTCGCGGGGCAGGTGGGGGTCGAGGGTGGCCAGCTCTGACTCGGCGCGCACGACCGTGAGGGGTGTGCGCAGTTCGTGAGCGAGCTCCGCACTCAGGCGCTGCTCGGCCAGGATGGCGCGGGACACCCGCGCGAGGAGTGCATCGAAAACCTGTCCGAGCTGGGTCAGCTCGTCACGCGGTTCGCCGAGGTCAAACCGGTGCGAGAGGTCATGTTCGCTCCATTCCGATGCTTTCTGGGCCATGACCGCGACCGGGCGCAGGGCGCGCCGCACGACCCAGGCCGTGAGTGCGCTGACCCCGGCCACAACCAGGACGCCGAGGCCGAGACCGAGACCCGCGAGCAGGGTGCGGTCCTGGGTGGCCCGGTAGGGCGTCAGTGAGACGCCGGCGATCACGACGCCGGCCTGCGCGGGTTCACCCTCGAGCACGGGCGGGCGGCTCATCGAAGTACGTATCCGACGCCGCGGACCGTTTCGATGCCGACCGGGGAACCCAACTCGGTGAGTTTGTGGCGCAGGCGCCGCATGTAGGAATCGATCGTGTTCTCCTGAACCATGGCGCCGTACGGCCAGGCGGATGCCACGACGTCGCGACGACGCACAACCTCGCCCGGACGTGCGGTGAGGGCGGCGAGCATGCGAAATTCGGTGGGGGTGACCGACACCTCGGCCGTGCCGCAGCGTACGGAGAATCGTTGCGGGTCGAGGCGGAGAGCCGAGTCCTCTTCGGGTGACGGGCGTCGTCGACGGGACAGTGCCTCCACCCGCACCAGTATTTCGGTCATCTTGAACGGCTTCGTCACGTAATCGTCTCCCCCGGCATGGAAGCCGGTAACGACATCGTTGAGAGCGCCCAGAGCCGTGAGGAAGAGCACGGGAGCGAATTGCCCGGCCGCGCGTAGCGCCTGGCACACGTCGCGCCCATCCGAATCCGGCAGGCCGATGTCCAGGATGATCACGTCAAGGGTCGCCTCATGGGCGAACAGGCCGAAGGCCTCCTGACCGTTGTGCGCCATCACCACGGTGTGGTTGCCCTGCGTCAACGCCTCGCGGAGCAGGCGGCGGATCTGGGGATCATCCTCGCAAACTCCGACCAGTGCCATGTCGCCATCGTACGCACCGCGAACTCACATGGACCCCAGCCAGGGTGATTAGCCGCCGGCGACCATGTCGGCGAAGCGCGAGTAGTGGCCGTGGAAGGCCACGGTGACGGTGCGCGTTGGTCCGTTACGGTGCTTGGCGACGATGAGGTCGGCCTCGCCGGCGCGCGGGTTGTCTTTCTCGTAGGCGCTCTCGCGGTGCAGCAGGATGACCATGTCGGCGTCCTGCTCGAGCGAACCGGATTCTCGCAGGTCGGAAATGGCCGGCATCTTGTCGGCGCGCTGCTCGGGGCCACGGTTCAGTTGGGACAGGGCGATCACGGGAACCTGAAGCTCCTTGGCCATGAGCTTGAGCGCACGCGAGAACTCACTGACTTCCTGCTGACGCGACTCGACCTTTTTACCGCTCGTCATGAGCTGCAGGTAGTCGATGACCACGAGTTTGAGCCCGATGCGCTGCTTGAGGCGACGGCACTTGGCTCGAATCTCGACCAGGGTCATGTTGGGGCTGTCATCGATGTAGAGCGGCGCATCGTTGATGCGACCGCGCGTGGAGGCAATGGTGGTCCAGTCCCTGGCCTCAACCGTTCCCTTACGCATGCTCTGCAGGGGAACGGATGCCTCGGCGGCGAGCAGACGCATCGCAATTTCGCTGCGTCCCATTTCGAGCGAGAAGAAGATGCTGGGCATGTCGTGCTTGATGGACGCAGCACGGGCGAAGTCGAGGGCGAGGGTGGACTTTCCGAGCGCGGGTCGGGCCGCCACAATGATCAGCTGGCCCGGATGGAAGCCGTTGGTCAGCTCGTCCATGTCGGCGAAGCCGGTGGGCACGCCGCTCATCTGGCCGTCCTTGAGCTTGGCCGCCTCGATCTCTTCAATCGCGGCCGTGACGGCGTCGGTGAGCGGAACGTAGTCTTCGGTCTGTGTGCCGCCGGTGACGGCATAGATCTCGGCCTGGGCCGTGTTGACGAGGTCGAGCACCTCGCCCTCTCCGGAATAGCCCATCTGGGCGATGCGCGTGCCTGCTTCGACCAAGCGGCGGAGCAGGGCGCGCTCGGCCACGATGGTGGAGTAGAAGCCGGCGTTGGCGGCGGTGGGAACGAGGCTCGTGAGCGTGTGCAGGTAGTCGGCACCACCGGCCCTGGTGAGTTCGCCGAGCTTGGTGAGCTCGTCGGTGACCGTGATGACGTCGGTGGGTTCACCCTGCGCGTAGAGCGAGAGGATGGCGTCGAAGATGATCTCGTGTTTGGGAACGTAGAAGTCCCCGCCCCGCACGGTCTCGACGACGTCGGCCACGGCGTCTTTGCTCAGCATCATTCCACCGAGGGCACTCTGCTCCGCAAGGAGGTCATGCGGCAGCATTCGTTCGGTCTGGCGTGGCTCCGAAGTCTTCGGCGTGGCCAGGCCCAGCTGTGCAATTGACACTCGGCACCTCTCTCTTCGCGTATTTTCAGGTGTATCAGAAGCCACTGACAGCGAGCCCCGACGCACCAACAACGTCAAGCTCGGCGCTCGCCCACACTAAATCTGCGCCGGGCGGCAAACAAACGACCCTGTGGATAACTCTGTGAGTAATCTGGGCAAAACGCCGCGTTACGTGTGCACAACCTGTGCACTCACTTGTGGATAAGTCTGGAAAACTCCAAATTAAACCGTGCTTGACCAGGGGTTAAGACTTTCCACATGGCTGTGGGAAAAGTAGTCTCAACCTTGGCTTGAATGTTCGTCATAAGGCTGCACACCTGTGCATAAAACAACCCCTTGCGTGCACATCAGGGCCCTTAATCACCTGTAGCGGAGAACCCCACTGGGGGCGCTCCGCTACCGGGTTTATCGTACTACTTTGCAGCTACCACCACGAGGGTGAGCGTTGCACTCAGTTCGTCACGAAGGCGAACAGTCGCCTTGTGCTGGCCGGTGAGCTTGATCGAGGAAAGCTCGATCTTGCGCTTGTCGACAGCACCAAGACCGGCTGCTGCAACTGCGTTAGCAACATCAGCGGTCTTGACGGAACCGAAGAGACGCCCACCAGCGCCGGCCTTGACGACCAGCGTGATCTTGGCGGCTTCAAGGGCAACCTTGAGAGCCTGTGCCTCTTCGAGGGTGGCGTGCTCGCGCGCTGCGCGGGCTGCCTTGATCTGCTCGATCTGCTTCTCGCCACCGCGGGTCCACGCAATAGCGAAGCCCTTCGGAACGAGGTAGTTGCGAGCAAACCCATTTTTGACGTCTACGACGTCGCCGGGTGCACCGAGGCCAGAAACCTCATGCGTCAGAATCAATTTCGACATGTGTGGGCTCCCTACCGGCCTGAGCCAGCGTAAGGCAGCAAAGCCATTTCGCGGGCGTTCTTGACGGCACGCGCGATGAGGCGCTGTTCCTGGACGGAGACGCCGGTGATACGACGTGCGCGAATCTTTCCACGCTCGGAGATGAACTTACGAAGGGTGGGGACATCCTTGTAATCGATGACACCTACCCGGATCGACTTCGCGGGGGCAGCGTTCTTGCCACCCTTAGCACCGCGGAGCGGCTTGCGGCGGTCGCCGCTCGACTTTCCAGCCATGATTTCCTTTGCTTTCTTAAGAGTTTTTAGCCAGGCCCAAGGCTCGGCTTAGAAGGGTGTCTCGTCGCTGAAGTTGCCCGGGCTGTTCCAGACGTCCCCACCGGATGCGGCGGGGACGCCGGATGCAGCGGGAGCGGTCGGAGCCCATGGCTCGTCCCTGCCCTGCGCGACGGGAGTGCCGCCGCGAGGACCTGACGACTGCGCGCGAGTGAGCGAGGCGGTGGCGTAGCGCAACGAAGGACCAATATCGTCGATCTCGAGCTCCATGCTCGTGCGCTTTTCACCTTCCTTCGTCTCATACGAACGCTGCTTGAGACGCCCGGAGGCAATGACACGCGAGCCCTTGGTCAGTGAACCGGCCACGTGTTCGGCGAATTCACGCCAAACGCTCGCGCGCAGGAACAGCGCGTCGCCATCTTTCCACTCACTCGTTGCGCGATCGAAATTGCGCGGAGTGGATGCGATGGTGAAGTTGGCAACCGCCAGCCCGTTCTGCGTGTAACGCAGTTCCGGATCGCTGGTGAGGTTGCCCACCACGGTGATTACGGTCTCGCCGGCCATGGTCTACTTGTCGCTTGCCTTGTCGGTCGCGTCGGCCGGAGCCTCGGTGACCTTGGCAGCAGGCTTCGCAGAAGCGGCAATCTTGGCGGCCAGTGCGGCAACGTTGGCGGCAACGTTAGCTGCCGTCTTCGTAGCAGCGGCTTCGGCCTTGACGGCAGCAGCGGCAGCGGCAGCGGCCTCGGTCTCGGCCGGAGCCTCAACCTTGGGGGCAGCCTTCGCGACAGGAGCCTCGACGACAACCGGCTTCGCAGCAGCGGCAACCTTGGCAGCCTGTGCGGCTACGACGGCTTCGGCCTTGGCGGCAATTACCTTCGGGTTGGCTGCCTTGCGGGCGGCCTTCTCGGCGGCAAGCTTGCCTGCAACGATCACCTGGGCGATGCCCTCTTCGGCGCGGAGCACCTTGGTGCGCATGACGGCCTCGGACAGCTTCAGCTGACGATCGAGCTCGACCGTTGCGTCGGCGTTCGCGGTGAAGTCGACAATGGCGTAAATGCCTTCGGTCTTCTTGTTGATCTCGTAAGCGAGACGACGGCGACCCCAGACATCAACCTTGTCAACGGTTCCGCCATCGTTGCGAACAACGTTGAGGAACTTGTCAAGGCTGGGAGCTATGGTGCGCTCATCGAGCTCGGGATCGAGGATAACCATAAGTTCGTACTGATGCATGACTAACCCACCTCCTTCGGACTAAACGGCTGCAGACTTTCTGCAACAGGAGGGTTCTGCATGTGTTAAACGTGGAGGCCGGGAATCCGGCGCACAGACAACCTGCCCAGACTACCGGATGCCGGCAACTTTCGCCACCACTGGCCCACGTTCACTGTTTCTCACCTGCGCGACCCTGTCACGACCGAGTGTGGCACCGCCGGTCTCCGCTCGCCGGGCCGTGCGAAGAAGCCGTGCGAAGTATCCATTCGCTGGCCCTGGGGAGGACTACGGGGTCGGAGGAACCTCAGCGCGCGCCGCCCACCACGCCAGCAGTCGACGGGTTGCCTCCTCGGCGCCGATGGGACCATCATCGAGGCGTTGTTCGAGCAGATACCGGTAGGCCTCACCGACCTCGGGGCCTGGTGTCACACCGAGGATGACCATGATCTGTTCGCCGTCAAGATCCGGGCGCACGGCGTCTATTTCTTCACGCTCTGCGAGGCCGGCGATGCGCGCCTCGAGGTCGTCATAGGCGAAGCCAAGCGCATCGGCCTTGCGGCGGTTGCGCGTGGTCACGTCGGCGCGAGTGAGAATGTGCAGGCGTTCGAGCTGGCTGCCCGCGTCGCGCACGTAGCGGCGCACGGCCGAGTCGGTCCAGGCTCCCTCGGTGTAGCCGAAGAAACGCAGGTGCAGCTCCACCAGGCGGGCGACCGCATTGATGGTGTCGTTGTCGAAGCGCAGGGCGCGCAGGCGCTTCTTTGCCAGCTTGGCGCCGACGACATCGTGGTGGTAGAAGCTGACGACCCCGCCGGGTTCGAGCTTGCGCGTGGCCGGCTTGCCGATGTCGTGCAGCAAAGCCGCGAGGCGCACGATGAGGTCGCCGGCGGGATCGAGCCTGCCGCGGGATTTCTCGTAGCCGATGGCCTGCTCGAGCACCGTGAGCGTGTGCTGGTAGACGTCTTTATGGTGGTGGTGCTCGTCGGTTTCGAGCTGGAGGCCCGGAATCTCGGGCAGCACGATCTGGGCGAGGCCCGACTGCATGAGCACCTCGATACCCGCCCTGGGGTTGTCGGCGAGCAGCAGCTTGGAGATCTCCTCCCCCACGCGTTCGGCCGAGATGATGCGGATGCTCTCGCTCATCCCATCCATCGCATTCGCGGTGTCGGAATCGAGCCTGAACCCGAGCTGGGCAGTGAAGCGCGCCGCCCGGAGCATGCGCAGCGGGTCATCCCCGAACGACACCTCCGGGGTTGAGGGGGTGCGCAACACTCCGGCGAGCAGGTCGTCGATACCGCCGGACGGGTCGATGAGCGTGACCGCCGGCAGCCGCAGGGCGAGCGAGTTGACCGTGAAGTCCCGCCGCAGGAGATCGTCCTCAAGGCTCGTGCCGAAGACCACATCGGGTTTGCGTGTCTCACCGTCGTAACTGTCAGCGCGGTACGTCGTTATCTCCACGGTTTCGCCGTCCATCACCGCACCGATGGTGCCGAACGCCCGACCAATGTCCCACTGGGCGTCGGAAATCGGTTTAACGAGCCTGAGGATCTGGTCGGGCGTCGCATCCGTGGTGAAGTCGAGATCGTGCGTTGGCCGATTGAGAAAGGCATCACGAACTGGGCCGCCGACGAGGGCGAGTTCATGGCCGGCACCGGCAAACACGTTCGCCAAACGGGAAATTGTGGGGGACGCAGCCAGATCACCCAGCCGCTCGAGGGCTGCCGCGACACTCTGCATTCCTACATATTATCGGTTGGGAATGTTTTCCGGGACCGGCTGGCGGCTCCGGCGCAGCGTGCTCCCGGGGCGCACGTCGTAGAATTCGTTACATGATGGCCGATTGTGATCCTGCGCGCCGGCCAGTGCCCACGGCGAACCGGAGCCGGTCGACTCGCCGGCCAGCCCGCTTGCGGCGGGTCGCGGCATCCGTTCTCGTCGCTGCGATGCTCGGTTTTCTCGGTACGCCCGCCCTCGCAACGACCGGCGGGGCGGCGCGCACCGCAACAACCGAATTCGACGATGTCTCGGTCACCGTCACCCCCGCGGCGTCGGCGTCGCTGCACCCCGGCGAAGATCTCGCCCTGACGGTGACGGTCGAAAACGGAACCGGTGCAACGGTGGGCCTCGGCACCGTTGATGTGTCGCTCGCGCAGCGCGCCCTGACCAGCCGGGTGGCGCTGGAGAATTGGTTGCGACCGGAGAAGGATTCCAACAGCGGTGACCTGCTGCTCGGCACACCGACCACCGAGCCGATCGCGGCCGGCACGACACTGATCATGCCGGTGACGGTGCCCGCCGCAGACGTTGGACTCAGCGTTCGTAATGCGTGGGGGGCCCGCGGTGTGGCCGCAACATTCACCGTCGATGGCGCGACGGCCGAAGGTCGCGGCACCTTCGTATGGGATCTGGGCGACACCGTGACCCCGGTTTCCCTCGCCACGGTGGCCCGAATCACGACCCCGGAGACCACGGACGGCCTGCTATCCACCACCGACCTGCAAGCGTTTACAGGGTCGTCCGGCCTACTGACAGCGCAGCTCGATGCCGTGTTCGACCGTCCGGTCGCGATCGCGATCGACCCCCGCATCATCGTCTCGATTCGCCTACTCGGAAATGCGGCGCCCCCGAGCGCCACAACCTGGCTCGACCGGCTTTCCAGGGCCACCAACGATATATTCCCGTTGCGGTATGCAAATTCAGATGCGTCTCTTGAGGCGCAATCCGGCGCAGAAACGCTTCTGGAGCCCCTCCCCTTCGGAGCACTCATCGATCCCGCGAACTTCGCGACCGTGCCAGAGGCCACATCGCCCACGACGCCGATGGTGCCGGAGCTCGTCGCCGGCCGGGTGCCCACGACGGCCGAGCTATTGGCCTGGGACTACACGGCAACCGACATTGTCTGGCCGCGAGGCAATGCCGTCGCCCGCTCAGACCTCGAGATGTTCACGGCGAACGGCCTCACCACCACCATCCTGTCGAGCGGCAACGCGCGGCAATCCGATTCCTTCACTCCCAACAGTGTCTTCGCCCACCCCGACGGCCGGGGCCTCGTGGCCGACCGGGCCGTGAGCGACGCCATCAACGAGGCTGCCCAGGCGCGCACGGCCGCCGCCTGGCGCGAGGCAGTCGCCGAGGCGCAGTCCCTGCTCGCAATCGTCTCGGCCGAGGATGTCCGCAGCCCGCGCACCCTGCTGGCCACCCTCGACCATGTCGTGCCCTCCGCCGGCAACCGGCTCGGCGAGACCCTCAATGCGCTCGCCGGCGTGCCGTGGGAAACGCCAGCATCGCTCGCTAACGCTGTCAGCGCGCCCGTCGCGAACACCGTCGAATTTCGCGGCCGGACCGAATCCGACGACCGTGTGGACCTGGTTCGCCAGCTGCTTGCGGCCGAGAGAGAAATGACCGCGTTCGCGGCATCCGTTGCTGAACCGTTCGCGGTGACCGCGCCACACCGACTCAACCTGCTCACACTGCTCTCCCCAGGCTGGACCCAGCAGCCCGACCTCTGGGAGGAGAACGTGAGGGCGAGCCTCACGAAATCCTCTGCGGTTATCAATTCGGTGACCGTCACCACGCGCGGCCCCATCAATGTGGCCGCCGAAGAGGTGGACTTCCCCATCACCCTGCGAAACGAGCTGAACCAGCCCGTAACCGTGCGCGTGCAGGTGGTTCCCTCCAATGGGCGCCTGCTCGTGGAAAGCGACATCGACGCCACGATCGACGCGAACTCGGCCCAGACGATCACAGTTCCCGTTACCGCCGCGGTGGGAAATGGGGAAGTCGCCCTGCGCGTCACCATGTACTCGCCGGACGGGGTGGCGATCGGCCAACCGGCTGTTATCGCCGTGAATGTGCATGCCGATTGGGAAGGAATTGGGGCGTGGATCGTCGCATCCGTTGCCTTCCTCTTCTTCGGCTTCGGAATCTGGCGCAACATTGTGCGCCGCCGCAAGGAACGTAAGGGAGAGCCAGTGCGCGCCGACACCGATGAGGCCGAGGCGACGCCCGCCGCGGCTCCCACCGCTCGCGGGGACGAATGACTGACACGGCAACGTCCGGCGGCATCGGCCGAGCGAGCGCATTCCTCGCCTCTGGCACGATCGTGTCCCGCATTCTCGGATTCATAAAGCTCATCGTGCTCGCGGGCATCATCGGGCAATTCGGGGCGAGCGCCAACACCTTCGCCATCGCCAACCAATTGCCGAACACGGTGTACGTGATTGTGGCCGGCGGCATTCTTACCGCGGTACTCGTGCCCCAAATTGTGCGGGCCAGCCTGCATACCGACGGCGGCACGGGCTACATCAACAAACTCCTCACCCTGGCCCTCCTCGTACTGGCCGTGGCCACGATCGCGGCCACCCTGCTCGTGCCGTTCATCACCGGAATCATTGGCGTGAACCTCCCGCCCGACCAGCTGAAACTTGCCATCGCGTTCGCGTACTGGTGCGTGCCACAGATGTTCTTCTACGGCCTCTACACGCTGCTCGGCGAGGTGCTCAACGCGCGCAGGTCGTTTGGCCCGTTCACCTGGGTTCCCGTGCTCAACAACGTCGTGGCCATCGCGGGTCTGCTCGTTTTCGCTGCGCTGTACGGCGCCGATCCGAACGGTTTTCGCTCGGCCGGTGAGTTCACCGCCGCCATGATCGCCGTGCTGGCGGGCAGCGCCACACTTGGTGTGATCGCGCAGGCCGTGGTGTTGTTCTACTTCTGGCATCGCATCGGGCTGCGCTACCGGCCCGACTTCCGCTTTCGCGGCGTCGGCCTCGGCGCGGCCGGCAAGATGGCCGGCTGGACCTTCGGGATGCTCCTACTCACCACCACCGCGGGGATCATCGAGACGCAGGTCGTCACTCTCGCCGGCGACAAGGCATCCGTTGCCGTGCTCGCAACAGCGTGGCTCATCTTCATGTTGCCGCATTCGGTGATCACCGTGTCAGTGGCCACGGCGTACTTCACGCGCATGAGCGAACATGCCTCACTCGGCAAGCTCGCACTCGTGAGAACGGATGCATCGAGCGCGATTCGAGGCACGGCCCTGCTCATCATGCTGGCCACCATGGTGATCGCCGTGTGCGCCTACCCGTTCGCCCGGGTCTTCGTGGCGCCATTCGACCAGGTTCAGGGCATCGGAAACGTGATCATCGCCTTCATCCTCGGTCTCGTGCCCTTCTGCGTGCTCTTCGTTGTGCAGCGCACGTTCTACGCCCTCGGTGATACGCGCACGCCGTTCTTCTTCACACTGTTCCAGGTCGTTATCCTCATTGCCGGGGTTCTGGGCTGCTCGTTTCTGCCCGATGAGTGGATCGCGGTCGGTATCGCCCTCGTCATCACAATTTCCGGCGTCCTGCAGGCGGGCCTGGCGGCGATGCTGCTGCGACGGCGACTCGGTGGAATCGACGGCCGCCGCATCACGCGCAGCCTCGTGACGTACCTGGCGGCGGCCGTGCTCCCGGTGATTCTCGGACTGACCCTGCTGTTCCTGCTGGGCGGCACTGCGGAAGGCGGGTTCGCCGTTCTCAATCGCGTGACGGCAATCGTGTCGATGATCATCATCGGCACCGTGATGGCCGCGTCCTACCTGGGGATGCTGCTCGTCATGCGCAGCGCGGAGCTGAGCGCCTTCCTCACGCCTCTCAGGGCCCGTCTGCGCCGCTAGAACGTGGCACCGCCCCCGAGGCGGCGCGGTGCACGAGCGCCCGCGACACGAGCACTGGAATACCTGCCGATTATGATGTGTTGTACCGGGCAATGGGCCAATCAGGCCCATACTGCCTCAGATTTTTTCCACCGACCGCTAGGAGTGTGCGCGTGCGCCAAATCATCATCATCGGGTCGGGTCCGGCCGGTTACACGGCCGCCATCTACGCCGCTCGAGCCAACCTCAAGCCGCTGCTCATCGCGAGTTCGGTCGAAGCGGGCGGCGAGCTGATGAACACGACCGACGTCGAAAACTTCCCCGGTTTCCCCGACGGTGTGCAGGGTCCCGAGCTCATGACCAAGATGCAGGAGCAGGCAGAGCGGTTCGGAACCGAGGTCGTCTACGACGATGTCGAATCCCTCGACCTGACCGGCGCGATCAAGAAGGTCACGCTCGGCTCCGGCGAGACGCAGGAAGCACTGTCCGTGATTTTCGCCACGGGTTCGGCCTACCGCAAGCTCGGACTGCCCGACGAGGAGCGCCTCTCGGGCCGCGGAGTGTCGTGGTGTGCCACGTGCGATGGGTTCTTCTTCAAGGGCAAGACCATCGCCGTCATCGGCGGAGGCGACTCCGCCATGGAAGAAGCCACGTTCCTCACTCGTTTTGCCGAGAAGGTTTACGTGATTCACCGCAAGAGCGAACTGCGGGCGTCCAAGATCATGCAGGACCGTGCCTTCGCGAACGAGAAGATCGAATTCATTTGGAACTCCGAAGTCGTCGGCATCACCGGTGACGAGGCCGTCAATGGCCTCACTCTCCGCGACACTGTCTCCGGCACGGAGGCGAGCCTGCCAGTGGGCGGCGTGTTCATCGCGATCGGTAACGACCCGCGCACGCACCTGATCCACGGCCAGTTGGACCTCACCGCGGAAGGCACCATCGCGGTCGCTGGCCGCTCGTCGAAGACCAGCCAGATCGGCGTCTTCGCCGCCGGCGACGTCATCGACTCGAACTACCGTCAGGCCATCACGGCTGCCGGGTCAGGATGTGCCGCCTCACTCGACGCGGAACACTACCTGAGCATGATCCCCCAGGACTTGCTGGCTACGGCCGGCGGCACCGAACTCGCAACTGCTACCAACTAAGGAGAATCACATGACTGCACGCGCCGTAACCGAGGCCAACTTCGATCAGGAAGTCATCAACAACGAGAAGACCGTTCTGGTGGACTTCTGGGCCGAATGGTGTGGCCCCTGCCGCGCTGTCAGCCCGATCCTCGACCAGATCGCGTCCGAGCACTCGGACAAGCTCGACATCGTCAAGCTCAACGTGGACGATCACCCGGCACTCGCTGCCAAGTACCAGATCACGTCGATTCCTGCAATGAAGGTCTTCCAGAAGGGCGAGGTCGTCAAGACCGTTATCGGCGCAAAACCGAAGCCTGCCCTCGAAGCCGACCTGGCCGCCTACCTCGCGTAGTCGCCCCGTCGAATAACTGACCCGCCCGGCTTTCGCCGGGCGGGTTCTTTTTTGTAAGTTCAGGGTGTCCCAGGGGACCCTCTCGCACCCCATACGATTAAGACTTGACCAGATCGGACGTGACGTGACTAAACAGGGCCCTCTTCAAGCCGGCAATAATCTCGACCCGTGGTACCACCACTACGCCGAACGAGCCGCGGGGCTCAAAGCCTCCGAGGTGCGCGCGCTCTTCGCGGTGGCCAGTCGTCCCGAGGTTGTCTCCCTCGCCGGCGGCATGCCCTATGTGGCGGCGTTGCCGAACGATCTCGTCACCGATGCCATGTCGCGAGTCATGACCAAGCAAGGTCCCACTGCCCTGCAATACGGCTCTGGTCAGGGAGTTCCCATTCTCAGGGAGCAGATCACCGAGGTCATGGCGCTCGAAGGCATCCGCGCGAACGCCGACGATGTTGTCGTGACGACCGGGTCCCAGCACGCCCTCGAACTCGTCAGCAAGCTCTTCCTGAACCCCGGCGATGTGGTTCTCTCCGAGGGCCCCAGCTACGTGACCGCGATGGTCATTTTTCGCTCGTACCAGGCCGATGTCGACCATATTCCCATGGACGCCGACGGTATGATCCCCGAAGCGCTTCGGGAACACATTGCGCGCCTCAAGGCTGCGGGTCGAACGATTAAGTTCCTGTACACGATCCCCAGCTTCCACAATCCCGCCGGGGTCACCCTCTCGTGGGCGCGACGCCTCGAAATTCTCGAAATCTGTCGTTCCAACAACATCCTGGTCCTTGAGGACAATCCCTACGGGTTGCTCTATTTCGACCGACCGGCACCGGATGCGATCCGCTCGGTCGAGCGGGAGGGCGTCGTCTACCTGGGCACATTCTCAAAAACCCTGGCGCCGGGTTTTCGTGTCGGCTGGGCTCTCGCCCCGCACGCCATCCGAGAAAAACTCGTGCTGGCCAACGAGGCCGCCGTGCTCTCCCCCAGCTCGTTCACACAACTCATCATCTCTGAGTACTTGTCGACCGCCGATTGGAAGGGTCAGATCAACACCTTCCGCGGTGTGTACCACGAGCGCAAGAACGTCATGCTCGCGGCGCTGCAGGAGTACCTGCCGGAACTAACGTGGACGAACCCCAACGGTGGCTTCTACGTATGGGTCACCCTGCCGGAACGACTCGACTCGAAGGCCATGCTCCCCCGTGCGGTGAAGGAGCTCGTGGCCTACACGCCCGGCACGGCGTTCTTCGCCGACGGAGCCGGACGCCAGAACATGCGGCTGTCCTTCTGCTACCCGACCCCCGAGAACATTCGAGTCGGCATTCGGCGCCTCGCGACGGTCATCCGCGGTGAGCTGGACCTGCTCGACACCTTCGCCGGCACCGGTTCACTCAACCCGCCGCCCGACGAGCAGCGCTTCGCCGCGGGACCCCCGAACATCTCGTAGTCCAACTTCACCAACCGCTTCCCAATCACGATTCCGTGTCGTTAGTGACCATCGTGAGCATCCATCGGAGGAAAAGTCTTGATCATGAGCGATAAAATTGCACCAGACGTTACCGGCACCGAGTCAGCTCCCACGCTGGATATTGTTGTTCTCGCAGGCGGAATATCGCATGAACGCGATGTTTCCATGCGTTCCGGTCGGCGCGTGGCCGATGCGCTCACGGGCATGGGTCACCGAGTCACGGTACTCGACCCGGGCGCAGGGCTACTGGCGGAACTAGCCGAGCGCCGCCCCGATGTGATTTGGCCAGCGTTGCACGGTGCCACGGGCGAGGACGGTGCCCTGCGTTCACTGCTCGGCACCACGGGGATTCCCTACGTAGGGTCACGGGGTGAGGCCTCTGCATTGGCGTGGTCGAAGCCCGTCGCCAAGGAGCTCGTTCGCCGGGCCGGGTTTGACACCCCCTCATCGATCGCCCTGTCCAAAGAGACGTTTCGCGACCTGGGCGCCTCCAGCGTGCTCGAGCACCTGCTGGGAGCCCTCAACCCGCCCGTGGTTGTGAAGCCCGCCCAGGGAGGCTCCGCGCAGGGTGTCACCATCGTGGCCAGTGCCGGGGCACTGCCGCGCGCAATGGTCGATGCCTACACGTACGCCGATGTCGCGCTCGTTGAGTCGCAGGTGGAGGGCACAGAGCTTGCCGTGGCCGTTGTGGACGGCATTGACGGGCCTGAGGCCCTTCCTGCGGTCGAAATCGTACCGGTCAGTGGCGTTTACAGCTTCGAAGCGCGCTACAACGCCGGCGAGACAGACTTTTACACGCCCGCACGCATCCCCGAGGATGTTGCGCAGCGAGTGAACGCTACGGCCGTCGCCATTCACGAGCTACTGGGCCTGCGCCACATCTCTCGCATCGACCTCATCGTCGACGCCGAGGGAACCCCGTGGTTCCTGGAGGCGAATGTGTGCCCCGGGTTGACGGAGACCTCGCTCGTTCCCCAGGCCATCGAGGCGTCGGGCCAGACACTTGGCGACGTCTACACGGCCCTCGCGCGCTTGGCGATAGCAGACGCCGCCTCCTAGGCCACCAACTGCTGGGTCCCCCGGGCGAATGTTTCACGTGAAACGGATACCGGGTCCCCCGCCGCAGTCCCTGGGTCTCGACAGGCTCGACCACCGCAACGACTGTTCCCGCGCGGCAGTCAGCGATACCCCTGGGTCTCGACAAGCTCGACCAACGCAACAGTCGCACCCCACGCAACACCGCACTGATCGAGCCTGTCGAGATCACCCCCGCACCCAAACACCTCCACCCCTGCGAGATCGCCGAGCTTATTCAACGCTACGGGCGTCCCCGCGCGACCGTCAGCTAAACCCCTCGGCCTCAACCGGCGACCCCAAACAACGGCCACCCCCGCGCTACACGGCCAGGCACGCACCCGACGCGCCCCTGCGTATCGCCAGGGTCTCGCCAGGGTCTCGACAGGCTCGACCACCGCAACGGCCGCGTCCCGCGCAGCGCAGCCGTCCACTCCACCTCGCTGACCGCGTCAGCACCTGCGTCGACAACGATCCCGATCAACGCCATCCACGCCTCCTCGCCCATCACCTATCGGGTTTCACACGAATGTTTCACGTGAAACGGATGCCCTGGTTCCCCGCCGCGGTCCCGAGGCCTCGACGGGCTCGACGGGGTCGACGGGCTCGACGGGCTCGACGGGGTAGACGGGGTCGACCAACGCAACGTGACGGACAACACCCGCACGCCACCGCCATCCACAATTCTCGACGCACCCTGCGCCGATCGAGCCTGTCGAGATCACTTCTCCCGCCTGCACTCCGTCGACGCCCGACTCAACCACGGGAGATCCTCTGGTCGGCCGTTAATCAGTGCTTCCCGCTTCGTAAATCCCGAGTTCTGCACCTGCTTCTCACGCCAATAGGATTCCGATATCAACTCGTACTCTTCGTAGTAGACAAGCGTCACCGGGCGCCGTCTCTCCGTCTACGACGCTCCCCCACCGTTGTTGTGCTGCCAGACTCGTTGCCATAACCGCCATGTGCTTCCCACATAGTACGAACCGTCGGAGCACTTGAGAATGTACATGAAGAGCATGCCGACCATGGTGCCCGCGAAGCGGCTGAATGGGAGTTATCCACAGACTTGTACCCAGCCTTGAACGCGCAGGCTCTGGGCGTGTTTCACGTGAAACATTCACTGGAGAAAGGGTGGCAGCTCCAGCAGAAGACCTCCCTTCCCAATGAAACATTGAAGTGTCCCGGGGCCTTGCGAAATCTGGCTGTCAGACTTCCGGCGGAACGCTCCCCAAATATCCGCCGTCAAGTACGAAAGTTATCCACAGAGCGCAGACTCATGACCACCGAGCTGCAAAGTCCCAATCACAGCCACTTTGGCCGCACCTATCCAGCGCTCTCGCCACGATCTCGACAGGCTCGATCAGCGCACGGGAGAGCTTCCGAGGTCGACCGGCGGGGGTCTGCGCGGAGCAACCGCGCGTTAGTCGAGGCAGTTTCAGACCACGAAATGTGGATCTCGACAGGCTCGATCAGCGCACGGGAGAGCTTCCGAGGGCGACCGGCGGGGTCTCCCAGCAGACGTAAACGCGAGTTAATGCGGTCCCACGAGACCACGAAATGGGAATCTCGACAGGCTCATCAGCGCACAGGAGACGCTGGCGGGGGTGGTCGGGAGAGATATGTGGGGCGCGAGGAGGCGCTGGTCGAGCCTGTCGAGACCTGGGAACGTGTCTGCTGGGGTACGAAAATGCCCGCCAGCGAGTCGCAGGCGGGCATGTTTCACGTGAAACGTGGGGGTTTAGCTCACGTTGGGACCGTAGCCAGGCTCCCCCAGAGAGCCCAGAATACGGTTCAGGTCACCGATGGTGGCGAAATCGACGGTAATCTGCCCTTTTCGAGCGCCCAGATTGATCCTAACGCGCGTATCGAGACGATCGCCGAGGTGTTCTGCGATCTCATCGAGGTGACCCTGCCGTCTTCCGGGCACGGGCTTGGGCTTTTCTGCCTTCGAACCCGCTGCGGCCGCCGCCTCCGCGGCACGAACCGACAGGTCCTCGTTCACGATCTTGTCGGCCAGACCCAACATACCCTGGTGATCCCCCACCGACAGGATCGCCCGAGCGTGCCCGGCGCTCAACACGCCGGCCGCAACCCGAAGCTGCACCGGATCGGGCAGCTTGAGCAGCCGGATGGTGTTGGTGATCTGCGGACGGGACCGGCCAATGCGCGTCGCTAGTTCATCCTGGGTGATGCCGAAATCCGCCAGGAGCTGCTGGTACGCAGACGCCTCTTCGAGGGGATTGAGCTGTGCCCGGTGCAGGTTCTCCAGCAAAGCATCGCGGAGCATATCGACATCGGCAGTCTCCCGCACGACGGCGGGAATCGTGTCGCGACCCGCTTCCTTGCTCGCGCGGAGGCGCCGCTCCCCCATGACCAGCTCATACTTGCCTGGCGATTCCGGCAGAGGACGAACGACGATGGGCTGAAGAACGCCAACTTCGCGGATGCTGTGTACCAGCTCCGCCAGGTCGCCCTCGTCAAACGTGGTCCGAGGCTGCTGTGCGTTCGGGACAATGTCGATGATATTGAGGTGTGCGAGATGCGCCCCGGGAACGGCAGCGAGCTCTGCGATCTCCTCGTCCGTCTCCGGGACGGTACGCGGAAAAAATACGTCGACCGGACGATCCGCCGACGGGTTCTCCAGAATGGGAATCAGCGCGCCAATTCCACGCCCTAAACCAGTGCGTTTTGCTGCCATTAGTGCTGTTCCCCTGTTTTAGGTGCCCCACGCCGAGCAATTTCGGCCGCTGCTTCGAGGTAGGAGAGCGATCCTGCTGAGTTCAGGTCATAACTGATGACGCTCTGGCCGTAGCTGGGAGCCTCAGAAACGCGCACGGAGCGCGGAATGAGCGTGTCCAGCACCTGTTCCGGGAAATGATCGCGCACATCCTGCGCAACCTGGTTCGCCAGATTGGTGCGACCGTCATACATCGTTAGCAAAATGGTGGAGACAGTGAGGTCGGGATTCAGGTGCTTCTCAATCAGCTGGATGTTCTTCAGCAGCTGACTCAGCCCCTCGAGAGCGTAATACTCGCACTGGATCGGGATCAGTACCTCGCGGGCGGCGACAAACGCATTGATGGTCAAAAGCCCCAACGATGGTGGGCAGTCAATGAAAACGTAGTCGAAGGGGTCGTCAAGGCCCTTGAGATACAGGTCCAACGCTCGGTGCAGACGCTGCTCCCTCGCGACCAGGGAGACGAGTTCAATTTCGGCCCCAGCCAAGTGAATTGTGGCTGGAACGCAGTAGAGGGCCCCGAATTCGGGGCTCTTCTGCACGACGTCCTCCATAAGCACGTCGCTGACAATCACGTCGTATACGCTCGGCATGTCGGCGTGATGTTCAACGCCGAGGGCTGTTGAGGCGTTCCCCTGCGGGTCGAGGTCGATCACGAGAACCCGTGCGCGCTGACGTGCCAACGCGGCAGCAAGGTTGACTGCCGTGGTCGTCTTGCCGACTCCACCCTTCTGGTTGGAGATCGTCAGAACGCGGGTTTTCTCCGGCCTCGGCAGACTATCCGATGCAATGACCTGGCGTCGACGCGTGAGCTCAGCGATTTCGCGTGCGAGCGGCGGGAGTCCGTCATTTTCCGGTGTTGTACTGCTGACTTGCTGGTCTTCACCAGGATGTTTCACGTGAAACCTTTACGATTGTGATTCGTGAGAGTGGCCATCGAAGACTACTTCACTGTAGCCCTGATTACCCGGGTAACGTCGGGAAGCACTCCCTGTCCTAGTGTGAGAATCTCAATATCGTGCACGCGGTATTTCTGGATCGCCTTGCCCGCCCCCGCCACTTCTGCGGACGCACGCTCGCCCTTCATGAGGAGAAGCTCACCACCGGCACGAAGAAGGGGTGCGGTCAGGGGAATCAATGTGCGGAACGCGCTCACAGCCCTGGCCGTCACCTGGTCGAGCGGATGCTCAAGCTTCACATCCTCGGCGCGGGCACGGACGACCGTGACGTTGGTGAGCCCCAGTGCCTTGACCTGATCGCTCAACCACGTCACGCGTCGCTCCATCGGTTCGATCAGCACGAACGTGACGTCGGGGCGCGCGATGGCGAGCACGAGACCGGGAAGCCCCGCTCCAGAACCCACGTCACCCACCAGTCCGGGACGCAACAAGGGAGCCATGAGTGCGCAATTCAGTACATGCCGGCTCCACAAGCGAGGCAACTCCAGCGGGCCAATAAGGCCCAATTCTTCGCCCTGATCAGCCAAATTGCGGGTAAAAGCACGAGCGACTTCTAACTGGTCACCAAAAAGTCCAGCCGCGGCAGCCGGTTCGGTCTCAAGTAATTCCGTCACAGGCACAGGCTAGATCGCAGTAATGACCGTGTGACGGTCACGACCCTCACCGTGGGAGGCGGACGTGTATCCGCGAGCAGCCACCAGATCATGCACGAGTTTTCGCTCATACGATGACATGGCAGGGAGAGCCGCCTCGGCCGCTCCCCCTTCAATTCGTTCCACGGCGCGGGTCACGAGGACCGCCAACTCTGCTTCGCGGGCATCACGTGACCCCCCGATGTCGAGGATGAGACGAGAGAACGAACCCGTCTTGTTCTGCACGGCCAGACGGGTGAGTTCCTGCAGGGCATTCACCGTATCGGGCTTGCTCAGCACACGAAGGTTGCCCTCGTCCGATGCATTGACGGAGAGGTACGCGCGGCCATTGCGCGCATCAATGTCGATGTCCCCATCGAGATCGCAGATGTCGAGAAACTCCTCGATGTAGTCTGCGGCGATGTCGCCTTCCTTCTCCAGCTGGCTCTGCGTTGGAGTGTCGTCCAGCGCCGCCACAGACGCCTCGGTGCCGCTCACGACCGGCTCCTGAGACGCCTCCGGGACGTCGGGCCCTGCCTGGTCAGAAACACCCGTCGCTTCGCCACTCGACGCCGTCGAGAGTGCATCACCTTTGATCACATCAACCTTCTCAGTCACGAGGTCTCGTTTCTCTACTGTTTGGGGCCGGTTTGCTTCTTGGCGCGGTTCTTGTTGACCGGCTGCTGACGCTGAATCGGCTTCTTGGGCGCCGTGGGCTCGTCAACAACGATGATGTCACCATCCGTTGCCAACAGTTTTCCCTTGCGGGCCAAGCGCTCCTCGCGCGCCTTCGCGGCCTCACTACCGGGCGTGGGCATGTTGCGGATGACCAGGAACTGCTGAATCATGGTCCAGAAGTTTGAGGTCAGCCAGTAGAACATGACGCCGAGCGGGAACGCGACACCGGAGAAGGCGAAGACGAGCGGCAGCAGGTACAACATGATGCGCTGCTGCTTGAACATCGGGCTCGCCTTGGTCTCCGGCGACATGTTCTTCGACACGATCTGCAGCTGCGTGATGAACTGCGACGCCGTCATCAGCACGACCATGACGGCCGCAATGATCATGACGGACACGTTGAAGTCGGTGCCGGCGATCATCCGGGTCCACTGGGATGCAAAGGAATCGTGCAGTGGCGCATCGCCGAAGAGGGTTGCATCCCCAAAGCTCTCGGCCAGGCCCTGGTTGAGCGGGCCGACGCCGGCGTTCGACTTCTGCGCGGCGTTGAGAACGGAGAACAGCGCGAAGAAGATCGGCATCTGCAACAGCAGCGGCAGGCACGAACTCAGTGGGTTCGTGCCTGTCTTCTTGTACATCGCCATGGTCTCGCGAGACATGGCCTCACGAGAGAACTGGTCTTTCTTACCCTTGTACTTGTCCTGGATCTTCTTGAGCTGCGGAGCGACCTCGAGCATCTTGCGCTGGCTCTTGATCTGCTTGACGAAGATCGGGATGAGCGCGGCTCGAACGACGAGGACCAGGCCCACGATCGACAACACCCACGTGAGGCCCTCGTTGTAATCCATTCCGAGGACAGAGAACAAGCTATGGAAGGTGACGAGCAGGAGCTCGACGGCCCACTTGAGTGGCCAGAGGATCGTATCTATGAAACCCATACTTCGGATCAGCCCTTTCCGTGGCTTGGTAAGCAAACAAAACCAAATGACGTCACGGAATAGCGACGTTTACGTTTGAGCGGAACATCATCTATTCCACCTTCGGCCCACGGATGGCATCGAGCGAGCCGACGTGCGGCTAAGGCTGAACCAATCGTAAGTCCGTGTTCCTGAACTGCAACCAGTGCATACGCCGAACAGGACGGGTAATACCGGCAAACATTGCCGTACAACGGGGAAACCACGGCTCGATACACACGAAGTATGAGAACCCCGATATTCCGGGGTATCAACAACACTGTCGCCACGACCGCGTTCATCGCTTCGACGTCCCCCGACGAACCGTCAACGGTTGATTGACAACCGTGCCCAGTTCGCCCTTCAGGGTCATCCAAGTGGCATCGTGGGCTGCCGGAAGCGCCCGCACCACGATGTCCGTGCCCGGTACGACCTGAGACAACAGGTCGTAGCTGGCTGCTTTCAGCCGACGCCGAACTCTGTTGCGGCTCACGGCGTTGCCAACGTTTTTGGCAACGATGAAACCAAAACGTGCGGGAACACCCTCCGCGCCGACCGGCACGTCAGGGTTTTTCCGCACGTAAATGACTGTGTGTGCGCCAACACGGCGCACACCACGCCGAACGACACCCTGATAATCGCTCCCGCGCGTTATGCGATTCACGTGAGCGAGCATCGGGAGGCTTAGGCGGAGAGCTCGGTGCGACCCTTGCGACGGCGGGCACCGAGGATTGCGCGACCTGCACGGGTGCGCATGCGCAGACGGAATCCGTGCACCTTGGCGCGACGGCGGTTGTTCGGCTGGAACGTTCTCTTGCTCATTATTCAATCTCCACGTGATTGGATCTCCGCTGGCCAAAAACAGCGGCTGCGAAAGAAGTCTGTAGCCCACGGGATGGGGTCAACTGATTAAATCTACGGCCTCGACCAACTTTGGTCAAACTCAAGGCCGCAAACTCGTGAGTTTCCACAATAATGTCCACAGGCCGGCCTGAGAAGTCCACGGCTGAATTAGCCTCGATGAGCGGGACTAGCTACCGTGAAGAGAAGTTATCCACAGGTTGTGCACTATTCCTGAGAATTACGCCGCCATTACACACAGGCGGTGGATAACTTTGTGAAAAGACGAAATACAGAGATTGAAGGAACCATGGCGAACGGCGAACAGCCCATTGCCCAGACGTGGCAGTCGGTACTCACCACACTGGAGTCCGACGCGACCATCACGCCCATGCTCTATGGCTTTCTGAGCCTGGTCGAGCCGAAGGGAATCGCTGCGGGGACTTTTTACCTCGAGGTCCCCAACGAATTCACGGCCAGCATGCTCAACCAACGGATGCGAGTTCCGCTTCTGACCGCCATGGGCCAGCTCGATGAACCAGCAGTAGTTTCCACGTTCTATGTTGTGGTGAATCCGGAGCTCGAACAGGAATCTCTGCGTCCGCTGCACCAGGCGTCGACCCCGCCAGACACTATCGCTCCCGCGGCCTCACAGTCGGTCTTCGATGGAACAGCCCCCACTCCCCCGCACGAGACCCGACTGAATCCGAAATACAGTTTCGATAATTTTGTCATCGGACAGTCGAACCGTTTCGCGCACGCCGCGGCGGTGGCTGTGGCGGAAGCGCCGGCGAAGGCGTACAACCCCCTCTTTGTATATGGCTCCTCCGGGCTGGGCAAAACCCACCTCCTGCACGCCATCGGTCACTACGCGATGAGCCTCTACCCGGGAATCCGAGTTCGCTACGTCAGCAGCGAGGAGTTCACCAACGACTTCATCAACTCGATCGCCAATAACCGCGGGTCCGCGTTCCAGTCCCGGTATCGCAACATCGACATCCTGATGATTGACGACATCCAGTTTCTGCAGGGCAAGGCAGAAACGCAGGAAGCGTTCTTCCATACTTTCAACACCCTTCACGATCACAACAAGCAGGTCGTCATCACGAGTGACCTGCCGCCCAAGCACCTCACGGGGTTCGAAGACCGCATGCGCTCCCGTTTTGAGTGGGGCCTCATCACGGATGTCCAGGCTCCAGACCTCGAGACCCGCATCGCCATCCTGCGCAAAAAAGCGCAAAGCGAAAAGTTGCAGGTTCCCCACGACATCCTCGAGTTCATGGCGTCCAAGGTCTCGTCCAACATCCGTGAGCTCGAAGGGACCCTGATTCGGGTGACGGCGTTCGCCAGCCTCAACAAGACGCCCGTCGATATGGACCTCGTGCAGACCGTGCTCAAAGACCTGATCACCCTGGACGACGACAACGTCATCGCGCCCGTGGACATCATCACGAATACCGCAAACTACTTCAAGCTGTCAGTCGATGACCTGTACGGGTCCTCGCGCAGCCAGGCCATTGCGACCGCGCGACAAATCGCGATGTACCTCTGTCGAGAGCTCACGAATCTCTCCCTGCCCAAAATCGGGCAGCTGTTCGGCAACCGCGATCACACCACGGTGATGTACGCCAACAAGAAGATCACCGAACTCATGAAAGAACGCCGTTCGATTTACAACCAGGTCACGGAACTGACAAATCGCATCAAACAGGACCACCGCTACAAATAAATGACGATTTTTCGCACTTTCGTACCTGTGTATAACCCTGTGGAATTTAACTCTTAAACGGGTGAAAGCCTGTTGAAACACGGCGGATGCCTGTGGAAACTCAAAACCAGTTAACTTTGCTCGTCCGCAGCGACAGTTAACTTCTCCACAGACCGCCAACAAGTTACATGTGTGTAGTTCCCAGTGCTTAACTGAGATTTTCAAAGTTATCCACAGTTTCCACAGCGGTTAAGAACATTAACGTTTAACTTAAATCTCTCTCGGTCCGACAACCTTTACGACTCAGGGCCCCTATCCGCATCGGTTCCAGAACCGAGCTAGGGTTGAGGCCCACCCCGCCAAACTGCGTGCCATTCCTCGGCCCTTCATCGAACAGGAGCCCCTTCGTGAGATTCCAGGCCAATCGTGACGTTTTCAGCGAAGCCGTTTCGTTCGCTGTCAAGCTCTTGCCGCAGCGTACGACGCTGCCAATCCTGAGCGGCGTACTCATCGAGGCCACCGAGACAGGCCTGATTCTCTCGTCGTTCGACTACGAGGTTTCGGCCCAAACCGAAATTGCGGCTGAGGTCGAAGAAACGGGCAAGGTGCTGGTATCGGGACGACTGCTCGCGGAAATTGCGAGTCGCCTGCCGAACGCACCCGTTCGATTCAGCACGGAGAACTCGCGTATCAAGGTCAGCTGTGGTCCGGCGAGCTTCACACTTTTATCTATGCCTGTTGAGGAATATCCAAGTATTCCCCAGATCAGCGCCGAATCAGGTCTCGTACCGGCCGAAGAATTCGCTGCAGCCGTTGCCCAGGTTGCCGTCGCCGCATCACGCGATGACGTGACCCCGGTGATCACGGGCGTGCAGCTGGAGGTAACCGAAAATAGTCTCAGCCTTGTTGCCACCGACCGTTATCGTGTCGCGGTGCGCAGCATCGACTGGGATCCGGGTAGCAACACCGGGCAGGGAACGATCACGGCCCTCGTACCGGCTCGCACTCTGCAAGAGGTTGGGAAGACCTTTGGGCACAGCGGAACGATCTCGGTGTCAATCACGAACAGCGACGACCGCGAGCTCATCGCGTTCACGGCCAATAAAAAAACCGTGACCTCGCTCCTGATCAAGGGAAACTTCCCCCCCGTGCGTCGCTTGTTCCCAACCGCCGTGGATAACTACGCCGTGATGAACACCGCCGAACTGATCGAAGCCACACGTCGAGTGCAGCTGGTGCTCGAGCGCGAGGCCGCCCTTCGATTCACTTTCACCGACGACGGGCTGACGCTTGAAGCCGTTGGTTCCGAACAGGCCCAGGCCTCTGAGTCCGTCGACGCCATCCTCTCCGGGAGCGATACCGTCGTGTCGCTCAAGCCGCAGTTCCTGCTCGATGGCCTGGGAGCGGTTCACTCCGAATTCGTTCGCATCTCGTTCACCAAGACGGAAAACCCGAACAAGCCTGGTCCAGTTCTCATCACGAGCCAGACCTCGCGTGAGCAGTCCGGTGCCGACAGCTACAAGTACCTGCTGCAGCCCAACCTGCTGTTGCGCTAGTCGTCACCGTCACGGAGAAAACGATGCACGTCGGAGAAGGGCGCTCGACGCTCGAGGAAGCGCTGGTCACTGCTGATCCGGCCGTGAGCGCGGCCATTTTCGCTCGGCCTCTGTCTCGGGAAAGCGACTCCCCCGTGATGAAGGCCGTGGCCGCTCTGCGGAGCCCGTTCGGCGGCCACGCCGTCAAGAAGGCCGACTGATCTGAGTGCGCGTCACTCATCTGTCACTGACCGACTTCCGGAATTATAAGGAGGCAGAGGTTCCCCTGCAGGCGGGAGCCAACCTCTTCGTTGGGCGCAACGGGCAGGGTAAGACCAACCTCGTGGAGGCGTTGGGCTATCTCAGTATCCTCGGCTCCCACCGGGTCTCCGATGACAAAGCGATGATCCGAGCCGGCGAGGCAGCGGCAATCATCCGTGCCCGACTCGAGTACAACGGTCGGGTAATCCTGGCCGAGGTTCAGCTCAACCGCGCCGGACTCAATCGAGCGCAGGTGAACCGCTCGGCTATTCGTATGCGGGACCTTCCCCGGTATTTCTCGAGCGTCGTCTTCGCTCCGGAAGACCTGGCACTGGTGCGCGGGGATCCGTCCGGTCGCCGCCGCTTTCTCGACCAGCTTCTCGTGCTGCGCTCGCCCCGGCTGTCGGGTGTCATCGCCGACTACGAGCGCGTACTGAAGCAACGTAACACCCTACTGAAGTCGGTTAGAGGGTCTTCGGTGAAGCAGAGCCAGTTGAGCACGCTCGACATTTGGGATGAGCGGCTGGTGGAGTTGGGGTCCGAGATCATTGATGAACGCAGTGCACTCGTGTGTTTGCTTGGTGAACCGTTGCGTGCCGCGTATCGTGCGGTCGTCGGCGACGATCACGGGCCAAAGCTGGTGGAATCACTGAGTATTTATGGGGCGGATGACGAGGCCGGGTCCTCGGCGCGTGAGGGTGAGGCCGGCCGCGACTCGACAGAGGAGGATCAGGGCCTGACGAGTACGGGCGGGGGGACGGCGGTAGCTTTTCGCGCCGCTCTGGCGGGGGTTCGTCGGAAGGAGCTTGAGAGGGGGATCACCCTGGTGGGCCCGCACCGGGACGATCTGGTGTTCATGCTCAATGATTTGCCGGCCAGGGGCTACGCAAGCCACGGCGAATCGTGGTCCTTTGCGCTGTCGCTCAAGCTCGCATCGGCTGAGTTGCTTCGCCGTGATTCCGCGAGCGGCGACCCCGTACTGATCCTCGATGATGTGTTTGCCGAACTCGATCAGTCGCGTCGTCGCCGTCTGGCGGAAGCGATCGGCGGATACGAACAGGTTCTCATCACGGCCGCCGTGCTCGACGACGTGCCAGAGGCCCTGACCGCGCACACGATTCACATTCGGGGCGGTGCCGTCGTCGATGCCTGAGCCGATCGAACCACCCGAACGTCACCTGAGTGAGGCGGCCCTGGTTTTCTTGCGCCTCAAGAATGTGTTCGGCGACCCCAATGCGCGCAGATCCCGCGGCAAGCGGCGTCCGCGTGACGAACAGGGCTCAAGCGTCCCATTTGGAGTGGGCCGCGATCCGCGGGGCATCGGTGACACCATTAATTCGCTCACCATGCAGCTCGGGTGGAATTCTCCCCTCGCCCAGTCGGAGCTCCTCGCCTCGTGGGCCGAACTCGCCGGCGACGAGACCGCCAGGCACTCCAACCCAGCGGGAATCGACGAGGGGGTGCTGACCGTGCACTGCGAGTCGACGGCCTGGGCGACGCAATTGCGGCTGATGCGCAACGAGATCATGAATCACATCGCCAACAAGTACCCGGACGCCGGGATCGAGTCGATCCGTTTCCAGGGGCCCAACGCGCCGTCCTGGAAAAAGGGTCCCAGATCAATTCCAGGGCGCGGTCCACGCGATACCTACGGGTAACCTAACAAATTAGGTCCCCCGGCCGAAAAAAAGGCGTCAAACGGCGATTATGGCCGGTGACCCGCCCCCCGTTTGGTAAACTGAATGGTCGCCCGTGCGATGGTCAGGAGCCAAATTTCAGATGACAGTTGAACCGACGCCCATGCCGGAGCACGAATACGGTGCAGACGACATCCAGGTTCTCGAAGGACTTGAAGCCGTTCGCAAGCGACCTGGAATGTACATCGGTTCCACTGGTCCCCGTGGTCTACATCACCTCGTGTACGAAATTGTTGACAACTCTGTCGACGAAGCTCTCGCGGGCCACTGCGACCTGATCGATATTCGCATCCTGGCGGATGGCGCGGTGCGCGTCGAAGACAACGGTCGTGGTATTCCCGTTGATATTCACCGCAAAGAGGGTCGCTCGACCGTTGAGGTAGTACTCACGGTTTTGCACGCCGGTGGAAAATTTGGCGGTGGCGGCTATTCCGTCTCCGGTGGATTGCACGGCGTCGGTAGCTCCGTGGTGAATGCGCTGTCCTCGCGCCTCGAGGTTGAGGTACGCCGTCAGGGCCACGTCTGGCGCCAGTCATTTGCTGACGGCGTGCCCGACGCTCCCCTGGCCAAGGGCGAGGAATCCACTGAAACGGGCACCACGATAACGTTCTGGCCGAGCGCCGAGACGTTCGAGACCGTTGAGTTCGACTATGAGACGCTGCGCGCGCGGTTCCAGCAGATGGCGTTCCTCAATAAGGGTCTGCACCTCAAGATCAGCGACGAGCGTCCGGACCACGCGGACGACAACGGCGAGGTCGTCACCAACGCGTTCATGTATGAGCAGGGGCTCGTCGACTACGTGCAATACCTCAACCGCTCCAAGAAGGCCGACCTCGTCAACGACGAGATCATCTCCTTCGAGTGGGAGGACCACGATAAGAAGATGGCCCTTGAGGTGGCCATGCAGTGGACCACCGCATACACCGAGAGCGTTCACACGTACGCGAACACCATCAACACCCACGAGGGCGGCACCCACGAAGAGGGTTTCCGCGCCGCTCTGACCACGCTCGTCAACAGGTACGCGCGTGAAAAGGGCATCCTGAAAGAAAAGGATGACAACCTCACCGGTGATGATGTGCGCGAGGGCCTAACAGCCGTCGTGTCGATCAAACTCGCCGAGCCGCAGTTCGAAGGCCAGACGAAGACCAAGCTCGGCAACACCGAGGCCAAGACCTTCGTACAGCGCGTCGCCGGCGAACAGCTCTCACACTGGTTCAACATGAACCCGAATCCCGCCCGCGAAATCATTCGCAAGGCCCTGCAGGCCAGCAACGCCCGCATGGCTGCCCGCAAGGCCCGCGAGACGGCACGCCGCAAGGGCCTGCTTGAGGGCGGGGGGATGCCGGGCAAGCTCAAGGACTGCCAGAGCAAGGATCCCTCCCTCTCGGAAATCTTCATCGTTGAGGGTGACTCGGCCGGTGGATCCGCCGTGCAGGGTCGTAACCCCGAGACGCAGGCGATCCTCCCTCTCCGCGGCAAGATCCTCAACGTGGAGAAGGCTCGCCTCGACCGTGCCCTCGGTAACAACGAGGTCCAGGCCATGATCACGGCCTTCGGCGCCGGAATCGGCGAAGAGTTCAACCCCGACAAGGTGCGGTACCACAAGATCGTTTTGATGGCCGACGCCGATGTTGACGGTCAGCACATCACGACCCTGCTCCTCACGCTCCTCTTCCGCTACATGCGCCCGCTGATCGACCTGGGCTACGTGTACCTTGCCCAGCCGCCCCTGTACCGCCTCAAGTGGTCCAATTCACCCCACGAGTACGTGTACTCGGACCGTGAACGCGATGCACTGCTTGCCGATGGCGCCGCCGCCGGCAAGCGCATCCCGAAAGACAACGGGATCCAGCGCTACAAGGGCCTCGGCGAGATGGACTACAAGGAGCTGTGGGAGACCACGATGGCCCCCGAGTCCCGCACCCTGCTGCAGGTCACGCTTGACGACGCTGCCGCCGCTGACGAAATCTTCTCCACCCTGATGGGCGAAGACGTCGAGTCTCGACGGAACTTCATCCAGAAGAATGCAAAGGACGTGCGTTTCCTTGACATCTGATGACACCGACCTGCCTGAGGCTGCGAACACCGAGACCGGCAACACGGTCGAGGCAGCGGATGCCGCGGCTGCGGCCGCTCACCTGACTCGCCACGGCAAGATCGACCAGATCGATCTCCAATTGGAGATGCAGCGCTCCTACCTCGACTACGCCATGAGCGTGATCGTGGGCCGAGCCCTGCCCGACGTGCGTGACGGAATGAAGCCCGTGCACCGTCGCGTGATCTACGCCATGTTCGACGGTGGCTATCGGCCGGACAAGGCCTTCTCCAAATGCGCTCGCGTCGTCGGCGACGTGATGGGCCAGTTCCACCCGCACGGTGACTCGTCCATCTACGACGCGCTCGTACGCCTCGTACAGCCCTGGAGCCTGCGCTACCCGCTCGCCCTTGGCCAGGGCAACTTCGGTTCCCCCGGCAACGACGGTGCTGCCGCCCCTCGATACACCGAAACGAAGATGGCGCCGCTCGCCCTCGAAATGGTTCGCGATATCGACGAGAACACCGTCGATTTTCAGGACAACTACGACGGCCGCACGCTCGAGCCCACGGTTCTTCCCGCCCGCTTCCCGAACCTGCTGGTCAACGGCTCTGTCGGAATCGCGGTGGGAATGGCCACCAACATCCCTCCGCACAACCTGCGGGAGGTCGCTTCCGGTGCCCAGTGGTACCTCGATAACCCCGAGGCGACCCGCGAGGAGCTTCTCGAGGCCCTCATTCAGCGCATCAAGGGCCCCGACTTCCCCACCGGTGCACAGATCCTCGGAGTCAAGGGCGTTCACGACGCCTACCGCACGGGCCGCGGGTCCATCACGATGCGTGCCGTCGTGAGCATCGAGGAACTCCAGGGTCGCAACTGCCTCGTCATCACCGAGCTGCCGTACCAGGTGAACCCCGACAACCTCGCGATCAAGATCGCTGATCTGGTGAAGGATGCCAAGATCACCGGCATTGCCGACATCCGCGACGAGACCAGCGGGCGAACCGGCCAGCGCCTCGTGATCGTGCTCAAGCGCGACGCCGTAGCCAAGGTTGTGCTCAACAACCTCTATAAGCACACGCAATTGCAGGAGAACTTCGGCGCGAACATGCTCGCCATCGTGGACGGTGTGCCCCGCACGCTGGCCATTGACGGCTTCATCTCCGCCTGGGTTGCGCACCAGATCGAGGTGATCGTTCGGCGTACCCAGTTCCGCCTCAACAAGGCGGAGGCCGAGGCGCACATCCTGCGCGGCTACCTCAAGGCGCTTGACGCTCTCGACGAGGTGATCGCGCTCATCCGTCGGTCAAGCACCGTCGATGATGCCCGTGAAGGCATCATGGCCCTGCTCGAGGTGGACAAGCTCCAGGCTGATGCGATCCTCACCATGCAGTTGCGTCGCCTCGCCGCGCTGGAACGCCAGAAGATCATCGACCAGGCCGCCGAACTCGAGCTGCAGATCACCGAGTTCAGGGCCATTCTGGCAAGCCCGGTACGCCAGCGCACGATCATCAAGGAAGAACTCGCGGTGATCACCGACAAGTTCGGTGATGACCGTCGCACCGAGATCATGCTCGGCTTCGATGGCGACATGTCCGTCGAAGACCTCATCCCCGAAGAAGAGATGGTGGTCACCGTTACCCGCGGTGGCTACATCAAGCGCACTCGCAGTGACAACTATCGCAACCAGCACCGCGGTGGCAAGGGAGTCAAGGGCGCGCAGTTGCGTGCCGACGACGTGGTCGTACACTTCTTCGTGACCACGACGCACCACTGGCTGCTGTTTTTCACGAACACCGGACGCGTGTACCGCGCCAAGGCCTACGAGGCTCAGGAGTCGGGGCGCGACGCCAAGGGCCAGCACGTCGCCAACCTGCTCGCCCTGCAGCCGGGCGAGGAAATCGCGCAGATCCTCGACATCCGTGACTACAACGTGGCCCAATACCTCACGCTAGCCACCCGCGATGGTCTGATCAAAAAGACCGCACTGAGCGAATACGACACCAACCGCACGGGTGGCATCATCGCCATCAAGCTGCGCGAGGGTGACGAGCTCGTCTCCGCTCTTCTGGTCGAAAACGACTCCGATCTGCTGCTGGTTTCCCGAAAGGGCATGTCCATTCGCTTCACCGCCACCGACGAGGCCTTGCGCCCCATGGGTCGCAGTACCTCTGGCGTGATCGGCATGCACTTCCGCGGAGAGGATACGCTGCTGGACGCATCCGTTATTGATGACAAGGGATTTGTCTTCGTCGTGACCGAAGGCGGGTACGCGAAACGCACCGCCGCCGACCAGTACCGGCTGCAGAATCGTGGGGGTCTTGGCATCAAGGTGGCCAAACTCAACGAGGACCGTGGCGACCTCGTCGGCGCACTGATCGTCAATGCCCAGGACGAAGTTCTTGTGGTTCTTGCCAGCGGCAAGGTGGTACGCTCGCACGTCGCGGAGGTTCCGGCGAAGGGTCGGGACACCATGGGCGTCGTCTTCGCTAAGTTTGCGACGCAAGACAGAATCATTTCCATCGCCAAGAATAGCGAGCGCAATCTCGTGGTGGAGGAATCCGAAGTCACAGCTGACACTGCGGCACCGAATGCTGATTCGGGGAAAGTAGAATCACCAGATGAGTAGCGTTGCGGAAAAACTGGCAAAAAAGTCTAATCGAGGACCGTCGACGAAGCAGGTTCGCCTGAAGTTGGTGTACGTCGACTTCTGGTCGGCCGTCAAGCTATCGTTCCTGGTGGCGCTGTGCCTGGCTGTCGTCACCATTGTGGCGTCATTCCTCGTGTACACGGTGCTCGCGCAGACGCAGATCCTCGACAAAGCCGACACGCTGTACACGGACATTTCGGGAGCCTCTGCTGACCTGCTGAGCATTCTGTCGATCGGTAACGTCATGGGCTTTGCCATGGTCGTAGCCATCCTCAACACCGTTGTGATCACCGCACTCGGTGCGGTTTTTGCGGTACTGTATAATCTCAGCGTCAAAATCACCGGCGGACTTCTCGTCGGTTTCACCAACAACTAGGCATCAAAAGTTAGTTGTTGGGTTCCTGACACGCGCGGATGTTCCGCTCGATTTCAGGAATCGGGCAGATTCCGATAGTCTCGAATCTGCCCAACAGGGGGATATAGCTCAGTTGGTTAGAGCGCTTCACTGATAATGAAGAGGTCCCAGGTTCAAATCCCGGTATCCCCACGCACGTTGCTTTTGATTTTGTCTCCACAAAATTTCCGAGATTTTTCGGGGCCATAGCTCAATTGGTAGAGCGCCTGCTTTGCAAGCAGGAGGTCCGGGGTTCGATTCCCCGTGGCTCCACAAATAAAAAGGAATGCCTGGCCACGTGAGTGGCCAGGCATTCCTTCGTTAAGGCCCCTGGCCGGCGTGCTTCAACCGCCACAGGCGGCGTTCTGAGGCCTTAACGGCGCAAGGCCCCCATCCGGTGGCGAATGTGGGCCTTACGTGAGCTGGTGGGTCGCTCAGTCCTCGCGGGAGCTGCCCGGCTCGGCGTCCTCGTCGGAAACCCACAGCTCGTCATCGGCGCGGAACGTCTGCCACACGGCGTACGCGACTCCGGCTGCGGCCGCGATGGCCAACCCGATTGCCACGTAGGTTGCTGCCCCCGTGCTCTTCTGCTCCACCACGACGGGCTTCTGCAGGTGAATACGGCTCAGCGCGGCTCGTACGCGGGCGTCGCGGGCGACATCTCCGACGGACATGACCGTGCCGATTGCGGTGCCAATTCCCGGAAGTACGTCGTGCATAACGGCACGTCGAACATCCTGGGCCAGGCTCTGCGTGGCATCCACGCGGGGACGCACGTAGTGGTCGTAACTTTCACGTACGCGCGGAACGACTTCTTCTCGAGTGAGTACACCGGCCTGGTGGCCGGCCTCTCGTGCGACGGCGTTGGCGCGTTCCAAGACTTCTGCCTGGTGGCTCCATAGTTCGTCTGCGCTTTTGCGCAGCCGAATGAGTTCCTTGCGGCGCTTGCGTGACAGGCTCATCTGGACCCTCCATTGTTGTAGTACGGCGAATATGTCCATCTTGCCACTGAATCGACTGGGAGCGGTCTGGGTATCCGAATCCGTCAATACGGCTGTGCAAGAATTGCCATCATGTCTAAGCACACGGCTGTCGCCACCCTAAACACCACCCTCGGACCGATCAAGGTCAACCTGTTCGGTAACCACTCGCCGAAAACCGTGAAGAACTTCGTGGGTCTCGCGACCGGCGAGATCGAGTGGAAGCACCCCGCAACGGGCGTGAAGTCCACTACGCCGCTCTACGACGGCACCATCTTCCACCGCATCATCAAGGACTTCATGATCCAGGCCGGCGACCCGCTGGGCCAGGGCACCGGCGGACCCGGCTACCAGTTCGACGACGAGATCAGCCCCGACCTCGACTTCACGCAGCCGTATGTGTTGGCCATGGCCAACGCCGGCATCCAGGGCGGCCATGGAACCAATGGCTCGCAGTTCTTCATCACCGTGGTCCCCACCACGTGGCTGCAGGGCAAGCACACCATCTTCGGTGCTGTTGAAGACGAGGCCTCACGGGCCATCGTCGCGAAGCTCGCGACCGTCGCAACGGATGGCCGTGACCGTCCTCTCGAAGACGTTGTCATCGAGAGCGTCACCGTCGAGTCCGTCTAAGCACGAGCAATTCCGCACAGATGAGCGATCTGCCTGCCTCGGCGGCGAATTTTTGTTACCGCCACCCGGGGCGGCAGAGCCTTATCCTGTGCCAGCGTTGCGGGCGAACGATCTGCCCGGAGTGCCAAACGCAGGCCGCCGTCGGTGTGGTCTGCCCAGAGTGCATGAAAGAGCAGCGTAAGAACGCACCCCGCACCAAACCGGCCCTGCTCACGCGTCTCACCGGTGAGGGCAGGCCCACCGTGACCTCGGCGCTCATTGCCGTTACGGCATTCATTTTTGTGCTGCAGTGGGTTCCCGGTCTGGGCATTTACCAGCACTTCGCGTATATGCCGACCCTGACCGTGATTGAGCCCTGGCGCATGATCACGAGCGTTTTCCTGCATTCCCAGGGCTTCATCTTCCACATCCTGCTCAACATGTACATTCTGTGGATCTTCGGGCAGCTGCTCGAGAGACTGCTCGGCCGTGGCCGATTCCTCGCCCTGTACCTCGTCAGCGGATTTGCCGGCTCCGTCGGTGTTCTCGTCCTGTCGGCCTCCAACACGGTCGTTGTGGGCGCCTCCGGTGCAATCTTCGGGCTTATGGGCGCCTTCCTGGTGATCCAGCGGCGCCTTGGCGGTAACTCGACCCAGCTACTGGTGCTGCTCGGCATCAACTTCGTGATCGGCTTCATCCCCGGCCTCAACATTGCCTGGCAGGCGCACCTCGGCGGACTCCTCGCGGGAGCCGCGATGGGACTCATCTTCATGCAAACCCGCCGCTTCAAGCACCTGGGCGTGCAGGTGGCCCTGATTGCGGGTCTCACGGTTCTTCTCGCGGTAGTGGCCGGCGTGAAGGTGTTCAGCTACCTCAACGGTTAGCCGCTCACCCGACCGCCCAGTTATCCACAGGTTATCCACAATGGGGATAATTACATGGTTGTCATTAGCTGTTCATGTTCCCGTAGGACAAGGGGCAGAATAGGGGACTAGCGCCAGCGCGTCGTCATGAGGAAGCCGATGAAGGCGATGCCGAACCCGACCATGATGTTCCATGAGCCGAGGGCCGCGACAGGAAGCTGACTCTGGCTCACGTAGAAAACAATGATCCAGGCGAGGCCGATCAGCATGAAGCCGAACATGACTGGTTTGAACCAGACAGGGTTAGGGGCTTCCTCGCCGGAGCGGGCAACCTCGGTACGGGCGGGCTTGGTGCGGGGATTCGTTCGTGCCATAGATGCGATCTTACCGTCATCACGTGTGATGGGCTCCGGGACCCGCTCGGGCTGGCCGTTCCGTGCGTGTGCGGAGGGCAACGAAAACTCCGCGGGGCAACTTGAATAGACTTGGAGTGTGACCTCCATCGAACCCGACGCCCAGCCCACTCGCGGGCGCCGGGCGCGCCCCAGGGGACGCCACGGCGTGCGTCGCAGCGTGAGGGTCTTCGGCGTCATCGGGGAGCTGCTGATCACTGGTGGTGTTCTCGTGATGCTGTTCATCGGTTGGCAGCTCTGGTGGAACGACATGATCGTGGCCCGCGAGCAGTCCAGAGCCGCCGCGGCGATCAGCACGGGCTGGATTGACGAGGCTCGCCAGCACAGTGAGCAGGATGCCGCGCCGGCCGCGCCAGGCGAACCCGGCTACGGTAACCCGGTTGTGGCGACCGCCCCTGGCAATGCGCAGCCCTTCGCCGTGCTCTACGTTCCCCGCTTCGGGGCGGACTATCACCGCACCGTCGCTGAAGGTACCGGCCGTAACGTGCTCAACAGCACCACCCTTGGAATTGGACACTATCCGGACACGCAGATGCCCGGCGAGGTGGGAAACTTCGCTGTGGCCGCGCACCGCAGCGCGTACGGCGGAGGCATGCACCTGATTAATGAGCTGCAGCTCAACGATGCGATCTATGTTCAGACCGCAGACGGCTACTACACCTATCGATTCCGTGACATGGAATACGTGGCGCCGTCCAGGATCGAGGTGCTCTCCCCGGTGCCCAACGCCCCCGGTGTGGCTCCCCTTGACCGAATCATCACCCTCACGAGCTGCAACCCGCTGTACTCCACCGCCGAGCGCATCATTGCGTACGGCGTTCTCGAATCGTGGAAGCCGATATCCGCTGGGGCGCCCGCCGAGCTCGCGCCCATCATCGCCGCCCAGGCGCAGGGCTAGGAGGCTCTCATGTACGCAGCACTCTGGCGCATTCTTCCCGGACCGGTGTGGGCTCGCCTGCTCCTGGTTCTGCTTCTTCTCGCGGCGGTGCTCTTCGCACTCTCAACGTGGGTTTTTCCCTACATCGACCAATTCGTCACCAATCAGGAAGCGACGGTGGGCGGTCCATGACCCGCATCCTTGTAATCGACAACTACGACAGCTTTGTATACACGCTCAACGGTTACCTGATGGAGCTCGGGGCCGAGACGGTGGTCATGCGTAATGACGCCTTTGCCGCGAGTGAGGCGGCGGAGCAGCTGGCTGGGTATGACGGCGTACTGCTGTCCCCCGGGCCGGGCAAGCCAGCGGATGCCGGCGTGTCAGTTGCCATGGTGGGCGCGGCGCTCGAGTCCGGCATACCGCTCTTCGGTGTTTGCCTGGGCCACCAGGCGATCGCCGAGGCCTTCGGGGCCACGGTTACGAACGCCGAGGAACTCATGCACGGCAAGACGAGCCTCATCACCCACGACGGTAGCGACTTCTACGACGGCGTGCCCCAGCCGTTCACGGCCACGCGGTATCACTCCCTGGCGGTCGTGGATTCAACGGTCCCGCGTGAGCTCATCGTGTCGTCACGAACCCAGGGCGGCGTGATTATGGGCCTGCGGCACGAGTCCGCGCCCATCCTGGGTGTGCAGTTCCACCCCGAATCGGTGTTGACGGAGGGTGGCTACCGTATGGTCGGCAACTGGCTGGCCCTCGCCGGCCTGCCGGAAGCGAGGGAGACCGCCAAGGACCTCCACCCGCTGCTGCGCCTCGGCTGACCCCACGCGACTGGCGCCGCGCTGTCGGCCGCTAGCCGGCGCAGTACGTGAGCGTGATCTCTGAGTTCTGCGAAACGTCACCCGGGGCGAGTGACTGATTCGTCACGGGGGAGCCGCGCTCTTGTTTGCAGTCGTAATCGGGGTTCGGCTTCGCGACCAATCGCAGGCTTTCGCCGGCCAGCAGGTCCGATGCCGCGCTGAGGGACTGGCCCGTCATGTCGTTGAGGGTGACGAGGCCGCTCGACACCACGTAGTTCACCGTCACCCCGGCTGTTTCGGCGCTCTCTGGCGCTGGGTCAGTGCTCATCACGACGTTCGCGGCCACCGTGGGGGAGTTCTCCCTGGTGACCGAACCGGAAACGAGACCTGCGGCCTCAATCGCGGCCTGAGCATCCGCTATCGACTGGTTGAGCACATTGGGTACGGTCACCGGAACAGCGCCCGTTGAAACGAACACCTTGATGACCTCGGTGGGCTGAACCACCGTTCCCGCGGGGGGAACGGTGCGAATAACCTCGCCGACGGGCACGGTGGCGCTGCTCTCCTCGGCCCTGGTCGCTGCGAGATCGAGATCCAACAGGGTGTTCTGTGCCTGGTCGTAGGTCTGACTGGTCAGAGCCGGAATTCGGCGCGAATTGTCGGGGATGTCTGTGGAGGGCGTGAGGGTGTAGACCCAGAACATGACGGACACAACTATGACAACCACGGCCACGATGCCGGCCCAGACCCAGATGACCGGGGGACGCCTCTGGGTACGCACCATCGTCTGATCTTCGGTGAGCTGCTTGATGGCGAGCACGGAACCCGACTCAGGATTGGGCGCGGCGCCGAACAGACCGCCACCGGCCTCCTCGAAGGAACGACCGGTGGGAATGTGCCCCTGGCCGGCGGTCGACACGTCTGCCCGGAACTCGACCGCGCTCTGATAACGGGCGAAGCGGTCCTTGGCGAGAGCGTGCGCCACGACGTAGTCGAGGGCGGGAGAGACCTTCGGGTTGAGGGACGACGGCTTGACCGGCTCTTCGCTGACGTGCTGGTACGCCACCGCAACCGGGGTGTCCCCGCGGAACGGCGTGCGGCCGGTGAGCATCTCAAACAGCACAACGCCAGCGGAATAGAGGTCGGTGCGGGCGTCCACCGACTCACCCTTGGCCTGCTCGGGAGAGAAATAGGACGCGGTGCCGAGGATCGCGGTGGTCTGCGCCACCGTCGTCGAGGAATCTGAGATGGCCCTGGCGATTCCGAAGTCCATGACCTTGACCTGGCCGGACTTGGTGATCATGATGTTGCCCGGCTTGATGTCGCGGTGTACGACACCCGCTCGGTGCGAGTACTCGAGTGCCGTGAGAACACCGTCGATGATGCGCACGGCCTCCACGGAATCAACCGGTCCCTCGCTGATGATGTCCTTGAGGAGGCGGCCGTCGACGTGCTCCATCACGATGAATGGAATCTGCGAAACCGAACCCCGCTCGTCGGTGACCGTTTCCTCACCGGCGTCGAAGACGCGCACAATCGTGGGGTGGGCCATGCGAGCGGCGGCCTGCGCCTCCTGACGGAAGCGGGTACGAAAGGCCGGATCGGCCGCCAGTGACGACTTGAGTAGCTTGATGGCGACCGTGCGACCCAGGCGGGAATCCGTGCCAATGTGCACGTCGGACATGCCACCGCGACCAAGGAGGGCACCCACGCGATAGCGACCAGCTAGTAAACGACCGTCATCACTCAATGCGTAAACTCCCGAGCTATATGGACACAACGATCATTATTTTACCGGGTATGAAGTTGCCTCGCGGCTATCCGCCGGTTGCGCCAGTCACAACGACGGTCGTTGCCGGTGAGGCATCGGACTCAACCTGGCCGCAGAAATACGTGTACGAGACGTTGAACTGTGCCGCACCGGTGGCCGGACCGGACATGACCTTGGCGCTCGTGGCGTCGGCCGCTGTGGGATTCGCTCCGGTTACCGTTGCACCGCCGTCAACGATCACCCGGTAACCGCCCAGGGTCTGCCCGGTAGGGCAGCTCTGCGCGGCCCAGGAGACGGTCACCTCGGTGGCCGGCGCCACAGGGTTGGGCGCGGCTGTTGGTGCGCTTGAGGGCGTCGTTGGGGCTGCGGGCGCCGCATAGACCTTCACGAGGATCTCGGTGCCCGGCAGCACGGAACCGGTGGGGTTGACCGAGTACACGGTTCCCACGGCCTGCTCGGGTGACGTGGACGCATTGCCGTCCTGCACGTTCGCGACAAGCTCCATGCCATCGAGCTTCTGGCGGGCCTCTTCACTCGTGAGCCCCTCGAAGTCGGCAAGATTCACGTTGACCCTGGTGCTCGTGGGTGTGGCGCTGGGTGTTGGCGTGCTGGTTGGCGTGGGTGTTGGCGTGCTGGTTGGCGTGGGTGTCTCAGACGTTGGTGCTGGTGCCGGGGCGGCGTCGTTCTGGGTCACCAGCGCATAGACCGCTCCGGCCAAGACGAGAGCGAGAACCACGATCAGTGCGATGAGTGACCAGGACCACGGACTCTTCTTCTTCGTCGGGGAATCTGCCGCCACTGCGTCGGCGCGGGTGCCGGGCAGTGAAGCGGGAAGCATCGCCGTGGCCTGGTCGTTGCCGCCGGGAATCAGCATCGTGGCGGCGGTGACGGTGGCACCGCCGAGTACACCGGGAACCGCGACGGCTGCGGCAGCGACGTCCCCGCGACGCAGGGCGGAAGCGGCGCGGGCGAGGTGAGCGGCAGAGGCCGGACGCTCGGCCGGATTCTTGGACAGGCAGGCGAAGACAAGGTTACGGATCGGCTCAGAAACGGTGGCCGGCAGGTCGGGCGCGGTCTCATTGATCTGCGCCATCGCGATGGCCACCTGCGACTCACCCGTGAACGGGCGTCGGCCGGCAAGTGACTCGTAGGCGACAATGCCAATGGAATAGATGTCGGTCGTGGGGGAGGCGGGATGACCACTGGCCTGTTCGGGCGAGAGATACTGCACCGTTCCCATGACCTGGCCGGTCGCTGTGAGCGGTACCTGGTCGGCGATGCGGGCAATGCCGAAGTCGGTGATCTTGACGCGGCCCTCAGGCGTGATGAGCAGGTTTCCCGGCTTGATGTCACGGTGAACGAGACCGGCTGCATGTGCGGCGTGCAGAGCGAGGGAGGTTTGCGCCACAAAGTCGAGCACCTTGTCGGCGGGCAGCACGTGCTCGCGCTCGAGGATGGTGGACAGGGCCTCACCGGGCACGAGCTCCATAACGAGGAAGGCGCTGCCGTCTTCTTCGCCATAGTCGAAGACGTTGGCGATTCCTTCGTGATTGACGAGAGCGGCGTGCCGGGCTTCGGCGCGGAAGCGCTCCAGGAACCCGGGGTCGCCAAGGTACTCGTCCTTCAAAATCTTGATGGCAACCGTCCGGCCGATGACCAGGTCGGTCGACTTCCAAACCTCGCCCATACCGCCGATGGCGATGCGGGACTGCAGCTCGTACCGACCACCGAAGGTGAGCCCTGCTGTGGGTCTCATTTGTTAAGCACCGCCCCTAGAACCTTTTGTGCGATCGGTGCGGCAAGAAGGTTGCCGAATCCTGTTTGACCCATACCGCCACCATCCTCAATCAGAACGGTGATGGCATGCTTCGCGTCGTTCGCGGGGGCAAACCCGGTAAACCACAGTGTGTACGGCTCTGTCGAACCGTTCTCCGCAGTGCCCGTTTTTCCCGCCACTTTGACCCCGTCTATTCTTGCATTGCTCGCGGCGCCATCCTGGACGTTGTTGACCATCATCGCGGTGAGACTTGCCGCCGTTTCGGTGCTCATCACGCGTCTGAGCACCTCGGGTTCGAAGCTCTGCAAGGGGCTGAGGTCAGGAGCCAGGATTTCTTCCACCATGTTTGGTTTCATGGCGACGCCCCCATTGGCGATGGCGGCCGATACCACGGCCATTTGCAGCGGCGTTGCGCGCACGTTGGTCTGTCCGAAGGAGGAGAGCGCGGTCTGCGCCTTGTCAAGAGTTTGCGGGTAGTTGCTCTTCGTGGCCCGGAGCGGCGTGCTGAACGTGTCGTTGAAGCCGAACTTCTCTGCGGTCTCGCGAATTGCCTCATCTCCGAGCTGCAAGCCAAGCTCGGCCATCGGGATGTTGCAGGAAAGACGCAGGGCGTTGGCGATGGTGACGGTGTCGCCCTCTCCGCATGTGCCACCACCGGAGTTGGTCACGATGGAACTCGACCCGGGCAGCTGGAACGTCCCGGGGTTGGGGAACGTGCTCTCCGCGGTGAACTTGCCCGACTCCAAAGCGGCGGTCACCACGACGAGCTTGAAGACGGATCCGGGAGGGTTCAGGCTGTTGATGGCCCGGTTGATGAGCGGGTTGCCGGCGTCGTTGAGCAGTTCCTGATAGCTGTTGGTGACGTCCGCGTTGTTGTGCACACTGAGCAGGTTGGGGTCGAAACTCGGCTTGGATACCATCGCGAGGATTCGGCCGGTCTTCGGCTCAAGCATGACGACCGAACCAGTTTTGTCGCCCAGGGCATCCCAAGCCGCCTGCTGGGCAATGGGGTCGATCGTTGTCTCCACGGCCGCACCCTTCGGGTCTACTCCGGTGACGAGGGCGCTGACCTTATCGAAGAACTGGGCGTTTGAGGTTCCGGTGAGTTCACCGTTGAGGGCGTGCTCGAGGCCGGTCGGGGCGCCATTGATGGGGATGAACCCCGTAAGCGGCGCGTAGAGCGGTCCGTTGCTGTACGTGCGCAGGAATTTGAAGGCGTCGTCGACCGGGATCGACTGGGCGACGGGTTCGCCATTCACCAGAATGGCGCCGCGCTCCACGGAGTAGCTGTCGAGCAGCGTTCGCGTGTTGCGGGCATCCGCTGACAGATTGTCGGCTTGAAAGGCCTGCACAATCGACGTCGAGGAGAGCAGGGCGACGAACATGAGCAGCACGACGACGCTCACTCGCTTGAGTTCACGATTCATTAGACCACCAGCCTGGGTTGGTTGCGCACCGTGTCAGAGAGACGCAGCAGGAGCGCTGCGATGATCCAGTTGGCAACGAGTGACGAACCACCAGCCGCCAGGAACGGCGTGGTGAGACCGGTGAGCGGAATGACGCGCGTGACGCCACCGATCACGATGAAGCATTGCAGGGCCACAACGAAGGACAGGCCGACGGCGAGGAGCTTGCCGAAGTCGTCCTGACCGGCGAAGCCGATGCGGAACCCGCGGGCCACAAAGAGCAGGTAAAGGGCGAGGATGGCGAAGATTCCGGCCAGGCCGAGCTCTTCGCCGAGACTGGCGATGATGTAGTCACTCTGCGGAACTGGGGTGATGTCCGGGCGGCCCTGACCGAGGCCGGTACCAAGCAGGCCACCTTTGGCGAGGCCGAACAGGCCCTGTACCAGCTGGAAGCTGCCGCCCGGCGCGCTGTACACATCCGGGTTCATGGCGTCGAGCCAGTTGGTGAACCGGCCGTTGACGTAGGTGAGGGTCTGGCTGGCCAGAATGGCCCCGCCGAGGAAGAGGGCCATTCCGAGCAGAACCCAGCTGAGACGGCCGGTGGCCAGGTAGAGCATCACAAGGAACAGGCCGAAATAGAGCAGTGCGGTTCCGAGGTCACGCTGGAAGATGATGACCGACATGGACAGCGCCCACACCACGAGGATGGGACCGAGATCGCGCAGGCGGGGGAAATGCATGCCCATGAAGCGCTTGCCGACCATGGAAAGGCTGTCGCGGTTGCGCACGAGATAGCCGGCGAAGAAGACCGCGAGGGCGATCTTGGCGATTTCACCGGGCTGGAATGTGGCGAATTGACCAATGCCGATCCAGACCCGAGCACCGCTCACTTCGCGGCCGAGGCCGGGTACGAGGGGCAGGAGCAGCAGTATCACGGCGACAAAACCGGCTATATACGTGTAACGGAATAGGATCCGGTGATTGCGAATAACCAGGATGACGGTGATCGCGCAGGCGATGGCGAGCCCGCTCCACGCGGTCTGTCGCACGGCAGCGCTGCTCCAGCCCTCGACGCCGTCGGCGATGTCGATGCGGTAGATCATCGCAATACCGATGCCGTTGAGCAGCGTGGCGATCGGCAGGATGAATGGGTCGGCGTCGCGGGCCACGAAGCGCATGACAACGTGCAGGGCGAGAACAAGAACGCTCAGGCTCGCGCCAAGCAGCACGAGCGTCGTGTCAATGTGACCGAGAGCGCCGAGCTGCACGAGCACGACGGCACCGGCGTTGATGGCGCACGCGATGACAACGAGGAAGAGCTCGAGATTACGCAACTTCTGCGGCAGGTGAAGGCGTCGCACCTTGTCGGCCTTCGGCGTTGTGCGCGCCGGGGCTCCTACGCTGTTACTCGCTACCATCGTGTAACCGTTCGACTATGAGTTCTGCTTCGGCGACGGATGCCGCACTGATGGTTTTCTCGACCTGCTGGCGGTCGTAGACGCGCAGGTTGGAGAGCTCAAGATCCGTGTCTTCGTAGACGCTGGACAGCTTGATTGGTCCGAGGTCCTGCTGGATACCCTGGTAGATGGCGACGGTGGTGCCCTCGACGCCGACGAAATAGCGGGTCTGGGTCCATTGGTAGCCGAGCACGGCGGCGCTGGCAATGGCGAGCACGAGCAGGATCACGGCGACCAGCCAGCTGACCTTGCGGCGCCGGGCACGGCGGGCGTCTTCTTCGATGAGCTCGGACAGGTAGTCCTGCGAGTCCGGTTCGAAGTGCGTCTCGCGCACGGGGTGCAGGCGCAGGGGTGGAATGCGGAGCGGACGCTGGCGCACCGGCTCTTCGCCGACGGCGAGGCGCGCGGCGGCCGAACCCACGACGGTGGGTGAATCGTCGCGCTCGGCGGCATCGCCCACATCGACAATGACGACGGTCACGTTATCGGGCGCCCCGCCGTCGAGACTTTCTTTCACGAGCCGGTCGGCGACATCCTCGGCGCTCAGCCCGCTTGAGAGGGCGGCTGTCATGGCGGCATGCGACACGACGCCGGTGAGGCCGTCGGAGCAGAGCAGCCAGCGGTCGCCCGGAAGGGTTGCGAGGATGGACGTGTCAATTTCGGGGGAGGAATCGACGTCCCCGAGCACGCGCATGAGCACGGAGCGGCGCGGATGCACCATGGCTTCCTGTTCGGTGATGCGGCCGCTGTCCACGAGGCGCTGCACGAACGTGTGGTCAATGGTGATCTGCGAGAGCTCATTGTCACGCAGCAGGTAGATGCGCGAGTCGCCGATGTGGGCGATGGCGACCTCATCGTTGAGCACGACCAGGGCGCTCACGGTGGTGCCCATGCCCGTGAGTTCGGCGTGCTCGAAGACGGTCTCAGCGAGCTGTGCGTTGGCTCCGATGAGGGCAGCCTGCAGGGCGAATTCGGCGTCGGCGGCCGAGGCGTAGTCCGTGTCGGCCTCGATGATGCGTTTCACGGCAATGGCGGACGCGACGTCTCCACCGGCATGGCCGCCCATACCGTCGGCGACCACAAACAGGTTGTGCCCGGCGTAACCCGAATCCTGATTGTTGGAGCGTACCCGGCCAACGTCGGACGCGGCTGCGCTGTGAATCACTGTTGCCATGGAACCTACCGCCGAAGCTCGAAGCTGGTCGCGCCAATTTTCACGGTGGCGCCCAGCGGCACGGGGGTGGGCACCACAACGCGAGTGCCGGCCAGGAATGTGCCGTTGGTCGAGTCGAGGTCCTGGATCATCCACTCGTCGTTCCAGAGCATCAGACGGGCGTGGTGGGTGGAGGTGTAGTCGTCCCGGATGACGAGGCTCGAGTCGTTCGACCGGCCGATGGTGATCGGGTCGGTGCCGAGGGGAAATTCGGTGCCCGACTTCGGGCCGGAGGTGATCACCAGGCGTCCGGTGTTGAGTGCAGTGGCCTTCCCCGTGGCGGCGGGCCTGGCGGGAGCAGCCGGCCGCGAGAGTTGCTCGGTCGGCGCGGCAGCCGCGGGAACCGACGTGGCGGCGACCGGCGTCTGGAACGCGGGCGGCGTGGTGGGCGCGGCCGTGGCATCCGTGCTCAGCTTGCGGACCCGCTGGCCGAAGAGGTCGCTACGCAGCGCGTAGACGATGCCGAAGATGAACAGCCAGAGCACCAGCAGGAAGCCGATGCGCAGCACGAACAGCGTTAGTTCACTGACGCTCATTTTGAGGGCCCCCAGAATCCGCCCATGTCGTGGCGTTCGTTTGAGTCTCCGGCGGATTTGCCCTGTGCGAGCACGCGGAAGACGATACGAGTGCGGCCGATGGTGACCACCGAGTCCGGCTCAAGGATCGACTGCGTGACGGGGGAGCCGTCGAGCTGTGAACCATTGGTGGAGCCGAGGTCAGTCACCTGGGCCCGAGCGCCGTCCCAGGTGATCTCAACGTGGCGCCGTGAGGTGCCGGAATCGTCCACGGTGATATCGGCATCGCTGCCACGGCCGATGACGGTGCGTGATTTGATCAGCGGGTAGCGTTTGCCGGCGATGTCGAGAACCGGGGTCCAGGCGACGTCGCCCTTGAACGTGCTCGAATCGATCTGAACCATGCCTTCGCTGAGGCTGCGGTCGTCGGAAAGGGTGATCGACACCCCTCCGGTGAACTGGTAACGCTGCTCGGCGGCATGCTTCTTGACGAGCTTCGTGAGCTCGTCAATCAGGGTATCGCCGAGGGCGGTCATGCGGGCATGGTCTGCGCGGGACATACGCACGGTGAAGCGATTGGGCGCGAGGATGCGATCACGGGCGACGACTGCCGCTTTCGTGTCCAGTTCGCGACGCAGTGCCGAGGTGATCTCGACGGGCTGCAGTCCCGACCGAAAGGTCTTGGCGAAGGCGCCGTTTACGGCGCGCTCAAGACCTTTCTCAAAGTTATCCAGAATGCCCACAGGTCTCCCGATCCGGTCCGATTGGCTATGAGCATGTTACTTGTCTCGGGCGTAACCCGCCTGAAGGGCGCAGGGGGCACGAAGGATGAGTCTACCCGCGCGACTTGCAGGGCGGTTAATTCGGGGGACTTTCGAGGGGGCGCGCCGGGTCGAGCGCGTCGAATGGCGTCGGACCCCATTTCAGTGTTAGCATCTGTAAGTTCGCGCGAGTGGCGGAATTGGTAGACGCGCTGGCTTCAGGTGCCAGTGCCCGTAAGGGTGTGGGGGTTCAAGTCCCCCCTCGCGCACAATGCGAACAGAAAGGCCCCCGAGAAATCGGGGGCCTTTTGTCGTTCATGATTCTGGCAGGGCGAAATGCCCGCTCCGGTCGGCCGTGCGGATGCGGCGGCTCTTCTTGATCTCATCCCTGACGCCCCGGTCGGTGAGGCCTCAGGGGCGAGCAATATGTCTTGCAATGGATAATACCCCGGGGGGTATGCTACTGTCAGTTTTACCAGAAAGAAGGAGGACCACCGTGTGCTACCAGATCACATGTTCAACCTGTAAAAAAGCGACGTGGGACGGTTGCGGCCAGCACATCGAAGACGCGCTCTACGGAGTCGCGGAAGCCGATCGCTGTACCTGCAATGCCGGCGCCTGACGGACCTGATCTTCTGGCCGTAGCGTGAGCAGGATTTAAGGGTGTGAGCCTCGTGGGTGATTCACGTCTCACCAGGACCGGCGTTCTGCAGGCCCGAGCCCACGCTGCGCAGGAATGGTCGATGTCGCTGGGCGACACGACCTCCTGTGCCTTGGCGAAAGACGGACACTCGCACCCGTCGGCCAAGTTTCACGAGGGAAAAGTGGCGGCCCTCGGTGAGTTGGCGCGAAGAATTACCGACGACACCGATGACGGGTCCAGTGCTGCGGCGGCAACCGCCGTGAAGATGCGCTGGGCTGACCAGGTGATGCCCGGCGCCCGTCAGGACCGTGACTGGGAGGCCTACCGCGCTGGAGGAATCCAGGCCATGACGGAGATCGCCGTTACGCACAGAGCGGTCCCATGACGGCCCCGGAACCGCCGGTGATCGGCGAGATGGACGATGGAATCGACTTTCCCATGGTCAACGAACGAGCGGTTCGGGCATCCGCCGGCGCCAGGTACACACCGAGCCCCATCGACAACCGTCGATATAGTGGGAGAACCGCCAGCACAACATTCTGTCTCGGACAACGACGACTAAGGAACGGTTCGCTCATGACCAACATCCAGATCTTCGAACCCGGTCTCTGCTGCGGCACGGGCATTTGCGGTGTGGACGTCGACCAGCAACTCATCACGTTCTCGGCCGACATGGACTGGGTGCGCACCGAGGGCGGCGACGTCACGCGTTTCAACCTCGCCCAGGAGCCGCTCGCATTCGCCGAAAACGATACCGCCCGCACCTTCCTGAAGACGGCCGGCGAGGAGAGCCTGCCCGTCGTGCTCGTCGACGGCGCTACCGTCCTGACCGGCCGCTATCCGACGCGCGCCGAACTGGGCCGGTGGGCCGCACTTGACTCGGCTCCTCTCGCGGAGGTAATGCCGCCCACCCCGGCCGCGGTCCAGCCCGAGGGATCCCGCCAGCTGCTGCCGATGGCCGCGGCGACGCAGCAGGGCGACTCGTCCTGCTGCGGCGGAACCTGCTGCGGCTAGCATGAGGATGACGGCTCTGAGATTCCTCGACGCGGCTCCGCGCTTTGTCTTCTTCACCGGCAAGGGCGGGGTCGGCAAGACTTCCATCGCGTGCGCGGCGGCCGTACGGCTGGCCGATGCTGGGGCATCCGTTCTACTCGTCAGTACCGACCCTGCCTCCAACGTGGGCCAGGTCTTCGGCGTGACCATCGGCAACACTCTCACTCCCATCGACTCGGTGCCGGGCCTGTCTGCCCTGGAAATCGATCCGGAGCAGGCCGCCGAACAGTACCGGGAACGTATCGTCGGGCCGGTACGCGCCGTGCTCCCGGCTGCAGCGGTCGCCTCGATCGAGGAACAGCTCTCTGGTGCCTGCACGACCGAGATCGCCTCGTTCAACGAGTTCACCGATCTCCTCACCGATGCCGCGTGGACGGCAGCCTACGACCACATCATCTTCGACACCGCGCCCACCGGCCACACCATCCGGTTGCTCCAACTGCCCGGTTCCTGGACCGACTTCCTCACCGAAGGCAAGGGCGATCCCTCCTGCCTCGGTCCGCTGTCCGGACTCGAAAAGCAGCGGGCGATCTACACGGAAGCTGTCGGCACCCTGGCCGATCCCGCCCGCACCCGGCTGGTCCTGGTCGCCCGAGCGCAGCAGTCCACACTGCAGGAAGCCGAGCGCACCCACACCGAACTGGCCGCAATCGGCATGGAACGCCAGTACCTGGTGGTGAATGGAATCCTCCCCGATGACGTCGTGGGTGCCGACCCCCTGACCGTGTCCATCCACGACAGTGAAAGCCGTGCCGTGGCGGAGCGATCCGAGGCGTTGAAGGCGCTGCCGACGGACTACATCGAACTCAAGAACGACAACATGGTGGGCCTGCCCGCGCTGAGAAGCCTGCTTCAGGCCGGAAACTCTCCGACTGAGGCAGTGCATTCCTCACTGGGCACGACAATCGCGCCGCTATCGGCGCTGGTGGACGAGATCGCGGCCGGAGGCCACGGACTCATCATGCTCATGGGAAAGGGCGGCGTCGGCAAGACCACCATGGCGGCGGCCATCGCCGTGGCCTTGGCCGAACGCGGACTGCCTGTGCACCTGACGACGACGGATCCCGCCGCACACCTGGCGGACACCCTGCGCGGCGCCGTGGAGAACCTTGCGGTCTCCCGCATCGATCCCGCTGTTGAAATCCAGCGGTATGCCGCCGACGTCATGCGCAGCAAAGGCGCCCACCTCGACGAACAGGGGCGGGCGATGCTGAAGGAGGACCTCCGTTCACCCTGTACCGAGGAAATCGCAGTCTTCCAGGCGTTCTCACGCGTCATCCGGGAAGCGAAGACCAAGTTCGTGGTGATGGACACGGCCCCAACCGGCCATACCCTGCTCCTCCTGGACGCGACCGGCTCATACGACCGTGAAGTCAAGCGTCAGGTCGGGAGCACGATGCATGTCACCACGCCGATGATGAAGCTGCAGGACCCTGAGCAAACGAAGGTGCTGCTCGTGACCCTGGCCGAAACCACACCGGTGCTCGAGGCCGCCGAGCTGCAGGAGGACCTCCGCCGTGCCGGCATCAAGCCGTGGGCCTGGATCGTCAACAACTCGATCGCGGCCGCGGCGCCCACGTCCGCCTTCCTCCGGGCACGGTCAGCCAATGAGGTGGCCGAAATCACGCAGGTCACGGAGAACTACGCGGACCGGCTGGCACTTGTTCCCTTGCTTCCCGTCGAACCCGTCGGCATTCCCGCCCTGCGCGCATTGGGGCACTCCCGCTTCGTCCGGATAGCAGCAGACGCATAGGCTGCACCCGCGGCCGCGGGTCTCGGTAGTGAAACTTTCGATCTCCATTTTCGTGAGTCGCGCTACCATGCGAGCACGTTCCGGGAAACGCACAACAACATGATCCTCGGCGCCGTGCGGCTCAGCAAGGCAAGGGGCTTGGCCGCACAACCGGGCCGGCAGAAAAGGGGAGTGGCGTAGGAGTGAGGCGAGCGATGCGGCGGGCCCTCACGAGTACCGGGTGCGCGAGATTATCACGGTGTTCGTGCTGTCGGTGACGGCGGTGCTGACGGCGTGGTGCGGGTGTGAATCCTCCAAATGGGGCGGCGAGATGTCGATCGATTTCAGTCAGGCATCCTCCGCCCGTATCCAGGCCACCGACTACGACGGGCAAGCCCGTGATGCCCGGCAAATCGACGTCGCCAGCTACCTCCAATGGATCGAAGCGACCGCTGACGAGCTCCCCCAGCGCGCCCAATATTACGAGGACCGGTTCACTCCGACATTCGCCGTTGCCTTCGACGCGTGGGAAGCCGGCGATAGGGAGGAAGCCTTCCCATTCGTCCTCGACGAATACGTGCCAGAAGGAACCGCGGAAGCGGCGGAGATGAATGCGACCCCGGATGCCCGTTTCGCGGACGCGCTCAAGAGTAACCAGCGCGGCGACAACTATTCCCTGCTCACGGTCCTGTTCGCGCTCGTGCTGTTCCTGACCGCGATGTCGCAAAGGAACAACAGCGAGTGGGCGCCCGGGCCCTCCTCGGTCTCGGCGCCGCCGTCAGTATCAGGGGAGTGGTCCTCATGCTCACGTTCCCGATCAAGATCTGACCAGGAACCCCGGGATTCCTTTACGCGCGAGGGCGGAAGTCGCGCGGCCAGTCGGCCGTGCGGATGCGGCGGATCTGCTTGATCTGGCCCATGGTGCCCCACTCGTCGAGGCCCAGTCGGGAGAGCGGATCCAGCAGATCAATGCGCGGGTGGTCTCCGTCAAGTACGTCCGTACTGATGGCCGCGTGGGTCACCAGCCCGAAGACGAGGGTGCAGTCGCCCATGCGGATGGTTTCGTGCAGGCGGCACTCCAGGGCGGTGGGGGACTCCTTCACCCTCGGGCTCGATACGGTGCGGCTCGGCTCACGGGTGAGACCGGCCCGGTCGAACTCGCTCACGTCGGGTTCGAACGCTGTTGCGGTGGCGTTGATCTCCTCGAAGAGGGAGGCCGGGCTGAAATTGACCACGAAGTCCCCGGTGGCCTCGATGTTGCGCAGGGTGTCCTTCTCGCCCACCGACGTGAACTGGATGATGGGCGGAGTCACCGAGGCCACCGTGAAGAACGAATGCGGTGCAAGGTTGTGCACCCCGGTGGCCGAGGTACTCGAGACCCACGCGATCGGGCGAGGAACAACCACAGACGTCAACAGGCGATAGAAATCCCGCGAGGGCAGCTGGGCCGGATCAAAGTGTGTGCGCATGTTCCACAGGCTAACGGCTGGTCGTGCGCCCAGAACTCGGGCCTAGTCGGCGTCCGACTCGCGCGCGGTGTCGACGGCCGCCGACGCCTGATCCACGAGGGCCTCGACCTTGCTCTGCGCCACTGCCGCTGCATCCTTCGCCGCCTGCTCCGTCTGCGAGATCACCTTCTGCAGATTGGGGTCGCTCCAGGCATGTTGGGCCTTCGCTGACAGCGCCGCGGCGGCGCGCCTGCCGGCCCTGGACGCGAGCAACAGGCCGGTGGCGACGCCAACGAAGAAGATCATTCCGTTTTTCATTCCTGAACCTCCGAGTCACGCTGATTCTGATCCTGCAACCGTAATGTCGTCGTCGAATCCGCTCAAGGGATTGACAAGCAGAACATAATCTAGAGGGATGCACCCCGTCGAAGCACAGATTCTGGAGCCGAATTGACCCACGCGTATGAACTGCACGTCGACCTCCTGGCGCAATGCTTCTGCTGCCGGTCGCGGCAGCCGTTCAACTTCACGTCAGCGACCGACCAGGTTGTGTGCTCGTTCTGCACCCGTCACGTCGGCTCCGATAAGTCGGAGCGTCGGGACCAGGACCATCTGCGTCTCTGGGTCGAAATTTTCAGCGACGAGCAGGCGATGCACCGGGCCTATGTGGCGGCCACGCAGCAGGGCATCGCCGAGCGGGACGCGACGATCGAGGACCTGTCCTCGCGGGTCACGGAACTCGCCGACCTCGTGGCAGGGCAGTTCGACGAAACCCCCAGCGACGGCGTGCGCGGCCTGCTGCAGAACGACCTGGTCAAGCGTGCGGAGCGTAAGACCGAGCTGGCCTCCCGTCAGATCGACTGGGCCATGGCCGTGATCTGGCGCCTGAGCGTGTTGCATCACGACGACGCGGACAAGCCGCTGTATTGCGTGTGCGGGCGCCGTGCCCCGAGTTGCGCGGAGGCGAAGGCCATCGACCCCGTGCGCACGGCGGTCACCGACTGGGAGAAGAAGAACGAGCGTTTGCTGCTGGGCGGCAAACGACACGGCCTGCCCGATGACCACCCCGCGGTGACCACCGGACGACTCGCTTAGCCGAGAGGCTGCGTGCTGAGCCGAGCGCGACCCACGAGGAACGCGAGGGGAATCGCGAACACGGAGATGACCGCGCCGTAGACGAACGCCGCGTGAACGCCCGCCGCGGTGGCGGTGGCCTCTGACGCACCGTCGGCGATCAGGCCGGCCGATTGCGCCGACAAGACGGCGATGAACAGCGCGGTTCCGATCGCGGCCGCGAGCTGCTGAACGGTTCCGACCACGGCGCTGCCGTGCGAGTACAGTTCGGGCGTGAGGGACGCGAGGCTCGAGGTGAACAGCGGCGTGAAGATGAGCGCCAGGCCGGCGCTGAGTGCGATATGGGCGGCCATGAGCAGTGAGGGAGCGGTTGATGCTCCCATGAGCGTCATGGACCAGAGGGCCGCGCTGACAAAAATGGATCCGGGAACCAACAGGACCGTCGGACCGAATCGGTCGTAGACGCGACCGACGAACGGTGCGAGAACGCCCATGGTGATTCCGCCGGGAAGCAGAAGCAGGCCGGTGGACAAGGCATCGAGGCCCAGCACGGTCTGCATGTAGATCGGCAGCAGGATCAGGGTCCCGAACAGGGCGATCATGCTCAGGCCGAGCATGACAATGGCGATCGTGAACGTACTCGACCGGAAGGTGCGCAGGTCGAGCAGCGCACGATCCGAACGCTGCAGGCTGACCTGACGAAGCACGAAGGCCACGAGGGCCAGCGCACCGATGACCAGGGAAATGACCCCCACATAGGCACCCGATTCGCCCGTGGAACCCAGGTTGCTGAGTCCGTAGATCAGGCCACCGAAGCCGAAGGCCGAAAGAATGATGGAGAGGGTGTCGATCGGCACCGTGCGCGGGGTTGTCACGTTCTGGATCCTCCCGGCGCCGAACAGCAGCGCACCGACGGCAATCGGCAGAACCAAAATGAACATCCAACGCCAGTCGAGCACGCTCAGGATGACGCCCGAGATGGTGGGCCCGATGGCCGGGGCAACCGAGATGACGATGGAGATGTTTCCCATCGTCTTACCGCGAGAGGCGGGTTCAACGAGCATCATGACCGTGGTCATGAGCAACGGCAGCATGATGGCCGTTCCGCTGGCCTGCACCACGCGGCCCACGAGGAGAACCTCAAATCCGGGCGCGATGGCTGCGATGAGGGTTCCGAGGCTGAACAGGGACATGGCAGCGATGAAGACCGGCCTGGTGTGGAAGCGCTGCAGCAGGAACCCGGTGATGGGGATGACCACGGCCATGGTGAGCATGAAGGCGGTCGTCAACCATTGGGCCGTGGATGCCGTGATGCTGAGATCCGTCATCAGGTGCGGGAGGGCCACACCCATGATCGTTTCATTCAGGATGACGATGAAGGCCGAGGTCAGCAGGATTCCGATGACGAGGCGATTGCGCTTTGAGTCATCGGCGATCGGAGCCGCGTCGGCTGTCGCGGGCGGCTGCGAAAGGGTTCGTTCGGTCATTCAGGGTCCTGTCAATGGTGCGGCCGCGGCCGCGACTGCGGTGGAGACGGTGCGCAGCGCCATCGCCCACGCACTCCTAAGCCAGCGTTGAGCGGGGTGTGCTTTATTCCTGATCCGAGACCGGGGTCACCGAAATGGAGCGGAACTCCACCGGGGGGCCGGCGTAGTAGTTCTTGCAGAGCCAGAAGTATTGTCCCCGGTACGACGTGTCGGAGCTGTCGAGCGACCAGCCGACGCCATCCACTCGGGAAACGCGGATGCCGCCGGGTGTCACGGTGATCTGCAGGCGAATCCACTGCCCGGGCCGGGTGGCAGCGGTGCGGATAGCGCCCAGAGAGGCCCCTCGCTTGGTCTGGGCCGCCCGGCTGAACAGTTCGACGCGGCCGCTCGCGCGCACCGTCACGTGGTACCCGGGCGTGTCCCCGACGATGCGCACACGATAGGGACGGTCGTCGGGCGTCCCGAAGGCAATCCCGGCGTGGTCGGAGGAATCCGGAGGAAGCTCGCTCGGCCAGCGCATCTCGAATGTCAACGTGTACGCGTCGGCCGGGACTGGGCACAGCGAGCCCATCAGGTAGCTCTGTGTTCCCTTGGCCGAGATCGCGATGGACGCCGTCTCCGCCGTGATCACCGGCTGCAGCTCTGTGCCCTTGTCCATGGTCCATGGGAGGTCGCCGGGGGCACGCAGGCCCGACGCAAAGGCATCCGTGGTGGCCGACGGCACCGCCGTGGAGGCGTACGGCACGTTGGAGCACATCATGCCGGTCACGCCCAGGCTCAGCATGCGGTCGCGCATGGATCGGTAGTGAATGGGCCAGGCGACGACCGGTTTGCCGAGCGCCACCACCTGCGCGATCTCGGCATCGGTGGCCGAATGCTCGACGCCGAGGTAGTCATGCGCTGCGCCGAGTTCTTCCGCCCTGGCATAGAGGTCCTTGGTGAAGTACCCCCAGGTTTTGTATCCGGCCGCCAGGATGGCCGCTGGAGGCTCGTATTCCACCGATTGCTTCCACACGAAATGCGAGGTCGCCTCCGGAAAACTCTTCATGAGGCTGACCAGCTGCGGCTGGTGGGTGCCCTGTTTGTCTTCGATAAAGACGACGTTCTGGTGGGCGACGGCGGTGAGAACATCGTCGAGTCGGGGGATGGGTTGCAGGGCGGCGGACGGCCCGAGCCATTCCCTGGCGTCGTTGTGCAGACCTGACAGCGTGTCCCAGGAGGTCTCGGCGATCACCAGTTGCTCTCCCGTCATGCGTGTCGTCGTGGCGTCGTGATGACACAGCAGCACGCCGTCGGAACTCGCGCCGACCGACACCTCCACGGCTGGCGCCCCGAAGGCAATCGAGCGGGTATAGGCGTCGAACGTGTGCTCCACCCAGTTGTCCCCGGAGCCCCGGTGCGCGATGAAAACCGGGGCGGTTGCGAACAACACGTCGAGGGGGTTGGGGCCAACGGATGCCGTGGGTGTTGGCGACGCGATCGGCGGCGGGGCCGCGGACTGGCACGCCGTGAGCGCGAACGTCGTCGCCCCGAGCCACAGAAACTGCCGCCGATTCAGGGGCACGGCGGTACCTCAGACTCCCTGGCGCCGTCGGGGCACCCAGCCAGAATCTACTCCCCGACCGCCTGCCCGTCGAGTCCCCGAGTTGGCACCGCGCCTCAGGCGAGGCTGAGCGCCAGATACGGGGCGGTGCGACTCGTGGGGTGGTCGGCCACGGTTTGCGGGGTGCCTTGGGCCACAATGGTCCCGCCCTTGTCGCCACCTTCGGGTCCCATATCGATCACCCAGTCCGCGGAGGCCACCACGTCCATATCGTGTTCCACCACGATCACGGTGTTACCGGTATCGACCAGGCGGTTCAGTTGCTTGAGCAGCAGCACGACATCGGCCGGATGCAGCCCGGTCGTGGGCTCGTCGAGAACGTACAGTGTGTGCCCGCGCCGAGCGCGCTGCAGCTCGGTCGCGAGCTTGATGCGCTGCGCCTCTCCGCCGGACAGCTCGGTGGCCGGCTGCCCGAGGCGCAGGTAGCCGAGTCCCACCTCGCGCAGGGTCTCCAGGCTACGCAGGGCGACGGGCACGTCGGCAAGAAAATCGACTGCCGCGTCGACGGTGAGCCCGAGCACCTCGGCCACGTTCTTGCCGCGGTAGGTCACCTCGAGGGTCTCGGGGTTGTACCGCGACCCGCCGCAATCGGGGCAGGGTGCGTAGCTGCCGGGGAGAAACAGCAGGCCGACGGCCACGAAGCCCTCACCGAGGCAGGTGGCGCAGCGCCCGCCGGTCACGTTGAACGAGAAGCGTCCGGCGCCGTACTTGCGTGCTCGCGCCTCCGGGGTTGCCGCAAAGGTGGATCGGACCGCATCGAAGAGTCCGGTGTAGGTGGCGAGGTTAGACCGCGGCGTACGGCCGATGGCCTTCTGGTCGACGCGCACGATTCGACCGATCATGTCGGCGCCGGTCAATGCCTGCACCGTTGTCGCCGACTCGGTGTCGTCGTCGGGCGCCTCGTCCTCTTCGGTGGCTCCCGTCGATGCCGTTGACGTGTGCACGTCCTGGTTGGGGTGCAGATGCAGGGCAACGGCCTCGGCGAGCACCTGGCTCACAAGCGTTGATTTGCCGGACCCCGAGACGCCGGTGACGACCGTGAGTACGCCCAGCGGGAACCGGGCATCGAGGTCCTGCAGGTTGTGGCGGGTGATGCCCTCAAGCATGAGCCAGTCGAGGGGATGCCGCGGCGCGCGCCCTGTCACCGGGGTGCGCTGCTGCGCAAAGAGAAACTCCCGGGTGACGGAGTCGGTGACGGCCGCGAGGCCATCCGTCGGCCCGCTGTAGAGCACACGTCCACCGTTGTCGCCGGCGTGCGGACCCACGTCCACAACCCAGTCCGCGCGCCGCACGACGTCCATGTTGTGCTCCACGACGAACACCGAGTTGCCGGTGGACTTGAGTTCCTCCAGGACCGCCAGCAGCGGTTCCGCGTCGGCCGGGTGCAGCCCGGCGGAGGGCTCGTCGAGTACGTAGATCACGCCGAAGAGGCCGGCGCGCAGCTGGGTGGCGATGCGCAGGCGCTGCATCTCACCGGGAGAGAGGGTCGGGGTGGCGCGCCCGAGGCTCAGATAGCCGAGGCCCAGTTCGAGCAGCACGTCGAGTCGTCGTCCCAGGTCAGCGGTGATCGTCGCGGCCACCTCGGCGCGGGCATCGGCCGCCCCGTCCGGGTGTGCGCGGAGAACCACGGCGAGGTCGGTCAGTGGAAGCGCGTTGAGCTCGGCGATGGTGCGGGAGTCGAACGTGACAGCGAGTGCGGCGGTCGTGAGTCCGCTGCCGCCGCACAGTGCGCACGGCCCGGACTCCACGTACTGCAGCACCCGATTGCGCACCGATGCGCTTTTGGAGTCGGCGAGCGTGTGCATGACGTAGCTCTTGGCGCTCCAGAACTTGCCCTTGTACGGCCGCGGGCGTTCCCGCTCCGGCATGATGTCGACGACCGGTTGCTCCTCGGTGAAGAGGATCCAGTCCCGGTCCGACCGGGACATTTCGCTCCACCTCGTGTCCACGCTGTAGTCGAGAGCGCTGAGGATGTCGCGCAGGTTCTTGCCCTGCCAGGCTCCCGGCCACGCGGTGACGGCGCCCTCACGAATGGTGAGGGTGGGATCGAGAACGAGCGAGTTTTCGGTGGCCGTGTGGGCGGTTCCGAGCCCCTGGCAGGCGGGACATGCGCCCATCGCGGTGTTCGGCGAGAAGGAATCCGACTCGAGCCGGGTGGCCCCCGCCGGATACATGCCTGCTCGGGAATACAACATGCGCAGGGAATTGGAGAGCGTGGTCACGGTACCCACGCTTGAGCGGGAGCTCGGCGTTCCCCGTCGCTGCTGCAGGGCTACCGCGGGCGGCAGGCCAGTGATCTCGTCGACGTGGGGAGTGTGACCCTGCTGAATCAGGCGACGGGCGTACGGCGCCACCGATTCGAAGAACCGTCGCTGCGCCTCCGCGAAGATCGTACCGAAGGCGAGAGACGACTTGCCGGAGCCGGAGACCCCGGTGAAGGCGACGATGGCGTCGCGCGGCACGTCAACATCGACGCCCCGCAGGTTGTTCTCGCGCGCCCCGCGTACGCGAACGAAGCCGGGTGTGCGCTGGGGGTCGGTGGTGGGAGCGGACGCGGACGTTGAATCGAGCTGCATCCGATCAATGTTACGGGAGCGGGATCGGCCGGGATCGCTGATCATCTTCCGTTTCTTTGCACGCCTTCTCGATGCCGACCGGAACGTGACGTAATCTGGAAGGGGGTTACCCCATGGGTCCCGCCCATTCGGATGGATCCATCACGAAAGGCAGTTATGTGCCGGCTGCTCGCCTATGCATCGCCCGCTCCACGAACCACTCGAGACGTGCTGGGGGGAAACCAGAGTGCCGTCTTCCAGGATATGACCGAGTTACACAAAGACGGCTGGGGCAGTGCCTGGATTGTCAGTGACTCCGCCGCTGACCGTGTGGTGAAGAAGGAACGCTCCGCGCTGACCGGCGAGGGCGACCACCGTTTGACGCAAGCCCTGTCAGACCGCCTGTCGCGGGCCCAGCTCGTTCACCTGCGCATGGCCACGGATGGCATGACCTGCCAACCCGCGAACACGCATCCGTTCGTTCGTGACGGTTTCGCTTTCGCCCACAACGGTTCGCTCTCTCCGGCGTCGGCGATGGACGGGCATATCGCTTCCGACCTGCTTGCTTCCCTGGAGGGGGACACCGACAGTGAGCGGTATCTCGCCGTGATCCGCACGAAGATTGCCGAGGGGCATGCTCCGTTCGACGCCGTGTGCCAGTCCGTGCTCGAGCTGCGACCGATTTTTCCCGACCTGAGCATGAACGCGATAATTCTCACGACCACCGAGCTCATTGCCGTGCACGCGAGTGCGAACGCCAACACTCCGCACGATATGTTCGATGCGAGTGGCCTCACCGAGCTGAGCCTCCCCCAGGACCATCGCACCGCCTATTACCTGATGCGTCAGCGTCGGTACGACGATGGCACGGTCGTGTTCGCGTCGAGCGGACTGGATATTGTGGGGTGGGAGTCGCTGCCGGCCGAGAGCGTCACGCGGGTGGACCTGGACACGCATGAGATCACGACTCGCTTGCTCGACCTGGCACCCAGCAGTGCCCTTCTGACGCACCAGCTCCCGTAGACCCGGTGTGAGGCCCGCGATTGCTCGCGGGCCTCGCCGGGAGTGGGTTCAGGGCTTAGCGGCCAGTTCGGCGGCGGCGTCCTGCTCCTGCAATGCTCGCAGGGCGACCTTCAAGATCTTGCCGGTGGCTGTGCGCGGGAGGGCCTCAACGAAGTCGATGTAGTCCGGAACCTTGAAGCTCGCGATCAGGTAGCGCGTGTGGGTGAGCAGGTCCACCTCGGTGATGGTCTGGTCGGGACGGAGCACCACATAGGCCTTCGGACGTTCGCCCCACTTGGCATGCGGGACACCGACGACGGCGACGTCGAGCACGGTGGGGTGGGCGAGGAGGGCGTTCTCGACCTCGATGGTGGAGATGTTCTCTCCGCCGGAGATGATGATGTCCTTTGCACGGTCCCGCAGCTCGATGTAGCCGTCGGGGTGCATCACGCCGAGGTCACCCGTGTGGAACCAGCCGCCGCGGAACGCCTCGGCCGTGGCAGCGGCGTCCTTGTAGTACCCGGCCATGACGTTGTTTCCCCGCAGCACGATTTCACCCATCGTTTGTGCGTCGGCGGGAACATCCTGCATGGCGGAGTCCACGATCCGCGCGGATTCGGCCTGCAGCATGCCAACTCCCTGGCGGGAGATCTTCATGGCTCGCTCATGCTTGGGCAGGTCGTCCCACTCGTTCTGGTACTCGCAAATCGTGTACGGCCCGTAGACCTCGGTGAGGCCGTAGACGTGCACGACGTTGACGCCCAGCGTGTCGAGCTGCTCGATGACCGTTGGCGACGGTGGTGCGCCCGCCGTTGTGATGCTCAGGGGGCGTTGCACCTCGTGGGCCTGCGGGGCGTTGGCAATGATTCCGCACACCGTCGGAGCACCGCACAGGTTGGTGACGCCGAGGGAGTCAATTGCCGACCAGACAGCCTCGGCCCGAACAGCCCGGAGGCACACGTGAGTAGCGCCCGCGCCCGTGACGGCCCATGGCGTGCACCAGCCGTTGCAGTGGAACATGGGCAGCGTCCACAGGTAGACGGACTCGGTGGTGAACTGGTTGTGAAAGATCTCGCCGAAGGAGTTCAGGTAGGCGCCGCGGTGGGTGTACATGACGCCTTTGGGCTTGCCCGTCGTGCCGGACGTGTAGTTGATGGCGATTACCTCGCGCTCGTCTTCCACTTCCCAGCGCAGCGGCCGGTCGTCGGCACTCCCCGGCACTATGCGGTCGGCCTCGGCCAGGAAGGATTCGAAGCTCTGCTGGCCGAAGGCGAGCCCGCTTTCGACGAGCCCGAACTCCGGGTCGGCGATTTCGATGACGTGCTTCAAGGCGGGGCTCGCGTCGTAGGCGGACCCCACAGTTCCGACGAGCTCGGCGTCCAGGAACAACATGGTCGCCTCGGAGTGCGCGATGACGTAATCGATTTCCGGCTTGGCCAGGCGCGAGTTGAGGGCCACGAGAACGCCGCCCGCCAGGGGAACCGCGAAGTGGGCGATGAGCATTTCCGGAATATTCGGTGCAAGGAATATGACTCGATCACCGGGGCTGATCCGAGCGCGAATGGCGCGGGCCAGACGCTGGGCGACGGCGGAATACTCCGCGTAGGTGTACGTGCGGTTGCCATAGATGATGGCATTCTTGTTTGGGAATACTTCTGCTGAGCGCTGCAGGAAGCGCATCGGGGTGAGCGGCGAATCGTTGGGCGAGCCGAGCTGGGGGTCAATCACGAGAGACTCCTTTGTCAGGGTGTTCTGGAAGGGTGGCGCGGATGCGTCAAACGTGCCCTCTTATTTGAAGGCGCTCACTCCGGTGAGATCGCGGCCGATGAGCAGGGCCTGAACGCTTTCGGTTCCCTCGTACGTGTGGATGGCCTCAATGTCGGCCATGTGTCGCACGACGTGGTTTTCGAGCAGGATGCCGTTGCCGCCGAGCATGTCGCGCCCGAGGGAGGCGATTTCACGGGCCGCACGGGTGTTGTGGTACTTGGCGAGGGAGGCCTGGATGGGGCGAAGCGTTCCGGCCTCGTCGAGCGTGGCGAGGTGCATGCAGTGCAACTGCATAGAGGTGAGACGGGAGAGCATCACCGTGAGGCGCTCCTGAACCAGTTGGAATCCGGCCAGCGGCTTTCCGAACTGGGTGCGCTGGGTCGAGTAGTTCAGCGCAGCCTCGAAGACCGCCGTGGCGTGACCGAGGGCCGACCACGCCACGCCGAGACGCGTGGCGTAGAGCACGGCCGCGGTGTCCTTGAAGGTGTGGGTGCCGGGGAGGACGGCGTCGAGGGGAATGCGCACATTGTCGAGCACGATCCGGGCCTGGTGGATGGCGCGGAGCGATCCCTTGCCGGTCATGGTCTTCGCGACGTAGCCGGGTGTTGCCTGGTCGACGAGGAATCCGCGCACGTCACCGTGTTCATCGCGTGCCCAGACCACGGTGACGTCGCCAACCGAGCCATTGCCGATCCACATCTTCTCGCCGTTGATCACCCATTCATCGCCGTCGCGGCGGGCGGAGGTGACGAGTCCGACCGAGTCGGAGCCGTGCTCCGGTTCGGTGAGGGCGAAGGCGCCGAGTTTCTCGGCGCGGGCGAGGGGCACAAGCCAGGTGGCCTTCTGCTCGGCGCTGCCGAAGAGAGCGATGCTGCGCAGCGCGAGGCCTCCCTGCACCGCCACGACGGTTCCCATTGATCCGTCGCCGCGGGAGATCTCCATGTTGACCAGTCCGGCCGCGAGGGCCGACATGGGAGTCAGGCCCGGGCCCTCGACCGCGTCGGTCAGCAGGTCGAGTTCACCCAGGCGACGCGCGAGGTGCAGCGGGTACTCACCCTTGTCCCAGGCCTCGGTGAGCTCATCGAGGCTTTCCTCGGCGAAGGTTCTGGCGCGGGACCAGAACGCTCGATCGGCTTCTGGCACGTCGGCGAAGACCGCGTAGTAGTCGGTATCCAACGGAGTGGAGACGTCATAGTCCGGTACCTGCCTGGTCTCGGGCGCGCTGGGGGTGCGTTCGGTGTCGATCACAGGGACGGAGTTCATTGGTGACTCGCTTTCAGGTGTGGGTAGGCAGAGGAGACGGGGTGTCCGGGTCAGGCCGGAACGGGCGCGCTGGCGACTCCGGGCGAGTGGAACGTGACGCCATTGGCGGCACGCGACGCGCCCGATCGGTCAAGGAGGGGCGTGAGCCCACCGGTGTGCTGGGGGTAGTTCGCGCCAAGGATCATGCATGCGTCAATCTCGTCCGCGCTCTCCACGGTGCCCTCGGCGAGCATCCGCCAGGCCTCATCCGCCAGGCCGGACAGCAGGAAGGTTCGGATGCTTTCGGGGGTTGACGGGAGCATCCGCGTGGAAACGTAGTCGATGTCGTCGACGATTGCCGTCGCCTCGGCACTCAGCCGGCCGTCGTCGCCGAGGTAGCCCGTGAGCTTGTTCTCCACGATGCGGCGGAGGCTTGGACTCACCCGGAAGCGCTCGTTGGCGCTCGCGTTCATGGTTTCGAGAATGTGCAGCTGCACGGCCGGACCAATGTACGCGAGCAGGGTGAGTGCGCTCATCGGCAGGCCGTCGTTCACGAGGGCGTTGTCGACGGCGTGGGCATCCGTTCCGGCGTCGACGAGCTCAAGCGTGTCGCTGAACAGGCGAGTGAGCAGGCGGTTCACCACGAAGCCGGGTGAGTCCTTGACGAGAACGGCGGTCTTGCCGAGCGCGCCGGCGAGGGCGAATGCGGCGTCGACGGCGGCCGGACTCGTGTGCGGCGACCGTACGATCTCCACGAGCGGGAGCACAGCCACCGGGTTGAAGAAGTGAAATCCGATGAGGCGCTCCGGGCGGCGCAGGTCGGCGCCCTGGTCTTCGATCGACAGCGAGGAGGTGTTGGTGAGCAGCACCGCGGTATCACTGACGACATTTTCAACGGATGCCCACACCTGACGCTTGACCGCGAGGTCTTCGAACACGGCCTCGATGACGACCTCGCACGGGGAATGGTCGTTCGCGTCGGTGCTCCCGGTGATGAGTGTGGCGACGCGTTCGCGCTCCGGAGCGCTCATGCCTCGTTTCTCGGAGCGGTCGAGCTGGGAGGAAATGCGCTCGAGGGCGAGGTTGACGCGATCGGCGCTGAGGTCGATGAGGTGGGTGGGGGCGTCGAGGCGCTCGGCAAAGAGAAGGGCCAGCTGCGTGGCCATGAGGCCGCCGCCCACGACGCCCACCTGGGTGATGGGAGTCTCCAGGGCGGCCTCGGGCCTGGGCTTCGCCGGACGTGAGCGCTTGCGCGCTGCCTGCACGGCGAAGAAGGCGTAAATGCTCGCGCGGCACTCATCGCTGTGCAGGAGAGTACCGAACGCGGTGATGGTGTCGGCCTCGAGCGAGTCGCCCGCGCGGGCCTTCCGCGCGGTCGTGCGGTCGCCGGTCCCGGGCGCGGGGTTCTGGTCGTTCCAGGTGGAGAGCAGGGCCAGCGCGGTGTCGACGGCGGGAAGCGTCCCCGGGATGCGTTTGGCGACGCCGGCTCGCACCGCTGCGGGGCTCCAGGACAGATCGGCGGTGGCGGCGATGTCGGTCATGCCGGCGACCCGGGCGGAGTTATCGAGGAGTGCAGCGGCCCAGGCTACGGAGGAGACAAGAAAGTCATCGTGCGCGAGCACGACGTCGGCGAGGCCGAGTCGATGAGCGTCGCGCGCCGACGCGTGTCGGCCCGCAAGAGAGCGGGTGATTGCCACGTCGGCGGCAGTGGTGACTCCCACGAGTTCGCACAGGGAGGTGAGACCGCCCCAGCCGGGAACGAGGCCGAGCCGCACTTCAGGCAACCCGATATTGCGAGCGGATGCCGAGACGGTGCGGTAATCGCAGCGAAGCGCGAGCTCAAGGGCGCCGCCGACCGCGGCACCGTTGATGAACGCAAAAGTGGGAACGGCGAGGGCGCTTATGGCAGCGAATGCGAGGTAGCCGTCGCGGGCGAGCTGCTCACCGTCGGCCGCGGAGCGGGCCGGCTGAAACCCTCTAAGGTCGGCTCCCGCTCCAAACGCGGTGCCGGTACCGACGAAGGCAACGGCATCGAACTGGCTGCTGTCGATCTTTCGAACCGCGGTCGCAAGTGCTCGAAGCGCGTCCGCGGTCCACGTCACGAGGTTTCCGGGTGCCGGAACGAAGGTGACAACGGCGATTCGGTGGCCAGCGCTCTCGTGCGGGCTCACCACGACTCTGGTGTTCACTCCACTAACCACGGTGCTCCTTCGCGCCGAACCGACAGATACAAGTACTGTCTAGCTGAGACTGAGTTTCATGTCAAGTGAAACTGAGTTCCAATAAGGGTGTCAGGCGAGAGGGGTTTGCGCAGTGTCAGTGCGTGATCGAGCGGAGCTGTTCTTCGATGGCCCTGGCCATGTCGGCCGGCGACGTGGACGCCGGGAAGACGGCGACGACGACGTCGGACCGAGCATCCGGTGCGCCGCCGGCCTCGAAGGTGGGCGAGAAGAGGCGGCGCACCTCCACGAGTTTCACAGCGAGTTCCTCTGGGCCGCCCCGGTCATTCGAGCGGATGAGTGCGCGCAGCTCGAAGTTGTGTGTGGCGGTCACCGCCGCCGCGAATTGAATGGCCGTGAGCGGCTGGATGTGCGGAAGCATTCGCCGCAGATACGCCGCGAATGTCTTCTCATACCGGGACACCATCACGGTTTCACGGTCGCGCAGCACTTGCGTCTCACGCACGACCAAGTCGCGCACGCGCACGATCTCGAGTCGTTCCCGAAAGCGCTCGAAGACGAGGGAGGCCGCCTCGCAGACGGCAACCCAGGGATCCTCGTGCTCGTTGGTGAAGTATGTGGAGATCTGGGCGAGAAGCTCGTCGTGGTCGGCGAAGATCACATCGTCCTTCGAGCCGAATTGTCGGAAGAAGGTGCTGCGTGACACCCCCGCAGCCTCGGCGATCTGGGTCGCAGAAGTGGCCTCATATCCGTTTTCGCGGAAGAGCCGCACCGCGATGTCGGCCACGTCGACGCGGGTGAGGGGGGCGTGCGCGGCGGCGGGGGAGGTGTCAGGCATGGTGAGGTGAAATTATCACGAAATTTCGCGTAAAGGCATTCGTCGCGCGCGATCGTGCGGTATCGCTCGCGGTGCGGGCAGCGCATCGCGGGCAGACTGCTCGGCCGGCGGGGTGCTTGCTGGTTGCTAGCCTGTGCAGCGGGGGCGTTCTGCGTGCCCGTTGGCTACCCATTCCGTCCCACAGCTGAAGAAGGTTGTTGCCCGTGCACCGCATCAGAATTATCAGCAAGTTCGTCGGGCTCTGGTTCGGCCTCATCGTGCTGGCGGCGGGTGGCCTCGCACTCGCCATGCCGGAAGCCTTTGCCGGAATGACCGTGGCCATTCCGTTGCTTCTCTCCGTCATCATGCTGGGCATGGGGATGACGCTGCGCCCGGTTGACTTCGTCATCGTGGCCAAACGGCCCTGGGCGCTGTTGGTCGGCGTTGCGGCGCAATACGTGGTCATGCCGCTACTCGGCCTCGGCATTGCCGTGGCCCTCGATCTGTCGCCGATGTTGACCGCCGGCTTGATCCTCGTCGGAGCGGCCCCGGGTGGAACGGCCTCCAACGTGATGGTCTTCCTGTCCAAGGGTGATACTGCCCTGTCGGTCGCGATGACGACGGTCTCAACGCTGCTCGCGCCGATACTGACGCCGCTGATCGTGGCCGTCCTCGCTGGCCAGTTCCTTCCGGTGGACCCGGGTGCCCTCTTCATCTCGATTCTGAAGATCGTTCTGGTACCCGCGCTGCTCGGCCTCGTGCTGCGCATGCTGCTGCCGAGCCTGATCGAACGGTTCCTCGACGTTCTTCCGCTCGTCTCGGTCGCGGCCATCACCGCCGTGGTCATGGCCGTCGTTGCGGCGAGCTCCTCCACCCTGATGTCCATCGGCATCGTGCTGGTCGTGGCGGTCATTCTGCACAACGGCCTCGGCCTGACCGTGGGCTACCTGATCGGTCGAGTCTTCGGGCTTCCGGTCGCGAGTCGCCGCGCCATCAGCATTGAGGTGGGCATGCAGAACTCCGGTCTGGCCGCCGCGCTGGCCGTGGCGCACTTCAACCCGGTGGCCGCGCTTCCCGCCGCCCTCTTCTCGGTCTGGCACAACGTGTCCGGGTCGCTTCTGGCAGGTTATTGGTCCCGCAAGGCGCTCCCCGCCGAGTCGGCCCCTGAGCCGACTCCCGAGTCGGCCACGGTCGGCACTGGCAGCTGATCCGCCCCGGACGACTACCGGGCGAGTGAGGCGAGCTCGGCGCGCGTCGTCGCGCCCACCTTGCGCAGCAGGTTCGCTACGTGAAACTTCACCGTGTTCTCGCTGATCAGCAGCGTCGCAGCGATCGACTTGTTGCGGGCGCCCGAGGCCACGAGTTCCAGCACGTCACGTTCGCGAGGGCTCAGCCCCCAGGCCACTTCGGTGACAACGGATGCCTTGGGCGGGTCGAGAGGCAACGACACCGACATCTCGGAACCCCACCCCGGGGTCGCCTGCACATCAAGCTCCCCGCTGAGGGACACCACGCGGTCAGCCAACTGCCGGACGCTCGGAACCTCGGGGTTGAGATCGCCGGGGCCGTCGTCTCGGATGCGAATGAGGAGATTGCTTCCGTCGCAGTCCCACTGAACACGCACCTTGGCCACCCCGCTCTGCTCCACGAGCGCGAGCACGGCTCCGCGCACGATCGCGCGCGCCTCTTGAGCGACCTCGCCCGGCAGCGCTCGGCCGTTGACCGGCGGCTCGATGAACTGAACGTCGAGGTCGCCGAAGCGCACGAGCGGCCGCAGATCGTCGCGTAACCGTTCGAACGCGCGGGCCACGGGTTCCTCGGTGAGCGAGCGGTCGAGGTCGCTCACCGCGCGCAGCGCCACCATGGCCGAAGCCGCGAGGTCGGTCGCCGTCTGTCTGGCCGCCGTGTCACTCGTGGAACTCGACCGCAGCACCGCGAGAAGCGACTCGAGGGTCGTGGCATGGGTATCGGTGAGGTCGGCGATGATCCTCGTTCTCTCGGCTGCGGCCAGCCGCGCGGACTGGCCTGAATCGTGTGCAGGGAGGGGGGAAGTCATATCCCCAGCCTACCCAATTCGGAGCCTGCCCACCCAAACGGGTAGGCAAACTAGCCATTTGATGAGCAGAAAGCCCGCCCAAAAGAGTAGAAGATAGGAAACATGAACGCAACGACAACTACCCCGACACACGTCGTGACAGCGGATGCCCTGGGCGTCGTCCTCGCCGAGAACGTGCACGTGGTCGGCCAGCTGCGCGAGACATCCATCGACTCGTTCGACGCCGCGGCAGGGCGCTTGCGCCGTGCCGAGCGCGTCTTCGTGCTTGGTGCCGGCCGGTCCGGTCTTGCCCTGCGCATGACGGCCATGCGCCTCATGCACCTCGGGCTCGTTGTGCACGTGGTCGGCGACGTCACCACCCCGGCGATCACTCGTGGCGACGTGCTGCTCGTGGCGAGCGGCAGTGGCACAACGGGCGCCATTGTGCGGGCCGCCGAAAACGCAGCGGCGGCGGGCGCGGGCATCGTGGCCTTCACAACGGATGCCGCCTCCGCGCTGGCCGCGCTTGCGGAGGTCACGGTCGTGATTCCCGCCGCCGCCAAGCAGGACCACGGCGGACCGCTCTCGGAGCAATACTCGGGCGGATTGTTCGAGCAGAGCGTTCTCCTGCTCTGCGACGCGATCTTCCACGCGCTCTGGAAGGCCTCCGGTGCGACCGCCGAGGAGCTGTGGCCCCGCCACGCCAACCTCGAGTAACGGTCCCGACTCTCCACCCCCAATTTTCCACTCCACATTTCGTTGAATCAACAGAAAGAAGACCCCATGAAGCTTCAGGTAGCAATGGACGTACTCACCACCGAGGCCGCACTCGAGCTTGCCGCTCAGGTTGCCCGACACGTGGACATCATTGAGCTCGGCACCCCGCTGATCAAGGCCGAGGGCCTGCGCGCGGTCACAGCGATCAAGGCCGCACACCCCGACAAGATCGTCTTCGCCGACCTCAAGACCATGGATGCCGGCGAGCTCGAGGCGGACATCGCATTCGCTGCGGGTGCCGACCTCGTGACCGTGCTCGGCACGGCCGGGGACAGCACCATCATCGGGGCCGTCGCGGCCGCGACCAAGCATGGCAAGGGCGTTGTCGTCGACCTGATCGGCGTGGCCGACAAGGTCACCCGTGCCCGCGAGGTCACCGTCCTCGGTGCGCGATTCGTGGAGATGCACGCCGGTCTCGACGAGCAGGCCGAGGAGGGCTTCACCCTCGACACGCTGCTCAACCAGGGCGAGACCGCCAGGGTTCCGTTCTCGCTTGCCGGTGGGGTCACCGTCGCGACGATCGCCAGGGTGCAGCGGGCTGGGGCATCCGTTGCCGTGGCCGGTGGCGCCATCTACGGCACCGCTGACCCGGCTGCAGCCGCTGCCGAGTTGCGCGCCGCGATCATCTAGGTTCGTAGCTCACCCGAAATGCCGCCCTCGATTGCCGAGGGCGGCATTTCTGTGTCCGGCACTCGTTCCGACCCCTGGCACATGTTTCACGCAGTGCCATCGCGGCTGACGAGTGCCGCTGCGGCGAAACCCGCCCAGGGGCGCCCGTCATTGGATGGTGTTGACTGTGCGTATGGCGCAGAGATGGATTGCAACGGACTTTGGCGGCCTCGACGTATTCGAGCAGGTGGACGACGAGGTTCCGGCCCCCGGCACCGGCGAGGCCACCATTGAGGTGCGAGCCGCCGGCATGAACCCGGCCGATTTCAAGCACGTCGCACGCGGTGATGACCGGAGCCTGCTGCCGGTTCCCGTGGGCTATGAGGTGTCCGGAGTGATTTCGGCGCTCGGCCCCGACACGCAGATCGCCTCCGGCGCCGGTGCCGTCGGCGACGCGGTTCTCGCGTTCCGGGTGGCGGGCGGCTACGCATCCGCGCTCACGGTTGCCGCGAAGGACGTCTTTGCGAAGCCCGAAAACCTCAGCTTTGCCGAGGCCGCAAATCTTCTGTTGGTCGGTACGACGGCGGCAGAAATGCTGCATGTGTGCGGGGTTAGCCGCGGCGACACGATTCTCGTGCACGGCGCATCCGGTTCGGTCGGGGTGAGCGTGCTGCAACAGGCGAAGCTGATCGGCGCGCGCGTCATCGGTACCGCGAGTGAGTCCAACTTCGAAACGGTGGCGACGTTCGGCGGTGAGCCCGTGAGCTACGGCGACGGCCTGGAGGCGCGGGTCCGCCTCGCTGCTCCCGATGGTGTCGTCGCGGCGCTGGACTGTGTCGGTACGGATGAGGCCGTCGACGTCTCGCTCGCCCTGGTGTCAGACCGCCAGCGCATCGTGAGTATCGCCGCCTTCAGTCGTGCGAAGGACGACGGCTTCCGAATCATCGCCGGGGCAATGCCGGCGAGCACGGCGTTTCGCGACGAGGCGCGTGCCCGAATCATTCACATGGCCGCGGCTGGAGACCTCGTTGTGCCGATGGCCAGAACGTTTCCCCTCGCCGACGCCACGACCGCGCTGGATTTTCTGCGCGGCCAGCACCCGGGAGGCAAGCTAGCCCTGATTCCAGAGCACTAGTTCAGGCACGCTCGCTCGGTTCGTTCCGCTGGCCGCCAAATAACCCGGTCTGGGTGACGTTGTCACCGGGGATTGCCTGTTTGCGGCGATCCCCGGGGCGGGTCTAACCGAGCAGGAGTTTGCCGAGCATGTCGGTGGAGTGCACGATCGCGGTGGCGTCCGTCGCCTCCGCGGGGGAACCATATCCCCACTCGACGAGAATTGCCGGAAGGTTGTTCGCCGTGGCGCCGTCGACGTCGTGATGGCGGTCTCCCACGAGCACGGGGGTGCTCACGTCTGCGCCGTTCTCACTGAGGCGACGGAGCGCTTCAGTCACAATGTCGGCCTTCGTTGCTCGCGAGTCGTCTGCCGATGCCCCGACCATCACGGTGAAGAACCGGGCCAGATCGAAGTGCGTGAGAATGTCGATTGCGGTCAGTTCGGGCTTACTGGTGGCGAGGGCGAGGGGGATTCCGGCCTCATGGATGCGCTCAAGCAGTCCAGACACGCCGGGGTAAATCGCCGTGTCGAGGGCGGCGGCGCCGCGGTACTCGGAGCGGTACACCACGGCGGCCTCGGCGGCCGCCTCGACGGTCATTCCGGCGTACTCCTGAAAGGCGGAGTGCAGGGGCGGACCGACATAGGCAAGCAGATCATGGTCGGAGGGAACGGGGCGGCCCAGCAGAGCGAAGGTGCGGGCGAGTGAGCTGGTAATGGCCGGGGCGGAATCGGTAATCGTTCCGTCGAGGTCAAAAAGTATGGCGCTCCAGGTGCGCGTCAGGGTAGGATTCACTCACTTATCTTAGGCGGCGTCACCTGCGAAACCCCCGATACGCCCGACGTTCACCCCTAACCTCAGGGCGGCGCATGTCGCGCATCCGTTTTCTACGCTATTATCCAGATGCTGAGGGGCGATCTTTGGCCAGGGGTGGTAACAGGGGGAAGGTCGTTCGATGCGGCATTGGTGGCGGAGACCCGACGTTCTCATGGTTGGAGCGACCGCTCCGGCGTACGTCGCCACGCGTGAAGCCCTGACAGTTTTGTCACCGCAGGACCTCACCTCCCTGCGGTTTCTTGGCGCTGCCGCAGTCCTCGGCCTGTATCTTCTCGTGAACAGGCAACGCCTGCGGATCACCCGGAGGGATGTCCCACGGTTGCTGGCTGCTGCTCTGTGTGGCTATGCCGGTTTTGGCCTGCTGTTGAGCCTCGGCCAGTCCACGGTTCCGGCCGGAACGACCAGCCTGCTGCTCAACATCTCTCCCGTATTCGCATTCATCCTCGGGTACTTCGTTCTCGTGGAACGAACCACAACACTCGGCTACATCGGCATGGTCGTGGCCGTCGGCGGCGTGGTCATCGTTACCTTCGGCGACAGCACGGCCACAGGCTTCGACGAGAATGCGCTGCTGATTGTGGGTGCGGCGCTGCTCCTATCGGTGTTCCTGATCGTGCAACAGCCCCTGCTCGCCCGCGTGCCAGCGGTGGAGATCGTGTTCTGGAGTTGCGCCATCGGCGGCATCGGTGCTCTCCCCCTGGCGACTTTCGACGCCGACCCGGCGCAGGTCACGACGAGCTTCTGGATGGCGATCGTGGTGCTCGTGGTTCTGAGTACTGTGCTCGCGAACTCGATGTGGAACGTGACACTCAAACACTCGAGCGTGGCAGAGGGCGGGTCGCTCCTGCTCGTGGTTCCCATCTTCTCGCTTCTGCTCGGATGGCTGGTACTCGGTGAGGCGCCGAGCCTCGCCGCCATCGGCGGCGGCGCCATCGCCCTTGCCGGAGTCGTGATGCTGTCGCAGGCCACGTCGCGGCGCAAGCTGGCCGGGCCCGGTTTGCTGACCGGTGCCATACCGATCATCGACGTGCACCCCGGACTGGTGCCCATCGTGACGATGCCGCTGACCCTCGCGGATCTGCCGCACTTCGAGATGGTCTCGCCGGACGCTGACTAGGCGAGCACAACCAAAGCGTGCTTAGAAGAGGCGGGTTTTTGTGTCGTCGATGCCGCGCATTGCGTCGTAGTCGAGCAGCAGACAGCGGATGCCGCGGTCCTCGGCCAGTCGTCTGGCCTGGGGTTTGATCTCCTGGGCGGCGAAAACCCCGGTCACCGGGGCCAGATGCGGATCGCGGTTCATGAGTTCGAGGTACCGGGTGAGCTGCTCCACGCCGTCAATGTCTCCGCGCCGCTTGAGTTCCACGGCCACGGAGTGCCCACCGGCATCCTGGGCGAGAATATCGACCGGGCCGATCGCGGTCATGTACTCGCGGCGCACGAGGGTGTGGCCGTCGCCGAGCAGGTGAATGTGCTCGGCGAGCAGCTTCTGCAGGTGCGCCTCGACGCCCTCCTTGATGAGTCCGGGATCGATGCCGAGTTCGTGGGCCGAGTCATGTTGCACGTCGTAGATGCTCACCACGAGTTCATCGGCGGTCTTCGAGTGCGTCACGGTCCACAGCGCGGTGATTCCGGCGGCGGCCTGGTCGGCATCCGGCCCCTGCACCGACAGCGTGCAGGGCGAGCTCATCCAGTTGAGTGGCTTGTACGAGCCTCCATCGGAGTGCACGAGCAGGCTGCCGTCCGCCTTGATCATCAGGAGGCGGTTGGCGAGCGGCAGATGCGCGCTGAGCCTTCCGGCATAGTCAACGGAGCAATTCGCAATAACAAGGCGCACTCGACGAGCTTAACCGCAGGAGCTGAGCGGCGCATCCGCGGGGTTCAAGACCGTGCCGCGGATGCCGCCGGCCGAGCCGCCGGGGCAGCCAGCCCCGCGAGTACCATGAGCGCCAAAATCACATACAACGCGTTCAATACGCCCCAGGCATCGCCGAGCAGGCCCAGAACGGGCGGACCGACCAGAAAAGCGAAATACCCGATCATGGCCACGGCGCTCACCCGCGCGGCAGCATTCCTGGCGTCATCGGCCGCGGCCGACATCCCCACGGGAAAACCGAGCGAGGCGCCGAGGCCCCACAGCACGGTTCCCACGTACACGAGCCAGGCGGCCGGCGCCAGAATGAAGAGAATCAGCCCCACGATCCCCACCGCCGCGCTCGCGCGGAGCACGGCGACGCGGCCGTAGCGGTCCAGAACGGGCCCGCCGAGAACCCGGCCCACGGTCATGGCGCTCACGAACACGCCGAAGACGATCGCCCCGGAGGCGTTCGAGAACCCGTGACCGTCGACGGCGGCGAGGGCCAGCCAGTCGTTCGCTGACCCTTCGGCAAAGGTCATGCCGAGCACGATCATGCCGATCAGGAGCAGCTTGCGGTCGCGCCACACCGTGAGGTTCTGTGCGAGGCGTTCGCGCCACGATCCGGCGGGCTCTGCCGGGGCGTCGTCGCCGAGGTCATGCCGCAGTGGCAAAAAGCGCACGGCGGCAACCACGGTGCCCAGTACCAGGATGGCGATGAACGCGAGATGCCAGAACACCGAGACGCGCAGAACGGATGCCACGGCCCCGCCGAGCGCGCCCATCACGGTGCCGAGGCTGAAGCACGCGTGCATCAGCGGCATGAGCGTTCGGCCCACCTCGCGTTCGGCGGCCGCTCCCTCCACGTTCATCATCACGTCGAGTGAACCTATGCCGAAGCCGAAAACGGCGAGGGCGCCGAAGACGAAGGGTGCGGAGGGGAACAGGCTGACGCCGGCGCCCATCAGCACGAGCCCGGCGGCGGCCAGTGACATGCTCAGCGTCATGGCGCGGCGGGCGCCCAGGCGGGCGAGGAGCCAGGCGGCGAGGATGAGGCCGATGACCGATCCGGCGGAGAGCCCGAAGATGAGCAGGCCTACCTGGGTCGTGTCGAGACCGAGGCGGTCCCGCACGGCGGGGATGCGGCTCATCCAGGACGCGAGGCCGAGTCCGTTGACAAAGAAGGTGGCGAACACGGCATTGCGCCACTGGAACAGGGCATGCCGGGCGGGGGACGGGGTGGGGCGAGCATTCACGGGACGCGGCACGTTGTCTCCTGAGGGAGGGAGTCGATCCAGGAGGACCGCCCATAAAGGCTATCGGGTTGGCGCGTTTGACGGGCCTGGCGGCACGGCTCGATTCGCGCCGCACTGTAGGTTAGATTAGCCTTACCTTAGTTCAGCAATTCACGTCCCGGGAGACCACATGCGCCTATCGATTCCGCTCGCCGCTTTTGCCGCAGGCATGACAGCCCTTGCCCTTGTTGGCTGCTCCACGACTGCCGAGATTGACAGCAGCGGCTCGGAAGCCGATGGCTCCGTCACGCTCTACTCCGGCCGCGATGAGACGCTCGTGCAACCGCTCATCGATCTCTTCGAAGAGCAGAGCGGCATCTCGGTCGAGGTGCGGTACGGCAACACGGCCGAGCTCGGCGCGCTGCTGCTGGAAGAGGGCGACCGCACCCCCGCCCAGGTCTTCCTCTCCCAGGACGCCGGAGCGCTCGGCGCCCTGAGCAACGCCGGGCTCTTCGCCACGCTCCCGGCCGAAACAACGGATGCCGTTCCGGCCGGGTTCACCTCCACCGACGACACGTGGGTGGGCGTCACCGGTCGTGCCCGCGTCATCGCCTACGACCAGCAGCAGCTGAGCGCCGAGGAGGTGCCGGCATCGGTCGACTCCTTCACCGAGCCGGAGTGGTCGGGTCGCGTCGGCATCGCGCCCACGAACGCGAGCTTCCAGGCCTTCGTCACGGCGTACCGCGTGCTGAACGGCGAAGACGCTGCCGATAAATGGGTGGCGGATCTCGCCGCGAACAAGCCGCAAATCTTCGACAACAACCGGGCCATCCTCGCCGCCGTCAACGAGGGCGTCGTCGACGTTGGCCTGATCAACCACTACTACTGGTTCGCCCAGGCGGCCGAGACCGGCGCCGAGAACATGCGCGCCCAACTCTCCTACCCCGAGGCCGGTGACGCCGGGTCGATCGTGAACGTCACGGGCGCCGGCGTGCTCACGGGCGCCGCAACGGACGCCGACGCTCTCGCGCTCGTCGACTTCCTCGTTTCGGCCGAGGCGCAGCAGTACTTCGTGGACGAGACCTTCGAATACCCGCTCCGTCCGGGCGTCGACGCCCCGGCCGGCCTGCCGGCCCTCGACTCGCTCGTGAACCCCGACCTCGACCTCGCCGACCTGGAATCGCTCGCCGAGACCCAGTCGCTGCTTGGCAAGCACGGCCTCATCTAACCCCGGTGCAAACGGCTGCGCGGGCTCGCTTCCTGGGCCCCGCCCTGCCCGATTGCGCGGTCGGAACGAGCGCCGCATGAGCGTGCTTGTTCCGGAACTTGAGCTGGTCGCGAAGCCGCCGCGCCCGCGCGGCGGCTACCGCTTCGGGGCGCCGGGCTGGCTGCTCGTGCTCGCCGCCGTGTGCGCCTCGGCCGCGGCCATTCCTCTCGTCTACCTCGTGGTGCGCACGAGCGAGGCCGGGCTCGCCGAGCTCCTCGACACCCTGCTGCGCCCCCGGGTGCTGCAGCTCACGCTCAACTCGGTACTGCTCGCCGCCGCGGTGACGGTGTCGTGCCTCACGCTCGGAATCGCGAGTGCCTGGGTGCTCACCCGCGTACGCCTGCCCGCTGGCCGCGCGCTGTTGATCGTGGCGGCGCTTCCCCTCGCTGTGCCGAGTTACCTCGCCGCTTACGGCTGGCTCGTCTGGTTCCCGTCACTCAACGGATTCTGGGCCGCCTGGTTCGTGATGACCGCGGTCTGCACCCCCTACGTGACGCTCCCGGTCGCGGCCGCGCTGCGCGGGGCATCCGGTGACCTGGAAGCGGTCGCCCGCACCCTCGGCCGGGGCCCGTTCGGCGCGTTCCGGGCGGCGACCTGGCCGCAGATTCGCCCGGCCGCCATCGCGGGCGCCCTGCTCGTGTGCCTCTACTCCCTGTCGGACTTCGGCCTCGTCGCGATGCTGCGCTTCCAGACGCTCACCTGGGGAATCAACGCCGCCTACGGGGCGAGTTTCGACCGCAATCAAGCCGCGCTGCTCGCCCTCGTGCTCGTGGTGCTCGCCCTCATCGTGGTGGCGGGCGAGCGCAAGAGCCGCGGCCAGGTCGAGCGGACGGGCGGTCGCAGCACCCTGCCGGTGCACAGGCCGGGCCGCTGGCTCGTCGCTCTCGTGGCGCTCATCCTGCTCGCGCCGGGCGCGGGCATCGTCGTGCCGATCCTGGGTCTGCTGAGCCGCCTGCTCGACGCGGCAACGCTTCGAGCCGTCGACGTTCCCCGGCTGCTCGAGGCCGTGGGCGCCACCCTGGGGCTGGCCCTCGCTGCCGCTCTCGTGGCCGCCGTGCTCGCCCTGCCGATCGCCGCCCTCGCCGCGCGCCACCGTGGCCGGCTCGTGACCGCGATCGAGGCCGTGGGTTTTCTCGGCCACGGGCTGCCCGGCATTGTCGTGGGCCTCGCGCTGGTATTTTTCGCACTCGCCGCGGTTCCGGCGCTCTACCAAACCTCCGTGGTGCTCGTCTTCGCCTACGTCGTGCTCTTCATGCCGCGGGCGATCGGCAGCATGCGCAGCAGCATCGCCGCCGTGCCGGGCAGCCTCACCGATGTGTCACGGATGCTCGGCCACTCGCCCCTCGTCACCTGGTGGCGGGTCACGGCGCGCCTCGCCCTGCCCGGCATCGGCGTGGGCGCGCTGCTGGTTGCCATCTCCGTCATGAAAGAATTGCCCGCAACACTGTTGCTGCGTCCCACCGGTATTTCCACGCTCTCCACGGAGCTCTGGAGCCGCACGTCGGTGTTCGAATTCGGCGGAGCCGCGCCCTACGCGGCGGCGCTCGTCGTGCTGGCAGCCATCCCCACGGTGCTCCTGTCGGGCATCCGCGGTGTTGCAAAGGAGAAATCGTGACCTGGGTCACCGTTCAAGAACTGCGCGTCTCGTACGACGAGACCGACGTGCTCGAAAACATCGACCTCGCCATACCGCGGGGCAGCCTCGTGGCCGTGCTGGGTCCCAGCGGATGCGGTAAGACCACTCTGCTGCGTGCCATCGCCGGCCTGCTTCCCGCGTCGGCCGGCACCATCACGGTGGCCGATCGCGTGGTCTCCGCACCGGGCGTGCAGCTCGCTCCCGAAAAGCGCGGCATGGGCTGGGTGCCTCAGGACGCCTCCCTCTTTCCCCACCTCAGCGTGGGCGAGAACATCGGCTTCGGGCTGCCGCACGCCAGCCGGGCCGACCGTGCGAAGCGCACGGCGCGCATCGCGGAGCTGGCCGAGCTCGTGGGACTGGCCGGTTTCGTCGACCGGGCCCCGTCGCAGCTCTCCGGCGGGCAGGCGCAGCGAGTCTCGCTCGCCCGGGCCCTCGCGCCGCGCCCCGACCTGATGCTGCTCGACGAGCCGTTCGCGGCCCTCGATCCGCTGCTGCGTGGGGCGCTGCGCAGCGAGGTCGCTGCCTTGCTGCGGGACCAGAAGAGCACGAGCCTGCTCGTGACCCACGACCAGGAGGAGGCCCTGTCCCTGGCCGATTTCGTGGCCGTGATGCGCGATGGAGGCCTGCTGCAGTGGGGCACGCCGGCCGAGGTGTACGAGAACCCCGTGAGTTTCTGGGTCGCGGCGTTTGTGGGTGACACGGTGGAACTCGAGGGCACCTGGTCCGACGGCCGGGTCGAATGCGCGCTGGGATCGATCGCCGCCGATGCCGTCGACGGCGGAACGTCCGACGTGGATGGAACCCCGGTGCGGCTCATGCTCCGACCGGAATGGATCCACCTATCGCCGGCCATCACCCGCATCGTATCGCCCGCAGCCCTGCCCGCTAGTTCGCGCGTCGTGGCTCCGCACCGCTCCGGCCTCGGTATCGAGCCGGCCGGCACCGAACGCATCACCGCGACGGTCATGTCCATTGCGTACGGCGGCCACGACGCGCTCGTGAGCCTCGAACTCCTCGGCGGAGCGATCATCCGGGCGCGCGTCGCGGCCCCTGACCTGCCGAAGCGCGGCGACCGCGTGCGAGTCAGCATCCGCCGCCCCGCGCTCGCCTACCCGCTCGACTGAACCGGTCAGCGTGCTCCGACGACCATCCACGCCGTGCTTCGGGCACGCAACGACAGGGTGATCGCCCGGGCGCCGAGGTAGCCGAGCGCGAACGCGGACATCAGCCAGGCGAGACCGCTGGCACCCTCCGGGGCAAGCCACAGCACACCCAGCGCGAGGGGGACGAAGGCGGCGAGGTTCACCAGGCCGGTCAGCGCGAGGTAGCGCGCATCCCCGGCACCGATCAGCACCCCGTCGAGCACAAAGACCACGCCGCCGAGCGGTACCGACAGGCCCAGCACCACGAGCGTCGCCGGCAGCAGCTGGGTCACGGCCGGCGAGTTCGTGAAGAGGTGCCCGAGCACCCCGCTCGTGGCGATCACCAGCGCCGCGAGCCCGATGCCGGCCAGCACGCCCCACTCGAGGCACCGGCGCAGCACGGCCCGCACCCCGGCGACATCGTGGGCACCGAGTCCGCGGCCGACGAGCGCCTGCGCGGCGATGGCGAGGGCGTCGAGGGCGAAGGCGAGCGTCGCGAAAAGGGTCATCGCGATCTGGAATGCCGCGAGCTCGGGTGAGCCGAGCTGCGCGGCCACGAACACGGCGAGCAGCATCGCCGCCCGCAGGCTCAGGGTGCGCACGAAGAGCCAGCCGCCGCTGCGCGCACCGAGCAGCACCCCTCCGCGATGCGGCCGCAGCGGGGCCTTCTCCCGGCGAGCGTGCCGTACAACCACCACGAGGTACACGGCCACCATGCCCCACTGCGCAACGACCGTGCCCACGGCGGAGCCGGCGATCCCCCAGTCGAGCAGGTAGATGAACACGTAGTTCAATACAATGTTCACGGCGAACCCGATGCCGGCCACGAAGAGCGGCGTTCGGGTGTCTTGCAGCCCGCGGAGCAACCCGGTCGCGGCAAAGACCAGCAGCATCGCCGGTAGACCGAACATGGAGATGCCCAGGTAGGTCGAGGCATCCGCGGTCACGGATGCCTCGGCGCCGAATGTGCCGACCAGCGCCGGGGTCGCGGCGCGGCCCACGACCGCGAGCACCACACCGAGGCTGAGGGCCAGCCACAGGCCGTCGATGCCCACGCTCACGGCCCGACGCGCATCCCCGGCGCCGAGCCACCTGGCGACGGCCGGGGTGGTGCTGTAGGCGAGAAACACCATGAGGCCAATGATGGTCTGCAACACCGCGCTCGCGAGGCCAAGCCCGGCGAGGGGTATCGTGCCGAGGTGGCCCACCATGGCCGAGTCGGCGAGCAGAAAGAGCGGCTCGGCGATGAGCGCGCCGAGGGCGGGTATGGCGAGGCGCAGGATGTCGCGATCGATGGCCTGGGGCGTGAAAAGTCTGATGCTGTCGACTCTAGTTCGCGCCACCGGGACCTGGTGCCGTAGCATCTGCATGCCCAAGGTTCTCGGCGCCCATCCCACCGGAATAGGCTGGACGCATGACTGATCAGGTGAGCGCATCCGGAATCGACCGTAGTGAACTGGACCCGGAGATTCGGCCTCAGGACGACCTCTTTCTGCACGTGAACGGCAAATGGACTTCGCGCACCGAAATTCCCAATGACAAGGCCCGCTGGGGTTCGTTCACCCTGCTCGCCGAGGAGTCGGAGAAGGCCGTGCGCGACATCATCGTCGAGGCGCAGTCCGCCGTACCCGGCACGCTTGAGCGCAAATTCGGCGACCTGTTCACGAGCTTCCTCGATGAGGAACGCATCGAGGCCCTCGGCGCCACGCCCCTCGTCGCCGACCTCGCGACCGTCGATGCCATCACATCCATCTCCGAACTGCTCGCCGACCTCGGCCGGCTTGAGCGCGCTGGCGTGAGCGGTGCGTTCCACCTCTTCGTCGACAACGACCCGGGAGACCCCGAGCAGTACCGCGTGTTCATCGAGCAGGGTGGCTTGGGCCTCCCCGACGAGTCGTACTATCGCGAAGAGAAATTTGCCGCCATTCGTGAGGCTTACGTGCCTTTCATCGAGCGCATGTTCACCCTCGCGGGCGTCGACGACGCCGCCGCGCGCGCCCAGCGCGTGTTCGAACTCGAAACCGAACTCGCCGTGCACCACTGGAGCAAGGTCGAGACCCGCGACAGTGAAAAGACGTACAACCCGCGAACCTGGGGCCAGTTCTCCGCGCTCGCGGCTGGCGCCGACATCGACCTGTGGCTCGAGGGCGTCGATGCCCCGGTCGGAACGCTCGAGGAGGTCATCGTGCGGGAACCGAGCTTCATCGTGGGCCTCGCCGCCACCATGAGTGACGACCGGCTGGAATCCTGGAAGGACTGGCTGCGCTGGCAGATCATTCGTTCGAGCGCGTCGTACCTCTCCGGCGATTTCGTGGAGGCGAGCTTTGATTTCTACGGGCGCACGCTCAGCGGGACCCCGCAGCTGCGAGAGCGCTGGAAGCGCGGTGTCTCTCTCGTGGAAGGCGCCCTCGGCGAGGCCGTTGGCCGGATCTACGTGGATCGCCACTTCCAGCCGAGCGCCAAGAAGAGCATGGACGTGCTCGTGGAGCACCTCGTTGAGGCATATCGCCAGAGCATCTCCACCATCGGCTGGATGACGGAAGAGACCAGGGCTCGTGCCCTGGAGAAGCTCACGAAGTTCACCCCGAAGATCGGCTACCCGGTGAAGTGGCGCGATTATTCGAGCCTCGAGATGACGCCCGACGACCTGATCAGCAACGTGCGCGCGGCCAACGAGTTCGAGTTCCAGCGTGAACTGGGCAAGATCGGCAAGCCGCTCGACCGCGACGAGTGGTTCATGACACCGCAGACCATCAACGCGTACTACAACCCCGGCTTCAACGAGATCGTGTTCCCGGCCGCCATCCTGCAGTTCCCGTTCTTCGTGACCGAGCGAGATTCCGCGGCGAACTACGGTGCCATCGGCGCCGTGATCGGGCACGAGATCAGTCACGGCTTCGACGACCAGGGATCCAAGTACGACGGCGACGGCCGCCTCACCGACTGGTGGACCGAGGCGGATCGAGCAGCCTTCGAGGAGCGCACGAGCTCGCTCATCGCCCAGTACGAGGGCCTCTTCCCGAAGCAGGTGCCCGAGCACCACGTGAATGGCGCGCTCACGATCGGTGAGAACATCGGCGACCTCAGCGGGCTCTCCATCGCGTGGAAGGCCTACCTGCTGTCCCTCGATGGCGAAGAGCCGCCCGTCGTCGATGGCCTGACCGGGGCCGAGCGCTTCTTCTTCTCCTGGGCGCAGGCCTGGCAGATGAAGCTGCGCGATGCCGAGGCGATCCGTTTGCTCTCGATCGACCCGCATTCCCCGAATGAGTTCCGGTGTAATCAGATCGTGCGCAACATTGACGAGTTCTACACGGCCTTCGGCGTGACCGAAGCGGATGCGCTGTGGCTCGACCCCGATCAGCGCGTCACGATCTGGTAGCCCACCAGCCTCGTGCGTTAGGGTATCTGCGGGGAAGACCCTGACCGAGAGAGGCCCGTCGAGAGTGGTTATGGCAGTGCGGGATTCTGAGAAACGGTCGAGGCACCTGGCCGAAAATCACGGCAAGCACCTGGGCGCCGAGGTGCCCGAGAACTTTTCCCGAGGCTTCGAAGCGCTCGCCGACCTCGCGGTCAACGGCGTGCAGGTGTCGGCCAGGGCCACCGACCTCACGACCGGTCGTGTGCTTTTCTCCGTGGATGACCACGTGGCCATGCCCACGGCCCACATCGGGACCGTTTTGCTGCTCATCGAGGTCGCCGCCAAGCTGCGTGACGCAGATTTTGGCGCGCACACGGTTCTTGAACGCACGGTCGCCGACTCGGTTTCCGGAGCGGGCATCTGGCAGCACCTGCAGGTGTCGTCGTTGCCCATCGCCGACCTCGCGGCTCTCGTGGGGTCGATGAACGACAGCCTGGCGACGAACGTGCTCATTCGCGCCGTTGGGCTCGACGCCGTGCGGGCACGCACCGAGAAGCTCGGTCTCACCCGCTCTGCACTGCTCGATCGTGTTCGCGACCACCGGGGCCCCGACCACGCACCCCAACTGTCAGTGGGCAGCGCCAAAGAACTCACCTGGCTCTTCACGGCGCTCGCTCGGGGCGAGATCATCGACGCCGAGGCGAGCGAGCGGGTGCTGGGGTGGCTGTCTCTCAACACCGACCTCACGCTCGTGGCCGGTGCGTTCGGCTTCGACCCCTTCGTTCATCGGGAGGGCGACCACGGGCTGCTGCTCGTGAACAAGACCGGAACGACCGCGGGGGTACGCAGCGAGGTCGGGATTCTGCGCGGTCCACGCGCCGGTGTCACCTATGCCGTGTCGATGTCCTTCGCCGACACCGACTTGCCCACGCGGCTCAGGGTGCATGAGGGGCTGCGGTCAATCGGCCTCGACCTGCTCGAATACGTACACTGACTCGCGCCAGCCGCGCCAGTTACCAGCGAGGGCGACTCCTTCTTGAACGATCCGGCCGACCGGCCAGGAACCGGTCGCTTCAGCCTGCTCGTGGTCATCATGAGCGTGCTGCTGCGTGTGATCAGGATGGCCCACCTCGTCGAGGCTCGCGGTTAGGCTGAGCCGACGGTCGGTTCGAAGGGGATACCAACGCATGAGCGCACGCCGAACAGTGGCTGGGATCGACTCGTCGACGCAGAGCTGCAAGATTGTCACCGTGGATGCTGACACCGGCGAGCAGCTCACGCAGCGCAGCGCCCCGCATCCCGACGGCACGAGCATCGACCCGGCCCGCTGGTGGGACGCCTTCCTGGCAGCCGGGGGCGATGAGCTTGGCGGCGGCGTGGCCGGCGGCGTGGCGGCCCTCGGGGTGAGCGCGCAGCAGCACGGCATGGTCGCGCTCGATGCCGCCGACAAGCCGGTTCACGACGCACTGCTCTGGAACGACGTGCGTAGTGCCCCGCAGGCTGCGGCGCTCACCGAACGGTACGGCGCCCAGATGTGGGCCGACGAGGTGGGCGTGGTGCCGGTTGCCTCGTTCACGATCACCAAGCTGGCCTGGCTGCACGCGAACCGTCCGGAGCTCGCCGCGAAGGTGGAGCAGGTGCTGTTACCGCACGACTGGCTCACCTGGAACATACTCGGGCGCCCGGCGCAGGCCGCGACCGACCGCAGCGATGCCTCCGGCACCGGCTACTTCTCCGTGCACACCAACAGCTACCGCATGGACCTTCTCGAGGCCGCCCTCGGTCGCGAGGCGCGAGTTCCCACGGTTCTCGGCGCCTCCGAGCGCGCCGGTGTCACGCCCGGTGGCGTGGTGGTCTCGGCCGGGGCCGGCGACAACGCTGCGGCAGCCCTCGGACTCGGCATTGGCGAGGGTGACGTGGTGGTGTCCATCGGCACGAGCGGCACCGTTTTCGCCAGGACCACCGCCCGGATAGCGGATGCCTCCGGCTCGGTGGCCGGGTTTGCCGACGCCGCCGGGGGACAGCTTCCCCTGCTCGCCACAATCAACGGCGCCCGTACCCTCGTGTCCACGGCCCGCATGCTCGGTGTGGACATCGAACGTTTCGGCAGCCTTGCGCTTGCGGCACCGGCGGATGCCGGCGGACTGCTGTTGATGCCCTATCTCGATGGTGAACGGACTCCCAACCTGCCCGATGCCTCCGGCTCGCTCACCGGGATGCGCCGGGCGAACATGACGCCGGAGAACCTGGCGCAGTCATCCGTTCTTGGACTCGTCTGCAGCCTCGCCGATGCGCTCGACTCGCTGCGGGGCCAGGGCGTGGCCGTGCGTCAGGTGCTGCTGATCGGCGGCGGTTCGCAGTCGCCCGCCGTACAGAAGATTGCAGCGGATGTCTTCGGTGTGCCGGTCGTGCTGCCGGCGGCCCGCGAATACGTGGCTCTCGGTGCCGCGCGCCAGGCCGCCTGGGCCCTCGACGGCGGCAGCGACTTTCCGAGCTGGCCGCGCGCGATCGCGCTCGAATTCGAGCCGGCGGCCGACCGGTCGTGGGCCGCGGAGGTGCGCGCCCGTTACGCCGAGGCCCGCGGCACCATCTACGGCGCCTGACCCCTGCAGTTCGACCCCTGCAGTTCGACCGCGGCCGGGCTGCAGGGGCCTCCCCGGAGCTCACCTGCCGCTCGGCTTCCAGGGTTCACCAGCCCAAAGGCCCATCACGACCCCGGGTCCTATTGTCTGGATCTGCTCCACGGAGGATCGGCGCTCGGAGTGTTCGCGCGGTGGCTGGCCGCTGGTCGCCAGGTTCGGGTGGGGTCGAAGAGCACCGGGCCGCGCAGGTGGGGCCTCCCGGTGATCATTCGAATGTCCCACCCGGCGGTGTCGATGGTGTGGTGGTGGAACCAGCACAGCAGCACACCGTTTTCCACGTCGGTCAGTCCGTGGGACTGCCACGGAATCACGTGGTGCACTTCGCACCAGGCGGCGGCGATTTTGCAGCCGGGGATGACGCAGCCGTCGTCGCGGGCGGCGATCGCGCGGCGCTGGGCGGGGCTGAAGAATCGTTCCGTCGCTCCGAGGTGCAGTACGTGGCCGTCGTCGCCGATGATGACCTGCTGGTAGCCGCCGGCGCACAGCCGCTGGTTTACGCTGCGGAGGCTGATCGGGGCGTCGACGCCGTCGATCCAGCCGACGCCGCGACCGTTCTTCAGGTCGCGGGCGTTCACGTGCACCATCACGACGGGTGCCGCGCCGCCCATGGTCGGGGTTTTCGGGTCTCGGGCGGTCTTTTCGAACACCGCCCGCAGAATGTCGGCGCATTTCTCGCCGCCGGTGCGGTCGTCGACGGCTTCTTCGGCGCCGGGGATGAGTTCCCCGGCCTCCAGGCGCGCCTGGTCCTCCGCCGACGGAAACGCCGGTGCCGCGTGGGCACTGAGGAACGTGTTGAACACCCCGTTCATCACGCCGCGAAGGTCGGGCGTCACACCGCCGCGCAGCGGATACAGCCCATCCCGCAGGAGCCCGAACCCGAACGTGCTCTTCGCGGCCGTCTTGTCGTCGCAAGGCGCCGCCCCCTCAGGGTCGAGCATCGCCGCCCATTCGTGGGCCTGCGCCCGAATGAGGTCGGCACTGAACGCGATCCCCGCACCCGGGAGTCCTTCGGTCTCCGGGATGATCGCCCCCGTCGCCGACGCCACCAGGGCGCGTTCGGCCCGGTCGAGGTCGTCCGGGGCGACCCGGGTCGAGATCTGCTCGAGTGCGGTCACGATCACGTCGGCGGCGTCGATGCCGAGTTCCCCGGCGGCCAGACTCTCGGCGACGGCGGGGTGCCGCACCGGCATGACTTGCCCGACCAAGCCGCTGGTCGCGGACGAGACCCCGGTGATGGTGCCGCCGAGGCGCATCCGCCGCTTCGCCTCGCTACTCGAGATACGCGTCACCCCGGTGATCAGTTCGAACTTGCCGCGGCATCCGTTCTTCCACGCGAGCGAGTCATGACCGAGGCCGGAATCGGCGCGAAAAGCCACGTTGGCGGCGGAGCTGATCCGGCCACCATCCACCCGACGCCCCACGGCTTCCAGCGCGCCCATCACGGCCAGCGCCGCATCGTCGTCCAGGAGTGCGAATTGCACTCCGGCGAGGGCGGCCGTGACGAGTTCGCCGGCCTGCAGTAGCAGGGCGACCATCTCAGCTCCGGACTTCACCGTCGTGAACATACCCCCATTTTAGCGCGAATCGAACGTAAAAGCGAGGGTTGCTCACCTATTTCTTTATAGACCTTAGTAAGTAATTCTGCCGACCGAAGCCCGTAAACGAACCCGCCAGCGCCCTCACGGGCGCGGTTGGCGCCGGTTCCGGGCGCCAACGCAGCCCGCCTACCGGCCATTCCTCGGCCCGGAGGTGGGCGCCCAGCGCGCCCAGCGCCGCACTCCGAACGCGCCCCCGGCATCCGCCCCCCTGGTTGCTACTTCAGGAGATCCGCGGTCGACAGTACCCGACCGCCGCGTAGTCTCGCGGGTGAGCGGATGTTCCCGGCCGGATCTCCTGAAGTAGCAACATCACCCAGCGAGCGAGCGAGCGTGCGAGCGCCCGAGCCGCCGGGCATCCGTTTGCCAGATGGATGGCGTGGCCGTTCCCGCGCCGATAGGTGTTGTCCGTGCAGACAGTAGTGATTCGCGCACCAGACACAGGTGTCCGATTCGGCCACCTTTGAGGTCGGGAGGTCGGGAGGTCGGGAGGTCGGCAGCGCGACTACGGTCGGGGGAGGAACGCGTCTTCGGCGGCGTAGCGAAACCAGTCACGCTCCCCGTGGCGGGCCGCGGTGTACGGAAAGACCTGACGCCAACTGGCGCCTCGTTCCTGAGCCGCCGTCACGGCATCCGATGCCCAGCGGATGTCAATGGCCAGGCCGTCGACATAGCTGACGGCCGGCCGGTACCCGAGCTGTTCCCGCGCGGCGGCCATGCTCAGCACCTCGGACTGCCCACGGTCCCAGGGGCTCGCACCCACGCCGCCGCGCGGCGGCCCGGCGAACGTGTGCACCTCGGCGTCATGCTGCATGAGGGCGAACACGAGTCGCGCCATCTCGGCGGGGGAGTGCGCCTGCTCGTCGACCGCGTTGAGCACTCGCAGCCCGGGCTGCTCGGCGCACAACAACACGAGTTCGGCCACGTTGACGGTGGCCGAGGTGCTCAGGGGGCGGCCACCGTGGTCGGCGAGCAGAACGCTGCGTCGGCCGTCGAAGACCCGCTTGATGAAGAACCATTCGCGCAGCTCGGTCGTGTGCGGGCCGTGGATGGCACCGGGCCGCAGAATGCTCACCGGCAGGTCGCGAACCGCGAGGAGCGCCTGCTCGAGCCGCACCTTCGCGGCGGGGTAGCTCATCCCGGATTCGTTGATCACCGGCGCCTCCTCGGTGAGCGGTTCGGTGTCGGGCGCCGGTGCGTAGAGCATTCCCGTGGAGATCACAACGAGTGAGCCCACATCCCCGGCGAGACCGGCGAGCTGCGTGGCGTTCTCGGCGTCGAATGCGGCCGTGTCGAGCACCAGATCGCGCCCGCGGGCCGCGGCGAACAACGCGTCTGAGTCGGCATGATCGAGACGGATGCTGCGGGTCGCGCCCCGCGGATCGGCCGGCGCGTCACCGCGGTAGGTCACCGTCACATCCCAGCCGGCTCGTCCGAGTCGGCCAGCGGCCGCGACGCCCAGTTGGCCTGTTCCCCCGATGATGAGTGCCGACTTTCCCATGAGATCACCGTAGGTCACGCCCCGCTATCGCCCCCGAGGCGCGTCGACGTCACCCCTGTTTGGGGGCCGCCTTCCGGACCGCATCGCCAGTGGTGATCACCTGGCCGCAGCGGGGCAGGGTAGAGGTGAGGTGACCCGCCTCACAGCTGGCTGAAGCCGCGCACAATGGTTCCGGCGGCTCCCACGTAGGCGATGACCACGAGCATCCGCCTCGCAATGTTCGGCTCGATGACCCGTGCGAGGAGTTCGCCGAGCAGGAGCCCGGCCGTACACGCGGCCGCGATCAGCAGCCAGGTGAGCAGTGTCAGCTGAGGAGGCTCTGCGCCTCCGAAGACGAGCTTCGCCACGAGCGAGGCCCCGCTGATGGTGATGAAGTAGGGCTGCATCGTGGCCGCAAAACCGCGCTGGGACCAGTGCGTGGCCATCGCGTACATGCTCACGGCGGGGCCGCCCAGGCCCGCGGTCGCGTTCATGAACCCGCTCGCAGCACCGGCCACCGCCCGTACACCTGGGCTGTCCCGGAGCGACGCCCGGCGCAGAGTCACCGAGACGGTGAGGGCCGTCGCGAGCAGCAGGCCGATGGAGATCTGCAGCCACGCCCCCGGCACCTGCTGCACGACCACGGCGCCGGGCACGATGCCGAGCAGTGCGAAGGATGCCAGCACGGCGTAGCGGCGCCAGCTGATATGCCGAATCACTCGCGGCAGGATCAGTCCGGCGGTGAGAATGGCGCAGGCGTTGACCAGGACGATGCCGTCAATCGGCCCGAGCAACAGCACCAGAAAGGGCGCGGCCACGAGGGCGAGGCCCATGCCGGTGATCCGCTGCATGCTTGCGCCTACGAATACGGCGACGAGCACCAAAATCGTCATCCACACGTCTGGTCTCCACGTCGGGTAGTGCTGTCCGTTGTTTGCTGAGAGCGGCCAGGCCAATCCGGCCGCGCGCTCCGACCAGCGGGTGCTGGGGGAACGGGGTGCGCGCTCAGCAGCACCGGCCCTGCGGGTTCTTGTCCTGGCGGTCGGTCTGGTCCCGCCAGAACTCGCGTTCGGTCATCGGTGGCGGTGCGTCGGGGACGGCGTGCCGGGAGGCGTGATGGGCGGCGTACTTGTCGTACGCGTCTTCACCGAGCAGGGCGCGCAGGTACCAGGCGGCGCCGCGCGCACCTCTCCGCACCCCGTCCAGGATGCTCATCAGTGACCGGTCCCCACGGGCTTCTTGTCGGACGGAAGGCCGTTCCACTGCGCCTCGAGGGCCTTCTCGGCTGGCGTGGGAATGAAGCCGGCCGGGCCGTAGATGAGTGACTGCACGGGCGGGTCTTCGCTGCTCGCGTTCGAACCCGAGCGGTAGGCCCGCACGGTGGCCTGAATCGCGGTGACGATCACGATGATGGCAAGCACCACGAACAGAATGGAAAGCAGGCCCTGAATCATGGTGTTGCGCACCACGGCCTCCATAGCCAGAACTGATGGCGCGGTGCCAAAGCTCGTTTCACCGGCGGCCAGCGCGTCGGAGAACGCCCTGTTCTGGGCGAAGTAGCCCACTCCCGGTACGGGCGAGAAGATTTTCAGGAACGAGGCGTAAATCGTGATGACCGCCGTGAAGCCCAGGGGAAGAGCGACAACCCACAGGTACTTGAACAGCCCGCGCTTGGCGACGATGGCCATGCACACGGCCAGGGCGATCGCGGCGAGCAGCTGGTTGGCGATGCCGAAGAGCGGGAACAGGGTGTTGATTCCACCGAGCGGATCCGTGACACCCATGATGAGCACGGCCCCCCAGGCGGCCACCATGATTCCCGTTGCCATCCAGGCTCCGGGACGCCAGCTTGTGTTCTTGAACTTCGGGAAGAAGTTGCCGAGCGTGTCCTGCAGCATGAAGCGGGCCACGCGCGTGCCGGCGTCGACGGCAGTGAGGATGAAGAGCGCCTCGAACATGATCGCGAAGTGGTACCAGAACGCCATCATCCCGCTGCCGCCGGCGACCTGCTGCATGATGTGGGCCAGGCCCACGGAGAGGGTGGGGGCGCCGCCGGTGCGGGAGACGATGCTCGCCTCGCCCACGTCCTTCGCGGTCTGGGTGAGCATGTCGGGCGTGAGGTTGACGCCGGTGAGGCCGAGGCTGTTCACAAACGTGACGGCGCCCTGTACCGTGCCGCCGGTGAGGGCGGCCGAGGAGTTCATGGCGAAGTAGATGCCACGATCAATCGACAGCGCGGCGACGAGCGCCATGATGGCCACGAACGACTCCATGAGCATTCCGCCATAGCCGATGAAGCGGCTCTGGCGTTCCTTCTCAATGAGCTTGGGTGTGGTTCCCGAGGCGATGAGGGCGTGGAATCCCGACAGGGCCCCGCACGCGATCGTCACGAACAGGAAGGGGAAGAGGGTTCCGCTCACGACCGGGCCGGTGCCGCTCGTGGCGAACTCGCTGACGGCGGGTGCCGAGATCTCCGGACGCACGATGATGATGGCCGCGGCGAGCATGCCGATCGTGCCGATTTTCATGAAGGTGGAGAGATAGTCGCGCGGGGCGAGCAGTAACCACACGGGCAGGATCGCGGCCACGAAACCGTAGACGATGATGCCCCAGGCGATGGCGATCTTGTCGAGCGTGAAGAGGGCAGTTCCCCATTCGGTGCCGGAAATCGCGCCGCCGCCGATGATCGCGGCGATGAGCAGCACGAAGCCGATGATAGAGATCTCGGTGATCTTGCCCGGTCGGAAGAAGCGCAGGTAGACGCCCATGAAGAGCGCGATCGGAATGGTCATGCCCACCGAGAAGACGCCCCACGGGCTCTCGGCGAGGGCGTTCGTCACCACGAGGGCGAGGATGGCCACGATGATGATCATGATCACGAGGGTGGCGATCAGGGCGGCGGTTCCGCCGATGAGGCCGAGTTCGTCGCGAGCCATCTGGCCCAGCGAACGTCCGCCGCGGCGCATGGAGAAGTAGAGGATGAGGTAATCCTGCACGGCACCGGCGGCGACGACGCCGACGATGATCCAGATCGTGCCGGGAAGGTAGCCCATCTGCGCGGCGAGAACGGGGCCGACGAGGGGGCCCGCGCCGGCGATGGCGGCGAAGTGGTGGCCGAAGAGTACCCGACGGTCGGTGACGGCAAAGTCCTTGCCGTCTGCCTTGTACTCGGCGGGGGTGGCGCGACGGTCATCGGGCTTGAGCAGGTGCTTCTCAATGAACTTCGAGTAGAACCGGTATCCGATGAGATAGGTGCAGACGGCCGCGAACACGAACCAGATCGCGTTGACGGTCTCCCCGCGCACAATGGCGAGCATCGTCCAGCTCACAGCACCGAGCAGCGAAACGGCGGCCCAGATCGCGATCTTGAGTGGAGTCCAGTGCCGTTCCTCGGCCTCCTGGATCTCGGGATCGAGGGCCACGGGCAGTGGTCCGGGAACCCGTTGCAACGGGTCTGCTTTTTCGGCTGAGTCTTGCGCGGTGCGGGCCATGACGTTTTCTCTCCTTTGAGAAGCTGCCAAACGCAGCCTGCATCAGGTGCAACCGTAACAGGGCGTGCCGTATGTTTTCGCGGCGGGAATTTTCTGTCGGCGACCGAGCGCCTAAAATAGGAGGATTGCCCTTTGGGCACTGCCCGCCATTCCGCTTTCGACCATTGGAGCCACCATGGCCGCCCCCACTCATCTCGACGCCGTCATCGCCCTCGCCCGCCATCGCGGGTTCGTTTTCCAGGCCGGTGAAATCTACGGTGGTTCCCGCTCGGCATGGGACTACGGGCCCCTGGGTGTTGAACTCAAAGAGAACATCAAGAAGCAGTGGTGGCGTTCGATGGTCACGAGCCGCGACGACGTGGTCGGCCTCGACTCCAGTGTGATCCTGCCTCGAGCGGTCTGGGAGGCATCCGGTCACGTTGAGGTTTTCAGTGACCCGCTGATCGAGTGCACGAGCTGCCACAAGCGTTTTCGCGAGGATCACCTCGTCGAAGAGTTCGAGGAGCGCAAGGGTCGCGCCCCCGAGAACGGTATCGATGACATTCCCTGCCCCAACTGCGGCAACCGTCACATCTGGACCGAGCCGCGCGCCTTCTCCGGCCTGCTCAAGACCTACCTCGGACCGGTCGACGACGAGGCCGGTATGCACTACCTGCGCCCCGAGACCGCGCAGGGTATCTTTGTGAACTTCGCCAACGTGCTGCAGGCCTCCCGCTCGAAGCCCCCGTTCGGCATCGGCCAGATCGGCAAGAGCTTCCGCAACGAGATCACACCAGGAAACTTCATCTTCCGCACCCGCGAGTTCGAGCAGATGGAGATGGAATTCTTCGTCGAGCCCGGCACGGACGAGACCTGGCACCAGTACTGGATCGACACCCGCATGGCCTGGTACACCGGGCTCGGCATCCGCGCCGAGAACCTTCGCCTCTTCGAACACCCCGCCGAGAAGCTCTCCCACTACTCCAAGCGCACCGTCGACATCGAGTACCGCTTCGGCTTCGTCGGCGGCGAGTTCGGCGAGCTCGAGGGGGTGGCCAACCGTGGCGACTTCGACCTGTCGACGCACGCCAAGGCATCCGGCAAGGACCTGTCGTACTTCGACCAGACGAAGAACGAGCGCTGGACGCCGTACGTGATCGAGCCGGCTGCCGGCCTCACCCGCTCGCTCATGGCCTTCCTCGTTGACGCGTACCACGAGGAAGAAGTGCCCAACGCAAAGGGCGGCACCGACAAGCGCACCGTGCTCAAGCTCGACCCGCGCCTCGCCCCGGTGAAGGCCGCGATTCTGCCGCTGTCGCGCAATGAGCGTCTCTCGCCAATGGCCCGCGAGCTCGCGGCCCGCCTGCGCGAGTCGTGGAACGTGGACTTCGACGACGCCGGTGCCATTGGGCGCCGCTACCGTCGCCAGGACGAGATCGGCACGCCGTACTGCATCACGGTGGACTTCGATTCGCTCGATGACCAGGCCGTCACCGTGCGAGACCGCGACACCATGCTGCAGGAGCGCGTTCCGCTGGCCGAGCTCGACGCGTACCTCGCGGTGCGCCTGCGCGGCGCGTAACCGCAGCCCCGGCCCGCCTGCGCGGCCGAGTGGTGCCAAAAATACCCTCCCGGTCGACGGGAGGGTATTTTTGGCGCTAGCAGATGTGTCGGCGAGGGTCAGGTGGCGGGCGCGACCTCGATCAGGGTGACGCCGGCGTCCGCGGTGGGACTCGACATGGCGGCGAGGGCCTCGGGTGCCTCCGATAGTGGGATTCGGCGTGTGATCAGGTCTTGCGGGCGCAAGCGACCGTTCACCACGAGGCCGAGCAGGGCGGGATAGTCCCTGGTCGGCATGCCGTGGCTGCCCAGAATGGTGAGCTCGCGCGCGATCACCAAGCCGAGGGGAAGGCGCGGGTCCTCGTCCAGCAGGCCGATCTGCACGTGCCGCCCACGAATCGCCAGCGAGCGGATGGCGATGCTCACCGTGTTGGCGTGGCCGAGCGCCTCGACGGTGACCTCGGCCCCCGCGCCCTCCGGGGTGAGTTCGCGGATGCGTTCGATCACGTCGGCGTCATCGAGCCCGGCGGAGTTCACGGTGTGAGTCGCGCCCACCCGGGTCGCCGCCTCGAGCGCGGCAGAGCTGATGTCGACGGCGATCACGGTGGAGCCGAGGGCCCGGCCGATCATTACCGCGGACAGACCAACGCCGCCGCAACCCACGACCACGAGGGTTTCGTCGGCCTGCAGACGGGCCTGGTGAACGAGACCGCGGTACGACGTGGCGAAACGGCATCCGAGCAGGGCGGCCGCGCCAGCGTCGAGGTCGTCGGGCACCGCCACGAGGTTGAAGTCGGCGTGGTGCAGGGCCACCCGCTCGGCGTACGAACCCCAGTGGGTGAATCCCGGCTGGGTCTGGTTGCGGCACACCTGGCCGTTGCCGCTGTCGCACTCCGGGCATTCGCCGCACGCGCACACGAACGGCACCGTCACGCGCTGGCCCACGCGAAACCGCCGCACGAGCGGACCGATGGCGTCGATGACGCCCACGAGTTCGTGTCCGGGAACGTGCGGCAGCGCGATGTCGGCGTCGTGGCCGATCCAGCCGTGCCAGTCACTGCGGCACAGTCCCGTGGCCTCGACCCGCACGATCACCCCCGCGGCGCTCAACAGGGGCTCTAGTACCTCGCGTACGACCGGCAGTTCGCCGAATTCCTCGAAATAGACCGCTTTCATGTCCCTAGTCTGCCTGATGACGTTGTTCCAACAACGTTTTCTTCCGACGCACACCTCGGCGCGCCGTCGCGGGGGCGAACTGCACCAAGATGACGTACCCGAACCCGCAGGCTGCGACTCGCGTCCTCCAGCTGGTTATCCTCAAGGACGCCTCGCGCAAGCCGAAGGTTCCCGTGGCCATCCACTTCTGTGGGCCGTGCCGTGCCGCGCCTGGCACCTCACGTCGAAGAAGCAAACCGACAAATCACGGCAGTGGAACCTGGTGGCTGGCCAGCGCACCGCCATCTCAAATGGGGTTCTTGTGTGCAGTGTCTGTCACCACCGCAGTCCTACCGCAGTCCCCCGAACCCATGCGGCCGGTGCCGCACATGCCTCGCCGGCCCGGAAATCCGCAGTTGCGAACCGGAATCCGGCCGTAGGCGGCTACAGTGGCCACACCACTACACCCGGGAGAAATCACATGGGCAGGCAATTCGAGGTCGTTTTCGAGGGAGAGTTTCCCGGCACGCCGGAGCAGGTGTGGGAGGCCATCACCACGCAGACGGCAGCGTGGCTCTTCCCGTCGGAGGGGATGGAGGGTACCGACCTCGTCTCCGAGCGTCCGACGCACCGAGTCAACCGCATGGACGGGCCGGATGGATGGTTCAACCAGCTTGATCAGGTCATTGAGGAGCGTCCCGACGGTCGCTCGTTCATGCGTTGGGTGCACAGCGGCGTCTCACAGGACGACCGTGATCCCGAGAACATCGCTGTGAATCTTCACACGGCCTTCTACATGCACACGCTCGCGGAGTACCTCGAACACTTTGTGGGCCGCCCCGCGGTCTTCGCGGACATTCAGGGGCCGGAGGCGTCGACGGCGCCGGAGTCCTTCGAGATTGTGCGTGCCGCACTCGGCATTGACGTCGGCACGGTAGCGGGTGATTCCACGTATGTGGCCCTTCCCGGTGAGCCGGCTCCCGGGGCCTTCGTCGACTACACCAGCGAGCACTTCATCGGCCTTCGAACGAACGACGCCCTCTACCGCTTCTTCGGACGCAACGCCTTCGGCGGCCCCGTCGGCATCACCGTGCACCACTTTGGCGGAGCCGAGCCGATCCTGATCGAGCACGAATGGCACGAATGGATCCTCGACCTGTTCACGTAGCCGAGAGCTACGGGGTGTCGTCACGCCGCAGGATCGCGACGTGACCGCGCGGGTCAGGAGGCGGCGGGAACGTCCGCGGACGCGGCATCCGCTGCCGGGGCGGCGGAGGACGACGCGTCGAGGTCGACCTGCACGCCGAAGAGGGCATCAAGGCCCGTGATGTAGGACTCCTGCTCGCCGGCCCTAGCCAGCTCGCGCGCGCGCACCATGGGGGTGTGCAGCAGCACGCCGGTGAGGTGGCGCAGCGCCTGCTCGGTCTGTTCGCTCGAGTCACCACGGCTGCGTGCCCTGGCGATCTCGGCGTCGCGCAGTTCGAAGATATACGTACGCAGGGCCACGACGGCCGGGGCGAGGCTCTGTTCCTCGGCGACGGCGGAGAACTTGCGGGCGGCACGGCCCACGAGCTCGCGGGCCTCATCGGTGGCGTTGAGCTCTTCGAGGGGCGCGTGGATGCTGATGGTCTCGAGGTCGAGCAGCTCGACGCCGGCCACGTCCACAACGTTCGGGGCCACGTTCCGCGGAAGTCCGAGGTCAATGATGAGCTGCGGCGGGGCCTCGGGGGCAGCATCCGCCGGGCACAGGTGCACGGCCCTGGATTCGGTGTCGATCGGGTGGGAATTCACACCAACGGCGGCGCGGCCGGCCAGGATGAGGGCGGCGTCGATGACATGGTCCTCACCGAGCGTGCAGGTGACCACGACGTCGGCGCCGGCGACCGCGCCGGCGAAGTCGGCGGCCAACACGGCGTCGATCCCGTGGGACGACGCGAACTTCTGCGCGCGACCGGACGGCGAGTACACGCGCACGTTCTCCGCACCGCGATCGCGCAGGGCGGCGAGGGAAGCGCCGGCGTAACGTCCGGTGCCCACGAGCAACACGCGGGCCTCGGCCCAGTCGCTCACCCGGCTCTCGGCGAGCTCGAGGGCGAGGCGCACGAGGGAGCGCCCGGCCGACCCGATACCGGTGCGGTTCTTCACGCCGCGTGACGTCTGCGAGGCGCGTTGAAACAGTCGTTCGAGCTCGGGGCTCGTGGTGCCGGCGGCCCTGGCCTGCTCGAGCGATCGACGCACCTGCCCGGCAATCTCTCCCTCGCCCACAACCACGGATTCGAGCCCGCTCGTGACCGCAAAGAGATGTTCGGCAACGCCATTGCCGTGCACCAGGGTCAGGGTGTCGCGCAGGGTATCTTGCGGAACACCGCTGTTCGCACTCACCGCTTCGATGGCCGCGTAGACCGCCGGGAGAGGCGAGACCCCGTAGGGCTCATCGAGATCGAGGTAGGCCTCGAAGCGGTTGCAGGTGGCCACGATCACGGCGCCGCTCAGGGCAACGTGCTTGGCGACGATGTGACCGGCCGTTTCGCCGCCGCCGCCAACAGACAGCATCTCCAGCACTTCGAAGCTGGAGTTCTTGTGGCTGGCGGACAACAAAATTAGCACCATTCAAGTCTAGAGGCCGAGGCTGGGAGCTTCGACTCGTTGATTCCGGGGATATTTGAGAGAATGGAGTTGATGATCCTCGACGCGCAGCACCCTCTGTCCTCCGGCGTCACCGCCGACTCCCGCCTGATTCGGGCCTATCAGGGCGCTCGCCCCGACGTGACGCCCGTGTGGTTCATGCGTCAGGCCGGCCGTTCCTTGCCCGAATACCGCGAGCTGCGCGTGGGCACGCGCATGCTCGACGCGTGCCTCGACCCCAAGCTCGCGAGCGAAATCACGCTGCAGCCCGTGCGTCGCCACAGCGTGGACGCCGGCATCTTCTTCAGCGACATTGTTGTTCCCCTCAAGCTCGTGGGTGTCGACGTTGAAATTGTGCCGGGCAAGGGCCCCGTGCTCGGCAAGGCCGTGCGAACGAAAGCGGATGTCCAGGAGCTGACCGCCCTCGATCCCGCTGTTCTCGACGACGCGCTCGCACCCATCAGGGAGGCCGTCAGCCTCACCGTGGCACAGCTCGGTTCCACTCCCCTCATCGGATTCGCCGGCGCCCCGTTCACGCTCGCCGCCTACCTCGTGGAGGGTGGCCCGTCGAAGGATCACCTCCACGCGCGCGCCCTCATGCACTCCGACCCGGAGGCCTGGCAGCAGCTCATGGCGTGGACCGCGGATGTCACCGGCCGTTTCTTACGCGCCCAGGTGGTTGCCGGTGCGAGTGCCGCGCAACTGTTTGACTCGTGGGCCGGAGCGTTGTCTCTTGCCGACTACGCGGCATCCGTTGCCCCCGCCTCGGCGGCCGCCATCGCCCACGTGCGCGACCTCGGGTACACCGAACACCGGGTGGGTGCCGATGCGGTGGAACGCAACGTGCCGATCGTGCACTTCGGCGTTGGTACGAGCGAACTGCTCAAGGAGATGCACAACATTGGCGCCGACGTCGTGGGCGTTGATTACCGTCTTCCCCTGGACGAGGCCAGTCGTCGCCTCGGCGGCGTCGTGCCGGTGCAGGGAAACGTTGACCCCGCCCTGCTCACGGCGCCCTGGCCCGTGCTCGAGGCCCACGTGCGCGATGTCCTCGAACGCGGGCGTGCGGCGCCGGCGCACGTGCTCAACCTCGGCCACGGCGTTCCGCCGGAGACCGACCCTGACGTGCTCACCCGCCTGGTCTCGCTCGTGCATTCCGTCAGCGCCGAGAGCTAGGCCGACATGCAAGACGTTGTGGTCATCGGCGGAGGCATCGCCGGTCTGGTCGCCGCCCGCGCCTGTGCCCGCCTCGGTCTCGGAGTCACCATTATTGAGGCGGCGGATGCCGTGGGCGGGCCGGTCGCCGGCCATGAAATCGCCGGGCTACGCCTTGACAGCGGCGCCGAGAGCTTCGCCGTGCGCGGCGGAACGGTCGCCGCATTCGTGGAGGAGCTGGGACTCACGGAGGAGATCGTGGCCCCCAACCCGGCGGGGGCGTGGCTGCACCTCCCCGCACTGAAGGCCGACCAGGGCTCGGTGAGCGTGCCACTGCCCCAGGCCGGCGTGCTCGGAATTCCCGGGTCGCCGCTCGCCGAAGACGTGCGACGCGTGATCGGCTGGGGCGGCGCGCTGCGCGCCTACCTTGACCGGCTCATGCCCGTGCTCACGATCGGGCGAGAGCACAGCCTCGGTGACCTCGTGGGCAAGCGAATGGGACGCCGGGTGCTCGAACGCCTCGTGGAACCGGTGGCCTCCGGCGTGTATACGACGTCGAGCCGCGACCTGGAGATCGACGTGGTCGCTCCAGGGCTCAACCGCGCGCTCACCACCACCGGCTCGCTCTCCGGTGCCGTGCTGGCCCTGCGTTCCGGCGCCCCGGCCGGTTCAATGGTGGGTGGACTACGCGGCGGCATGTCGCGACTGCCCGCAGCGCTCCTCGCCGACCTCGAACACTTCGGTGCCGTTATCGAGACCGGCCGCGCGGCCACGAGTCTCGTGCGTATTGACGCCACGGCCGATTCTGAGCAGGGCTGGGCGATCACCCTCGCTCCAACCGACGCTGATTCCGTCGAAACGGCGACCGACTCTGCCCCTGACCCTGCGGACGCCGAGCGCACGGCGCGCTTCGTGATTGTGGCGACGCAGGGCCGGCAAGCACTTCGACTGCTGGCGCCCCTCGGCGTCGCCCACGACGCGCTGAGCGAGCTGGAGTGGCCCGGTCCGACCGCCGTGACGCTCGCCACTCTCGTGCTTGACGCCCCCGAACTCGACGCTCATCCCCGGGGCACCGGTGTGCTCGTGGCCGCCGAGGCCACCGATGTCGCGGCCAAGGCGCTCACCCATGTCACCGCGAAGTGGTCATGGGTGGCGGCGGCCGCCGGACCCGGCCGACACGTCGTGCGCCTGTCGTACGGACGCGTCGGCCAAGCGAACCCCGCTGAGGGGGTGACCGACGAGGATCTCGAGGCGCTCGCGCTTCGAGATGCGTCGGTCCTTCTCGGCACCTCGCTGTCCGCTGGCATGGTGCGCGGCTTTGCGCGCACCGAATGGCGTGACGCCATCTCGCCCGCCACGATCGGAGCGCCCGAACGAGTCACGAGCGTGCGCGAGGCTCTTTCCGACACTCCCGGGCTCGAGGTCACGGGTGCCTGGCTCGCCGGAACCGGCCTGGCCTCGGTGATTCCGGATGCCCTCGCAGCGGCGGGCCGCATTCGACAGGCTTCGCTGGGCCTCTGACACTTCATTGACGGCGGGCGGGCCGGTCGCCCCCGCATGGTTCGGCCTGATCCGGCGTGCATTCACAGCGCCAACCGCGTTACTGTGGATATCTGAACCTCGACGAGTGGAGTATCAATGCGCGCAAAGCTTCTGTTCATCACGGGAGGGCTGGTTGGCTATGTGTTGGGTGCACGCGCCGGACGCAAACGCTACGACCAGATCGCCGCTGCCGCGACTGACCTCTGGAACGCTCCTCCGGTTCAGCGGCGGGTGACCGAAGCGCGTGATTTCGGACTTGAACTGGTTGGTGACGTTCCCGGAGTGATCCTCGACGCCGGCAAGAAGTTCGTGTCCTCCGTCGCAGGCAAGACCTCGCAGGGCAGCTCGCGACCTTCGACGAGTGCGGCATCCTCGACGAGCACCGCCTCGTCGAAGAAGCCCGCAGCGAAGCCCGGCACGACCGAAGACCCCAGCAGCCACTGAACACTTCGAGCAATAACACCCCGTTCGTTACCACCTCGTTTCATGGCACTGGGAAGGGTCACCCGTGACTACTAGTGGATTCAACCCGAAGAGCAAGCGATCACTGGTCGCCCTGCTCTCGGAATTGCCCGGTCAGATCAGTGATTTGGTCAAGGCCGAGCTCGACGCCTTCAAGGCCGAATTCGCGAGCAAAGCCAAGAACTTCGGCGTGGGCGCAGCGCTCTTCATTGTGGCTGCCGCCATCGGGGTCTTCGCCCTCGGCGTTCTGGTCGCGCTGCTGATCATCGTGTTCGACCTGTTCCTGCCGCTCTGGCTGGCCACACTCATTGTGCTCGTGCTGCTGCTCGCCATGGCAGCAGTGCTCGTCCTCGTGGGCGTCAACCGGGTCAAGGCTGCCACCGCGCCGGACCCGGAGGGCGTGCACGCGAGCCTTCGCCACGATGTCGACGCATTCAAAGGGGTTGGTCGTTATGAAAACTGAGAAGACGCAGGGCATCGAATCCGCCGATCACGCGCCCCACGGCAAGAGCGAGTTGCGCGCAGAGGCCATGCGCGCCCGCGCGCAGCTCGCGAGCACGCTTGATGCGATCGAGCTCAAGCTCAATGTGCCCAAGCAGCTGAGAATCACCAAACGACGCATTCACGTGGCCCTGCTGCGCCTCGGTAATGACAACCCCACGGCCCTCGCCGGGATCGCCCTCGGTGCTGCGGCGTCGGTGGGTACGGTCGTGTGGCTGGGCGCGCGCGCGGTGCTGTCCAACCGCTCCTAGGCATCCGCTACCGCGGTTGGGACCAGGCCGACTCGGATCGCATTTTGCGGCTGGCCCCTTTCGGAGCACACTAGGGTTATGACTCACCCGGCTGCCGGAGAGGCAGTAGACCCTACAGAGACCGCACCTTCCAACAACAGCGAGGCTCCCGAAGCCTCGCCACAGGGATTCACGCTCTTCACGGTGTTGCGCAAAGACCCGCACAACCCCGACGACCTTGATGGTCGCGATGTTCCGCACGCCGTCAACGAGCTCGATGACATCGTTGCGCTCGTCGAAGCCGAGGGCGTCACCGTACGCGGCTTCTATGATGTGTCCGGTCTCAAGGCCGACGCCGACGTGATGATTTGGACGCACGCGCCGGAAGCGGAGACCCTGCAATGGGCGAACCGCGAGCTGCGTCGCAGTCGCCTGCTCAAGAGCCTGCTGCCCACGTGGAATGCCATGGGTGTGCATCGCGACGCCGAGTTCAACAAGAGCCACGTGCCCGCGTTCCTACGCGGAGTCGAGCCTCGTGCCTGGCTCACCGTCTATCCCTTCGTGCGTAGCTTCGAGTGGTACCTGCTCCCCGAGGCAGACCGCAGCCGCATGCTCGCCGACCACGGCCGCAAGGGTGCTTCCTACCGTGGCGCGCTCGCGAACACCGTGTCGGCGTTTGCGCTCGGCGACTACGAGTGGATCCTGCCGATCGAGAGCGACGAGCTCGTGGAGCTCGTGGACCTGATGCGCGGCCTGCGCGATACAGAGGCGCGCCGTCACGTGCGCGAGGAGATCCCGTTCTTCACCGGTCGTCGCGTCGGCACGGCCGAACTCGTTGAGGTGCTTCAGTAATGGGAACGTACGACGCCATCCTGCTCGCCGGCTTCGGCGGACCGGAGGGGCAGGACGACGTGATTCCGTTCCTGCGCAATGTGACCCGTGGTCGCGGAATTCCCGAGGAGCGCCTCGAGGCCGTGGCCACCCACTACCGCCACTTCGGCGGCGTGAGTCCGATCAACGACCAGAACCGCGTGCTGCAGGCAGCACTGCAGCGCGAACTCGACAGCCGTGGCATCGACCTGCCCGTGCTCTGGGGCAACCGCAACTGGGCTCCGTACCTCAGCGACACCATCAGCGAGGCGCACGACGCCGGCCGCGACCGGCTGCTCGCCATTGCCACGAGCGCGTACAGCTCGTACTCCGGGTGCCGCCAGTACCGCGAGGACTTCGCGGCGGCGCTCACGACGACCAACCTTGAGGGTGTCGTGCACATTGACAAGGTGCGCCAGTTCTTCGACCACCCCGGATTCGTCACCCCCTTCGTCGACGGTGTTGCTCAGGGGCTGGCGGATGTTGCGGCGCAGCTTCCCGGCATCGACCTCGAAACCGAGGTGGAGGTTTTGTTCTCCACCCACTCGATCCCGATGACCGACGCCAATAAGAGCGGCCCGTCAGAGCGTGGATTCGGTGAGGGTGGCGCATACGCTGCCCAGCACATGGCCGTGGCCCAGGTGGTCATGAAGGGGCTCACCACTCCGTGGCAGCTGGTGTTCCAATCCCGCAGCGGACCCCCGAGCATGCCGTGGCTCGAGCCTGACATCAACGATGCCATTGCCCTGCTGCCCGCGCGGGGCATCCGTGCGGTCGTTATTGTGCCGCTCGGCTTCGTCAGTGACCACATGGAAGTGATGTGGGACCTCGACAACGAGGCGATGGAATCCAGCGAGAAGAACGGTCTCTTTGCCGTGCGCGTTCCCACGCCCGGAGTGTCGCCGGACTTCGTGAGCGGCCTCATCGACCTCGTCGAGGAGCGCCTGAACGATACCCCCGATGCCGACCGCAAGTCGGTCACCGACCTTGGCCCCTGGTACGACGTGTGTCGCCCCGGATGCTGCGAGAACGTGCGACTCGGCTTCAAGCCGGCCGTCGCGGGGGTGGCACCGTGAGCGTCATTCGCGTTGGCACCCGCAGCAGTGCCCTGGCTCTGGCCCAGACGACGACCGTTGCCAACCGCATCGCCAACTCCTCGGGCTCCGAGGTACAGATCGTGCCGATCGTGACCCACGGTGACACGTCGACCGACTCGCTCTCAAGCCTCGGCGGCACCGGCGTGTTCGCGAGTGCCCTGCGTGAGGCGCTGCTGAACGACGAGTGCGACCTCATCGTGCACTCGCTCAAGGACCTCCCGACCGACGCCTACCCGGGCCTTTCCCTCGGGGCAACGCCCAAGCGAGCGGATGCCCGCGACGTGCTCTGCGCTCGTTCCGGGTTCACGCTCGGCACCCTCCCCGAGGGGGCACGTGTGGGCACGGGTTCGCCCAGACGCGTGGCGCAGCTGCTCGAGCGACGGCCCGACCTCACCGTCGTCGACATTCGCGGCAACATCGACACCCGGCTCGGGCGCGTCGTCGAGGGAGACCTCGACGCCGTGGTGCTCGCCGCGGCCGGACTCGGCCGCCTGGGACGTCTCGACGCGGTCAAGTCCGAGCTGCTTGAGCTCTCCGCCTGGCCCACCGCTCCCGGGCAGGGCGCGCTCGGCATCGAGGTGCGCAGCGGCCAGCTCGACCGCGTGCTCGCTTCGGCCCTGCAGGCCATCAACCACGTGTCCACCGAGGCCGTCGTCTCGGCGGAACGACTTGTTCTTGCGCGGCTGGAAGCCGGCTGCGCGGCACCCATCGGCGCCACTGCGGTGCTCGACACCGGACTGTTCTTTCTCACCGCCACGGTCTACAGCCCCGACGGCACCCGAAAGATCACCAGCTCGCATGCGGCGACACCGGATTCGCATTCCGCCCCGCATCTCCACGACGCGGCGCAGGATGTGTCCGAACGCGTCGCAACCGATCTCCTGGCCGGTGGCGCGGCCGAATTTGCACCCTTGAAAGTGACCACGTGACTTCTGCACAGCTTCCACGCAAACCCCTCGCCGGCTGGCGAGTTCTCGTGCCCCGCGGCGGGCCCTGGGGCGATCAGGTTGCCGCAAACCTACGGTCCAGGGGCGCCCAGCCCATCGTCGCCCCGATGATTAATTTCGCGGCAACCGATGATGCTCCCGCGCTCAACGAAGCGCTCACCCGCCTCGCGGCGGGCGAGTTCGATTGGATGACGATCACCAGCGCCACCACGGTCGACGTGTTGTCATCGCATCGCGCGGTCGTGGCCGCAGGAACCCGAATTGCCGCAGTCGGCGAGACCACGGCGGCGGCGCTCGTGGCCGCCGGGTACCGCGTAGACATCGTGCCCTCCGAGGAGAACTCGGCGCGCGGGCTGCTCGAGGAGTGGGAGACGGCCACCGCCGGCGTCATTCCCCTGCGCGTGCTCACCCTGCGCAGCGAAATTGCCAAGCCCCTGCTCAGCGAGGGCTTGCGGCGCATCGGACACGACGTGGAATCCGTCGTGGCGTACCGCACGATCGGCGTTCCCGTCAGCGACCAGGTCGTCGCCGACGTGAAAGCCGGCCTCGTGCAGGCCGTGCTCGTGACGAGCGGCAGCGTGGCACGTCAGGTCAAGGACCAATTCGGGCTCATCCCCGAAAACACCCTGGTGGCCTGCATTGGTCCGCAGACAGCGAGGGACGCGCGTGCCATGGGCCTGCGCGTCGACGTGGTGGCCAACGAGCGCACGGCCGCGTCCCTCATCGAGGCGCTCGTCAAGGTGGCCGAAGAGCGCTGATGGTGACACCGCGGCCGGCGGCGAACGCAGGATCAGTGCGGCGCGGCGGCGTAGGGTTAGGGGCGTGAGTAACCCCGTTATCCGCCCGCGACGCCTGCGCACCACGCCCGCGCTTCGTCGCCTGGCAAGTGAAATCCGTGTCCACCCCGCCGAGCTCGTGCTGCCCATGTTCGTGCGTGAGGGCAACGAGGTCATGCCGATCCAGTCCATGCCCGGTGTGGTGCAGCACAGTGTCGACAGTGCGCGCCGCGCCGTCGTCGCCGCTGCGGAAGCCGGCATCGGCGGAGTCATGCTCTTCGGGGTTCCCGACGTGCGTGACGCCACCGGCACGGGAGCGACCGACCCGAACGGCATCCTCAATGTGGCCACGAGGGCCCTCGTCGACGAGATCGGTGACGCCCTCGTCGTACAGACCGACCTGTGCCTCGACGAATTCACCGATCACGGTCACTGCGGCGTACTCGCCACCGACGGTCGTGTCGACAACGACGCCACCCTGCTGCGCTACAGCGACATGGCCGTTGCGCAGGCGTCCTCCGGCTCGGCACTCCTCGGCCTGAGCGGCATGATGGACGGCCAGGTCGCCGCCGTGCGCTCCAGCCTCGACGCCGCCGGGTTCGAAGACACCGCGGTTCTGGCCTACTCCGCCAAGTACGCCTCCGCCTACTACGGCCCCTTCCGTGAGGCCGTCGCCTCGACGCTCGTCGGAAACCGCCGCACGTACCAGCTTGACCCGGCGAACCGCCGCGAAGGCGTGCGGGAGACGCAGATCGACATCGACGAGGGCGCCGACATCGTGATGGTCAAGCCCGCCGGCAGTTACCTCGACGTGCTGGCGGAGGTCGCCGCCATGAGCCCGGTGCCGGTGTGGGCCTACCAGGTGTCCGGCGAGTACGCGATGATCGAAGCGGCCGCAGCACAGGGCTGGATCGATCGTCGCCGCGCGGTCGAAGAGTCAATTCTGAGCATCCGCAGGGCCGGCGCTGACGCCGTGCTCACCTACTGGGCCGTCGAGCTCGCCAACTGGTTGAATGAGGAACGAGCATGACCCACAACGACGAACTCTTCGAACGCGCGCAGCAGGCCATCCCGGGCGGTGTGAACTCGCCCGTGCGCGCCTTCCGCTCCGTGGGCGGCACTCCGCTCTTTCTGGTGAAAGCGCAGGGCGCCTACGTCACCGACTCCGACGGGCGCGATTACGTCGACCTCGTGAGCTCCTGGGGTCCGGCCATTCTCGGCCACGCGCACCCCAGCGTGGTGAAGGCAGTTCAGGATGCCGCCGCCCTCGGCCTCTCGTTCGGCGCCTCGACGCCGGCCGAGACCGAACTGGCCGAACTCGTGAAGCAGCGCGTTGGTGCGGTCGAGAAGCTGCGACTCGTCTCCACCGGAACCGAGGCCACCATGACCGCGATTCGTCTCGCGCGTGGATTCACCGGTCGTGAGCTGCTGATCAAGTTCGCCGGTCACTACCACGGCCATTCGGACGGACTCTTGGCCGAGGCCGGTTCCGGCCTGGCGACGCTTGCCCTGCCCGGCTCCGCCGGCGTCACCGCGGCCACTGCCGCGCAAACCCTCGTGTTGCCCTACAACGACCTCGATGCGGTGAGGGCCGCCTTCGAGGCGCACCCGGGGCGCATTGCCGCGGTCATCACCGAGGCCGCCGCCGCCAACATGGGCGTCGTGGCTCCCGACCCCGGCTTCAACGCCGGGCTGGCCGCGCTCGTGCACGAGTACGGTGCCCTGCTCATCTTCGACGAGGTGCTCACCGGGTTCCGCGTGGGACCGGGCGGATACTGGGGCCTCGAGAACGCGACCGATGACCGGTACAAGCCCGACCTGCTCACCTTCGGCAAGATCATCGGTGGCGGCCTGCCGGTGGCCGCGCTCGGCGGTCGCGCCGACGTGATGGACTACCTCGCACCTCAGGGGCCGGTGTACCAGGCCGGAACCCTGTCGGGTAACCCCGTGGCCGTCGCCGCCGGCATCGCGACTCTGAAGGCCGTGGACTCCGCGGTGTACGAGCACATCGACGCCACGTCACTCCTGCTGTCAGAGGCCGTCTCTGCCGCGCTGGCCGCGGAGGGCGTCGCCCACCGGGTGCAGCGGGCGGGCAACCTGTTCAGTTTCGTTTTCGGCGCGGAGGCCGAGGCGCGCGCGCCACGCACCTACGCCGAGGTGCAGCGTCAGGAGGTCTTCCGCTACGGTCCGTTCTTCCACGCCATGCTCGACGGTGGAGTGTCGCTTCCGCCGTCGGTGTTCGAGGCCTGGTTCGTGTCCAACGCGCACGACGAGACGGCCATCGGCCGCATCTTCGACGCCCTTCCGGCCGCAGCCAGGGCCGCAGCAGCCGCGACCGCCTAACTCCCGGCCGTTTGCCGGGCCGATGCCGGGTGCGGGCCGGTGCCGGTTAGGGGCCGGCGCCGGTTGCACTTGCGACCAATTGGGGGGGTTTCGGTGACACGATGCTGCCCGAACCACCAGACTAGAGATATGGCATCACTGAGCGTCCACCGCGATCGGCTTGAGATTCACCTCTCCCGCACGGAGAGAACGTTGGCGGTGCGACGGGACTCACTTGTCGTACAACGGGAGAACATCCGCTCGGTGATCATTGCGGAGGATCCGTGGATCTGGCTGCGCGGCATCCGCTCACCCGGTACGTTCATACCGCTCGTGCTGGCCGCTGGCACGTGGAAATTTCATGGCGGCAAGGACTTCGTGTCGATCAAGCGCCAGCGTCAGGCCGTGGTGATCGACCTCGTGGACGAGGAGTTCTCCCGCCTGATTCTCACGAGTCAGCACGCCCCCGACCTGATCGCGTCGCTCCAACTCGACCCCCGGTAGTCGCGGGGCTCAGCTGAAGAGGGCGACGATAAAGAGGATGAAGCCCACGAGCGGCAGCGTGCCCTGGGTGAGTGCGGCGCGGGTGTAGCTCGGGCCGGACGTGCGCAGCACGATCGCGGCGAGAACCATGCAGGCCGTTGTGAACAGGATGAGGGTCACGCCGGGGATCCACAATCCGCCGAAGTACAGGCCAAGGCCGAACACGGCACCGAAGCCGAGAAACAGGTTGTAGAAGCCCTGGTTGTAGGCCATGGGCTTGATGACGTTGGCGTTGGCCTGATTCTTCACACCGAAGCGTTTCCAGACCTCAGGGCGTGCCCACCACAGGCTTTCCATGAAGAAGATATACCCGTGTAGCAGTGCGGCGAGGGCAACGAAGAGTCCAGCGATATAGGCCATGGCCCCAGCCTAAAGGGCTGGAGCCGTGGCCCCGGGGCGCTAGGTGACGTCGCGCTTCCAGCTGACGAAGTAGCCGACGACGGTGAAGGCGATGGCGTACGCGAGCAGCACGAGGCCGCCCTGCCACCAGTCGAGCATGACGACCGAACCGGTCGGGCTCATCATCGAGTAGAAACTCGAACCCACGAGGGCGTCGGATGCCGCGCCAGGCAGAAACTGGCCCACGGTCGCGGTCCAATCGATGAACGACGTGGCCAGCCGCAGCAGCGGCTCAACGAACTGTGTGAAGGCGAGCACGATCACGATGGCGGCCACCTGGCTGGGCACGAGTACGCCAAGTCCCACACCGACGATCGCCCACAGTGCCATCGCCAGCACGAGCCGCCCCACAAGTGCCCACGTGTCGGCCTCGCCGAGCTGGGTATCAACGCCGAACGCTGCCAGGGTGAGCGCCCCGGTGCCAACGGATGCGAGAACAGCGACAACTCCGTAGCCCACACCCATCACGAACAGTGCGATCGCCTTCGCGGCGAGCACGCTGCCCCGGCGGGGATTCGCAAGGAACGTGGGGGTGAGCGTCTGGTGGCGCACCTCGCTGGTCGTGGCGAGGGTGCCGATGAGAATGGGGAACACGTAGCCGACGGCAGCGCCGAGGCCGTAAACGAGCGTCGGCAGGGCTGTGAGGCCGGGCACGCCCATGCCGCTGGTGTTGGCCACATCAGCCGGGATGGCACCGCTGGAGATGCCGCCGAAAAGTGCCGCAAGCCCGACCGCCAGCATGGCGATGTAGCCGAAAAGCACGAGAAGAAGGATCCACCACATGCGCGTGGTGAGGATCTTGGCGAACTCGGCACTGACGCCGCGCAACAGTGTGCTCACAGCGATCGTTCCCCGCCCACGAGTGCGAGAAACGCCTCTTCGAGGCCGGCCTTCTGCCGATGCAGCACGCTCAGTTCCACGCCGGCGGTGAACGCGATATGGCCCACGTGCCCCGGGTCGGTCGCTGCGGCGAGCAGGCCGCTACGACCGGGCGCAAAAGTGATGCCCGCTGCAGTGAGGGCGGAGGCGAGCGCCTCGCGATCGGGGGAATCCACGACCACTTGCGGCGCGGTGTTCGTCTCAAGGCTCGACAGCGGGCCGAGGTGCACGAGCTCGCCGCGGGCGATGATCACCAGGTCGTCGACGCTCTGCTGCACCTCAGAAAGCAGGTGGGAGCTCACGAGAACCGTGCGCCCCTCGGCAGCCATGTGGCGCAGGAAACCGCGGATCCACTTGATGCCCTCTGGATCGAGGCCGTTGATCGGCTCGTCGAGTACGAGCACGCCCGGGTTGCCGAGCAGCGCGTAGGCGAGGCCGAGGCGCTGCCGCATGCCGAGCGAGTAACCGCCCACGCGCTGGGTGGCGTGCTCGCCGAGGCCCACGAGCGTGAGTACCTCCATGACCCGGGTGCGGGGGAGGCCCGTCGCGATCGCGTAGACGCGGAGGTGGTTGCGAGCTGTGCGTCCGGGGTGAAAGCTTGCCGCCTCCAGTGCGGCGCCCACGGTGCTCAGCGGATGCGGCAGGTCGCGATAGGGCACACCATTGAAGGTCGCGGTTCCGCTGTCCGGCGTGACGAGGCCGAGCAACATGCGCAGGCTCGTGGTCTTGCCCGAACCGTTGGGTCCGAGGAACCCGGTGACGCGACCCGGCTCAACTGTGAATGACAGGTTGCTGACCGCCCTGGCGGCGCCGAATGTTTTGGTGACATTGCTGAATGTGATGACTTCTCCGGTTGGCATGCTGGTCCCTCCGTCGGTGGCATCAGCCTATTACGCCTCTCGGTCTCCTGGTCTCTTTTGTGCGCCGATCAGGGGTTATGCCGGCAGAAGAAAGTCTTCGAGGCCCACGAGCAAACGCTCCACCTCGCCGGCGTTCGTGTACGGGGCGAGGCCGATGCGCAGACCGCCCTCGTCGCCCAGGCCGAGGTGACGGCTCGCTTCGAGCGCATAGAACGAACCAGCGGGCGCGAGAACCCTGCGCTCGGACAGAAACTGGGAGGCGTCGGCCGCAGAGTGCCCCGCGAAGGTGAGCAACAGCGTGGGTGTGCGGTCGGCGGCGAGAGAGCGGATGGTGACCCCCGGCAGGTCTGCGAGGCCGGATTCCAGCCGCGCGAGCAGGGTGGCCTCGTGCTGTTCGAGGGCCGCGAACGAATGCACGAGCTGCGCGCGGCGGGAGGCCGTGCCGGCCGCCGCGTCGCCGGGAACGAGGGCGGCGAGAAAGTCGATCGCTGCCGTGACCCCGGCCATCGTTTCGTATGGCAGCGTTCCGAACTCGAAACGCTCGGGTACGGCATCCGTCGACGCCAGAAGTTTGTCGGGGTGAATGGTGTCGAGGAGCGCGGGGTCGGCGGCGAGAACGCCGCAGTGGGGGCCGAGGAACTTGTAAGGGGAACACACGAAGAAATCCGCGCCGAGGGCGTGCACATCGACGCTCGTGTGCGCGGTGTAGTGCACGCCATCGACCCAGAGCAGCGCGCCCACCGCGTGCGCCAGGGCGGCGATCTCGGTGATCGGTGGACGGGTGCCGATGAGGTTGCTTGCGGCGGTCACGGCCACCAGCCGGGTGTTCGGGGTGATGGCCGCGGCGACCATCTCGGCGGACAGCTCACCGGTGGCCGGGTCAAAATCGACCCAGCGCACGGTGGCGCCGACGTGCTCGGCGGCCTGGATCCACGGGCGAATGTTGGCGTCGTGATCAAGTCGGGTCACCACGACCTCGTCGCCGGGACCCCAGTCCTTCGCCAGGTGGCGGGAGAAGTCGTAGGTCAGGGCTGTGGCGCTACGACCGTAGACGATGCCGAGCGGGTCGGCGCCGAGCAGGTCGGCGCAGGCCAGCCGGAAACCGGTGACGGCGTCATCGGCATTGCGTTCGGGCAGGCTGCGCGTGCCGCGGTTGGAGAGCGGCCGTGTGAGTGCGAGTGCGATCGCTGCCCCCACCTGGCGCGGAGTCTGCGTTCCGCCCGGCCCGTCGAAGTGGGCCAGGCCCTCGTTGAGGGAGGGGAAGTGGGAGCGAACAGCCAGTGCGTTGTAGGTCACCCCTGAATCCAATCACACGCGTGAGCGCCTCTGGTTACGCGTGCAGCGCGCAGGCAGGAGCGGCGACGGCAGCGCAGGCTTCGCAGACCACGAGTTGCTCGCGGCACGAAACGTCCCGGCAGTTGAGCATGTGGTGCGTCGGCTCGCCACACTCGCGGCAGTGTCCGAGAACAGCGGCGTGGTCGCTGAACTCGATCGACATGCGCTGGTCGAACACGTAGAGCGAGCCGTTCCACAGGCCGTCGTCGCCGAAGGCCTCGCCGTAGCGGGCGATTCCGCCCTCCAGCTGGTACACCTCGCCAAACCCGCGTGACTTCATCAGGCCGCTCAACACCTCACACCGGATGCCGCCCGTGCAGTAGGTCACGACCGGTTGGCCCTTGAGGTGGTCGTACTTGCCGCTGTCGAGCTCCGCCACGAACTCCCGGGTGTTTGCGACGTCCGGCACGACGGCATTGCGGAAGCGACCAATCTCGGCCTCGAACGCGTTGCGGCCGTCGAAGAAGACGACGTCGTCGCCGCGCTCCGCCACGAGCTCGTGCAGGGCGGCGGGGTCGAGCCTGGTTCCGCCGCCAACCACGCCGCCAGCATCCACTGTCAGCTCGCCGGGGGCGCCGAAGCTCACAATCTCATCGCGCGCCTTCACGACGAGCCGCGGAAAGTCGAGGCTGCGTCCGGACTCGTCGAGAGCGGTTCCCTCGCTCCATTTGAAGTCGATGAGCTTGAACGCGGGGTAGTCTCGCGTCTTGCGAATGTAGCGTTTGAGGGCGGGCAGGTCGCCGCCGAGGGTGCCGTTGAGGCCGTCTTTCGACACGATAATGCGGCCGCGCAGGCCGAGCGCCTCGCACAGGTCGCGCTGCCACAGGCGCACGGCGTCGGGGTCGGCGAGCGGAGTGAAGACGTAATAGAGAAGGATCTTCGGAATGGCCACCCTCTATTTTAGCTGCCGGTTACTGGCGGACGAGGAGGGCGACGTCGTAGGCTTCCCGCAACACTTGGAGGCCACATGACTTTTGACCCGCTCGCTCGATTCGGCGAGGTTGCGCAGTTCACGCTCACGAGCACCGATATGACGGATGGCGCGCCGCTGCAGGCCGCGCAATACGCAGCGGGCTCCGGCGGTGAGGACCGCTCGCCGGAACTCTCCTGGACCGGGTTCCCGTCGGGGACAAAAAGTTTCGCCGTGACGATGTACGACCCGGATGCCCCAACGGGCAGTGGTTTCTGGCATTGGGCGGTCTACAACCTGCCGGCATCTGTCATCTCACTCGCCGCCGGCGCGGGGGCCGAGGCGAGCCCGCTCCTGCCGCCCGAGGCGCGAACGCTGCCCAATGAGACCCGGCAGCGTTCGTTCCAGGGCGCCGGGCCGCCTCCGGGAACCGGCACGCATCGTTACCAGTTCATCGTGCACGCCCTCGATGTGGAATCGCTTCAACTCGATCCGGAGGCGACGCCCGCCGTGCTCGGATTCAACGCACACTTTCACACCCTGGGCCGGGCGGTGCTCGAGGCAACGGGCGTCGCGGGCGGCGCGGCCACCTAATAGGTGGCCGTTTGGCCGGGCCTCGGCCGAGCAGGGAACCGTTCGTCCCCCGACTTGGGGGTTAACAGGTTGTGTGGGGGCGCTTCCCAGCACCCCCACACGAACCCGAGTTATACTCACTCAGTGCGAAAGTCCCGTAATTCTCCCAAAGAAACCGGTCTCTCCCGGGTTCCGGTCTGGGTGTGGCGGGCTCTGATGCTGCGCCTTCCCGTGAACGATGCCACCCGGGTGAGGGCCAAATCCATCGCTACCGTGGAATACAACCTCGACATCGACTACGTCGGTGACGGGGTGCGCGACCACCGCCTCGATGTGCTCGTGCCGCGAGGCGCGCCGGAATCCCTGCCCGTGTACGTGTATTTTCACGGCGGGGGCTGGACCTCCGGTGACAAATCGTCGCTCACCAAATACTGCGCCAGCCAGGCCGAAGAGGGCATGATCGTCGTCAACGCGAACTACCGCATGGCCACGCGTTTTCAGCTCTCCCACATGATGAGCGACGGTAATGACGTGCTCGACTGGGTCGCGCGCAACATCAGCGAATTCGGCGGGGATCCCTCCCGTATCGTGCTCGGCGGTGACTCCGCGGGCGGCCACATCGCCGCGCTCCTCACCGCATCCGCCTTCGAGCCCGAACTCGCCGCCCACTACAACATCAGCCCCCGGGTCGACCGCAGCAACCTGCTCGGCCTGGTGCAGCACTGCAGCATCGCCGATTTCTCGGTCATGTTCGAGCGTGGCTTTGTGTTGAGCCTCAATTTTCTGCGGATACTGCTGCCCGCGCGGGGCCGCGGGCTTCACCTTCGCAGCGCCGCCCGGTTCATGTCGCCGATCGAGTGGCTCGACAGCGGGTTTCCGCCGGTGTTCATCACAACCTCCGAGCGGGACTATTTCTATCGCGCAAACCTCAATTTCATTGCGGCGCTGCGCAAGAGGTCGGTCCTTGTCGACACCCTGATCTACGCCAGGAACCGCGTGAACACGCGACACACGTGGCAACAGGAGTCCAGGCATCCGGAGTCGCAAGAGGTATATCGGCGGTTGGGCGACTTTGTGCGTCGCGTCGCCCCGCGCCCGGTCGTGCTCGCCTGACCCCTGGTGCCGAAGCCAACGCTCGCGGGGACAACCTGCGCGCTCGGCAGCACGCCCCACATCATGCAGCAGGCGGCAGCGAACGACGTCATCCGCCCCTTTCCGGGTATGTCGGCGCGCCGCCGCAGGCGGTTCCGCTGCCAGCCGAGTGGCCCGGTGCGCGGTTGCGTGCGCATCGACCGACGGTCTGTGCCGATAGCATCACAGCATGCATATGTTCTTCCGTACGCTCCTGCACTCCCTGCTATCGCGCTTCGGCCCGAGGATCGGCCACTACGACGTGGCCCGCACTCGTTTCGTGACATCGCCGACCGACCTCGACATCCTGCGGCACATGAACAACGGCGTCTACCTGTCGATCATGGACGTTGCCCGCTTCGACATGCTGCACCGCACGGGCGTGTGGAAGATTTTCGTGGAACGCGGTTGGTACCCCGTGGTCGTGTCGGAGACCATCAGCTTTCGCAAGTCACTCACCGTGGGAGAGCGTTTCACGGTTGAGTCGCGCATCCTCGGCTTTGATGCGAAGGCTGTTTATGTGGAGCAGCGATTCGTGCGCCCCGACGCCACGGGGGCGCCCGAGATCTACGCCCATGGGTTCATCCGTGGGCGTTTCCTGAAGCGAACCGGCGGGGTCGTCACGATTGACGAACTCCAGGACGCCGTGGGAATCGCCCCCTCAAACGTCACTGTGCCTGAGTGGCTGCTGGAGTGGAGCGACGACGTGGCCATGCCAGCCACGCGCGCTCCCGCCCCGAGCATCTGGCAGTAGGCGTCGGCAGAACCTAGCCCGCGCTCGCTCTGACGCTGCGCGTCGGAATGACGAGGTTCTTGTAGTACATGGCCAGCGCCGGGTAATAGGCGTCCCACTCGGGCAGCGGGCGCCCCGCGCGGTACGCAACGAGCCGGTCCAGGTAGTAGTCCCACCCCGGTCCCACGGTGGCGGCATCCGTCGCGTTACGCAGTCGCTGGCCGAACGTGACCGTGGTCATTCCGTTGCCTTCCACGAGGTGGAACAGGGCGCGCCAGGCGTCTTCGCCCTCACCAAAGTCGCCGAAGAAACGATGGGGCGCAGCGCACTCCAGTATCGTCACGTATTGCCAATTCGCCTCCGGCTCCGCCGACATGCGGAATTTGGCGGCACCCGTGGTGGGCGAACCCGTGTAGGTCCCAATCCATTTGGCCAACTCTGCCGGCCGGGTCATGCTTGCCCACACGTCTTCAATGGGGGCTTTGAACAGCCGATCGATCATGAGATACAGTCCGTCCTCGCGGTAGGCGAGGCGTCCGGTGGGCTTCCCTGTCATGGTTTCCTCCGTACTGAGTGAAACTCGTTTGCCTTCACAGGCTAAACCTCTTTTGTCGTCGTCGCCAGTATGACGACGCACCGGTTAGGACTCAAGCACAGCCATCGCCGCGTTATGCCCGCCGATGCCGCTCACCCCGCCGCCGCGCCTGGCTCCGGCGCCGCACAGCAGGATGCGCGGATGTGGCGTTTGCACACCCCACCGTTCGGCCGGCGTCGATCGCGGCGCGTCGTCTTCGATGAAGGGCCAGGCGAGTGGCCCATGAAAAATGTTTCCGCCGGGGAGGTTGAGGGCGATCTCAAGATCTCGGGTGGTCTTGGTTTCAATGCAGGGGTGGCCTGCGGCATCCACGACGAGGAGGTCTTCGACCGGCTCGGCGAGCACCGAGTTGAGCGACCGGAGCACGGCGGCCTGTAGGTGGTCGCGGAGCTCGGCGTTCGCACGTTCTCCCCGATCGCGGTGAGGAGTGTGCAGGCCGAAAACGGTGAGGGTGTGCACGCCGGCGTTGCGCAATTCGGGCGACAGGATGCTCGGATCCGTGAGCGAGTGACAGTAGACCTCGCACGGGATCAGGCCGCCCGACTCGCCGGGCGCAGGGTCCTGGAGCGCCGCGGTGAAGGCACGCTCCAGCTGCCCGTAGGTCTCGTTGATGTGGAACGTCCCCCCGAATGCGGCCTCGGGGGAGATGTCTGGCTCACGCAGCCGCGGCAGCCGCGACAGCAACAGGTTCACCTTCACCTGGGCGCCCACCGGCCTGACCAGGCTCTCCTGCGGTTCGAGGAGGAGCCCGCCCAGAACCCATGGCGCCACATTACTGAGCACGAACGCACCGGTCACCGTGTGGTCCTGCCCGCCCTGCCGGAAGCGCACCTCGCCGGCCGGGGTGATGCCGGTGACCTCCGCCTCGGTTTCGAGGCGCGCGCCGGCCTGGGCGGCCGCCTTCGCGAGTGCGCCCGAAACGGCGCCCATGCCGCCGATCGGTACATCCCAGTCGCCGGTTTCGTTGCCGATCACGTGGTACAAGAAGCAGCGATTGGCGTGCAGGCCGGGGTCGTCGAGCGAGGCGAACGTGCCGATCAGGCCGTCCGTCGCCACGATGCCGCGCACGAGGTCACTCTCGAAACGTGCGGTGATCACCTCGCCGAGGGGGCGCTCGATGAACGCGTTCCACAGCGTGTCATCGGCCACGAGTCGGCGGGCCTCCGAACGGGTGAGGAGAGGCTCGCAGACCGTGGGAAAGAGGGCCCGGGCGAGCACCGCCGTGTCTGTGTAGAACGCGGTCCAGGCCGGGAAGTCGGCCGGCGCCACCCGGTTGAACGAGGCGCGCGTGGCGGCGGTATCGCCGTGGTCGACGAGGAGTCCGGTTTCCGGCTTGTCGGGATGGGGTGTGTAGGAGGAATATCGGCGTCGGGCGAACCGCACGTCGAGACCGAGCTCGTCGATGATGCGCCGGGGCAGCAGGCTGACCAGGTAGGAGTAGCGCGAGAGCTGTGCGTCGACGCCGGGGAAGGCATCCGCCGACACTGCCGCGCCACCGACCTGGCGCTCACGCTCCAGAAGCAGCACGGACTTGCCGGCGAGGGCGAGGTAGGCGGCTGCGGTCAGTCCGTTGTGCCCGCCACCAACGATGACCACGTCGTACCCGGATTCACTCATGCCCAGAGCCTAATCGCGTCGGGCACGGTTCAGCTGGGCTCGGTTCAGCCAGGGGAGGGCGCCGCCACGAGGGCCACGGCGCGGGCGAGCGCGTCGCGCACCGCGAGCACGCCAGGGCGCCCGGCGCTCGACCGTCGCGCCGCAGAGAACACCGTTCGATGGGGCAATCCGGGCAGCTCAAGCAGGTGCACGGCGGGCGACTGGCCTGCCCACACCAGGTCGGGGAGGATCCCGACGGCATTGCCTGATTCGATCAGGTGGATGTGGGCGATGAGGTCCGCGCTCTCGAAGCGCACATCGGGCTCAAACCCGGCCGAGCGGCACAGCTGCGTGGCCCACTGCCGGCTCGCGGTTCCGGCGGGTTCCATCACCCAGGGGAGCATCGTGGCGTGTTCGAGGCTGCTCACGACCGCGCGGCCGTCCCGGGGGCGCGGCACGGCGAGTCGCAACGCATCCGTTGCCAGGTTGATGCGATCGAGGTCGGCGCGATGCGCGCGAGTGTGCCCGGGGTATTGTTCGGCGAGAACGAGGTCGAAGTCGCGCGCCGACACCGCGAACAGGCCGGCCTCGGGTTCGCGTTCGGTGATCTCCACCCTCAGCCCCGGAAACTCCTCACCCAGAATGGTGAGTGCCGGCGGGATGATGGCGTGCGCGGCGGACTGGAAAACCGCGACCCGCACGGTACCGGACACCGTGGTGCGCGAGGCCATGAGGTCGGCCTCGGCGGCCTCGAGTCGGTCGAGCAGGTGCTCGGTGTGTTCCGCCAGGATCTCGCCCTGCGGCGTGAGTTTCACCCGCCGGCCCACCCGCTGCAGCAGCTCGACGCCGGCCTCCTTCTCAAGCAGGGTCAGTTGCTGCGAGACGGCGGAGGGACTGTAGGAGAGGGCCTCGGCGACCCCGGCGAGGGTGCCGCGAATCCTTAATTCGTGCAACAAGCGTAGTCGCCGTACGTCGAGCATTCGCTCTCCTCAAGGGGGTCGGGGCCATTGATCATTAATTCTAATGAATACCCGTCAGAAAGAGTCGCTTTTCTGGTGCGAAACCCGAGGCAACGCTGGGGCACACTGGGAATATCCCGAGCCGCCTACTGTGAACGTGAGACTAAAATAGTGACCATGACGAACCCCTTCATTCCCCGCGTCGACAAGGACCTCAGCGCGGAGGTTATAGTTCTCGTGCAGAAATGGCTCGACGAGAGCGCGACAATCCCGGAAGACGCCGCCGCCGAGCGTCTCGCCGGGGTGCTGAAGGACCCGAACGGCCTCGACTTCACCGTGGGCTTCGTCGACAACGTCATGCGTCCCGAAGACAAGATGGTCGCCGGATACAGCCTGCAGCAGGTTGCCAAGAAGGCGCCGGCCTTCCTGCCCTGGTACATGCGCGGTGCCATCGGCGTCGGTGGAATCCTCGGCCCCGTGCTTCCCTGGGTCGTCATTCCCGCCGCACGCAAGGTGCTGCGCCAGATGGTGGGCCACCTCGTCGTTGACGCCACGCCCGACAAGCTCGGCCCCGCGATCGCGCACCTCAAGGAATCGGGCAACCGACTCAACATCAACCTGCTCGGCGAGGCCGTTCTCGGTGAGGACGAGGCGCTGCGCCGCTTCGAGTCCACCAAGGATTTGCTCGCCCGCGACGACGTGGACTACGTCTCGATCAAGGTGTCGTCCATCGCCAGCCAGCTGTCGATGTGGGCCTTCGACGAATCCGTCACGCGCATCGTCGAACGACTCACCCCGCTCTTCGAGTTCGCGGCCGCGGCCGGCACCCCCAAGTTCATCAACCTCGACATGGAGGAGTACCGCGACCTCGACCTGACCATCGCGGTCTTCGAACGCATCCTCGACCAGCCGCAGCTCCTGCACCTTGAGGCCGGAATCGTGCTCCAGGCCTACCTCCCGGACGCACTCAACGCGCTTCAGGGCCTCACCCACTGGGCGCAGTCCCGCCGCGCCGCCGGTGGCGCGCCCATCAAGGTGCGCCTCGTCAAGGGCGCCAACCTGGCCATGGAGCACGTGGACTCGGCCGTGCACGACTGGCCCCTCGCCACCTACTCCACCAAGCAGGACAGCGACACCAACTACAAGCGGGTGCTCAGCTGGGCACTCACCCCGCAGAACACCGACGCCGTGAAGATCGGCGTCGCCGGCCACAACCTGTTCGATGTGGCCTGGGCGCACCTGCTGAGCAAGCAGCGCGGCGTCGACGACAAGGTCGACTTCGAAATGCTGCTCGGCATGGCCACGGGCCAGGCCACGGCCGTGAGCAAGGACGTCGGTCAACTCCTCCTCTACACGCCCGTCGTGAAGCCGTCCGAGTTTGACGTGGCGATCAGCTATCTCATCCGCCGGCTCGAAGAGAACGCGAGCCAGGAGAACTTCATGTCGGCCGTGTTCGAACTCACGAGCTCGCCGGCCCTGCTCGAGCGTGAGAAGGCCCGTTTCCTCGCCTCGCTGAACGCCGTCGACGACATCGTTCCCACCCCCAACCGCACCCAGAATCGCGCAGAGGTGACCCAGCTCGAAGCGCTGCCGACCGTCGAAGCGGATGCTGACGCATCCGCTGACGACGAGGCCGATGGCAACCTCACGGCCGCGTTGCTCGGCCTCACCCGGGGTTCCACCGGCGAGTCCGCTTTTCACAACGAGCCAGACACCGACCCATCCCTGCCGGCGAACCGCGCCTGGGCCCGCCGCATCCTGGGTCGCGTGGAGACGTCGACCCTCGGGCTCGACACCATCGCCGGTGCGCGCGTCAACGACGTGCCCACCCTCAACAAGGTGATCGAGACGACCGTCGCCGCGAGCGTGGCGTGGGGCCAGAAGACCGGCGCCGAGCGTGCCGCTGTTCTGCACCGCGCCGGCCTCGCCCTCGCAGCCAACCGTGAACGTCTGATTGAGGTCATGGCGGCCGAGACCGGCAAAACCATCGCCGAGGGTGACCCGGAGGTGAGCGAGGCCATTGACTTCGCCCACTATTATGCCGAGCGGGCCAAGGACCTCGACCACGTACAGGGCGCCACCTTCGTGCCCTCGAAGCTCATCGTGGTGACCTCGCCGTGGAACTTCCCCGTGGCCATTGCGGCCGGCGGGATCCTCGCGGCCCTCGCCAGCGGCGCCGCCGTGATCGCCAAGCCGGCCACGCTCGCGCAGCGCTCCGGCGCGATCGTGGTCGAGGCGCTGTGGGAAGCGGGTGTGCCACGCGAGGTGCTGGCCCTCGTGGACCTCAAGGACCACTCGCTCGGCTCGACGCTCATTGCACACCCCTCCGTCGACCGAGTGATCCTCACGGGTGGCTACGAGACCGCGCAGCTGTTCCGCTCCATGCGCAACGATCTGCCGCTCCTCGGCGAGACGAGTGGCAAGAACGCCATCATCGTGACCCCCTCTGCCGACCTCGACCTGGCTGCTGCCGACGTGGTGAAGAGCGCATTCGGCCACGCCGGCCAGAAGTGCTCTGCCGCGAGCCTCGTGATCCTCGTGGGCTCCGTCGGCAAGTCGGAGCGCTTCGAACGCCAGCTCATCGATGCGGCGCGCTCCGTGCGCGTCGGTATGCCGAGCGACCCGGTCAACACGATGGGTCCGATCATCCAGCCCGCCGAAGACAAGCTGCTCCACGCCCTCACCACGCTGGGCGCCGAGGAAAGCTGGCTCGTTGAGCCGCACCAGCTTGACGAAGAGGGCCGACTCTGGACCCCCGGAGTTCGCACCGGTGTCGCGCCCGGCTCGTACTTTCACCTCACCGAGTTCTTCGGCCCGGTGCTGGGCGTCATGCACGCGAAGACGCTCGAAGAGGCGATTCGTTTTCAGAACGCCGTGGACTACGGCCTCACGAGCGGACTGCACTCGCTCGACCCCGACGACCTGGCCGAGTGGATCGACACGATCGAGGCGGGCAACCTGTACGTGAACCGTGGCATCACGGGCGCCATCGTGCAACGCCAGCCCTTCGGTGGCTGGAAGCGCTCTACCGTGGGCCCCGGCACGAAGGCCGGCGGACCGAACTACCTGTTTGGACTCGGCAGCTGGGTCAGCAACCCGGGGCGCAACAGTTCCACGCTCCACCTGCGTGGACTTGAGCCTCGCGTGACGGAAATCATCGAGGCCTCGCAGCCATTCCTTGACTACGCAGACTTCGACGTTCTGCGCCGCTCGAGCCTGAGCGACGCCCTCGCGTGGCGCGAAGAGTTCAACGTGGTGCGTGACGCTTCGAACCTCAAGCTGGAGCGCAACGTGTTCCGCTACCGTTCGCTGCCCGTGACCGTGCGGCTCACCGAAGACGGCACCCTGTCGAACCTGCTGCGCGTGATTGCGGCGGCGACCCTGTCCCGGTCGCGTTTCACCGTGTCGAGCGCCTTGTCGGTTCCGGCCGGAGTGCGCGCCGTACTCGAACAGCGCGAGGTCCCCGTCATTGTCGAAAGCGACGATGAGTGGCTCGCCCGTGCGGCGGCAGGCGGAATCACCACAACCCGCGTGCGTCTCGTGGGGTCTGACCCGATTCATGGGGCGGCTGAGGCGGCATCCGCATTGGCCCATGCCCTGGGCGGAAGCCCCGACGTTGCCGTGTACGCACACCCGGTCACCCAGGCCGGTCGCGTGGAGGTGCTGCCGTTCCTGCGCGAGCAGGCGATCTCCCTGACTGCGCACCGCTTCGGCAACCCGAGCGCGATCTCGGACGACGTGATCTAAGACCGGTCTGCTTGATCGCCGGGACCCATCGATACGGTGGGTCCCGGCGATTTTTGCTGTGGCGGCGCTCTTGTCGGGCGCTCAGGCGCGGCAGCGTAAAGTAGGCGCGGGAGCCCGTCTGGTTTTGGACGGGTTTTCCGGACGGATGCTCGCTTCGTTCATATCTCGACAGGGGAACAGCAGTTGGATGGAAATGCAACGTCGACGCACCACAACGTCGCCCTGTTGTCGGTTGTCAGCACTCTTGCCACCCGCATAACGACCTCAAAGGAAATCGACAGCCAGTTGCAGCCCGTGCTGCGGCGCCTGCGGCTGCCGAGCGGCCTGCTGCAGCGTGTGGCCGGAGTGCAGGAACGACGCAACTGGGCGGAGGGCGAAACCTTCGACGATGCCGCCGTTTCGGCCGGCAAGCGCGCGCTGCGCGAGGCGGGGATCGAGCCGGGTCAGGTGGGTCTGCTGATCAACACCTCGGTGACGCGCAAGCACCTCGAACCCTCGGTTGCCGTGCGCATCCACCACGGGCTCGGCTTGCCCTCCTCCGCCATCAACTTCGACATTGCCAATGCCTGCCTCGGATTCGTGAACGGCATGACGCTCGCGGCTCAACTCATTGACTCAGGGCAGATCAAGTACGCCGTGGTCATCGACGGCGAGGACGCCGACGAGATCCAGGTCAACACGATCGAACGCCTCGGCCGCGAGGGCATCAATCGCAAGGACTTCATGAGCGAGTTCGCGAGCCTCACGCTTGGTAGCGGTGCCGCGGCGGCCGTGCTCGGGCCGCTCGACGCCCACCCCGGTGGTCACCGCATCCTCGGCGGCGTCACGCGCGCCGCCACGCAGTTCAACGACCTCTGCGTCGGCAGCGTCGATGGCATGTTCACCGACGCGAAGGCGCTGCTCAAGGGAGGCATGGAACTGGTGGTGTCGGCCTGGACTGCCGCCCGCCGCGACTGGAACTGGGCGAACATGGACCGGTACATCGTGCATCAGGTCTCTGACGTGCACACGAACGCGCTCGTGAAGGCCACCGGCCTCGACCGCTCGAAGGTGCCGCTGACGTACCCGACCCTCGGTAACGTGGGCCCGGCATCGATCCCGATCACCCTGGCCCAGGAGGCCTCACGGCTCCAGCCCGGCAACCGGGTGCTGCTCATGGGCGTGGGCTCGGGTCTCAACACCGCCATGATGGAGATCCTCTGGTGAACCGCCGACTTCCCCGCTCCGGAGCCACCCCCGCGTTGGCCGAGCTGCCTCCGCTCGGGCTCTCCGGTCTCGATCCCGCGTTCTCGCGGCTGCTCACGGTACGCGAAAGCGATGGGATCGACACCGTGCGAACCTGGCACGTGCTCGACAACGGCCCCGAACTGGCCGCGCTGGGCGTCACCCCCGTGGGCACAATTCTGTGCGTGCACGGCAATCCCACGTGGTCGTACCTGTGGCGCCGTCTCGTGACGCAGGCAACGGATGCCGCCACTCGCGGTGCCGAGGCCTGGCGAGTGGTGGCCGTTGACCAACTCGACATGGGCTTCTCGGAACGCACGGGTGTGCCGCGGACTCTCGCGCGGCGCGTGCTGGATCTCGCTGACCTCACCGACTCCCTCGCGATCGAGGGACCGGTCGTCACGTTGGGGCACGACTGGGGTGGCTCCATCTCCCTCGGCTGGGCCCTCGATCACCCCGGGCAGCTTGCCGGAGTCATGCTCCTCAACACCGCCGTGCACCAGCCGGAGCAACACTCCGTTCCCGCTCCGCTGCGCCTGGCCCTCGGCAAGGGTATTCTCGGCGTGGCCACCGTGGTCACGCCCGCCTTCCTGGAGACAACGCTCGCTCTCGCGCATCCGTCTCTCGACGCCAGCGTCAAGACCGGCTACCGGGCGCCGTACCGCGGCAAAGCCCGTCGCGGCGGAATCGGCGCCTTCGTCGCCGACATTCCCGTTGACGCGCAGCACGAAAGTGCCCCGGAACTCGATCGCATTGCTGCGGGGTTGCTCGCGCTCGAGGTGCCCGCGCTACTGCTGTGGGGTCCCCGCGACCCCATCTTCAGCGATCGATACCTCGACGATCTGCTCGGGCGGATGCCGCACGCCGACGTGCACCGCTTCGAGGGCTGCGGTCACCTGCTCGCCGAAGACGCCGACTATGCCGGCGCCGCGCTCACCTGGCTCGGTGACCTTCCTGCGCACGGCGCGGGGGCCCCGAGCGGGCACGGCGCCGAGAACGCACCGGAAGCCACATCGTCCGTGGTCGAGCCCGCAGTGCCCGCCTCCCCGTGGGCCGCTACGACCGTGAACCCCCTCTGGCATTATCTCGACGAACTCCGCTCGAGCGACGAAACCGCCCTCGTCGATATGGCTCCCGGCGCCGGAGCGAGCCCGCGCGTCGTCACCTGGCGCCAGCTCTCCCGTCAGGTGCGCCGGATCGCGACCGGGCTCGACCGCATTGGCGTGCGCCGCGGCGACCGCGTCTCCCTGCTGGTCCCTCCCGGTGCTGACCTCACCGCCGTGCTCTATGCCTGCGTGCGCATAGGCGCGATTGTCGTTGTCGCGGATGCCGGACTCGGCCTGCGCGGACTGACACGCGCCGTGCGCGGCGCCCGTCCCGACTTCGTGATCGGGGCCGTCCAGGGACTCGCCGCCGCGCGCGCGCTCGGTTGGCCGGGAACGAAGATCGCCACCGCACGATTCCCTGCGGCCGTGGCCCGCGCGCTCGGAGTGCGGCACACCCTCGCCGAGCTGATCGAGCTCGGTGCCGACGAAGCCCTGCCCGACGAGCCGGGCCCCGACGACACCGCGGCTGTGCTCTTCACCTCCGGTTCCACCGGCCCGGCCAAGGGCGTTGTCTACTCCCACGGCCAGCTCTCGGCCGTGGCCAACGCACTCTTCATGCAGTACGGCGTTGGCGTGGGAACCGGACTCGTGGCCGGTTTCGCGCCCTTCGCCCTGCTCGGACCCGCGCTCGGCGCCCGATCGGTGACACCGGACATGGACGTGACCTCGCCCAAGACCCTCACCGCCGTCGCGGTGGCCGCGGCCGTTGGGGCCATCGACGCCACCGTCGTGTTCCTCTCCCCGGCCGCGCTCGCCAACGTCGTGGCGACCGCCGACGATCTGGTCCCTGCCGACCATGATGCCCTGCGCGGAGTGCGCACCTTCCTCTCCGCTGGCGCCCCCGTATCGGAGCCCCTGCTCGCCGCCGCCGCACGCCTCATGCCGGAGGCGAGCGCGCATACCCCGTACGGCATGACCGAGGGGCTGCTCATGGCTGATATTTCCCTCGAAGGAATACGTGCAGCCTCCGAGGTCGACGCGCTGGCTGCGGCGGGGCCGGGTGGCGTCTGCGTTGGCATCGAGGCCGGGGCCGTGAGCATCCGCATCTCCGCTCTCGACGCCCAGGGAAACGCCACCGGTGCGGCGGGCGCTGAGGCGAACGTGACGGGCGAGATCGTTGTGTCGGCGCCCCACGTGAAGGACCATTACGACCGTCTCTGGCTCGCCGACCGGGCCAGCCGTCGCGCGGTGCCCGCCGACGAACGTCGATGGCACCGCACCGGCGACGTGGGACATCTCGACGGCGCCGGGCGCCTGTGGGTGGAGGGCCGGCTGCCGCACGTTATTGTCACCATCGCCGGCGTGGTCACCCCAGTGGGTCCGGAACAACGCATTGAATCGGTGCCGACAGTGTCGCGTGCCGCCGTCGTGGGCGTCGGCGAGCCGGGGACGCAGCAGCTCGTTGCCGTCGTCGAGACCTCCCCGGGAGCGCGCCGCCCGGGCCTCGCCGCTGAGTCGCTGGCCACCGCGGTGCGAGCCTCCGTCATGGTGCCGATTGCGGCCATCCTCGTCGTGCCGCACCTGCCGACCGACATTCGTCACAACTCCAAGATCGATCGCACCCTGCTGTCGCACTGGGCCGCGGGCATCCTGGGCGGTGGGCGGATGACCCAGCCGTGAAGGTTCTCGTCACCGGAGCGAGCGGCTTTCTCGGCCGGGCCGTGGCCGCCGAGATTATTGCGGCGGGCCACTCCGTGCGCACCTTCCAGCGGCGCCCCTCCGGCGTCGCGGGGGCAGAGGAGTCCCTCGGTTCGATCACCGCGCAGCCGGACATCGTTCATGCCGTGACCGGCATGGACGCCGTGGTTCACCTTGCCGCCAAGGTGTCGCTTGCGGGGGAGCCCGCCGAATTTCAGGCGGTGAACGTTGACGGAACGCGGGCGCTGCTCACGGCGGCAGCGGATGCGGGAGCCTCGCGTTTTGTGTACGTGTCGTCGCCCTCCGTCGCGCACGCCGGCGCGTCGATCATGGGAAGCGGTGCAGAGACCGCAGACCCTGGGCGCGCCCGCGGCGCGTACGCGCGCACCAAGGCTCAGGCCGAACTCCTCGCTCTCGAGGCCGACTCGGCGTCGCTCGCCGTGGTGGCCGTGCGACCCCACCTTGTCTGGGGCCCCGGCGACACGCAACTCATTGAGCGGATCGTGGATCGCGCCCGCTCGGGCAGGCTTCCGTTGCTCGGACACGGCGCCGCACTCATCGACACGACGTACATCGACAATGCGGCGTCGGCGATTGCCGCGGCCCTGGAGCGGGCGCCAGAGGTGCACGGTCGCTCGTATGTGATCACCAACGGCGAGCCGCGCCCGGTGGCCGAACTCCTCGCGGGAATCTGCGCGGCGGCGGGCGTTAGCGCACCGGCCTGGCGCGTTCCCGCCCTGCTCGCGCGGGGGGCCGGGTCCGTCATTGAGGCGGTCTGGCGGGTGCGCCCCGGCACGGACGAGCCGCCGATGACGCGGTTTCTCGCGGAACAGCTCTCGACGGCACACTGGTTCGACCAGCGAGCCACCCGGGCAGACCTGCGGTGGACTCCGTCGGTCAGCCTCGAGGAGGGCCTCGCTCGCCTGGCGGTGTCGTACCGTCGCGACATGCCCTTCGTGATCCAGGCGGTCGACGGGCCCGTTCAGGCTGGACTATGAGCGTTCGCGGGTGAGGGACTCGAGGGATCGGGTGACGAGGATGAGCGCCTCATCGGGAGCTATCCCGAGATTGTCGACTCGGGCCGCGTAAGCGGCCGCGGCCTCCTGGGCATGGCGGTGCGCGGCATCGCCGTTCGCCGCAACGAAGGACCCCATGCGACCGCGAGTCTCGATCAGATCGTCTCGCTCCAGCTCCCGGTAGGCGCGGGCGACGGTGTTCGTGGCGACTCCGAGGTTTGTGGCCAGGGCACGAACCGTGGGCAGTCGCGCCCCGGGGGTCATGCGGCCTGCTCGTATGGCCTGCCTGAGCTGTGCGCGAATTTGCTCGAAGGGGGGCATCGTCGCTGCGGGATCGATGGTGACGAAGGATTCTGGCACGGCTGCTCCTTGTGCTGAGTGCGGCACGGGTGTTCCTGTGTTGGACATTGTGGCAAGATGTGCGCATTGTGGCAACCCACGGATGTGACCGATGAGGCCGAGCCTTCTCGGTAGAGTCAGCCTATGATCCTTGCGAGCGGCCTCTCCGAGCAGCTCGTCGGGCTATTACCGACCCTTCTCAGCGTGGTCATACTGATGGCCATCGTGTGGCTGGTGCTGCGCGGATATCGCACACGGCATCCGTTTGCCCCGCCGCGGGCCCTGCTGCGCGGTGCGTTGCAGCTGGCGGCGATCAGTCTCGTCCTCAGCGGAATCATCAACAACCCGGTGTGGGTGGGTGTTGGACTCTTCGTGATGTTCGCGGCGGCCGTCGCCACGGTGACGCAGCGGATCGGAATGAGCGCGCAGCACCTGCTCTCGGTCGCCGCAGCGATGGGGCTCGGAGTGGGAGTGACGCTCGGCGTTGTGTTCGCCGCGGGGGCAATCGACTTCTCGCCACGCTATGTGCTCGCGATCGGCGGCATTGTCATTGGTAATGCCATGTCGATCGCGACGCTCACGGGCCGTCGGTTCCGGGAGTCTGTGGGCGACCACTGGGACGAGGTGGAGGGCTGGCTCGCGCTCGGGGCGACGCCGCGGCAGGCCGCGCGGGACCTCGCCGGCCGAGCGGTGTACTTCGCCATGATCCCGTCGACCGACCAGACCAAGACGACGGGACTTGTCACGCTGCCCGGCGCGTTCGTGGGCGCCATCTTCGGCGGGGCGTCACCGCTTGAGGCCGGACGGTTTCAGATCGTGGTGCTCGCCGGCATCCTCTGCGCCGGATCGATCGCGGGTGTCATCCTCATGCGCCTCATCTCGCCGGTGCGGCAGAAACCCGTCGCAGCCCGGCAGTAGGCCGCGGTTAGTCCGCGGCGCGGTGGATGAGGCGGGACAGCACAATGGCGCTGCGAGTGTGGTCCACATTCGGGGCGAGCCGCACCTTTTCCAGGGCGATCTCGAGCGCCGGAATATCGCGCGCGCGAATGTGTACCATTGCGTCGGCGCTTCCCGTGATCGTACCCGCGTCAACAACTTCCGGCACGCCGGAGAGAATGCGCAGCAGATCTTCGGGCGCCACGGTGCCGCGACAGAACAGCTCCACATAGGCCTCGGTGCCCATGCCGTCGACGGCCGGGTCCACCTGGATCGTGAAGCCCCGAATCACCCGGTCCGCGACGAGACGATCAACCCGACGCTTCACAGCGGATGCTGACAGACCGACAACCGAGCCGATATCGCCATATCCCGCCCGCGCGTTCTGACGGAGCAGGTCAAGAATGCTGCGATCGAGATTGTCCATTACGCCAGTGTAGATGCAATCAAGGAATTATTGCGTGAGAGCGGGGATTCGCGCTGATTTCGTGCGCGTTTTAGCGCGCACGGTCGATTCAAGCTGTGTGACACTGGTAATGGCGTCCCGCGCGTGATCCGTTTTGATTGCGCCGGGCTCTCGTGAGCGACCTGGTCCGCCATTCATGACACGCTCCGCGGGCTTGCCGCGCGGTTCGTATAGAGGAGTCAGATCACGCCATGACCATCAACACCGACACCACCACCGTTTCAGAGATCCCCGTTCGCACACCGGTCAAGCGCACCGTGCTCATGTGCAAGCCGGAATTCTTCACCGTGGTCTACCGCATCAACCCGTGGATGGACCCCGCGCTGCCCACCAACACCGCGCTCGCCGTTGCGCAGTGGCAGACGCTCTACGACACCTACGTGAGCCTCGGCTTCGACGTGCACCTCATCGACCCGATCGACGGACTGCCTGACATGGTCTACGCGGCCAACGGCGGCTTTGTGATTGACAACCACGCCTACGGCGCCAAGTTCACCCACGTGCAACGCCAGCCGGAAGGCCCCGCATACATGGACTGGTTCGGCGCCAACGGCTTCGACGTTCGCGTCCCCATCGAGACGAACGAGGGCGAGGGCGACTTCCTGCTCGTGGGCGATGTGATTCTGGCCGGAACCGGATTTCGCAGCGACTCGAACAGCCACGCAGAAGTCGCGTCCATTGCCGCACGCCCGGTCATCACGCTCAACCTCGTGAACCCGAACTTTTACCACCTCGACACCGCCATTGCCGTGCTCGACGACACGAACATCGCCTACCTTCCGAGCGCGTTCGACGAGCCCAGTCTCGCCATTCTGCGCGAGCGCTACCCGGATGCCGTCATCGTGACGGAGGAGGACGCCGCCATTCTCGGCCTCAACTCCTACTCCGACGGCTACAACGTGGTCATCGCCGCCCGGGCGAAGGACTTCGAGCGCCAGCTGCGCGCCCGCGGCTACAACCCGATCGGTGTCGACCTCTCCGAGCTGCTGCTCGGTGGCGGCGGCGTCAAGTGCTGCACGCTCGAGCTGCGCCGCTAACCCAACCGAACGACGACGAGTGAGGACCCCATGACGACTCTGACGCCCCCGAACGCAGTCACGCCGGCCAACGCCGGGATGGTTCCGATCGACGCCGCCGACGATGCATCCCTCGCTCCGATTGCCCTCGAGGCGGAGCACGCTGCGCACAACTATCACCCGCTCGAGGTCGTCGTCTCCTCGGGCGATGGTGCGTGGGTGACCGACGTCAACGGTCGCCGCTACCTGGACTGCCTCGCGGCCTACTCCGCCGTGAACTTCGGTCACTCAAACCCGGTGCTGCTCGATGCCGCCCGAGCACAGCTCGGTCGCATCACCCTCACGAGCCGTGCGTTCTACAACGACCAGCTCGGTCCCTTTGTCACCGCGCTGGCCGAGCTGTGTGGCAAAGACATGGTGCTGCCCATGAACACGGGCGTCGAGGCGGTCGAGTCCGCCATCAAGGTGGCCAGGGCGTGGGGCTACCGGGTCAAGGGCGTCGCTGCCGACCAGGCCAACATCATTGTGGCGACCGGCAACTTCCATGGTCGCACCACGACGATCGTGAGCTTCTCCGACGATGAGTCGGCGCGCAGCGGCTTCGGCCCGTTCACCCCGGGGTTCCGAATCGTGCCCTTCGGCGATGCCGCCGCCCTCGAAGCGGCCATCGACGAGAACACGGTTGCCGTGCTGATTGAGCCGATCCAGGGGGAGGCCGGCATTGTCGTGCCGCCGGCGGAGTACCTGCCGAGCGTGCGCGAGATCACGACGCGGCACAACGTGCTGTTCATCGCGGACGAGATCCAGTCCGGCCTCGGCCGCACCGGAGCGACATTCGCCTGCGACCTCGTGGGCGTCGTGCCCGACCTCTACCTGCTCGGCAAAGCACTCGGCGGCGGAATTGTTCCCGTCTCCGCCGTCGTCGGCAACGTCGACGTGCTCGGGGTGCTCCAGCCCGGCGAGCACGGCTCCACATTCGGCGGAAACCCCCTCGCGGCCGCCGTGGGGCTCGCGGTCGTGAAGATGCTGGCCACCGGCGAATACCAGGAGCGCGCCCGCTCCCTCGGCCAGCGGCTGCACGCCGGGCTCACCGCCCTCGTGGGACAGGGCGTTGTCGAGGTGCGCGGTGCTGGACTCTGGGCCGGAATCGATATTGACCCCGACCTCGCTCCGGGCCGCGAGGTCTGCGAGGCGCTCCTCGCGCGCGGTGTGCTGGCCAAGGACACGCACGGGTCCACCATTCGACTCGCCCCGCCGCTCGTGGTCTCCGCCGACGACGTGGACTGGGCCGTCGAGCAGGTCGCCGCCGTCCTCGCGGAGCTTCGCGCCAGGTAGCGCCGCACGTGCGGCCGAGCGTAGCCTCGGACTCTCTCGCGACACACCGCATCCGCCGCCGCAAAGCGCGAATATCTCCGAGACTAGCGGCGTTGCCCGCACCTAACCTCGGACATTTTCGCGCCGCGTTCCTGGGCGTCGCCGGGACCCGTAGGCTACTGCCATGTACACCGACCTGCCCGAAGCTGACCTCCGCCGCTACGTCAGCGAACAGGTCGACCCCGCCGACTTCGACGCTTTCTGGGCCGAAACGCTCACCGACGCCGCCACTCATGACCTCAATGTGACCGTCATTCCCGTCGACACCGGCCTCGCGACCCTTGACGTGTTCGACGTGACGTTCGCGGGGTTTGCCGGGCAGCCGATCAAGGCGTGGCTGCGGGTGCCCGCCGGAGCGACCGAGCCGCTGCCGACCATCGTGCAGTTTCACGGCTACGGTCGCGGCCGGGGGCAGAGTTACGAGAACCTGCTGTGGGCATCCGCCGGCTTCGCGCACTTTGAGATGGACCTGCGCGGGCAGGGTTGGGGTGGCAGCACGAGCGACACCCCCGACGAGGCCGGCAGTGGACCGCAGGCTCCGGGGTTTCTGACCCGCGGCGTCGACTCGAAGGAAACCTACTACTTCCGTCGGCTGTACACGGATGCCGTGCGTGCGGTCGAGGCCGCCCGAAGCCTCGACGTCGTGGATGCGGCGCGCGTGGGTGTGATGGGCGTAAGCCAGGGTGGTGGCCTTGCGCTGGCCGCGGCCGGGCTCGTTCCCGATCTGGCGGCGGTTGTGGCGCGGGTGCCTTTTCTGTGCGATTTTCCCCGGGCGTCGGTGATCACCGACGCGCACCCGTATCGGGAACTCGGCATCTACCTCTCCACGAATCGCCTGAACACGGCCCGGGCGCACGACACGCTCTCGTACTTTGACGGCGTCAACTTCGCCAAGCGCGCGCGGGCGCCGATGACCATGACCGCGGCGCTCATGGACCCGATCTGCCCGCCGTCCACGGTGTTCGCGGCGTACAACAACTATGCGGGACCCAAGCAGATCACGGTGTGGCCGTACAACGGGCACGAGGGAGGCGCGTGGGAGGACGACGCGCTCACCCTCACTGCTTTCCGGGAGCACCTCCGCCAGGGTTCCGGCCGACCTGGCGGGACAGCGGTGCCCGAATCGGACAGGTGGGCCTGACGCTCAGGGCGCACCAGCCACACTTGTCCGATCGGGCGACGACGGCGGGGTCAGGCGCGCACGGCCGGCTTCCGGGCCGGTGACGTGCGGGCGGGCGCGGCCTCTGCGGCGGCCACGGCGTTCGCCGCGATCGGCGTGAGCCGCGCGAGCTGGGTGACGTGTGTGGGGTTCAGCTCTTCGAGCGCGTTCACGCCGAGCAGGCGCATGGTGCGACTGATCTGTTCGGAGAGGATCTGAATCGTGCGGTCGACCCCGGCCTCGCCGCCGGCCATGAGTCCGTAGAGGTACGCGCGACCGATCATCGTGAAGCGGGCGCCGAGGGCAACGGATGCCACGATGTCAGCTCCCGACATGATGCCCGTGTCGAGGTGCACCTCCGTGTGCGCGCCCACCTCGCGCGCGACCTGCGGCAGCAGGTGGAACGGGATCGGTGCCCGGTCGAGCTGGCGGCCGCCGTGGTTGGACAGCGTGATGCCGTCGACGCCGAGGTCCACGAGGCGCTTGGCGTCTTCGAGGGTCTGCACGCCCTTGACGACAATCTTGCCCGGCCACTGCGCCTTGATCCAGGCGAGGTCCTCGAAGGTCACGCTGGGGTCGAACATGGAGTCGATCAGCTCGGCGACGGTGCCGCTCGAGCGGTCGAGGCTCGCGAAGGAGAGCGGCTCGGTCGTGAGGAAGTTGATCCACCACTCCGGGCGGGGCAGCGCATTGGCGACCGTGCCGAGCGTGAGTGCCGGCGGAATCGAGAAACCGTTGCGCTTGTCGCGCAGTCGGGCGCCGGCCACGGGCACGTCGACGGTCACGAGCAGGGTGTCGTACCCGGCCTTCGCGGCGCGATCGACGAGGGCTATCGAGCGGTCGCGGTCCTTCCACATGTACAGCTGGAACCAGTTGCGTCCCTGGGGGCTGGCGGCTTTGACGTCCTCGATCGAGGTCGTCCCCATCGTCGACAGCGAGAACGGGATGCCGGCCCTGGCCGCCGCGCGGGCACCCGCGATCTCGCCCTCGGTCTGCATCATCCGGGTGAAGCCGGTCGGGGCGATGCCGAATGGCTGGGCCACCGACGCACCGAGCACGTCCCAGCCGGTCGAGACAGTCGAGACGTCGCGCAGGATCGACGGCTTGAACTCGATGTCCTCGAAGGCCTGGCGCGCCCGGCCCAGCGAGAGCTCAGCCTCGGCGGCGCCGTCGGTGTAGTCGAACGCGGCCGTGGGCGTGCGCCGTTTGGCAATGTCGCGCAGGTCGTAGATGGTCAGCGCGGCGTCGAGGCGGCGCTTCCTCGCGTCGAGCTCCGGCGTCTTGAATCTCATCAGCGGGGCGAGGTCTTTGATCTTGGGGATGCGTCGTTGAACCATGGCAAGAGTTCCGTTCCTGGGCTAGGAGGTGAGCGGGAAATGGTCGGTGTGGAGTGGGGGTGCGGTCAGGTGCGTTTCGGCGTAGTAACCGGAAATGTGGGATTCAACGGCGAGGCGGGCGGCATCCGCATCGCCGGCACGAACGGCGGCCAGAATGTGGCGGTGCTCACGCCCCAGGCGGGCGGATGTCGTCGCCCAGCTGGTGAGGCCGGCGATACCCGCTCGCGCGTAGCTTTCGATCGCACTGCGCAGCCCGGCCATGGTGGCGGTGACCACCTGGTTGCCGGCGGCTTCGGCGAGGGAGAGGTGAAACTGGGCGTCGAGGGCGAGGAATTCGGCTTCGGTGAGCTCCGGCTGATCCATGGCGTCAAGTAGCAGCTCCGACTCGGTGAGATCGGGCGCCTGCTGCCGTGCGGCGTGAGCGAGTTCGGTCGCCACCGAGCCCTCGAGAATGAGTCGCATCTTCACGACATCGGCCACGGGAAAGCCCTGCGCGGCAACCTGCAGGCGCATGAGCGCCGACATGCCGCCGCCGGGGAGCGCCACGATGATGGCGCCGGCCGACGGCCCCGAACCCACGTTCGTGCGAATCAGGCCGAGTACTTCGAGCACCCGCACGGCCTCGCGCACGCTCGATCGGCCAACACCGAGAGCGGAGGCCAGGGCTCGCTCGGGGGCGAGGCGGTCTCCTGGGCCGAGTCGGCCGGACAGAAGGTCGAGTTCGATGCTCTGTAGCACGACCTCCCAGGCGCGGGGTGCGGCGTTGCTCGCAGCGGAGCCCGATGGTTTCGTCACCTGCATCTCCTTCAAATCTCGTGTGGTCTGACCACAGACTACACCAAAGTCACTGGTGTGGCCGCTAGGGTTTCAGGCAACCCCGGGAGAGATCATGACTGCTTTCAACGCACCCCAGCTCATCAACCTTCAGCTGCCCGGTAGGCCGGGAGGGAGCGCGGGACTCAAGGCGGTGCTGGCGGTGCCGGCCGGACCCGGCCCCTGGCCCGGCGTCGTGCTCGTGCACGAGGCCTTTGGGCTCACCGACGTCATGCGTCGCCAGGCGACCCGCATGGCCGCGGCCGGGTACCTCGCACTCATGCCCGATCTCTTCACGGAGGGCGGCGCGCGCAAGTGCCTCATCGCCACGTTTCGGGCACTGTCGGCCGGAACCGGCCGCGCCTTCGTCGACATCGAGTCGGCCCGCGAGTTTCTGGCCGGTCGACCGGACTGCACCGGTCGAGTCGGGGTGCTCGGCTTCTGTATGGGTGGTGGGTTCGCCCTCGCGACGGCCACGCGAGGCTTCGACGCGGCATCCGTGAACTATGGCCGGCTACCGGCCGAGCTGCACGAGCACCTGCTCGGAGCGTGTCCGATCGTGGGAAGCTACGGCGCGGCCGACCGGTCCCTGCCGGGAGCGGCGGTGACGCTCGGCGCCACGCTCACCCGGCAGGGGGTCGCGCACGATGTGAAGGAGTATCCCGGCGCCGGTCACAGCTTTCTGAACGATGCCGACACGGGACCGAGGCTGCTGCGCCCGGCGTTCAAGCGCATCCTGGGCGCGGGGCCCGACCCCGAGGCCGCTGCCGACGCTTGGCAACGGATCGAGGCCTTCTTTGGCGAGCACCTGGCCGAGCGCCGGGCTGAGCCGCGCGAGCCCCGCCGGGCGGACTGACCGACGTCGACCCCGTGCGCTCCCGGTCGGGCTCTAACTGCGCAACACAACGTTCACGGGGGCGTCACCACGCGCCATCCGCTCGATCTGCTCGCGAATGAGTCGAGCCATGCGCGGGCGCATGGCGCTTGACGCACCGCCGACATGAGGCGACACGAGCACGTTGGGCAGTGCAAAGAGCGGATGCCCGTGGGGCAGCGGCTCCGGATCCGTCACGTCGAGCGCGAGGCGCAGGCGTCCGCTGCTCGCGTGCGCCAGCAGGGCGTCGGTATCGGCGACCTGGCCGCGCGCAATGTTCACGAGCAGGGCGCCGTCGCGCATGAGCGAGAGGAAAGCGTCGTCGACGAGGCGGGTGGTGGACTCGCTCAGCGGCACGCCGATCACGATGATGTCGGCGTGTGGCAGCAGCGTGGGGAGGGCGTCCATGGCATAGATCTCGCCGCGCGCATCGCTGCGGGCCGTGCGCGCAACTCGCACAACCGTGGTCTCGAAGGCGAGCAGTCGGGCCTCGATCGCCGCGCCGACTCCGCCGTAACCCACAAGCAGAACCGTGCGATCGGCGAGACTCGGGTGGTGTGCGGGCGCCCACTCGCCCTGCTCTGCGGCGCGCACGAAATCGGGGATTCCGCGCTGGGACGCGAGGATGAGCGCGAGGGTGAGCTCGGCCGTCGACGTCTCGTGCACGGTCGCCGCATTCGCGAACACGTGGCCGGCCGGAAGCAGGCGGTCGATTCCGTCGTAGCCGATTGACTGGCTCTGCACGAGCCGGGTCTCGACGCCCGCGAGGTGCGCGACGCGGTTCGAGGCTCCCATGTATGGCGTCACCACGAGGTCGATATTGGGCACGGGGGCAGGCCCTTCCATCGGCCAGTCGACGAACTCCACCCCGTCGATGGGTCCGAGCGCCTCGCGCAGGTCGGACTCGGGCAGGCTGACACGCAGCGGAAGGAGGCTCATCGGTCAAGCGTAGAGGCGCCGGCTGCGTTCCCTCGCCGCCCGAGTTCCGCAACCCCCGGCTACCGCAGCATGCGTTCCCGCTTCCGCGGCAGCGGCTCGTTCGCGGGCGCCAGCCGCAGCGTGCTCAGGGCCACTCCGGCGAAGACGATGACGCCTCCGATGAGTTGCGGGGCGGTCAGCTGCGCGCCGAGTATCACCGCGATGATCACAGTGAAAACGGTGATCAGGTTGAGAAACAACCCCGCCCGCCCCGGCGGGATGCTCTTCAGCGCCGAGTTCCACAGTACGTAGGAGCCGATCGAGGGGAAGATTGCGATGAAGATCACGGCCCAGCCGATCCGGGCATCCGCTGGCCAGCTTGCCCCGCTGAGCAGGGCGACGGGTGCGAGCAACACCGCCACGAGGGTGCCCTGCACCGCGGTGGCCGTGATCGGCGGAACCGGGAGCCCCCGGCCCACGATCGTGTAGAGGCTCCACACCACGACGGCACCGACCATGAGCAGGTCGCCCGCGTTGGTTGAGCGAGTGAAAACGGATGCGAGGGCGCCGTTCGTGATGATCAGCACGACTCCGCAGAGGCCGAGTATCAGCCCCGCGATTCCGCGCCAGCCGATGCGTTCCCGCAGCAGAAGCGCGGCGAGCACGACCATCACGGCCGGGTTCGCCGCGTTGATGAGTGAGGCGGACTGTGGGGTCGTGTATTGCAGGGCCGTATAGAGCAGCATGTTGTAGCCGCCCACGCCGAGGCCTGCGAGCAAGAGGAGGCGCGGCCAGTGACGCAGCACCTTTCGCCAGTTGGGCTTTTCCACAACGTGGGCGAGGGCCAGCAGTGGCACGCAGGCCAGCAGCCAGCGGATCCAGGTGAGTTCCACCGGCGCCATGGTCTGCACCGCGATGCTGCCCACGACGTAGTTTCCGGCCCACATGAGTGTGGCGAGAACCAGCGCGATCGTCGCCTTCATGCGGCGCCCGCCCCGGATACCGCAAGCACCCTCACCCCGTCGAGTCCCGTGGCCGCGATGCTCGCGAGGAGCCTCCCGGGAACGTCGTGGTCGACGAGGTTTTCCGCACCGGTCGGCGTTCTGATCGGGTGCGCGATCGCAACGCGGAAGGCCTGTGTGGAATGAGTCATTGTGCCCCTGGCGTTCGGTAGACGGTCTCCCCCGAGACTAGACCGCGCCCCGGTGCCCCGGGTTCAGCCGCGACGGGCGAGCCTTCTCCTGACTCCGTGTCGGGAACGAGTTCCTGTGCCATGGTGCTCGCCTCGCGAATTAGGCCGGCGTCGCGACCCACCTTCGCTGCGGTGATGGCCGCGTCGTAGAGCAAGACCAGACGGGACACCGCCGTGGAGGCGGCATCCGTCGCGGTAATGTCGGCCAGGTGCGTGCGAACCGTCGCTCGGTATCGTTCCGCGACCAAGCGCACCGCCGCGCATTCCGGCAGCTCGATCACCGCGTTGGTGAACGGGCAACCGTAGAAGGTTCGCGATTCGACCGCCTGCACAATTTCCTCGAACAGGGCCGCCACCCGGTCGCGCCGTGGGGAGGACGGATCGTCCAGGGCGCGAACCCTCCGGACCCAGCCGTCCAGTTCCTGTTCCAGGTAGGCCACCACGAGCGCCTCTTTGCTGGCGAAGTTGTTGTACAGGCTGGCCTTCGCGACACCCGCCTCACGGACGACGAGGTCGATTCCCGTTGCGTTGATACCGCGTTCGCGGAACAGGCGACTCGCGGACGCAAGCAGGCGCTCCTTGGCGCTTGCCACCGGGGCAACGATCGTGGATTCCATGTTTTGACTTTACCAGACAGATCGGTATAGTTGGCAATGGCCAGATCGGTCTACCTAGGAGGTATGTAGTTATGTCTGAATCCAAGATTGCCGTCGTTATCTACGAGCCCATCGGCTCCGACACCTCACGCGTGTACCGTGGGCTCAAGACCGCCCTCGAGTTCAAGCAGGCCGGCGATGACGTCGTCATCGTCTTTGACGGATCGGGCGTCGAGTCCTTGGCCGCGATCTCGGACCCCGGGCACAAGATGAACCCCCTCGCCGTCGCGCTCCAGGACAATATCCTGGGTGCCTGCGGTTTCTGCGTCACGTCTCACTCGGTCACCGAACCGATCAAGACAGGCGGATGGCCGCTGCTCACCGACAACAAGGGCGAAGCGAGCATCCGCAACCTCGTCGTCGACGGTTACCAGATCCTCAACTTCTAGGCACCACGCCGCGCGAGTTTCGTCCCCTCAGCACAATTGGAGCGCCTATGGCACTGACAGTTCTTCTCGACCTGCGCCTGAAGCCGGAAGCGCTCACCGGCGCGCCGGCCATGCTGCGCGACATCCTCGCCGGGACCCGAGCGTTCGCCGGATGCCTGGGTGTCGACGTCCTCGTCGACTCGGTAGACCCGGCACACGTGATTCTGATGGAGCGGTGGGAGTCGGTCGAAGCCGACGCGGCCTACCGTGAGTGGCGAGCCGGCGATGGTGCAACCGAACTCGGTTCGTTGCTGGCCGTCGCCCCCCAGCTGTCGATGTTCGAAACCGCCAGCGATATCTAGAGCACAGAGCACAGGGCACAGGATCGAGGGCACACCTCGGACCTGCGCCCTGTGCGTGCCCGGACCACGGAACCGGGGCTAGTGGCTGCCGTCGACGAGTTTGAGACCGACGATGCACGCCACGAGCCCGAGGAGAAGCAGGATCTTGATGAGCGATGTCGGCTCAGCGCCGAAGACCATCGCGTAAGCCACGGTGAGTGCGGCCCCGATTCCAACCCAGACGGCATATGCCGTGCCGGTTGAAATGTCTCGCATGGCAAAGGCCAGGCCGCCCATGCTGAGCAGGAGCGCACCTCCGAAGACCACCGAGGGCCACAACTTGGTGAGGCCGTCGGATTTGCCCAGGGCCGTGGCCCAGACGGCTTCGAGGACTCCGGACACGATGAGGATGATCCAGGACATGACAATGACTCCCTTGGCCAGTCTTGTCGCGTACCGGGTACTGATCCCTCGTCCGGGGCCGCATTTCGCGGCTCTCGCTCAGGCTAGCGCAGCGGGCCGAGCACTTGCCGTGCACTGGTGGTGGCCCCGCGCGGCCATCGTCAGCTTCCAAGCAGGGGGCGCGCGGTAAGGTCAGCTAAATGAGCAACATCACCAATGAAGCTGAATCCGCAGCAACGACCGTCAGCTCCGATGAAGATCGCGGATTCTTCGGACAGCCTCGTTCCCTCGCCAACATCTTCGGCGTCGAAATGTGGGAACGATTCTCTTTCTATGGCATGCAGGGCATCCTGCTGTTGTACCTGTTCTACACCGTGGCCGAGGGCGGCCTCGGGATCCCGCAGGCGACAGCCGCCGGGATCGTGGGCGCCTACGGTGGTGGCGTGTACCTGTCCACCATCCTCGGTGCCTGGATCGCCGATCGCCTGCTCGGCAGCGAACGGGTGCTCTTCTACAGTGCGATCGTGATCATGATCGGACATATCGCGCTCGCGTTCATCCCCGGCATCGCGGGGCTCGCTACCGGCCTGATTCTCGTGGCCGTCGGCAGCGGTGGCCTCAAGGCCAACGCCACCTCGGTCGTCGGAACGCTCTATTCGGCCGATGACCCCCGCCGCGACGCCGGGTTCTCACTGTTCTACCTGGGCATCAACCTGGGCGCGCTGATGGGGCCCATCCTCACCGGACTCCTCCAGACCACCCTCGGCTTCCACTTCGGCTTCGGCCTGGCTGCTGTCGGTATGGCGATCGGTCTCGTGCAGTACTCCCTCGGTCGCACGCGTCTTCCCGATTCCGCGCGCGTCGTGCACAATCCGCTGCCACGGGCTCGCTTTGCCGCCTATGGGGCGCTCGCCCTTGCGACGCTCGCCGTGATCGTGCTGCTCGTGATGACCGGCGTCATCACCGCGAGCAATCTGGTCACGATCGTGATCGGCCTCACCATCGTGGCCACCATCACCTACTTCGTGTTGATTCTCAGCAACCGTCAGATCACCGGTATCGAGCGCAACCGTGTCTTCGCGTTCATTCCGCTTTTCATCGCCAGCGCTGCGTTCTGGTCGCTCTACCAGCAGCAGTTCACGGTCGTCACGCTCTATGCCGTGGACCGACTCGACCGTGGTCTCTTCGGCTGGCAGATGCCGGTGGCGTGGGTGCAGTCGATCAACCCGGTCTTCATCATCCTGCTGTCGGGCGTTTTTGCCGCGCTCTGGACCCGCTGGGGTACGAAGCAGCCATCGACACCCCTCAAGTTCGCCATTGGCACCGGTGTCATGGGCGTCGCGTTCCTGCTGTTCCTGCCCTTCGTGGGTGGTGGCGACAACTCGACGCCGCTGCTCGCGCTCGTGGGTATCCTCTTCGTGTTCACGATCGCCGAGCTGCTCCTGTCACCGGTGGGGTTGTCGGTGGCCACCAAGCTCGCACCGAGCGTCTTCAAGACCCAGATGGTGGCGTTGTTCTTCTTGTCCGTCGCGCTCGGTTCCGCCGTGTCCGGGCTGCTCGCCCAGTGGTACGCCACCGTGCCCGAGACCGTGTACTTCGGTGTGCTCGGCGGCGTCGCCATCGTGCTCGGGCTGCTCCTCGCCCTGATTGCTCGCCCGGTCCTCAAGCTCATGGGCGGCGTTCGGTAACGCTCCTGGCGGCATCCGCCTGCCGTGTATCGGGCGGGCGGATGCCCCGTGGACGCTGGTGGGTGATGTCGAGATGCAGAGGGTCCTCGCCGGGCAGCAACCAGGGTGCGTTCACGCGCTGCTGATCAGCGTGGGGCCGTGGCCTCCACGATCGCGATCTCGCGCGTGGCGGTGTCACGGTCGGATTCGAGCCCGGGGCCGGCATCGGTGTCGTTGTCCGGCTCGAGGTTCAGCCCGTCGCCGGAGTGACGCACGCGCACCCGTGGTGACGTGCGGAGGCGCACGTGAACCCGCAGGTCGCGGTACCTGATCATCCAGAACAGCAGCGTTGCGGCGGCGAGCAGACCGGATGCCGCGGCGACGCCGAGCGCCCAGCGCGGACCGAACGTGTCGGTCACCCACCCCACGAGAGGTGCTCCGAGCGGGGTGCCCCCCACGAAAATGGCCATGTACAGTGCCATCACCCTGCCGCGCATCTCCGGTCGCGTTGAGGTCTGCACGTACGCGTTTGCCGTGGTCATGAGCGTGATCGATGACAACCCCACAAAGATCAGCGACACGGCGAAGCTGGCATACGTGGGCATGAGCGCGGAGACGGCGCAGGCGACCCCGAAGAGAGCGGCGCCGCCAACGATGAGGCGCAGGCGAGCGCGACTGCGACGCGCGGAGAGGAGCGCGCCGATGACGGCGCCCACGGCCATGATGGAGCTCAGGATGCCGAACTCGGTGGCCCCCATGCCGAATTCGAGCGTGGCCATGGTGGACGTGAAAATGGCGAAGTTGAGGCCGAAGGTGCCGATCAGGAAGACCACGATCAGGACGACGATGATGTCGGGACGACCCCGAACGTAGCGGAACCCGGCCAGCAGCTGGCCACGCTTACGAGCGGCCTTGGGAGACGCGCGCAGTTGGGCGGTGCGCAGCAGAAACATGGCGAGGACGGTCGCGGCGAACGTCAGCGCGTTGATCATGAACACCCACCCCGCGCCGATGGCGACCGTGAGCAGGCCCGCCGCAGCGGGGCCGATGAGGCGTGCCCCGTGAAAGGACGCCGAGTTGAGCGCGACGGCGTTGGAAAGGTTGTCTTCGGAAACGAGTTCCGAGACGAAGGTTTGCCGGGCCGGCGCGTCAATGGCCGCGACGACGCCGAGGCCAAGCGCGAACAGGTACACGTGCCAGAGTTGCCCCGTGCCGGTCACGGTGAGAATGCCCAGACCGAGGGCGAGCAGGCCCATGAGGGCCTGGGTGAGGATGAGCAGTCTGCGCCGGTCGAACCGGTCGGCGATGAGCCCTGACCACGGCATCAGAACGAGCTGCGGGCCGAGCTGCAGGGCCATGGTGATGCCCACGGCCGTGGCGTTGTAGTCGGTCAGCTGGGTCAGCACGATCCAGTCCTGAGCGGTGCGCTGCATCCAGGTGCCGATATTCGACACGAGAGCGCCGGCAAGCCAGATCCGATAATTGACAACGCTCAGCGAGCGGAACATGGCACTCAACTGTCCGCGAGCCCCCTCATGATCACCGTCGCCTCGGCCAAGATCTGTCGTTGCTCGTCACTCAAGGTGATCACCCGCTGGGCGAGCCAGGCATCTCTGCGCCTGCGCGTCTCGCGCATGAGCGTGAGCCCGGCCTCCGTCGCGGTCAGTTCCACCTTGCGTGCGTCATTCGACGACACTGCGCGGTGCACGAGGCCGGCTTTGACGAGCGCGTTGACGGTGCGGCTCATCGACGGCGGGGTCACGTGTTCCCGGTCGCTCAACGCGCTCAGCGTGAGCGAGCCCTCCACGAACAGGGCGCCGAGCGCGGAGAATTGGCTGGCGCTGAGTTCGTTAGCGGCCTTTTCCTGACGCAAGCGGCGGGCCAATCGGCCGTTTGCCAAGCGAAAGTCGTGACTCAGCTCGGCGATGGTGCTCTGGTGGCCCGCGGGATCCGCGGAGGCGTGTGGCGTGGATTTTATTAGCATGTCTCATTGCTCCAGCTAATTAGCCGTGCTAATTATTCCCTCGTCGAGAAGAAAAGCGCCTGACGCGGGTTCGCCGTCGCGCCGGGGTGTCAGTATGGTCCCGTGCCTACATACACGGATGAATCGGGTCTGGTCGTTACCTACTACGTCTGGCCCGTCGACCAACCCGTCGGCATCGCGCAGATCGTGCACGGGGTGGGAGAGCATGCGCTTCGCCACCGCGAACTCGCGGAGGCCCTCAACGCCGCCGGCTATGCCGTCTATGCCGATGACCACCTGGGTCACGGACAGACCGGTCTCACCCAGCACCACGGCGACCGGAGCAAGCTCGGTCGGCTCGGGGCGGGCGGGCTGCGGGCGGCCGTGCGCGATGTGCATCAACTGAGCGGGATCATCCGCTCGGCGCACCCGGAGCTGCCGTTGGTGCTGCTCGGGCACAGTTGGGGTTCGTTCATGGCGCAGGCGATCGTGAACGATCATGCCGACGAGTACGCCGCCATCGTGCTGAGCGGCACGGCCTACCGCATGCCGGGCTACCTCGATGGTGGCGACCTCAATCGCCGGCATAAGAAACTCGGTACGACAGGGGCGGAATGGCTGAGCCGGGACCCGGCCGTGGCGGAGGCCTTCGTGGCCGATCCGATCACCACGAGCACCCCGTTGGCGCGGCTGTTCGGGCTGCGCGAAGCCGCACGACTCTATGGTCGGCCGGCGCGAAATCTACGCGCTGACCTGCCCATTCTCATGCTCGTGGGCAGTGACGACACGGTGGGCGGTGAACGAAGCGCGCTCAAACTGCTGAAGGCCTATGCGGAACGATCCGGGCTGCGTGACCTGCACCTCATCGTGTACGACGGCGCCAGGCACGAGGTCTTCCACGAGACGAACCGCGTGGAGGTTTTCGCCGACCTCGTGGCCTGGCTCGCCGCCCGGGTCCCCGGCTCCCAGCCGGGGGCGACCGGCGCGCCCACCCCGGAGGATTAGGCTGGCGCTATGCACGGTGAATATAAAGTTCCTGGCGGCAAACTTGTCGTGGTTGATCTCGACGTCGTGGACAACACGATCACCAATTTTCGCTTGGCGGGTGATTTCTTCCTCGAACCGGACGACGCTCTCGACAGCATCAACGCGGCCGTCTCCGGGATGGCCGCAGACAGCGACGCCAAAGCCATCGCCGCGGCGGTGCGGGCGGCGTTGCCGGAGAATGCGGTTCTGCTGGGGTTCACCCCTGAGGCCGTTGCCGTTACCATTCGGCGCTCACTCGTGCAGGCCAGCAGCTGGCGTGATTACGACTGGCAGGTCATCCACGGCAAGGCTGTTTCTCCGGTCCTGCAGTTGGCGCTCGATGAGGTGCTCGCGATCGAGGTCGGCGAGGGCAGGCGCCAGCCCACCCTGCGCATCTGGGAATGGAATGAGCCAGCCGTTGTCATCGGTAGCTTTCAGTCGCTCCGAAACGAGGTTGACCCGGAGAATGCCGCCAAGTTCGGGTTCACGGTCGTGCGGCGCATCAGTGGCGGCGGCGCCATGTTCATGGAGGCCGGTTCGGTCATCACGTATTCCATCTACGCTCCGGCCGACCTCGTGCACGGGATGACCTTCGCCGATTCCTATGCCTTCCTCGACGAATGGGTCATCACGGCCCTCAAATCGCTCGGAATCGACGCCTCCTACCAGCCCCTCAATGACATCACGAGTCCCAAGGGCAAGATCGGCGGGGCCGCGCAGAAGCGGCTCGGCAGCGGCGCGGTGCTGCATCACGTCACCATGAGCTAC